>DASZOL010000049.1:0-67719 GCA_035550795.1 Candidatus Methylomirabilota bacterium
TTCACGAGTGAGGATCGTTCGGGCTGAGGCTCGTCACCAAGAGGCCAAGCGGGTCAGCCGCGTTGAGCGGGCTGGTCCCTACATACGCATAGAAGTTCGACTCGCCGCCAAGGAAGCGTAGCGGATCCTCACGAATGAATCGGTGCAGCCCCGGATGGTAGTACCGCGCCCGGTAGTAGTAGAGGCCGGTGCCGTCGTCCTCGCGGCCCGTGAACTTGGACGGGTTCGCGTTGGACTGGCCGGTCGAGGTGGTGGTGCCGAACGGGCGTAGGTGTAGGACGTCTGGACCGCGCCGGCCGGATCGGTCAGCGCGAGGGTCGAGCCGAGGGCGTCCGCCAGCAGATGGCGGGTGGCGCTGCCCTTGATGCGCGTGAACACCTCGTCGAGGCCGAGCCCGGTGACCACGTTCGCCTTCACCGTCGTGTCTTGCTTTTCCTGGACCAGGTTGAGCCCGTCGTACACGAAGTCCCGGGTGGTGCTGCCGACGACCCGGCGGTGGCGCCGGCCGAGCGCGTCGTACTGGAAGCTCGCGCCCGTCATGCTCAAGAGCTGATCGCGCACGTTCCACGTGTACGTCTTGGTGCCGCCGTTGGTGAGGTTGCCGTTGAAGTCGTAGGTCCAGATCGCGGCGTCGTTCGCCGTGGGGTCGACGGTCGCCCGCAGGCGGTTGAGTCGATCGTAGACGTGGAAGACCTGCCCCTCAGCGGATCGGGGCGGCGCGGCGGCCAGCAGCAGTAGTGCGGCGAGCAGGCTGGCGGCAGCCGAGCCGGCGCGGCGGGCGCCCACGAACGCGCGCGCGGGTCGGGCAGCATCGCCCGACCGCCCTGATCGACATCCGGAGAACTCCAGATGTCCGCGGCCATCGCGCCGCCTTGCGTCGTCGGCCCACCCGTGCGCGACCTCACGCCGTGAATGGGCCGAAGGAGCAACGCCGTGCGCTGCGCGCGCCCCACAGCGGGCGCAACTGCGGCGCCGCGCTAGCGGGACGAGTCCGGCCGTGTCAAGCGAATGCCTCTCGAGCGCGCGGTCTCTTACTCGTACTGCGGAAGCTGGGCTCGCGCGGCTACGCCTGCGCGGCCGAGGGTTCCCTCGGTGTGAGCCCGAACGCACGGAGCAGGCGTGCGGTCGCCTCCAGCGGGAGTCCCACGACGTTCGTATACGAGCCCTCGACCCCGGCCACGAGCCGCCCGCCGAGACCCTGCACGGCGTAGGCACCGGCCTTGTCGTCCGGCTCGCCCGTGGCCACGTACGCGTCGATCTCCGCCTCGCCGTAGGGGCGCATGCGAACGCGGCTCACGACGGTCTCCGCCACCTCGCGGCCGCCCGGAACCTCGATGAGCGCGACGGCGGTCACCACCTCGTGACTCCGGCCCCGGAGCAGGCGGAGCATCGCGCGCGCCTCGTCGCGCGAGGCGGGCTTGCCGAGCGGGCGCCCGTCGAGGACGACCAGCGTGTCCGCGCCCAGGATCAGGGCGCCCGGCGCGCCCTCCTCGGCGTGGACCCGGTCGGCGACGTCGCGGGCCTTCCGCCGGGCGAGGGTCGTCGCGAGCGTCGGCGCCGGCGCCTCCGGCGCCAGCGCCTCGTCGATCTCGCTCGCCCGGACCTCGAACGAGAGCCCGAGCTGCGCGAGGAGCTCGCGCCGGCGAGGCGACGCCGAGGCCAGGATCAGGCGCACGCGAGCGGAGTGAACGGGGGCGGCCGCCGGCGGCGCGGCCCGCGCGAGAGCCGTCCTAGCTGACGATCAGCGGCTCGGCGTCGGTGATGATGCGAGGACAGTCGGCGACGACCTTCCGCAGGAACAGCGGCAGGCTCAGCATGTGCTGGTGCGCCAGCCCGTCGTAGAAGCGCATCGGACCCACCCCTCGCTCGGCCAGCCGGCGGTCGACGGCCGCTGGCGCCAGGGCCGCCGCGTCGTCCCGCTTGCCCGCGACCGCGAAGCCCCACGGCGTCCCGAAGCACGGAATGAAGGACTGGTAGGGCCCCACGTGGGGGAAGACGGCCTGGAGGGTCCGGATCATGGCCGCGTAGAAGTCGAGCTCGCCGAGCTTGGTCATGCCGGCCTGCAACGCCAGCGTGCCGTGCGGCGTCAGGCGATCGCTCAGGAGCTGGTAGAACTCCCGCGTGAACAGGAGGCAGGCGGGGCCGGCCTCCAGCGGCTCCGTGAGGTCGACGATGGCCACGTCGAACCGCTCCGGCGTCCGCTCGAGCCATCCGCGCGCGTCCTCGTGCCGGAGCTCGGTGCGGGGGTCGTCGAAGGCGCCCTGGTGCATCTCGGGTAGATGCGTCCGGCAGGCCTCGACGACGCGGCGGTCGATGTCCACCATGACCGCCCGCCGGATCGAAGGATAGCGAAGGATCTCGCGGAGCGTCGCCCCCTCGCCGCCCCCGATGACCAGCGCGCTCTCGGGACGAGGATGGAGGACCATCGCCGGGTGCACGAGGGTCTCGTGGTAGATGAAGTCGTCGGCCACGCTCGACTGGATGCGCCCGTCCAGGACGAGGCACTTCCCGTAGCTCGCCGTCTCGAGGATCTCCATCTGCTGGAACTCGGTCCGGAGGGCGAAGATCGTGCGGACGATCGCGTGGGCGTGCCCCTCGACGGCGGTCGTGGTCTCAAAAAACCATTTGTAGGGGCTCTGGGGTGCCATCCGCGGCGACGCCCTCCTTGGCCTTGTTCACCAGGCCGGCCGCCCCCGGGAAAACGCCGCGCTTGACCTCCACGCAGGATGCCCGGCTGGCCCCGAACTGCTCCACAAGGTAGTTGGCGGCCTCCGCCGGCTTGAGCGTGTCGCCGCACGAGAAGATGTCCACGGCGGCGTACCGGTACTCGGGCCACGTGTGGATCGAGAGGTGGGACTCGGCGATCACCACCACACCGGAGATCCCGAACGGGTTGAACTCGTGAAAGACCACGTCGACGATGGTGGCTTCCGCGCGCTTCGCCGCCTCCACCATCGCGGTCTTCACGGACTCAAGGCTGTGGAGGACCTCGGAGCTGCAGTCGTACAGCTCGAGCAGCAGGTGACGACCCAGACTCTCCAATTACCGACCCCCTCTCCTCGCCCGCGACCGGCGTCGATCATCGAACTGCGACGCCGTCTCGATGGCGCCGCGCTCGCCGTCGCCGCGATCTCTACTTCGCCGACGCGACACGGGGCGAAAGTCGGCTGAATTATAGAGCACGAACGAAGCAGCGCAAGGAAAAAATGCTTGCGTTTTACTTTCACGCCAGTGATGATGACGACCGGCCGCGGGCGAAGCGACGTTCGGGCACGCCGCGAGTGACGAGAGCGACGCGGCGCGGAGGGAGGTGGCGATGTTCTGGAAGCAGGTGACCAAGGCTTCGATCACCGCCGGCACGGCCGAGGGCGGAACGCCGCTGAACGCGTTCGACAACGCGCTCCTGGCCGCCGGGATCGGCAACGTCAACCTGATCAAGGTCTCCAGCATCGTCCCGCCCGAGGTTGACATCGTCGAGCTGCCCCAGATCAAGCCGGGGGCGCTGGTCCCGACCGCCTACGCGGCCATGACGAGCTCGACGCCCGGCCAGATCATCGCCGCGGCGGTCGGTTACGCCCTGCCCGCCGATCACACGAAGGCCGGCGTCATCATGGAGTTCCACGACGTCACCGACCGTGGCACGGCCGAGGAAGCCATCCGCGGCATGCTGGCGGAGGCCTTCCGCGTCCGCGGCGAGACCATCCGCGAGGTGAAGGTCGTCGCGGTGGACCACCGGGTCGAGCGGGCCGGCTGCGCCCTGGCCGCCGTCGCGCTCCTCTCGGAGGACGACCTGCTGTAGGGCGCCGCGCCGGCGCGCCACCCGCCGAATCCGCGGACCCGGCCGACCGACCGTCGCCTTCGACCATGGCTCTCACCCCCGCGCGCCCGCGCTTCCTGTCCGCCCGCCCGGACGCCGCCGGAGCGGACGTCGTCCTCTACGGCGTCCCGTTCGAGGGCCGGGTCAACCAGCGCAAGGGGGCGTTCCAGGGCCCCGCGGAGATCCGCCGCGCGTCCGATCTGATCGAGACCTACGTCCCCCGGCTCGGCGCCGATCTCGCGAGCCTGGCGCTGGCGGACGCCGGCGACGTCCCGGTGCCGGACCTCTCGCCCCGCGAGGCCCTCCAGGCAGCGGCGGCGGAGCTCCGGCTGACGCTCACGCCGGCCCAGCGCTGGGTCCTCCTGGGCGGAGACCACACCACGACCGCCGCCACCGTCGAGGTGGCCCTCGAGCACTACCCGGATCTCCGCGTCGTCCAGTTCGACGCCCACCCGGACCTGCGCGGGGAATACCTCGGCGAGCCCTGGAACTACGCCTCCGCGATGACGCGCGTCCTCGACCACCTGGGTCCCGACCGCCTCTATCAGATCGGTCTTCGCACCGGCGACCGCGAGGAATGGGAGCCGCCCCGCGGGACGCACGTCTTTCCGGGGTGGACGGGACCGGCGGCGGCCGCGGCGGCGGCGATCGCGGGACCGCTGGCGGCGCAGCCGCTCTACGTGACGATCGACATCGACGTCCTTGACCCGGCAATCGCCCCCGGCACCGGCGCACCCGAGCCGGGCGGCATCACCGTGCCGGACCTCCTCGCCGCGCTCGGGCACCTCGGCGCCGCGCGCGTGATCGGCTTCGACGTGGTCGAGGTCTCGCCGCGCTGGGATCCGTCGGGGCGCACCGCGATCACGGCGGCCGCGATCGTCCGGGACGCGATCCTCACGTGGTGGGCGCCGCGTTGACGACGGACGGACGGGCGCCCCGCCGGGCCGCGCCCTACGCCGCCCCGCTCTACTACCACATCGCGTTCGAGCTCAACCGGAAGGTCGAGACGGACTTTCTCGTCGCGTGCTTCCGGAAGTACGCGCGGCGCCCGGTCCGCCACGTCCTCGACGTGGCATGCGGGACCGGCCACCACAGCCTGCGGCTGGCCCGGCGCGGCTACCGGGTGACGGCCATGGACCTCTCGGCCCCCTCCATCGCGTTTCTCCGGGCGGAGGCCGAGCGCCTGGGACTCGGCGTCAGGGCCGTCGTCGGCGACATGACCGACTTTCGGCTGCCCGACCCGGTGGACGCGGCGATCTGCATGCAGGACTCCCAGGGGCACCTCCTCGAGACCGCCGCGCTCGTCGCCCACCTCCGGGCGGTGCGGCGGAACGTGCGCCCCGGCGGCATCTACGTGTTCGACCGGATGGTGCCCAACGGGTGGAGCCCGGGGGCACGCTGGACCTGGACGCGCCGCCGGCGCGGGATCACCGTGCGGGCCACCTTCCAGACCCTGCTCGACTACGACGTCTCCCGCCAGGTCTGCCAGGAGGTCATGCGGTTCGACATCAGCGAGCGGGGGCGCCACCGCGTCGTGGTCCAGCGGCACCCGACCCGCATCGTCTTCCCGCAGGAGCTGCGGGCCCTTGTCGACCTGGCCGGGAGCTGGGAGTTCTGCGGGTGGTTCTCGAACTTCAGCCTGAGACGCCCTCTCGAGAAGAACGCCGCGGCGCTCGTGATGATCACGGTGCTGCGCGCGGCCTGAAGGGGTCCGACCTTGACGCCCTGACGCGGGGGCGCATCCTGACCCCGTGACCCGGCTCGTACTCCGTCCCCAGCGCGAGGCGCGGACCCGTGGGGGCCATCCCTGGGTCTACCGGGCCGACGTGGCCCGGCTGGACGGCGCCTGGCGGGACGACGAGGCGGTGACCGTCTGCGCCGCGGACGGCCGCGTCCTCGGGCGCGGCTTCTACAATCCGCGTCCCCAGATCGTATGCCGCCTCGTGACGCGGCACGACGAGGTCGTCGACGACGCCTTCCTGCGGCGGCGCGTCCAGACGGCCTGGGCGTTCCGCGAGACGCTGGCCTACGACGGCGACGCGGGGCGCGTCGTCTTCGGCGAGGGCGACATGCTGCCGGGTCTCGTGGTGGACCGCTACGGAGACGTCCTGGTCCTCCAGGCGCTGACGCGCGGGATCGCGGCGCGCGCGGACCGCATCGCCGAGCTGGCGGCGGAGGTCTCCGGCGCACGCGCCGTCTACCGGCGCGGGGACCCCACCGCCGCCGCGATCGAGGGGTTCGAGGACGCGAGCGGCTGGCTCCTGGGCCGGGGAGACCCCGCGGTCGAGATCCGCGAGGGTCCGTGCCGCTTCCGGGTCGACATCGAGGGCGGCCAGAAGACCGGCTTCTACCTGGACCAGCGGGAGAACCGCGCCGCGGTCGCAGGGCGCGCGGCCGGCCGCGCGGTGCTGGACGTCTTCGCCTACACCGGGGCGTTCGCCGCGTGGGCGCTCCGCAGCGGCGCGGCCTCCGTGCTCGCGCTCGACAGCTCCGGCGCCGCCTGCGCGCAGGCCGCCACGCACCTGGCGGCGAACGTCCCGCCCGGAGGCGCCCCGCCGCACGACGTGATCGAGGCCAACGCCTTCGACGCCCTGCGCGCCTTCGAGCGGGAGGGCCGCCGCTTCGACCTCGTCATCCTCGACCCGCCGCCGTTCACCCGCCGTCGGACCGCCGTCGACGCGGCGCTCCGCGGCTACAAGGAGATCAACCTGCGGGCGCTGCGCTGCCTCCGCGCGGGCGGGCTGCTCGCCACTTTCTCCTGCTCCCACCACGTGAGCGGCGCTCTCTTCGAGGACGTCTGCCGGGCGGCGGTCGAGGACGTGGGGCGCCCGGTGCGCCTCGCCGCACGCTTTGGCCAGGCGCGGGACCACCCGGTGCTCCTGGCCGTGCCCGAGACGCGCTACCTCACGGGGCTCTTCCTGGAGGCGCTCGAATAGGCCGGGCCGGCGGTCACGAGCTCGTCGAGCGCCGGGCCCGGGCTCGATAGAAGAAGAGCAGCCCGCCCGCGACGAGGCCAGCCACGACGACCCCGAAGGCGACGGCGTTGTACCCCATCAGCATCTGCTTCGCCCAGTCCAGGTGCGTGCCGGCGACGACGCCGAGCCCGACGACGAGCGCGTTCCAGGCGACCACGGAGAGACCCGCCCAACAGAGAACCTTCGAGGCCGAGAAGCGGGCCAGCCCCGCGGCCGGCATGACCAGCGCACGGATCCCGGGGAAGAAGCGGGAGATCGCCACCGCCGGCACGCCGTAACGGGCGAACCAGCCCTCCAGCTGCGCCAGCCGCCGGTCCGCCCGGCAGAAGCGCCCGAACCGCCCCAGGAAGAGCGCCGGGCCCCAGCGCCGGGCGAGCCAGAAGGTCGCCATCACGCCTGACTGGGTCCCCGCGATCGCGACGGCCAGGACGACCCCGCGATCGAGCTGACCCCGCCCGGCAAGAAAGCCCGCATAGACCGCGATGACGTCGGCGGGCCACGGGGGAAAGAAGCTCTCCAGGACGCAGCTGAGGAAGACGATCGCGTAGATGGCGAAGGGCTGGATGCCGGGGTCGAGCACGAACTCGGCCAGCCGGTCGAGGCTCATGACGGCGCGGCGGCGGCGCTACGCGCCGGGGGACCCTCCCTCCCGCTCGACCTCGAACGAGAGGGTCAGGACGCGCGGCGGCATCTCTCCCAGCCGATGGTGGAACTCGAGCGCCAGCCTGCGCGCGGCGCCGCGCAGTCGCGCGAAGTAGACGAAGCCCTCGATCCGCGCGCCCGGCTGGAGCGTGCCCATGGGCAGCGCCCGGAGGTAGAGGTCCCCGAGATACGCAGGCCCGGGATAGTACCAGGGCCGGCCGTACCAGCCCGGCCAGCCGTACCAGCCGTACCGGTCCCACCACCAGTCGGACGGGTCGGGGAGCACTCGCCGGTGGAGGATGGGGGGCGGCGATCCGACGGCCGCCAGGCGCACCTCCTCTCCCGCGCGCCATCGGAGGATACGCTCGACCTCGGCGGGGGGAAGCGCGGTGTACTGGTAGCGGGAGTCGTCGAAGAGCCGGAAGCCGGTGTAGTCGTACTCGAGCGGGTGGGTAGCCCCGTTGGACAGGCTGACGAGGAACGGGGTCACGTAGTCACCGAGGTCCCAGGGACTCCCGCGCCAGGCTGACGGCCGCACCGTCACCTCGACGCCCTCCGCGGCGACGCTGGCGGTCTGGAGATCGGCATCGATCCGGACGCCCGGGGCCGGGACCGGCACGATCCGGGGCGCCGCGCACCCCGCGATGACCGCCGCGATGAGCCCGACGACGACGCGGGGCCGGGACGCGAGGGCTCCCCGCAGCCGCTTCACGATCCGTCAGCCGCCCGCGGCACGCGCGACCAAGTCGTACACGCCCGCCAGCGCGCGGTCGAGCTCGGCGGGGTTCTTCCCGCCGGCCTGCGCGAGGTCGGGCCGCCCGCCGCCACCGCCGCCGACCACCTTCGCGACCTGCTGGATCAGCTTGTTGGCCGGCACTCGCCCCGTCAGGTCCTTTGTGACAGCAGTGACGAGGTTGGTCGTATTGTTCGTGACCGCACCGAGGACGATCACGCCGGAACCAAGCCGTTCCTTCACGGAGTCCACTACCGTGCGCAGGCCCTCGGCATCGAGCCCGTCGAGCCGCGCGACGACCACCGGGATCCCGGCCACCGGGCGCGCGCCGGCGACCAGGTCCTGGGCGCGGCCTTTCGCCAGCCGCCCCTCGAGGTCCGCCAGCTGACGCTCGAGGCCCTTCTGGTCGTCGAGGAGCTTCTGGAGCCGGCGCGGGAGCTCGAGCGGCGGGATCCGGAGGAGATCGGCCGCCTGGCGGAGCGCCTGCTCCTCCTGCCCGACGTGCGCCAGCGCCGCGCTCCCGGTGACCGCCTCGAGCCGGCGCACGCCGGAGGCGACGGCCCCCTCGGTCGTGACCTTGAACAGCCCGATCTGCCCGGTGGCGTCGAGGTGCGTCCCGCCGCACAGCTCGGTCGAGAAGTCTCCGATCCGGATGACGCGGACGCGGTCGCCGTACTTCTCGCCGAAGAGCGCCATCGCCCCCATGCGGAGGGCCGCGTCGAGGTCGGTCCAGAAGGGGTCGACCGAGATGTTCTCCCGCACGGCCTCGTTGACCAGGTCCTCGACGTGCTCGAGATCCCGGTCCTTGACCGGGCGCGAGTGGGTGAAGTCGAACCGCAGCCGGTCGGCCGCCACGAGGGAGCCGGCCTGCGTCACGTGCGTGCCGAGCACCCTGCGGAGTGCCGCGTGAAGGAGGTGCGTGCCCGTGTGGTGGAGTCGGAGGCCCTGGCGGCGGGGCGACTCGACGGAGACCGCCACGTCCTCGCCCTCGCGGACGCCCCCCTCGGTCACGCGCATCCGGTGCGCGATGAGGCCGGCGCCCCGGTACTGGGTGTCCAGGATCTCCCCGCGCCCGTGGCGCCCGGTGAGGACGCCCGTGTCGCCGATCTGCCCGCCCGACTCGGCGTAGAACGGCGTGCGGTCGAGGATCACCTCGACCTCGTCGCCCGCCACCACCTCGCGCCGCCGGCGGCCGCCCGCGACCATCGCGAGGATCCGGGCGGGCGCGGCCAGCGCCTCGTAGCCGAGGAACTCGGGGCGCGGGAGCTCGGTGGAGAGCGCCTGGTAGACGGCGGCCGTCTCGTCCTCGCTCGCGCCGCCAGTACCGAACGTCGCGCTCGCGCGCGCCCGCTCGCGCTGCGCCTCCATTTCCCGCTCGTACTCGGCCTGGGTCTCGGGCGTCAGCGCGAAGCCGCGCTCCTCCAGCACCTCCTGGGCCAGGTCGGTGGGAAAGCCGAAGGTGTCGTAGAGCGTGAAGAGCACCTTGCCCGGGACGCGGGGCTTGCCCTCCGCGGTTCCCGGCCAGGTCTCCGCCTCCTGCGCCTCGTCGGCGATGCGCTCGAGCCCCCGGTCGAGCGTCTCCGCGAACCGCTCCTCCTCCAGCCGCGTCAGCTCCGCGACGCGCGTCTGCTGCTCGACGAGCTCCGGGTACACGCCGCCCATCAGCTCCGTGACGGTCCCCGTCACCTGCCAGAGGAACGGCTCGACCAGGCCGAGCAAGCGCCCGTGGCGCATCGCCCGCCGCATGATCCGCCGGAGGACGTAGCCGCGCCACTCGTTCGAGGGCGAGACCTGGTCCGCCATCAGGAACGCGGTCGCGCGCGCGTGGTCGGCGATGACCCGCATCGACACGTCGTCCGCCTCGTGGGCTCCGTAGGCCCTTCCGCAGCGGCGCTCGACCTCGGCAAGGATCGGCCGTAGCAGGTCCGTGTCAAAGTTCGAGAGCGTGCCCTGGACGACCGCGGCGATGCGCTCGAGGCCCATGCCGGTATCGATGGACGGCTTGGGCAGCGGCGTGAGCCGCCCCGAGGCGTCGCGGTCGAACTGCATGAACACCAGGTTCCAGATCTCGAGCCAGCGATCGCACTCGCAGGTGGGCCCGAGGCACCGTCGGCCCGCGGCCTCCTCGGCACACGGCAGGTGGTCGCCCTGGTGGAAGTGCACCTCCGAGCAGGGGCCGCAGGGGCCCGTCTCGCCCATCGCCCAGAAGTTGTCCTTCTCGCCGAGACGGAGAATGCGGTCCTGAGGGACGTGCGCCTTCCAGAGCTCGAACGCCTCGTCGTCCTCGGTGAAGACCGTGGCCCAGAGCCGGGCACGCGGGAGCGCGAGGTCACGGGTCAGGAACTCCCAGGCGTAGGCGATCGCCTCGGTCTTGAAGTAATCGCCGAACGAGAAGTTCCCGAGCATCTCGAAGAACGTGTGGTGTCGCGCGGTGCGCCCGACGTTCTCCAGGTCGTTGTGCTTCCCGCCCGCCCGCACGCACTTCTGGCAGGTGGTGGCCCGGATGTAGTCCCGACGCTCCTCCCCAAGGAAGAGCGCCTTGAACTGCACCATGCCGGCGTTCGTGAACAGGAGCGTCGGGTCGCTGCCGGGAACGAGAGGCGACGAGCGGACGATCGTGTGGCCGTGGCGCTCGAAGTAGCGGAGAAACGTGTCCCTGAGCTCGTGTCCGGTCATAGGAGCCTCATGATACCATCGGCCACCCGCCGGCCCGGGATCCGCGCCCGCGCGGGCGTGCGCGGCGCACGGCTCCGGCGGCGGGCGGTCTGGCGGTCTGGCGTGGCCAAGATCGAGAAGCTCCCCCGCTCGTTCCGGGTCACGGACGGCCGGCGGTTCCGGCCCGGGGACACCCGGGGCTCGAGGACATGATCCGTCACACCAGCGCGCCGCATGCCCCGTGGCACGTCGTGCCCACCGACCACAAGTGGTTCACGCGCCTGGTGGTCGTCTCGGCGATCATCGACACGCTCCGGGCGCTCGACCTGGCGTTCCCGCGGATCGAGGCCGGAAAGGAGAAGGACCTCGAAGCCGCGCGGCTAGCCCTGGCCAGCGGGCCCGGGCCGGCTGCCGCTCAGCCGGGCCGGCGACGCCGGGGATCGGCGTAGACGTTGCGGCCGCGGGTCTCTCGGAAGAACAGGGAGACGAGGGCGGCGCCGAGGATGAGGAGCGCGGACGCGGCGAAGCTCGCCCGGTACGCCCCGACCGGATAGACCCGGGCGCCCCCGGCCATGGCGCCGGCCCAGCGGGCGTCGAGCAGGGCGCCGAGGGGACCCTGGGTCAGCGCGGCGCCGACGAACCCCCCGAGGTTCACCGCCGCCACGGCGATGCCCGCGAGGTGCGGCGGGTTGACCTCGCGTCCGAGCGGCCAGGTCAGCACGAACGCCCCGCCCACCAGGCCCATTGCGAAGAGCAGGCCGTAGAGGCCCCACAGCGGCAGGCCCCCGAGGGTCAGGACGAAGAGGAGCCAGGCGACGAACTGCGCGACCGTCAGGACCGTGTAGGGCAGCCGCCGCCGGCGCAGCAGGCGGTCCGAGATGAAGCCGGTCAGCGGCCCCGCGACGAGCAAGGCCAGCGACGGTGCCGTCGCGAAGAGCGCCGCGTCCGCCATGCCGAGGCCGTAGAGGTCACGGAGGCACGGCACGATCCAGAAGAGGAGGTTGTTCGTCGCCGAGTAGAGGAAGAAGAACGCGAGAAAGGGAGGCCAGGTGTGGGGATTGCCGAGCACCTGGCCCAGCCCCGCGAAGACCGCGGACCAGCCGGCAGGGAGCGCCGCAGCGCCCGGGTGATCGGAGGGCTGGTCGCGGACGAACGCCAGGCAGAGCGCGGCGCCGACGAGCGTCACGGCGCCCACGAGGGCCAGCGCGCCGCGCCAGTCGAAGCGGGCCGCGAGCCAGGCCAGGGGCACGGTTCCGACCAGGCCGCCGAGGACGCCCGCCGAGGCGGTCGCCGCCGAGAGCGTGGCGAAGTACGACGTCGGGAACCACGCCGCGGCGATCTTGAGCGCGCCGACGAACATGACGGAGGCGCCGCCGCCGACCAGGAACCGCCCGACGAACAGGAGGGTCGCCCCCGGGGCGAGCGCCATGAGGAAGGTCCCGGCGCCCATCACCAGGCCGCCCGCCGCCACGACCCATCGCACCCCCCACCGATCCAGGAGGACACCGGCGGGGATCATCAGGCCCGCGTAGGCGTAGAAGTACGCCGCCGAGAGGAGGCCGATGATGGCGCCCGTCGCGCCGAAGGCCTGCATCAGCTCCTTCGCGAACACGCCGGGCGCAGCACGATGGAAGAACGCGAAGAGAAACAGAAAGGTGGGAATGCCCCAGGCGAGCCACGCGCGTGCGCCGGGGCGGGCCGGGCCCGTCACGGCTCGCCGGGCGACGTGGGTGGGAGGCGCGCGGCCGCGCCGCTCAGCGAAGCGCAGGCCTGAGCTCGGGCGCGCCGCCCGAGGGCTCAAAGGGCGGCGGAGCGGCGCCGACCCGCGCGAGACGCAGCTGGCGGATCTGCGCGGCGTGCTCCTGCGTGTGGGCCGCGTGGAAGGCGAGCCAGCGCTCGATCGAGTACGGGCCCTCGTCGCTGTGGGTGCCCGCCCGGGCCCAGTCGTCCGCGGTCAGGCCGTCGAGCAGCTCGGCGGTCGTCACGTGCGCCGCCCGGATGGCGTCGAGGGCGGGCTCGATGGGCCGCGTCGCGTAGGCCAAACGCTCCCGGTACACCTCCTCGTCGAACGCCGGGATGGACGGCGCATCCTCCGTGAGGAGCCGGCGCAGCCGGACAGCCCCCGTCAGCTCGGCATCCTCCACGTGGTGGACCACGTCCCGGGCGCTCCACGCCTCGGGGGTCGGGCGCCAGTCGAGCTCGGCTGCGGTCGCGCCCGCGAGCGCGGCGACGAGCGCGCCGTGGCCCAGGCGGTATCGTGCGATCAACGCCGCCCGCTCGGCGCCCGTCATGGTCGTCGTCCTCTCACCTCGAGGGCCCGAGGCCTCGCCGCGCCCGCCCCGACGCGCGTCATCGCGGCCGGTCGGCCCAGCCCGCACGGTTCTTGCGGATCTGTTCGGCGTGGACGTAGGCATGGTCGGCGTAGATACGGAGCCACCCCTCGGCGGAGTACGGGCCGCTCTCGGTGTGCGTGCCGCTGCGCTGCCAGTCCGCCTCCGTCATCGAATCCAGGAGCTGCGCCGTGGTGGCCCGGGCCGCCTCGAATGCGCGGAGCGCGGGCTCCCACGGGCGCTCCTGGTACCGGAACCGCCGGGCATAGTCCGCCTCGTCATATCCCTGGATCACCGGCCGGTCCTCGATGAGGAGGCGGCGGAGCCGGATGCCGGCGATCGTCTCGCTGTCCGCGAGATGGTGCACGACCTCGCGCGCGCTCCACTCACCGGGAGCGGGCCGCCAGTCCCGCTCGTCGGCGGCAACGCCCGCCAACGCCCGCACCACCTCGTCGTACCCCGCCTTGTACGTGGCGATCAGGGTCTTCCGTTCCGTCGGGGTCATGCGCACCTCCCGGGATCCGGTACGAGCGGGGCAGCGTCAGGGTGTGGCTCCGCCGTTGTCTCGCCCCCTGATGATCGCGTCGAGCCGGGCGATCAGCGCGCGGATGTCGGCCGACATGGCGCGGATCTCGGCCTGAGTCGCCTGCTGCCCTTCGCTCAGGACGATCCGCGTCTCGCGGAGCTCGTCGTGCATGGCCTGCATCTGGGTCGTCAGGGTCTCGATCTGGGTCGTCAGGGTCTCGCCCATGACGCGCACGCCGTCGACGAGCCGGTTGACACCGCCAACCAGGCCATTGACGCCCACGACCAGCCCGTTGACGCCGCCGACCATCGTGTCCATCTGCCGGGCCAGCTCGCGGAAGACTTCACGATCCTCGGCATCCATGACTCACCCATCCACTCGACCATCAGCAGTCGGTCTCGACCGACGCCTCACGGGTCGGCCGCCTCGTCCGGCACGGCACCCCTGCGGAGCGCCCGCAGTACCTGCCGGACGACGTCCTCAGAGTACCCCCGCCGGCGCAGGTAGTCATGGAGCCGGCGGGCCACCTGATCGGGAGCCCCGCGCCGGAGGACCGTCAGGCGCCGCGCGGCGGCGCCCTGCGCCCGCGTCACCTCGTCCGTCTCCTCGAAGGCGCGGGCGATCGCGGCCTCCACGAGGGGACGCGCGACGCCCCGCCCCGCGAGCTCCTGGCGCAAGCGCTGGCGGCCGAACGCCCGGTCGCGGGCCCGGGACTCCGCCCACGCGGCGGCGAACGCCCGGTCGTCCACGTAACCGCGGGCCTCGAGCTCGGCCACCACGGCGTCCGCCACGTCCGGGGGCGCGCCGCGCCGACAGAGGCGGCCGGCGAGGTCCCGCCGCGTCCAGGGCTTCCGGGCGAGCAAGTCGAGGGCGACCGTACGCGCCCGACGCGCATCGAGCGGCGGCCGCGCCGCCGCCGGTCGCCGCCGGAACGTGGTCACCGGGGGCGACCCCGTGTGATGCTCCGCCGGCGTCAGGCTCCGTTCGTGATGGGCTTGAGCCCGACCGCGTGACGGACCGCCGTCTCCATCTCGGCCAGGATCTTCGGGTTCTCCTTGAGGAATCTCCGGGCGTTGTCCCGGCCCTGGCCGATGCGCTGGTCGCGGTACGAGAACCACGTGCCGCTCTTCTCGACGATCCCGTGCTCCACGGCGAGGTCGAGCACGTTGGCCTCCCGCGAGATCCCCTCGCCGTACATCACGTCGAACTCCGCCTCGCGGAACGGGGGCGCGAGCTTGTTCTTCACCACCTTGACCTTCGTGTGGACACCGACCGACTCGGTGCCTTGCTTGAGCGCGTCCATCCGCCGGATGTCGAGGCGGACCGAGGCGTAGAACTTCAGCGCGCGGCCGCCCGGCGTCGTCTCCGGATTGCCGAACATGACGCCGATCTTCTCGCGGATCTGGTTGATGAAGATCACGGCGGTGCCCGAGCGGGCGATCGCGGCGGTGAGCTTCCGGAGGGCCTGCGACATGAGCCGCGCTTGGAGCCCCGGCAGCGACTCGCCCATCTCGCCCTCGAGCTCGGCCTTCGGCACGAGCGCCGCGACGGAATCGATCACGATGACGTCGATCGCGCCGGAGCGGACCAGGTGCTCGGCGATCTCGAGCGCCTGCTCGCCGGTGTCGGGCTGCGAGATCAGGAGCTCGTCGATGTTCACGCCGAGCCGCTTCGCGTACACCGCGTCGAGCGCGTGCTCGGCGTCGATGAACGCCGCGTAGCCTCCCTGGCGCTGGGCCTCCGCGATCACGTGGAGGGCGAGCGTGGTCTTCCCGGAGGACTCCGGCCCGTAGATCTCCGTCACGCGCCCGCGCGGGATCCCGCCGACGCCGAGCGCCAGGTCGATGGTGAGGGCCCCGGTCGGGACCACCGCCATCTCCTCGAGCGCCCCCGACGCGCCGAGCTTCATCACGGCGCCCTTGCCGAACTGGCGCTCGATCTGGGACAGCGCCAGCTCGAGCGCTTGCCGTCGGTCCTTGTCGGCCTTCGATTCGGACTTCGACTCAGCCTTGGACTCCGCCATCACGTCCCTCCGTGCCTCCCCGCGCGACTTCCGGGTCGCCGGGCTCGGCCGCGTGTCTCGTTCCATGTCGGCGCCATTTTAGATGCGCTGTCCCGAGCATGTCAACAGAAGATGAGTATCCCACCCCTGGTGGCTGAGCCTCATGCTCCCTCCAACCCGCCGCCCAGCGGAGCCTCTGCCAGGACACTGTGCCGGGCGCCCCGCGGGTCCAGGTCCGACCGCATCAGGTGGAGCGCCGCGACCTTGACCGTCCCGAACGAGGGTCCCGCCCCCAGGGCGCCCGCCAGCCCGGGCGCCCCCCGCGGGTCGCGGGAGCGGGCGAGGGTGACGTGGGGGTGGAACGCCCGCGCATCGGCCGGGATACCGCGCGCAACCAGGGCCGCCTCGAGGCCGGCGTGGAGCGCTTCGAGCCCGTCACCCCCCGCGGCGACGCCAGCCCAGAGGATCCGCGGGGCGCGCCCCGGCGGGAAGCCTCCCAGTCCCCCCAGCGTCAGGGTGAACGGCGGGACGGCCGTGGCTGCAACGGCGACCGCCTCTCGAGCCCTGTCGAGCATGACCGGATCGACCTCCCCCAGGAACCGGAGCGTGAGGTGAAGGCTGTCCGCCCGCACCCACCCGAGGCCCGGCGCCCGCCCGCGCAGCTCCGCGCACGCCGCCGCAAGTCCCGCGCGCACCCGATCCGGCAGCAACACCGCCACGAAGCTCCGGACCGGCCGTTCACTCACAGGACCGTCCCCGCGTCCGGCGTTCGCACATCCTCGGTCCTACTATCCAAAAGCAACGCCGATGCCACGCCGGGCGCCGGCGCCCCGCCAGGCACACGCCGGGCAGATCGCCGCCGCGGCGGAGCGCCCCACGGGGCATCGGGGGCCGAACCGGCACCGCGAGCATACGGGGCGACGCGTGAAGCAGACATCCCGGGGGGCAGGCGAAGCGCGCGGCTCAGGTCGCCTCGAGGCAGCGACGGCGCAGCAGATCGAGGGCGCGCACGGCGGAGAGCGCCTTGTTGCCGTCGCGGTCGCGGTCGAAGCGGTAGCGCTCGGCGACGGCCCCGTGCGCGTCGGCGAGACCGACGAACACCGTCCCGACCGGCTTCGTGGGCGTGCCCCCGTCGGGACCGGCGATCCCGGTGACGGAGACCGCGACGTCGGTGCCGGCGCGCTCGCGGGCGCCGCGCGCCATCCACTCGGCGCAGGCCGCCGACACCGCCCCGTGCTCCCGGAGGACGGTCTCCGGGACGCCCAGCAGCGCCTGCTTCGCCTCGTTCGAGTAGACGACGAAGCCTCGCTCGAAGTACGCCGAGCTGCCCGCGACCTGGGTGAGCCGGTGACCGACGAGGCCGCCGGTGCACGACTCGGCGAGGGCGACCGTCCAGCCGCGCGCGCGGAGCAGCCGCCCCGCGACGGTCTCCAGCGCATCGTCGTCGACCCCGTACCAGGCGGCGCCGAAGGCGCCGCGAAGCGCGGGCTCGAGCGCGTGGAACGCGGCGGCGGCCGCCGGCGACGACTCGGCGCGGAGCCGCACCCGCGCCCAGCACTCCTCCCCGGTGTCGATCACGTAGCCGGACACCCCGTCCACGTCGCGGAGCGCCGCCTGGAGCTGGGCCTCCGCGGTCCCGACGTCGAGGCCGACCATGCGGAGGGTGCGGACCACGACGATCGGCCCGGCGCCCGCCTGCTGGAGGCGCGGGACGAGATGCGTCCGGACCAGCGAGACGGCGGCGGCCGGGGCCGCGGGCAGGACAAGGACCACGGCGCGCCCCACCTCGGCGAGGAGCCCCGGCTCCCCGGGCTCGACCGGGGCCACGACGGTGGCGCCCTGAGGCACCAGGGCCAGCTGCTCCGCCCGCCCGGGCACCGCCTGCCCCCGTGCCGCGTAGGCGCTCGTGAGGGCCTCGAGGGCGCGGCCGCTCAGGACGAGGCGGCTCCCGAGGCACCGCGCGAGGGCCTGCCGGAGCGTGCCGGCCCCCTGACCCTCGCCGACCGCCACGACGAACCCCCCATCGGCCGCGGCCTGGCGGAGGGCCCGCTCGGCGGCTTCCTCTTCGGCGGGCACCACCCGGCGAGAGCGGACCGGGCACCCCTCGCGCTCGAGGACGCGACCCACCGCCAGCGCCGCGGCGGCAACCGATCCCGCGGGGTCGACGGACACGGTCACGAGCTCGACGGTCAGCACCGTCCGGTCGCCGCCGGGTCCGGGGGGCTCACCTCAGACGAAATGGCGTAGCTGACCGAGAAGGCTCGCGTAGATGCCCGCGAGCAGGTCGTCCGCCACCACCCCGAGGCCCGCGGGCAGCGCCTGGAGCTTGTCGATGCCCAGCGGCTTCAGCACGTCGAACACACGGAAGGCCAGGCAGAGCCCCAGGACCCACGGGAGCGTCTTCGGGTTTCCACAGCAGGCGATCAACATCCCCGCCACCTCGTCGACGACGATCGCGTGGGGATCCTTCGCCCCGATCCGAGTCTCCTCCCGCCCGGCTGCCCAGACGCCGACCCCTGCCACCACGGCGGTCGCGACGAGCAGCGCAGCGTCGCCGGGACGAAGCCACCAGACGGCCAGGGCGACGGGCAGGCTCGCGACCGTGCCGGGCGCGAAGGGCGCGTACCCAAGCCCTCCAGCAGTCGCGATCCAGCGGGCCAGCTGCGTGCCGAGGGCCGCAGGCAAGGAAGACTCAGCGGCGGGCGAGGATCCCGACAAGATCGTAGCCGTCGACCTCGACGATCTCCAGGGGAACGCGCCGGCCCGGGGCGAGGTCTCGGTCCCGGACGTACACGACCCCGTCGATCTCCGGCGCCTGGGCGCCGGTCCGACCTTCCCAGGCGAAGGCGGGATCCTGACTCGGGCCGTCGATCAGCACGTCCTGGACGGAGCCCAGGAGGGCGGCCTGGCGCTCCCAGGCCATCCGGTCCTGGGTCTCCTGGACGAGCCGCGCCCTCTCCTCGGCCACCTCCGCCGGCACCGGGGCCGCGAGCGCCGCCGCCGGCGTGCCTTCCTCGGCCGAGTACACGAAGCTGCCCACGCGATCGAAGCGCACCTCGTCGAGGAACGCGAGCAGCGTCTCGAAGGCCGCGTCGGTCTCTCCCGGGAAGCCGACGAGGACGGTGGTGCGGAGCGTCGCACCCGGGATGGCGTCGCGCAGGGCGGCGACGATCTCCGCCATGCGCCGCCCCGTCACCCCGCGGCGCATCGCCCGGAGCACTGCGTCGTCGGCGTGCTGGATGGGCATGTCGACGTACGGAAGGGCGCGGGCCCGACCGAGCTTCGCGATCAGCCGGTCCGTCACGTGCGCCGGATGGAGGTAGAGGTAGCGGAGCCACGGGACCGCCGTCTCCGAGAGCGCGAGGAGAAGGTCCCCGAAGTCCGATCGCCCGGGGCCGGGCAGGTCCTTCCCCCAGGCCAGCGTGTCCTGGGAGACGAGCACGACCTCCTGGACCCCATCCCGCGCGAGCGCCGCCACCTCGGTGACGATGTCCCCCAGGGGCCGGCTCCGGTGACGGCCGCGCATGAGGGGGATCGCGCAGAACGTGCAGCCCATGCTGCACCCCTCGGCGATCTTCACATAGGCGTACGGGACGCGGCCCAGACGCACCCGCGGGGCGTCGGCCCGGTAGACGTATCCGGGCGGGGCCCCGGCGATCCACGCCGCGCGCGCGTCCAGGCGACGCACCACGTCCACGATCCGGGGGAGCTCGCCGGTCCCGACGAGGGCGTCGATCTCGGGCATCTCCGTCAGGAGTTCGGCGCCGTAGCGCTGGGGCAGGCACCCGGTCACGACCAGCCGCCGGCCAGGAGCGGCGGCCTTCCAGGTCGCCAGCTCCAGGATCGTCTCGATCGACTCCTGCTTCGCCCGGTCGATGAAGGCGCAGGTGTTCACGACCACGCAGTCAGCGGCCTCGGCCCGGTCCACGGGGGCTACCCCGTCCTGCGCGAGGAGCCCGAGCATCAGCTCGCCGTCGACCTGATTCTTCGGGCATCCAAGGCTAAGAAGGTGAACGTTCATCGGCCGACGCTGGAGTATAGCATCGCGCCATGGGCCGCCGGCCGAGCCGGCCTCGGCTCGCGTGGCGAGATACCCTCGCCCGGCGAGTCCGTCAGGCGGGACGCGTCGCCACGCAGACGGTCAGGTACCCGTGCCGCCGGACCGCGGGGACCCGCCGGTAGAGCCAGGCGAACAGGCGGACGGCCGGGGTCGTGGCGACGGTGAGCGGAGACCGGCGCGTGTAGAGCAGGAGCTCCAGCATCCGGAGCCAGCCGGGAATGAAAAGGATGCCGGTCCGCGCGGTGACCCGGAAGCCGGCCGACTCCACCAGGCGCTGGAGGGCTGCCGGCGTGAACGACTTCTCCATCCCGTACCCGTAGAGCCCCGTCGCGTTCATGACGTGGACCATGAGCGGCCGGAGGAACGGGTCGAGCTTGTTGGGCACGCCCACGATCGCCGTGCCACCGGGCTTGAGGACGCGGAAGATCTCGCTCACCGCCTGGGCGTACTCGTCGAAGTGCTCGATCGTCCCCATCGAATACACCGCGTCCACGGCGCCGTCGCGAAGCGGGATCGCCCGGACGTCGCCGACCACGAAGCCGGGGCTGTGGGCCCCCAGCACCTTGCCGGCCTCCCGCACGACGTCGATCGACACGTCGACACCCATCGGGCGCGCGCCCTGGTCGGCCGCCCAGCGGAGGATTTCGGTGTTCTTCGCCTCGTCCCAGAGGTCGGTCTTGAAGACGACGAGGTCTCGAAGCTTCGGGAGGTAGGTCTCGAAGAGCCAGCGCTCACAGTCGAAGTAGTAGGCGGTGGACGCCGCCCCCTTGAGGGACGGGAAGTTTGCGCCGACGTCGTCCCAGAACGAGCGCGGGGACTCGGCGGTCTCAGCCATGACGCCATACCATGCCACAGGCGGGGAAACCCCGTCGAGTCCACGCAAGGCGTCCACGCAAGGCGTCGCAGGCAGCCGGGACTGGGACGACGACCCTGCGCCGCCGTGACCCTCGGGCTCGAGCAGCGGGCGGGCCGCGGCCTGGCCCGCTCGCCCTCCGGCGCGCGTCCTACGGCCGCAGCCCCGTCACGCTGAGGACGGGCACGGGGCGCAGGAAGCCCTTGAGGGTGATCTCCCCCAGCGGCTCGGCATTCACGAGCTCGTCGAGCGCCGCGAGGACGCGGGGCGCGACGAGGATCTGGCCCGGCCGCGCCTCTCCGCAGAGCCGCGCCGCCAGGTTCGTGACCGTTCCCAGGGCCGCATAGTCCCAGCGTCCCTCGAAGCCGATCGCGCCGAGCGTCGCGTAGCCGCGCGCGATGCCGAGCCCCAGGTCGAGCTCGTACCCCTCCTTGCGCCACGCGGCGGCGAGCTCGCCCACGCGGTCGCGCATGGCGACCGCCATGCGCACCGCCCGCGCCGGCGCGTCGGGCACGGGGATCGGATCGTTGAAGAACACCATGAGCCCGTCGCCGGTGAACCGCTCCAGGGTACCCTCGTGAAGGAGGATGAGCCGGCCCATCTCCCCGTGGTACTGGCGGAGGACCGCCATGACCTCCTCCGGCTCGGCCGTCTCCGCGAAGGCCGTGAACCCGCGGAGATCGGCGAAGACCACCGTCACCTCCCGCCGGTGGGTGCGGAGCGGATCCTCGGCGCCGCCCTGGACGATCGCGTCGGCGAGCTGCGGCGAGAAGAAGCGCTTGAGGCGCCCCAGGCGCTCGAGCTGCTCCACCTGCGCCTGCACCCGGCTCTCGAGGGTGCGGTTCCACTCGCCGAGCGTCGCCGCCTGGTCCTCGACCGTGTCGTGGAGCGCCTTGATGCGGAGCATCGACTTCACCCGCGCGACCAGCGCGGCCTGGTCGACGGGCTTCGTCAGGTACTCGTCGGCGCCCGCGTCGAGCCCCGCCACGACGTCCCGCGAGTCGGCCTTGGCCGTAACGAGGATGACCGGCATGAACGGGAGCGTGGGGTCGGCCTTGAGGCGCCGGCACACCTCGAGCCCGTCGAGCCCCGGCATCATGACGTCGAGGAGGAGGAGGTCCGGCTGCTGCGCGCGCGCCAGGGCCAGCGCCGACTCGCCGTCGCCCGCGGTCAGGATCTCGTAGCCATGGGCGGCGAGCCGGGTCCGCAGGATATCGACGTTGAGCGGGTTGTCGTCCGCGACGAGGAGGCGCGGCGGCGTCCTCACGATGCGCTCCTCACGGGACCGCGGCGCCCCCTCGGCTTCGCCCCGCGCCTCGTGGCGGTACTCCGGTCATCGCAGGTGCTCGCGGACCTTCCCCAGCAAGGCGCGCGGGCTGAAGGGCTTCGTCACGTACGCGTCGCAGCCGGCGGCGATCGCCTTCTGGTCGTCGCCGGAGAGCGCGTAGGAGGTCACGGCGATGATCGGGATCGCGCGGAGGGCGGGGTCTGCCTTGATCCGGCGCGTCACCTCGTAGCCGTCGATCCCCGGAAGCTGGATGTCCATGAGGATGAGGTCCGGACGCTCGCGGCCGGCCGCGGTCACGCCGTCCTCGCCGGTATGGGCCTCGAGCATCTCGTAGCCGGCGTGCGCCAGGAGGTCGCGCAGGATCTGACGGTTCTCCTCGTTGTCCTCGATGACCAGGATGCGATTGGCCATGTCGGGCTCCTCGCCGCTCCCGGGGCGGCTCGATCAGACCCTCGCGACCTGGCGCTCGACCCGCACGGGGACGCGGAAGCCGAAGGTCGAGCCCCGTCCGACGGTCGACTCCACCCAGATCCGGCCCCCGTGGAGCTCGACGATCCGGCGGGCGATGGAGAGCCCGAGCCCCGTGCCGCCCTTCTTGCGCGTGCTCGAGCTGTCCGCCTGCTGGAACTCCTCGAAGATCCGCCGCCGGTCCGCCTCGGCGATCCCCGGCCCGGTGTCGGCGACGGACACGAGGAACGCGTCTCCGTCCACGTGGGCGGCGATCCGCACCGAGCCGACCTCGGTGAACTTGATGGCGTTGCCGACCAGGTTCAGGAGCACCTGGGCCAGCCGCCGCTCGTCGCCCCGTCCCGCCGGCAGGCCCGGGGCGACTGCCGCCTGCAGGACGAGCCCCTTCTCGGCCGCCAGCGACTCGACCTGGGTCACCACCGCGTTCACGACCTCCGCCAGCGAGTAGTCGGCCAGCGCCAGATCGAGCTGGCCCGCCTCGATCTTGGACAGGTCGAGGACGTCGTTGATCAGGCCGAGGAGGTGCTTGCCGCTCCGGTCGATCCGCGCCATGACGTCGCCGGCCTTCTGAGACAGCTCGCCGTAGATCCCGTCGATCAGGAGCTCCGTATAGCCGAGGATCGCGTTGAGCGGGGTGCGCAGCTCGTGACTCATGTTCGCGAGGAACTGGCTCTTGTGCCGGCTCGCCACCTCGAGCTCGCGGCCTTTGGCCTCGATCTCGCGGAATAGCCGCGCGTTCTGGATGGCGAGGGCCGACTGCGTCGCGAAGGTCTGGAGCAGGTTCACCGTCTCCGTCGGGAAGCTCCCGGGCTCACGCCGCGACACCGTCAGCGCGCCCAGGATCCGCTGCTCGAGCAGCAGGGGGACGCTCAGGATGGATCGGTAACCGAGCCGGGTCAGGATCGACCGCACCCCGAGCTGATACTGCCGGTCCTCGAGGATGTCCGCGACCTCGACCGGGGTTCGCCGGGCCACCGCCTGTCCGGTCGCCCCTTCCCCGAGCTGGATGGGGGACGCCCGCAGCGCCTCGACCAGCTCCTCCTCGGTTCGATGACTGGCCCGGAGGTGGAATGTCTGGCTCGCGCCGTCGTACTCGTAGAGGACGCCGCCGCTCGTCCCCGACAGCTGGACGGCGCGGGTCACGATCGTGGCGAGCACGGTGGGCAGGTCCAGGGTGGAGCTCACCGCCCGCCCGACGTCGCTGAGGGCCTGGAGCTCCTCGACCGAGCGCGCCAGCTCCCGGGTCCGTGTCTCCAGCTCGCGGAACAGGCGCACGTTCTCGACCGCGATCACACCCTGGTCGGCGAAGGTCTGGAGCAGCGCGATCTCCTTGTCGGTGAACGGCCGCGGCCCTCCGGCGGAGTCGCTCCGCGCCACGGCGATGGCGCCGACGGCCCTCCCGGTCCGGAGCATCGGCACGACGAGCCTCGAGCGATGGCCAGCGGCCTGCGCGATGCGCCGGACGAACTCGGAAGGATCCTCAAAGGAGTCCGGGCTATGAACGACCACGCCTTCGCGAATCGCTCGGGCCGCCAGGGTGTCTCCGATCAGGGGGAGCGGATAGATGCGGTCGTACTCTTCAAGCGCGGCGGAAGTCATGCCCGTGTGGGCAACGAGGTCGATGACGCGCCCGTCGAAACGAAGTACGGCGGAGTACATCCCGTCGCATACTCGGGCGGCCCTCTCCGCAATCGTGTCGAAGACAGGCTGGGTGTCGGTCGGCGAGCTCGAGATCGCGCGCAGGATCTCCGCCGTCGCCGTCTGCTGCTCCAGCGCCTCGGTCACCTCGCGGTTCCGCGTCCCGAGCTCCGTGAACAGGCGCACGTTCTCGATCGCGATCACCGCCTGGTCGGCGAACGTCTGCAGCAGCGCGACCTCGCGGTCGGAGAACGGCCGGGGCTCGGTGCGGTACGCGGTGAAGGCCCCGATCGCGACCCCGTCGCGGAGAAGCGGAATGCCGATCGTCGTTCGGATGCCCGTGTCGCGCCGTACGTCCGGGTACTCTCGAGCGGCCGCGGCGGCCTGATAGTCGGGTAGGTGTATCGTCGTCCGGTCGACGATGGCTCGGCCGCTCACGGTTGTCCGGGTCACGGATCGCGTCTCGCCGACGCGAAGTGCCGTGAGCGGTGGGCCCTCCTCGGCCACCTTGCGCATCAGGTCGCCCTCGACGCGATACAGCGAGACGTTCGCCGCCCCGCACAGCCGCGACGCGTTCCGGGCGACGGCTTCCAGCACCGGCTGGAGGTCCGTGGGCGATCGGCTGATCACTCCGAGGATCTCCGCGGTCGCCGTCTGCTGCTCCAGCGCCTCGGTCAGCTCGCGGTTCCGTGTCCCGAGCTCCCTGAACAGGCGCACATTCTCGATCGCGATCACGCCCTGATCGGCGAAGACGCGCAGGAGCGCGATCTCCTTCTCGGAGAACGGCCGCGGCTCGCTCCGGTTGACACGGATCGCGCCGATGGGGACTCTTTCCCGGAGCATCGGCACCACGAGGAAGCTCCGGTACCCCAGCTGCCTGGCCCGGCTCCGCGACCAGTCGGATGCTTCCGGATCGATCTCCACGTCGCTCGTATGGATCACGCGGCGCTCCAAGATCGCCCGGGCCACGAAGCCCTCTCGACTCGGACGCCGCGGGTATTCTCGACGCATCAAAGCCTCGGCCTCCGGCGATATGTCGCTGTGCGCGACCAGATGGATCAGATCGCCATCGAGTTGGTAGACGCCGCTATGGAGACCATCGCACAGCCGCAGCGCGCTCTGCACGATCGTGTCGAAGACCGGCTGGACATCGGTCGGCGATCCGGAGATGACCTTCAGGATCTCCCCGGTCGCCGTCTGCTGCTCCAGCGCCTCGGTCAGCTCGCGGTTCCGCGCCTGGAGCTCCTGGAACAGCCGGACGTTCTCGATGGCGACCACGGCCTGGTCCGCGAAGGTCTCCAGGAGCCTGACCTGCCGGTCCGTGAAGGGGCGCACTTCTCCCCTCCGGATCGCGATGACGCCGATCGCCGCCCCCTCCCTGACCAGGGGGACGGCGAGATTCGTGCGGTGCCCGCCGAGGCGCTGGTAGGCCTTGCCCTGGGGGAACTCCTCGTCCGGCTCGGATGCCAGGTCGTGCACGTGAACGGCCCGTCGGTCCACGACGGCCCGCCCCGTGACGGATCCCCGGCTGATGGGAACCCCCTCGTCCGGCCACCAGCGCGCCAGCTCGCCATGGGAAGCCACGACTCTCAGCACTTCGCGGTCGACCAGGGCGATCGAGACGTCCCGAGCGTCGCAGAGCCGCGTCGCACTCTCCGCCACGGCATCGAGAACGGGCTGGATGTCGGCGGGGGACCCGCTCATGACCCGCAGAATCGCGCCGGTGGCCGTCTGCTGCTCGAGCAACTCTGTCAGCTCGCGGTTCCGCGCCTGGAGCTCCTGGAAGAGGCGCACGTTCTCGATCGCGATCACCGCCTGGTCGGCGAACGTGCGGAGAAGTGCGACATGCTGGTCGGAGAACGGGCCCACCGCGCCGCGCCAGACCGTGATCGCCCCGATCGGGCTGCCTTCCCGGAGCATGGGCACCGACAGGGCGCTTCGGAACCCGACCACCTGTGCCAGGCCTCGAGCGTCACGGTGTTCCGTGTCCTGTGACACGTCGGGAACGTGAACGACGGCGCGCTCCAGGATCGCGCGCGCCGTGAACACCTGGCGGCTGGGCGGGGTCGGGAAGCTGCGCTCGGAGAACTCCAGCGCGGCGGGGGGATAGTTGTGGTGCGCGACCATGTGGATCAGGTCACCGTCGAACCGGTAAACGGAGCCGAAGAGGGCGCCGCTCAACCCCACCGAGCTCTCGGCGATGGACTGGAAGACCGGCTGCACATCGGTCGGCGAACCACTGATCACGCCGAGGATCTCGGCGGTCGCCGTCTGCTGCTCCAGCGCCTCGGTCAGCTCGCGGTTCCGCGCCTGGAGCTCCTGGAACAGCCGCACGTTCTCGATCGCGATCACCGCCTGACTGGCGAACGAGCGCAGGAGCTCCACCTGACGCTCCGTGAAACCGCCCTCGGGTCGGGAGACGTGAAGGGCCCCCAGGGCACGACCCTGCTGCAGCAACGGCACGACGACGACGCTCCGGAAACCCTCGGCCCGCGCCAGCTCGCGGACCCATGCCGGGACGCCGGGATCGGTCAGCGCGTCGGGGTACTGAAGAATCGTGGCGTCGCGAATGGCGCGCCCCCCCAGGCTCTCGTCGTCCAGCCCCCTGGGGAACTGCCGATTCAGGACCCCGAGTCTTGCCGGAGACAGACCGTGATATGCGGACAGCCGCAGCTCCAATCCGTCGAAGCGGAAGACCGCCGCGTAGAGGCCGTCGCCGACACCCGCGGCGTTCCGGGCGATCGTGTCGAGGACGCGCTGGAGGTCCGGGGGCGAGGCGGCCATGGCGGTCAGGACCTCCGCGGTGGCGGCCTGCTGGTCGCGGGCCTGCCGCAGCGACCGCTCCCGCGCCTCGGCCTCACGCGCCCGCGGCGCATCGGCTCGGCGAAGGGCGAGGACGGCGCCGACGGCGAGGGCCACGCCGAGGGCGAGCAAGAGGAGGGCCCGCGCGCCGGCGTCCGCGACGCGGCCCTCCGTCAGGAGGGCGACCGCGACCGGCCCGCAGGCGAGGGCGACACACGCCGCCAGGCGGCCCCAGAGGCCGGATCGTACGAGTCGGGAGGACGCCGTGGCTCGCCTCCGAGCGGGGCCGCCGGCGACCCGCCGTCACCGGGGCCCTCCTGCGATCGCTATTCCAGCGGGCCGGAGGCCGCGCTGGACTCCGGCCCCGCGGCTTCGGAAGGGTCAGGATGCCGCGTCATTATAGCCGGGGGGACGGCGATCCGGGCCGGTCGGGGCTCCGGCGGCCGCCAGCGGGCCGCTGCACCGCGCGGATGGTCGACGGAGGCGGTCCCGCCCGGGTGCCGCCGGCCGGGGGGTATAATCCCGCCATGTCGAGCGGTGACGCCCCGAGGACACCGTCCCCGGCGGCGTCCCGCCGCACCTGGCCCGTGCGGCTCGTCGCCCTCGGCAAAGAGCCCCGGGATCACCTGGAGCGGTTCACCACCCCCGAAGAGCGGCTGGCGATGGTCTGGACGCTGACGGTCGAGGCGTGGGCGCTCTCCGCTCGACCGATGCCCGCGTACCCGCGTACCGCCGCTCCGGTCCGACTCCGCCGGCTGGATCGTCAGCGGCCCGAGACGCTCCCGTGAACGAGGACTTCCAGGACATGCTCGCAGCCCTCCTGGCAAGCGGCGCGCGCTTCCTGGTCGTCGGAGCCCACGCGCTCGCGGTCCACGGCGTGCCTCGGGCGACGGGGGACCTCGACGTCTGGGTCCTCGCCGACCCGGTCAACGCCAAGCGGGTCTGGGCGGCACTGGAACGGTTCGGCGCGCCGGTCGACGCGCTGGGCGCCACACCCGGCGATCTGGCGCGGCCCGGCGTCGTGCTTCAGATCGGGTTGCCGCCCCGGCGCATCGATATTCTCACGGATCTGACCGGGGTCGACTTCGAGAGCGCGTGGCGTACGCGCGTGGTGCATCGGATCGGATCACTGGAGGTTCCGTTCGTCGACCGGGAGACGTTCATCCGGAACAAGCGGGCCACCGGGCGGCTCCGCGACCTGGCAGACGTGGAGCGGTTGGAGGAGGAAGGGGGTTGAGACGCGGGCGATCGTCGGTGTCGGGGGCGCTGCGCGATCCACACCCGAGCCGGCCCCGTGTGTTCGAGGCCCCGGCTGACCCGGTCGGAAAGCGCGCTTGACACGGGAACCGCGGCCCACTAACGTTCTCCGCACGATGCCGCACGGTGACCGGGACGTTCGCCGACGGGTCGGGCAGCGCTGGTGGGCGTGGCGCTGGTGGCGCCCTTGCGCCCAGGAGGGACCCGGACCCCCGTAGCGATCACCGGTCGTAGCGAGAGCAGGACGAGTCAGAGCCGAGGTGAGCGGGACGGTCCCCGCGAGCCCCGGCTCTTTTGATTTGTGACGAAGGCAGGCCACCGCCTCGCGAGGGCCCTGGGCCCGAGGCGCGCCGGCCGGACTGAGGAAGGGAGCCCCGATGTCGACCCGTGCCCATGCGCCGCTGGTCTCCGTTCCCGGCGCCCGCGCCATGCCGGCGGGCGCCCCCAACGTGGTGCCCGTCGCGCGCGAGCTGCTCGCCGACCTCGAGACGCCGATCTCCGCATACCTGCGCCTCCGCGACATGCCGTCGAGCTTCCTGCTCGAGAGCGTGGAGGGCCCCGAGCAGGTGGCGCGCTTCTCGGTCCTGGGCGGCGATCCCCGCCTGGTCCTGGAGTGCGACGGCGCGGAGGTCCGGGTGCTCCGGCCCGACGGCACCGTGGTCGAGCGCGGGCGCCCCCTCGAGACGCTGGCGCACCATCTGGGGCGCTACCGGGCCGCGCGGGACCCGGAGCTGCCTCCCTTCACCGGCGGCTTCCTCGGCTACCTCGGGTACGATGCGGTGCGCCTCTGGGAGCGGCTCCCCGCGCGCCCGCCTGACGACCTTGGTCTCCCCGTCTTCCGCCTGGCCCTCATGGACACCGTCGTCGCCTTCGACCACCGTCGGCACACGATGCGCATCGTGGCGAACGCGTTCCTCGACGAGGACGGCGGGGCCGAGGCCGCCCACACGCGCGCGCGCGAGCGGATCGACCGGGTCCTCGATCGCCTGCGGAGTCCGCGCCCGCCCGAGCCGCCGGCGGTGCCGACGGCGCTGGAGCCCCGGTCGAACTGGGCGCCGGACGCCTACTGCGCGGCCGTGGAGCGCGCGCAGGAGCACATCGCCGCGGGCGACATCTACCAGGTGATCCTGTCCCAGCGCTTCGCGACGCCGGTGCCCGGGCTCGACGCCCTCGCCCTCTACCGCGCGCTCCGCGTGGTGAACCCCTCGCCGTACATGTTCCTCCTCGACGCGGGGGCCGGGGCCACCCTGGTGGGCTCCTCCCCCGAGCGGCTGGTCCGCCTCGAGGACGGCCGGATCGAGATGCGACCGCTGGCGGGCACGCGCCCGCGGGGCCGTAACCGGGACGAGGACGAAGCGCACGCGCGCGCGCTCCTCGCCGATCCGAAGGAGCGCGCCGAGCACGTGATGCTCGTGGACCTCACCCGGAACGACGTGGGCCGTGTCGCGCGCTACGGCTCGGTGCGCGTGAGCGAGCTGCTGACGATCGAGCGGTACTCCCACGTGATGCACCTCGTCTCCCACGTGGAGGGCTCCCTCGCCCCTGGCCGGTCGCCGTGGGAGGTCCTGCAGGCGGTGTTCCCGCACGGCACCGTGAGCGGGGCGCCGAAGGTCCGGGCCATGGAGATCATCGACGCGCTCGAGCCGGTCGCCCGCGGGCCCTACGCCGGCTGCGTCGGCTACTTCGGCTTCGACGGATCGCTCAACACGGCCATCACGATCCGCACCGTGCTCGTGCGGAACGGCACGGCCTACGTCCAAGCTGGCGCGGGCGTGGTCTACGACTCGGTGCCCGAGCGCGAGCAGGAGGAGTGCGTCGCCAAGGCCCGGGCCCTCATGGCGGCGATCGAGCGGGCCGGACGGACCGGCGGGAGGGCCTGATGCTGCTGATGATCGACAACTACGACTCGTTCACCTACAACCTCGTCCAGTATCTGGGCGAGCTGGGCGCCGAGCTCGCCGTCTACCGGAACGACGCGATCACGGTGGACGAGGTCGAGCGCCTCGCGCCGGCCGGGATCGTCGTCTCGCCCGGCCCCGGGGCCCCGCGCGAGGCCGGCGTGTCGGTGCCGGTGATCCGCCGCTGCGGGGAGCGCGTGCCGATCCTGGGCGTCTGCCTCGGGCATCAGGCCATCGGCGAGGTCTTCGGCGGCGTCGTGGAGCGGGCGCCCCAGCCCGTCCACGGGAAGACGACCCTCGTCCACCACGACGGGCGCGGCGTCTTCGCGGGGCTGCCGAGCCCCTTCGAGGCGACCCGCTACCACTCGCTCGTGGTCCGCCGCGCGGGGCTGCCCGGATGCCTCGAGGTGTCCGCGGAGAGCGAGGACGGGCTCGTCATGGGGCTCCGCCACAAGGCGCTCCCGGTCGAGGGCGTCCAGTTCCACCCCGAGTCGATCCTGACGGCATCGGGCAAGGCGCTCCTCGGGAACTTCCTCGCCCGGCTCGGCTCGACGACGGCGGCGACGGAGGGGACCCCGGCGCGCGATCCGCGCTGGTTCGAGTGATGCTCTCGGGGAGTCGATCCGGCCGTCGCCCGCCGGGCCGGCCGCCGCGCGTCTTCAGCGGCATCCAGCCGTCCGGGGACATGCACCTCGGGAACTACCTGGGCGCGGTCAAGCGCTGGGTCGACGCGCAGGGGGACAAGGAGAACTACTTCTGCCTCGTCGATCTCCACTCGCTCACGGTTCCCCCGGACGCGGAGAGTCTCCGCCGGCAGACCCGCTCGCTCGCCGCCCTCCTGCTGGCCGCCGGCCTCGATCCCGCCCGGTGCACGCTGTTCGTGCAGAGCCACGTCAGCGCGCACGCCGAGGCCTGCTGGCTCCTCAACTGCGTCACACCGCTCGGCTGGCTCCAGCGCATGACGCAGTACAAGGACCGGGCCGCCAGACAGGAGTCCGTCGGCACCGGTCTGCTCGACTACCCGGTCCTGATGGCGGCCGACATCCTGCTCTACGACGCCGACGAGGTCCCGGTGGGCGAGGACCAGCAACAGCACGTCGAGCTGGCGCGCGACATCGCCGACCGGTTCAACCGGCTGTACGGCGACTTCTTCGTCCTGCCCGCCGCCGTCATCTCCGAGACCGGCGCGCGCGTGATGGGCCTGGACGACCCGACGGCCAAGATGTCCAAGAGCCGCGCCCACGTCCAGGGCCACGCGGTCCGGATGCTCGACGAGCCGGACACGATCCGGCGGGCCGTCGCGCGGGCCGTCACCGACTCGGGCAACGAGATCCGCTTCTCGGACGATCCGGCCCGCGCCGGCGTGACCAACCTCCTCGGCATCTACCAGGCCATCACGCGGAAGACCGCGCAGGCGGTGGAGACCGACTTCGCCTCCGCCCGGGGGTACGGCGACCTCAAGCGGACGGTGGCCGAGCTCATCGTCGCCGAGCTGACGCCGATCCGGGAGCGTCACGCGGCGCTCGTGCGGGACCCCGGCGAGCTCGACCGGCTCCTCGCGCGCGGCGCGGAACGCGCCCGCGCGGTCGCCGGCCCCAAGCTGGCCGAGGCGAAGCACCGGATGGGGCTGCTGCTCCCGGCCTAACGCCGGGCGGGGGCGCGGGGTCGGCCGGCTACTCCGAGCGGTAGTTCGTGAACTGCATCTCGATGCCCAGGTCCTGCTCCCTGAGCGTCTTGATCACAGCCTGGAGGTCGTCCCGGTTCTTGCCGAAGACCCGGACGTGGTCCTCCTGGATCTGGGCCTGGACCTTGAGCTTCATGTCCTTGATCAGGCGAACGATCTCCTTGGCCTTGTCCATGGGGATCCCCTGCTGGACGTCGATCCGCTGGCGCACCGTGCCGCCCGCGGCGGGCTCGACCTTGCCGTAGCTCAGCGCCTTCAGCGGCACGCTCCGGCGGTGCAGCTTCGACTGCAGCACGTCGAGGACCTGCTTCAGGACGTAGTCGTTGTCCGTGTGGACGGTGATCGCGTCCTTCTCCAGGCCGAGCTCGGTCTTCGTCTGCTTGAGGTCGTAGCGCGTCTGGACCTCGCGGGTCGCCTGGTGGACCGCGTCGGCGACCGCCTGGGGATCGACCTTGCACGCGACGTCGAAGGAGTTGTCACCCTTGGCCATGGCAGTCTCCGGTTTCAGTGCTGGACGACGGCCACCCCCGGCGGGGGCACGAAGACGAACAGCGAGTCGGACAGCCCCGAGTTCACCGTCGTCTCCCCGAAGCGCACCGACACGGTATTCCCGAGCTCGTCGTGGACGACCGCCTGCCGGACGAGCCAGCTCTTGGGGTCGACCGAGATGATCAGGCGGGCGAGGAGCGGCTGGGGTCGCTTCGGCGTCAGGTCCAGGACGACCAGGCCCTCGGCGTCGGTCGGCCGGGCCGGATTGAGGAAGCGCACCTCGAAGTGCTCCCGCACCTGGCCGAGCCCCTGGAGGAAGCTCCCGGCGGGGCCGGCGAGGGCCGCCGGGGCGGCGCTCACGTTCACCTGCTTGAGCTCGGGCGTGTAGATCCACAGCCGCGTGCCGTCGGACACGATCTGCTGGGGGGTGGGGGTCTGGTACTCCCAGCGGAGGCGCCCGGGCTTCCTGAGGTAGAGCGTCCCGCGGGCGTCGATCGTCTGGTTCAGCGCCTTGTTGTGCGACGCTTGCCGGAACGGCGCCTTGAGGTCCGTCACGCGCCGCTGGGCCTGCTCGAGGGCGTTCACAGCCTCCTCGAGGGAGGGCGCGGCCGCCGCGGGGAGCCGGAGCGCACAGGCCAACACGCCCGTGAGGGCAACTACGAGGCAGAACGCGCGAGACCGGACACGCATCGCGGCAGCAGAATGACGCCGGCCGGGGCCGGTGTCCGGACTAGAGCCCGAGCTCCTCGAGGGCCTCGACGATGACGGCCTTCGACGCGAGGTGGACGTCGTTCAGGTGGATCAGGTAGCCGGACAGCCCGTCCGGCAGCTGGAAGGGAATCTCGCACTTCCGGCACCATTCCTGACGCTCCGGGATCTCGATGCGATAGGTCCGGATCACCCACCGCAGGAGATGGCTCTCCCGGCGGATCCCCACTCGCTGGGTCGGCACGCCGAACGCTTCCTCGAACATCTGCGCCACCGCGCACGCACGGTCTCCGTCCGTCAGGGTGCCGAACGCCTGCGGGCGCGTGCTCTGTCGCAAGAACTCACTGAGCTTCATCGCGCTCCATACGATGCCCGACCGGCCCCGGCACTGTCAACCACCAGGGAGGCCCGCGGCGTGCGTCAATCTGGCATCGGCCGGGACTCGCCCACACCCCCACCGGTCGTGCCCGGAGAAAGGCCAGGCCCCGTCGCATGGGTTCAGGAGATCCGGCTTCAGCTCGAGGCGGAGCGACGGAGCAGGTACTCGGGGCCGACGAGTATCTGCCGAGGCTTGGCCCCGTCGCCGGGGCCGATGATGCGGTCCTGCTCCATCAGGTCGATGAAGCGCGCGGCCTTCGGATAGCCGAGTCCCATGCGGCGCTGGATGAAGCTGATCGACGCCTGCTTCTGGCTCACGACGAGCTCGACCGCGCGCCAGTAGATGTCGTCACGCTCGGCCTCGCCGCCGCCGCCGTTGCCGCCCCGCTCCTCGCGGACGGGCTTCACGAGGCCCTCCTCGAAGACCGCTTGCCCCTGATCCTTCAGGAAGCGTACCACCTCCCGGACCTCCGGCTCCGAGACCCACGCGCCGTGGATCCGGACCGGGCGGGAGGTGGCCGGCGGCACGAAGAGCATGTCGCCTCGCCCGATGAGCTGCTCGGCGCCGTTCTGGTCGAGGATCGTGCGCGAGTCCACCTTCGTCGCCGCCTGGAAGGCGATCCGCGCCGGGAAGTTCGCCTTGATGAGGCCCGTGATCACGTCGACCGAGGGGCGCTGCGTGGCGATGATCAGGTGGATGCCCACCGCCCGCGCGATCTGGGCGAGCCGCGCGAGCGAGGTCTCCACCTCCCCCGCCGAGACCATCATCAGGTCGGCCAGCTCGTCCACGATGATGATCCAGTAAGGCAGGCGTTCGGCCGGCTCGACCTCGCGGTTGTACCCGTCGATGTTCCGGACCGACTTCTCCGCGAGGAGCTTGTACCGCTCGTCCATCCGGCCGACGATCCACCGGAGCCGGGACGCCGCCTCCTTCGCGTCGGTCACCACCGGTGCCAGCAGGTGCGGGATCCCGTCGTACATGCCGAGCTCGAGGCGCTTGGGATCGATCATGAGGAAGCGCGCCTCGGCGGGCGTGCGGCGGAACAGGATCGAGCAGATCATCGCGTTGAGGCCGGCGGACTTGCCGGCGCCGGTGGCGCCTGCGACGAGGAGGTGCGGCATCGACGCCAGGTCGGCGACGGCGGCCTGGCCGACGGCGTCCCGCCCGAGGGCGAGCGGCAAGGCGCTCTTCGCCTCCTTGAACTCCTTCGAGAGCAGGATGTCGCGCAGGTACACGATGGAGGGCTCGGGGTTCGGGACCTCGATCGCCACGCTGCCCCGCCCCGGCACTGGCCCGAAGACGCGCACCGCGCCGGCCTTCATCGCGAGGGCCAGGTCGTCGGCCAGGTTCACCACCTGGTTCACCTTGATTCCGGGCCCGGGCTCGAACTCGTATCCCGTGATCACCGGCCCGGGGTTGATCCGCGCGATGTGCCCCTTGACCCCGAAGTCCTCGAGGCGCTTCCGCAGGAGCTCGGCGTTCTGGCGGAGGTCCTCCTCGCTCTCGACGCGCCGTCGCTCCGCCGCCGCCGGCGCCTTGAGGAGCGAGACCGGCGGCAGCTGGAACGTCGCCCCCGGGTGGGCGAAGCCGAAGAGCTCCTGCTTCGCGCCACGGCGCTCCGATGGGCGCGGCCGCTCCTCGCCGGGCGTCGCCCGGTCTCCGGTCAGGCGCGGCCGCTCCTCGGTGCGCGCGGCGCGCGTCCGCTCGGGTGGCCGCTCGACGGCCGCCTGGAACGGCACCGGCGGCTCCATCGGCCGCGCGATCGCCGGCGCCGGCGGCTCCGGGCGGCGCTCGACCACGATCGGCGCCGGGGGAGCGGGCGCCGCCGCGCGGGCGGGCTCCGAGCGGCCGAGGCGCGCGAGGCCGGCCAGGCGGGCGGCCAGCGCGCGCGAGAGGCCTGCGTAGGACACCCGGGTGATGCAGAGGCCCGCCACCGCCACGAGGGTGAGGAGCAGCACCAGACCCCCGACGCCGCCCAGCGTGCGTCGGAGCGCCGCCGCGACGGCCCAGCCCAGCCATCCGCCCCGGTGAAGCCAGCCGCCCCCCGTCGGCCCCGAGAGCTGCGCCAGGAGGCCCGTGACCGCCAGCAGCCCGAGCCCGGCGCCGATGACCATCGAGAGCGTCCCCACGGTGACCGGGCGGGTGAAGGCCGCGAACGCCCACGCCATCAGCACCAGGGGCACGAGATAGGCCGCGTAGCCGACGGTCGTGAAGAGCGCCCACCCCACCCAGAGTCCCACGACACCGACCCGCGCCTCCTGGTCGACCCAGCGGAGCGCGGGATCGTACGAGAGCAGCGCGACGCCGAGGTACGCGGTGAGTCCGAGGGCCACGACGCCCTGAGCCTCGCGGAGCCACCGCGCCGGGACCTTGGGCCGCGCCTTCGCCCTGGCCATCACGCCTCGAGGACGAGGGGCAGCACGACCGGCTTGCGGTCGTACCGCTGGGTGATGAAGCGCCGGAGCGTGCCGCGCAGCAGGGAGGCCAGGGCTTCCCGCGCGAGCGGCGCCTCGCTCTGGGCGACCAGCGCCTCGCGGACCGCCGCCTTCGCGTCCTCGATCACGGCCTCGGCCTCGCGCTCGTAGACCCAGCCCCGGGAAGCGATCTCCGGGCCTGCGATGATCGCGCCGGTCTCCCGGCTCACCGTCACCGCGACGACGACCATGCCGTCCTCGGCGAGCAGCTCGCGGTCGCGGAGCACCACCGGCCCCACGTCGCCGACCCCCTTGCCGTCGACCAGCACGCGGTTGACGTGGACCGGGTCGAGCACGCGCGCGCGGGTCTTGGTGAGCTCGATGCCCTGGCCGTCCTCGACGACGAACACGTGCGCGGGCGGGAGCCCGACCTCGCGCGCCAGGCGGGCGTGAGCCAGGAGATGCCGGTACTCTCCGTGGACCGGGACGAAGAACTGCGGCCGGACGAGGTTCAGCATGAGCTTCAGCTCGTCCCGGGACGCGTGGCCGGAGACGTGGACGAAGGCCACCTCCTCCCAGAGGACCTCCGCGCCCAGGCGAAGGAGCTGGTTGACCACGCGCGTGATCGTGCGCTCGTGCCCGGGGATGACCCTGGCCGAGAGGACGACGAGATCCCCCTCACCCACCCGGAGGTACTTGTGCTCGGCGGCCGCCATCAGGGCCAGGGCCGAGTTCGGCTCACCCTGGCTTCCGGTGGACAGGATCACCTGACGATAGGGCGCGAGCCCGGACAGCTCCTCGAGCGGAAGGACGGCGCCCTCGGGAACACGGAGGTAGCCGAGCTCCCCCGCCAGGCGCACGCTGGTCTCCATGCTCCGCCCGAGGAGGGCGACCTTGCGGCCGAAGGTGGCCGCGAGGTCCAGCACCTGTTGGATCCGGTGCACGTGCGAGGCGAACGTGGCGACGATGATGCGCCCGGGCGCCCGCCGGAACCGGTCGGTCAGCGCGCGCCCGACCTCGTGCTCGGACGGCGTGCTCCCGGACCGGTTGACGTTCGTCGAGTCGGCCATGAGGCAGAGGACGCCCCGCTCCCCCAGCTCGGCGAGGCGGTGGTAGTCCGAGCGCTCGCCGTCGATGGGATGGGGATCGAACTTGAAGTCTCCCGTGTGGACGAGGGTGCCCACCGGCGTCTCGATCCCGTAGCCGAGCCCGTCCACGACCGAGTGCGTCACCCGGATGGGCTCCACCCGGAACCCGCCGACGTCGAACGCGCGGCGGGGCTCGACCGGGACGAGCCGGGCGCGGTCCTGAAGCCCGTGCTCGCGGAGGCGCTCGCCGGCCAGCGCGAGCGCCATCCGCGGCCCGTAGACCGGCACGTCCAGCTCGCGGAGCAGGTACGGCAGCGCGCCGATGTGATCCTCGTGCGCGTGCGTGAGGATCACGCCACGCACCTGCTCGCGCTTCGCGAGGAGGTGCGAGAAGTCGGGAATCACGTAGTCGATGCCCGGCATCTCGTCGTCCGGGAACATGAGCCCGCAGTCGACGGCCAGGAGGTCCTCGCCGGACTCGATCAGCATCATGTTGAGGCCGATCTCGCCGAGGCCGCCGAGCGGGAGGATCCGGACGCCAGGCTCGATCGCAGGGTCCCCCGGGGCCCCGGCCGAAGCGCTGGCCGGGATGACGCGGTCGGTCATACCGGGGGTAGCGTATCACGCGCCCCTGGAGGGGCCTAGAAAGCGGCGCCGCGCGGCGGCGTCAGCCCGGCGTCACGCGGGCGTGCGCGTCGGCCAGGCGCGCGAACTCCTCGAGCGACAGCGTCTCGGCCCGGCGGCGGCCGTCGATCGCCGCCGCGTCCAGGACGGCCGCGAGCCGGCGGGCGCTGCCGAGGCCTCCGCCCCGGAGGGCGTTGCCCAGGGTCTTCCGGCGCTGGCCGAAGGCGGCCCGGACGACGCGTGCGAAGGCGGCCTCGTCGGCCACGAGCACCCGGGGCACCCGCTCGAAGGTCGCGCGGATCACGGCCGACTCGACGGCGGGAGGGGGCCGGAACGCCGCCGGCGGGACCACGAGGAGCCGGGTCACCACCGCCCAGCGCTGCCAGAAGACCGACAGCGCGCCGTACTCGCGCCCCCCGGGGGCCGCCGCAAGCCGCTCGGCGACCTCGCGCTGGAGCATGAGGACCGCGGCGTCGAGCGCCTCACGGGCGCCGAGCAGCCGGTCGAGGATCGCCTTCGACGCGCTGTACGGAAGGTTCCCGACCACGAGCACCCGGCCCTCCGGCGCGGGGCAGAGGGCGCGCAGGTCGGCGTAGGCAAACCTGCGCGCGTCGGCCAGCCGGATCTCGACGCGGTCCGCTTCCGGCCAGTGCTGCGCCGCCGCCCTCAGGCGGGCCTGGAGCCCCGGCTCGATTTCCAGCGCGATGAGGCGGCCTGCCCGCTCGGCGAGGGCGCGCGTCAGGGCGCCGGGGCCGGCGCCGATCTCGCACACCAGGTCGGAGGCCGTGGCGCCCGCGGCCTCGACGATCCGGCCGGCCACGCCCGGATCGACCAGGAAGTGCTGGCCGAGCGCGCGGCGGTGACGCCTCGCGGCGCCGGTCGCTCCCCCTCGCGATCCGGCGCTTCCGGCGCTCACGCCCGCGCGTCGCCTGACGCGCCCCGTGCGCGGAGCTCTGCAAGGAGGGCCGCGTGGACTGCGCGCGTCTGGGCCGCCGTCTCCTCCGGCGTCCCGGAGTTGTCGATCACGAAGTGGGCGTGACGCACCTTCTCGGCGAGCGGCATCTGGCTCGCCACGCGGCGCTCGGCCTCGGCCCGGTCGAAGCCGTCCCGGGCCATGAGCCGCGCGAGCTGCACTTCCGGCTCGACGTAGACGAGGATCACGCGGTCGACCTGGGCCAGACCGCCGACCTCGACGAGGAGGGGAATGTCGAGCACGACCGGCCCATCGAAGCCTTCCGCCGCCCAGGCGTCGAGGATCGCCTGCCGCCGGGCGGCGATCGCGGGGTGGGTGATCCCCTCCAGTACCTTGCGGCGCGCGGGATCGGCGAAGACGAGGGCGCCCAGCCGCTTCCGGTCGAGCTGGCGGTCCGGCCGCAGGACGGCCTGGCCGAACACCTCGACGATGGCCCGCCAGGCCGGCTCGCCGGGCGCGACGACCTCGCGCGCCAGCACGTCGGCGTCGACGAGCCGGCAGCCGAGCTCCGCCAGCTGGCGGCTGACGGCGGACTTCCCCGACGCGATGCCGCCGGTGAGCCCCACGAGCAGGAACGGCCGCGACGCGCCCGGCCCCGTCATCGTTTCGGCCTCGTCCCGCGAATCAGTCCGGTAGCCGGAACTCGCCGCGGGCCACGGTCACGGCGGAGCCCCCAACCTCCACGCGCTCGATCGCGGCCGCGGTGCCGTCCGCGCGCGCGAAGAGGACGCTCGGCCGGCCGATCTCCGCGCCCTGGCGGATCTCGATCTCCTCGCCGAACGCGATCCGGCCGTGCCGCGCCAGGTGGCAGGCGAGCGGCCCCGCGGCGGAGCCGGTGGCTGGGTCCTCCGCCACGCCGGCGGCCGGCGCGAAGGCGCGCGTCTTCCATCGGCGGCCCGCGCCCGCGAAGCAGTTCGTCGTCCCGCGCGGCAGCAGGCGGGCCAGCGCCTGGAGGTCCGGCTGGAGGGCCGCCACCTCCGCCTCGCCGCCGAGGGCCACGAACACGTGGCGGGGGCCGTTGTCGTAGAGCTCCACGGGCAGCACCGCGCGCTCGACACCCAGCGCCCGCATGAGGTCGGTCGGCGCCGGAAAGGGCTCGACCCGGGGCACGGGTTGCACCATCCGGCCGAAGACGATCCGCGGGCCGTCCCGATCAATCCGGACGGGGACGGGCCCGACGCCGGTCTCGAGGACGATCTCCGCGAGCTGCAGCGGCGCCGCCAGGACGAAGGCCGAGCCCAGCACCGGGTGCCCCGCGAACGGCAGCTCGTGGGCGGGAGTGAAGATCCGGATGCGCACGTGGCCCGTCGCCCGCGCCGGGTAGCAGAACACGGTCTCCGAGAGGTGCATCTCCCGGGCGAGCGGCTGGAGGAGCGCCTCCGGGATCCGGCGCGCGTCGGTAAACACGGCCAGCGGGTTGCCCTCGAGGGGACGGTCGGTGAAGACGTCGCAGATCACGTAGCGGAAGTCAGGCATCCTGCCTCCCTGGCGCGTCTCGTCAAGCAACAGTACACGAGGTTTGGACGCGGTCGCCGAGCGTCAGGATCCCGAACCGGAGCGTGACGGCCGGACAGGCCACGGGGCGATTCCAGAGGGCTCGATCGGCCCGGGACGGAAGAGCCGAGGCGGGCGCGACGGCCGCCAGCTCGGCCTGTCCTAGACCTCCGCCCAGTCGCGGCCCTCCTTCACGTCGACCCTGAGGGGCACGGCCAGCGTCACCACGGCCTCCATGACCTCGGGCAGGAGCCGGCGCATGGCCGCCACCTCCGCCTCGGGCACCTCCAGGAGGAGCTCATCGTGCACCTGGAGCAGCATCCGGCTCCGGAGCCCGCGCGCGGCGAGCGCCGCCGCCAGCCGCACCATGGCCAGCTTGATGACGTCGGACGCCGTCCCCTGGATCGGCGCGTTGGCCGCCATGCGCTCGGCCGCGTTCCGGGCGGTGGGGTTCCGCGCGCCGAGCTCGGGCAGGTACCGGCGCCGCCCGAGGAGCGTCGTGACGTACCCCTGCGTCCGTCCCTCCGCCACCACGCGGTCGATGTAGGCGCGCACGCGGGGGTGGCTCGCGAAGTAGTCGTCGATGAAGCGCTGGGCCTCGGCCCGCCCGATCGACACGGCCTGGGAAAGGCCGAATCCCGAGAGGCCGTAGAGGATGCCGAAGTTGACCACCTTCGCCAGGCGCCGCATCTCCGACGTGACGGCCTCGGGGGCCACCCCCATGATCTGCGCGGCCGTCCGCGTGTGGATGTCCTCGCCCCGCTGGAAGGCCTCGACCAGCGCGGGCTCCTCCGAGAGGTGCGCGAGGATCCGCAGCTCGATCTGCGAGTAGTCCGCCGCCACGAAGCGCCAGCCGTCGTCCGGGATGAAGGCCTGGCGGATGCGCCGCCCGAGCTCCGACCGGATCGGGATGTTCTGGAGGTTGGGATTCGAGGAGGACAGCCGTCCCGTCGCGGCTACCAGCTGGTTGAACGACGTGTGGATGCGGCGCGTCCGCGGGTGAATCAGGGTCGGCAGCGCGTCCGCATACGTCCCCTTCAGCTTGGCGAGCTGGCGGTACTCGAGGATCTTCCCGGGGAGCGAGTGCCCGAGCGCCAGCTCCTCCAGAACGTCGACGTCGGTCGAGTAGCCGGTCTTCGTGCGCTTCACCGGCGGGAGCTTCAGCTTCTCGAAGAGCACCGTCGCGAGCTGCTTCGGCGAGTTCGGGTTGACCGCCTCGCCGGCCAGCTGGTGGATCTCCCGGAGCAGGGCGTCGAGCTGCGTGTCGAGCTCCTTGGTGAGCTGCGCGAGGCGCTCGGGGTCGACGCGGATCCCGACCCGTTCCATGTCGGCCAGGATGGGCACGAGCGGCACCTCGATCGTCTCGTAGAGACGCTCGAGGCCCTGCTCGGCGAGCAATGGCGCCTGGCACTGGGCGAGCCGCCACACCCCCTCGGCCCGGGCCCCGGTCCACGCGGCGACGCGCGCCGGGTCCGCGTCGCCCGCCGCGGCGCCGGCGAGCAGCGCCTCGATGGCCCCGGGCACGGCGGGGCTCCCCGCCTCGGCGCACAGCTGGTCCAAGGGATACCCGCTCCGACCGGAGTTGAGCAGGTAGGCGGCGACCGCCGTGTCGTCTACCGCGACGCCCAAGGGGACGGCTGCGCCGCGCGCCCACCCGACGAGCAGCTTCGTGTCGTGCCCCACCAGCCGCACGCCGGCGGGGAGCTCCGGCCAGCCCACGTGATAGCAGGCGCCGGCGGCCGGCGCGTACGCCGCCACGCCGTGGAGCGTGAGGTCCGGCGGGCTTCCCGTCAGGACCGGCTCGATGGCGATCCGCTCTCCGGCGCGGCCGAGGAGCTCGCGCCAGCCCGCTGCGTCGACCACCGGCACGGGTTCCGTCGGCAGCGTCACGGCGCGCGCCGGGATCTGCCGGAGCAGGGACGAGAACTCGAGCTCGGTCCACAGCGCGCGGAGGCGCTCCCAGTCGGGCTCCCGCACCCGGAAGCGCTCGAGGTCGAACTCGAAGGGCAGGGCGCCCTCGAGCACCGCCAGCTGGCGCGACAGGAACGCCTGGTCGCGGTGACGCGCCAGCGTCTCGCGGAGCTTCGCCCCGGTGACGACCGCGAGGTTCGCGTAGAGGGCGTCAAGGCTCCCGAACTCGCGGAGGAGCTTCTGGGCGGTCACCTCGCCCACTCCGGGCACACCGGGGATGTTGTCGATCGAGTCGCCCATCAGCGCGAGCACATCGGGGATGCGGGCGGGCGGCACGCCCCAGCGCTCCTCGACCTTCGCCGCGTCGTAGAGGACGCGCTCGCCGGTCCGCCCGAGGACCGAGAGCACCGTGACGCGCGGGGCGACGAGCTGGAGGGCGTCCTTATCCGCCGTGACCAGGACCAGCTCGACCGGCGTGTCGCGCAACCGGCGCACGGCGGTCGCCAGGATGTCATCCGCCTCGAAACCGGGGGCCTCCACGAACGGGAGACCGAGCGCCTCGAACGATCGACGGACCCACGGGATCTGCTCGACGAGGTCCTTCGGCATCCCGGGACGCTGGAGCTTGTACGCCTCGAACTGCTGGTGGCGGACGGTCGGGCCCGGCGCGTCCCAGGCGATCCCCATGTAGCTCGGCCGATCCTCGCGCGGGAGCTTCCAGAGCATCATGGTCATCCCGAGCGTCGCGTTGGTCGGCAGCCCGCGCGACGTCGAGAGGTGTCCGATCGCGTGGTAGGCGCGGTAGAAGTAGGACGGACCGTCGACGAGGTAGAAGCGCTCGGGCTCGCTCACGCCTCGCCTCCCGCGGCCTGCATCACACGACGATACTCCGCGCGCACGAACTCCGCCACCTCGCGGTGCCGCGCGAGTAGCGCCCGGCCGCCGTCGAGGCCCGCCTCCCGCGCCAGCCGCGCGAGCACGTGGCCCGTCAGGGGAAGGCAATCGGCGGGCCGAGCCTGGCGCAGGCGCAGGGACCGGAGGAGCCGGCGGAGGAACTCGTAGGCTTCCGACAGCCGGCCGGCGGTCGCCTCCGGGAGAATCCCCAGGGTCCCGAGCCGCGCGAGGGCGACACGGGTGGAGGCGGTGCGGAGGCGCCCGTGCCGCGCCCCGTGAGTGAGCTGCAGGACCTGGACGAGGAACTCCACGTCCACCAGACCCCCCGCGCCGAACTTCAGGTGGACACGTCCGGGCCCTTCGCGCCCGAGCTCCAGCTCCATGCGCGTCCGGACGCGGTGGATCTCCGCGCGCTCGGCGTCCGAGAGGCCCGGACCGAACACCCGCGCGCAACGGAGCTTCATGAACCGCCGCGCAAGCGCGGGGTCGCCGAGGATCGGGCGGGCGCGCACGAGAGCCTGGCGCTCCCAGAGGGCCGCCTCCTCACCCAGGTACCGGTCGAGCGTCTCCAGGGAGTGGGCGAGCGCGGTCGCCTTGCCGCCCTGGCGGAGGCGGAGGTCCACCCGGAACGCCTGGCCCGTCCGCGTGATCGCGGTGAGGAGCATGTAGAGGTGGTCGACGACCCGGTCGAAGAAGACGTGGGCCTCTGGCCCCGTCTCGCCCAGGCCTCCGTAGAGGACGACCAGGTCCAGGTCCGATCCGTAGTCGAGCTCACGCCCGCCGAGCTTGCCCATGCCCACGACGAGCGCCGGCACGGGCCGCCCGGCGATGAGAGGCTCGCCCAGGGCGGCCCGCGCCGCGGCCATGGCCCGCTCCCACGCGAGGCCGAGGCAGGCCTCGGCCAGCTCGCCCAGCGCCCACGCGACCCGGATCGGCTCCTCGCCGAGGACGAGGTCGCGCCACGCGATCTCGAGCTCCTCCCGCTGCTTGAACAGCCGCAGCCGGTCGGCGTCGTCCGCGCCCGGGACGGGGAAGGCGCCGAACGCCTCGCGGAGGCGGGGGGCGGACCGGGGGGCAGCGCCGGCCGCCGGCCCGAGCGTGTCGAGGAGCTCCGGCCGCGAGATCAGCGTCTGCGCGAGCCGCTCCGAGCGCGTGAAGAACGTGAGCACTCCCCCCAGGAGCGCGGGGACCTCGGCCAGGCGGGCCAGGTAGGCCGTCCGCGGCCCCGCCGTGGCGACGAAGCGCTCGAGCGCGTCGAGGGCCGCGTCGGGATCCGGCACCGTCGCGAGCGCGTCGAGCGTGGCGCGCAGGAGCGTGCGGAGCGCGGCCCGGACGGCCCCGGGAACCGCCACCAGGGCCGGGCCCTCCCAGAGGAGCCGGAGGTTCTGCCGCGCCCGCTCGGGATCGGCGAAGCCGACGGCGGCGACGGTCGCCGCGTCCCACGGGGGCGCCTCCGGCGCCTCCCTTCCCGGCGCGTCGAAGAACCCCTCGAAGGCGGCCCGGACCGTCCGGCGCGTCCGGTCGTAGTCGAGGAGGAACGTCCGGGCCGCCGCCTCCCGGTCCCCCGCGTATCCGAGGCGCCGCGCAAGCTTGGCGAGCTCGTCGGGGTCGGCGGGCAGCGTGTGCGTCTGCAGCGCGTGGAGGATCTGGAGCCGGTGCTCGATGGTCCGCAAGAACACATAGGCGTGCGCGAGCCGCCCCGATTCCTCCCAGGAGAGGTACCCTCGCTCGGCGAGCCGGTGGAGGGCTCGCAGGCTGTTTCGCTCGCGGAGCCAGGGATCCTGCCCCCCGTAGAGCAGCTGGAGGGCCTGGACATGGAACTCGATGTCCCGGATCCCGCCCACGCCGAGCTTGACGTGGCGCTCCTGCTGGCCGCGGGCACGCAGGCGCCGGTCGATGCGGTTCTTCATCGCGCGGATCTCGCCCAGCGCCTCGCGCTCCTGTCCAGGGCGATAGACGATCTCGCGCACCAGGTCGAGGAACGCCTGCCCCACGCGCTCGTCCCCGGCCGCCACCCGCGCCTTGATCAGGGCCTGCCGCTCCCAGAGCGCCCCGCGCGTCGCATGGTAGGCGCGATACGCGTCCAGCGGGAGCGCGAGCGGCCCCCCCGAGCCCTCGGGCCGCAGCCTGAGGTCGACCCGGTACACCGTGCCCTCCTCCGTCATCGCGGTCAGCGCGCCCACCAGCTGCTCGGCCAGGCGCGCGAAGTACGTCCGGCTCGACACGACCTCCGGGCCGTCGGTCTCGCCCTCGGCCTCGTAGACGAAGCAGAGGTCGATGTCCGACGAGTAGTTGAGCTCGGCGCCGCCGTGCTTGCCCAGCGCGATCACCGCGAACCCGGTGGCCGCGCGGTGGCCGTCGGCCGCCCCGTGGCCGGGCCGCCCGTAACGCGCGTGAAGCGCCGGCTCGACGATGGCCCACGCCTGGGCCAGGCACGCGTCGGCCAGCTCGGACAGCTCCTCGGTGGTCGTCACGAGGTCCGCGTCGCCGAGGACGTCCCGGAGCCCGATCCGGCAGAGCTCGCGGCGCTTCACCCGGCGGAGCGCATTGAGCCGCGCCTCCTCGGTCCGGAACGGCCGGCAGGCGGCGGCCACCTCCGCGTGCATCGCCTCGCCGGAGCGCGCCTGCATCACGCGCGGGTCCAGCAGCCAGGGGACCGTCTGTGGTGAGCGGACCAGCGCGTCGGCCAGGAACTGGCTGCACGCGACGAGCGTCGTCAGGACCGGGATGGCCTCGGGATGGCCGGCGAGCAGGGTGTAGAACCCGCGCCGATCAAGGACCGCCGCGGCCAGGCGCTCGAGGTTGTTGAGCGCCATGTCGGGATCGGCGGTGGCGCCCAGGTGGTGGAGGAGCCGCGGCAGGAGCGGGGCCAGCTGGTCGCGCACGTCGGGGGTCTCGGCGAGACGCCGGAGGTTCGCGAGGGCGCCGGCGGGGTCGCGGAAGCCCAGGCGCCCGAGCGCCGCCAGGCAGCCGGGCGGCGGCACGGCCGGGTCGAGAAAATCGGCCGCCGGCGGCAGGGCCTCGGGTCGCACGCGCTCGGTCAACACGTCGCCGGCGCCCGCGATCGGCCCCCGGCGAAGCCCGCGAACGACCCCGGCGCCCGCCCGGCCCGACACGCGCCGATCCTGACGACGGGCGGGCTAGATCGCGTCTTCGCCCCGCTCGCCCGTGCGGATCCGGACGGCTTCCTCCACGGGCAGGACGAAGACCTTGCCGTCCCCGATCGAGCCGGTCTTCGCGGCGGCGATGATGGTCTCGACCACCTTGGACACGAGCGAGTCGGCGACCACGAGCTCCACCTTGACCTTCGGGAGGAAGTCGATCGTGTACTCGGAGCCCCGGTAGAGCTCGGTGTGTCCCTTCTGGCGCCCGAAGCCCCGGACTTCCATGACCGTCATGCCGATGACGCCGATCTCGGTGAGCGCCTCCTTGACGTCATCGAGCTTGAACGGCTTGATGATGGCCTCGATCTTCTTCATGCATGCCTCCGGGCCTTCTTGATGGCCCTCCGGTAGCAGGTGACGTACGACTCGGCCGAGGCGCCCCACGAGAAGTCGGCCGCCATGGCGTTCGCGACGAGGCGGCGCCAGGCCGCCGGGTCCGCGTGCGCGGCGAATGCCCGCAGGAGCGTCGCGCTGCAGGCGTCGTCCGACAGCTCGTCGAACACGAATCCGGTGCCCTCGCCCGTCGTCGCGTCCCAGGGCCGCACGGTGTCGGCCAGGCCTCCGGTCCGGCGGACGACGGGCACCGTGCCGTAGCGAAGCGCGATGAGCTGGCCGAGCCCGCAGGGCTCGTAGCGCGATGGCATGAGGAACACGTCCGCGCCCGCGTAGATCCGCCGGGCGAGCCGGTCGTCGAAGCCGATCCGGACGGCGACCGCCTCCGGATGCGTCTGCGCCAGCTCGGCGAGCTGGCGCTCCCAGGGCTCCTCGCCGGCGCCCAGCACCGCGAGCTGGCCTCCTGCGGCGCGGATGGCCGGGACCGCGCCGACGACCATGTCGAGCCCCTTCTGCTCCGCCAGCCGGCTCACGACCCCGACGAGCGGCGCGCGACCTCGGGGCTCCGGGAGGCCCAGCTCCTCGCGGAGCGCCGCCGTGCACGCGGCCTTTCCCCCCGGATCGTCGCGGTCGAATCGCTTGGCGATCTCCGGGTCGGTCGCCGGGTTCCACACCGCGACGTCCAGACCGTTCAGGATGCCGACCAGGTCCGCGCTCCGCTCCCGCAGGATGCCGTCCATCCGCTCCCCGAACTCCGGGGTCTGAACCTCCCGGGCGTAGGTCGGACTGACCGTGGTCAGGATGTCGGCGAAGACGAGGCCGCCCTTGAGCAGCGAGAGGTGCCCGTAGAACTCGATCCCGGCCGGCGTGAAGAGGTCCCAGCCGAGCCCGGTCATCGGCAGGTCGTAGTGCCAGAACACGCCCTGGTAGGCGAGGTTGTGGACCGTGAAGACCGTCGCCACGTCCGTGTACGCCGGCAGATCCCGGTAGAGCGTCTCCAGGTACACGGGGATGAGGCCGCACTGCCAGTCGTTCGCGTGAACGACGTCCGGAATCCACCCGACCGCCGGCAACGCCGCGAGGACGCTCCGGCAGAAGAAGACGTAGCGCTCGCAGTCGTCGCTCGCCCCGTAGAGCGCCGGGCGGTCGAAGTATCCGTCCTGACCCACGAAGTAGACCGGGGTCCCGTCGCCCAGGCGGCCCTCCAGGAGGGTCCCGTCGACGGTCCGGTCCGCCATCGGCACCGGCAGCCGCGGCACGGCGACGCGCAGCGCCCCGGCCGCTGTCTCGATCCCGGGATGCCGCGGCATCACGACGCGGACGTCGTGACCGAGCCGCGCCAGCGCCTGCGGCAGGGCTCCCGCCACGTCGGCGAGGCCTCCGGTCTTGGCGAATGGCGCCACTTCGGCCGCGACCAGGAGCACGCGGAGCCCCTCGCGGGGGCTCTCGGAGGCCGGGCCCGGACGGACTGGCCGACTCACCGGTCCACCCCGGACCGGAGCGGCCGCGATCCGTCCCACGGCCTCGCTCGAGGGGTCGCGATCAGGCAGCCTCGATCGGACGGCCTGCGGCCGGCGGCGGCCGGCGAGGGCCGGCGGCGGCCCGGAGCCTCGGCCCGCCTCACCGCATTGCTCAACGGAGCGGCGGTGAGGAGAGTCGGTTGGCGGCTCACTGCTCGACGATCGGGTACACCAGCGCGGTCACGTGCGAGCTGATGCGCTTGAGATTCGTGAGGACGTCCAGGTGGATCTCCGAGGTTTCCAAGGACTCGGCCAGCCCGGCCCGCAGGCGGTCGATGTGAGACTGCCGCAGCTCCCGCTCCCGCCGGCGCACCACCGGCCGCTGGTCCAGGACCTCCCGGGCCAGCGTGCGGTCGCTGGCCGTGACGGCGACGACTGCGCGCTCGAAGTTCTTCGCGACGAGCGCGTGGAACTCCATGAGCTCCGCCTCGCCGGGCTCGGAGAAGCGGCGGCCCTGGTAGAGCTTCTTCCGCGCCAGCTCCATGAGGTTCTTGTCGATGATGTCACCGATGTTCTCGAGGTTGCCGATGAAGCCGAGGAGCGCGATCTCCCGGCGCGCCAGGTCCTCGGTCATCGTCTGGCGATCGAGCCTCGTCAGGTACAGCTTGACCTCCCGCTCGAGGTAGTCCACCTGGTCGTCGCGCCGCTCGACATCCTCGAGGAGCTCCTGGCTCCCGTTGCGAAAGACGACCGCGGCGTCCCGCAGCATCCCCTGGACGATGTCCGCCATCCGCGACGCCTCGCGGGACGCCTGGCCGATCGCGAGACTCGGCTGCACCATGAACCGCTCGTCGAGGTAGCGCGTGCGGAAGCGCTGCTCCTCCTCCGGCCGGTCCGGCACCGCCGCGGTGATCAGCCGGGCGGCGAGCGGCTGGAAGGGCAGGAACAGGAGCGAGATCGCCACGTTGAAGAACGTGTGGGCGTTGGCGATCTGGCGCGCCGGATCCGCCGCGCTCCCGGCCACGAGCGCGACGAACGGATCGAGGAACGGGAGCACGATCGCCACCCCGAGCAGCTTGAACCCGATGTGCGCCACGGCCACGCGCCGCGCCTCCGTCGAGGAGCCGAGGGAGGCGGTGAGCGCGGTCACGCAGGTGCCGATGTTGGCGCCCAGGACGAGCGGGAGCGCGCCCGGCAGCGTGAGGAGCCCGTGCGAGGCCAGCGCGATCACGAGCCCGATCGTGGCCGCCGAGGACGCCACCAGGGCGGCGAAGGCCGCGGAGGCGGCGACGCCGAGGATGGGCGTCTCGGCGAAGGTGAGCAGCACCTGGGCGAGCAGGGCGTTGTCCTTGAGCGGCTCCATGCCCTCGATCATCAGCTTCAGCCCCAGGAAGATCAGCCCGAAGCCGAGGACGGCGTGACCGAGGTCCTTGAAAAGCCGCCGCTTGCCGAGGAAGGTCAGCGCGAAGCCGACGCCGACGAACAGGAGCGCGTAGTCGTAGATCTTGAAGGCGAGCAGCTGGACGGTGAACGTCGTCCCGATGTCGGCGCCCAGGATGATGCCCATCGCCTGGTAGAGGGAGAGGAGCCCGGCCTGCACGAACCCGATCACCATGATCGTGGTCGCGGTCGACGACTGGATGAGGGCGGTCGCTCCCGCGCCGGTCAGGAGCGCCGTGAACCGGTTCGCCGTCAGGTGGGTCAGCACCTGGCGCAGCCGGGCGCCGGCCACGCGCTGGAGCCCGTCGCCGGTGTGCTGCATCCCGTAGAGGAGCAGCGCCATCCCTCCCAGAAGGACGATGAGGAGCCGCGACGTCACGGGGCGACGCCCTCGACGGCGCTCTCGGCGCTGAGGTGGCCGATCTCGTTGATCCCCAGGACGCGGCCCCCGGGCAGGGTCGCCCGGGTGATCGACGCGTTGCCCAGCCGCACCTCCCAGATCGAGTCGAGGGGCCGCCCGAGCCAGCCGCAGAGCGCGCTGGCGATCACGCCCCCGTGGGAGACGACCAGCACGCGGCCGGCGGGGTGGCGCGCGCAGAGGCCCTGGAACGCGGCCCCGACCCGCTCGGCCAGGCTCGCGATGGGCTCGCCGCCGGGGGGCGCGTGGCCCGTGGGGACCTTGAGCCATCGCCGGTAGCGCTCCCCGTCGTCCGCCAGCACCGTCTCGATGGTGAGCCCCTCCCAGCTCCCGAGCCCCAGCTCCCGGAGATCGTCGACCGGGACGGGGTCGAGGCCGACGACGGGGCCGCAGACGGCGGCGGTGTCGCGCGCCCGGCGCAGCGGGCTCGTGTAGAGCGCGTGGAACCGCGTCCGGGCCAGCTCGACGGCGAGGGCCGCCGCCTGGGACCGGCCGCGGGCCGACAGCGGTGCATCGAGCCCACCCTGGAAGCGCCTGGCCGAGTTCCAGGTGGATTCGCCGTGCCGCACCAGCCAGATCTCCATGCCGGTCCGGCTAAGCTCCGGGGACCGCCTGCCGGAGCGCGCGCAGACGCCGGAGGGCCTCGTCGCGGCCCAGATCCGCCATCACGCCGAACAGGGGCGGGCTCGCCATCCGCCCGGTGAGGGCGAGCCGCACCGGCTGGGCAAGGTCGACCAGCTTCACCTCGAGCTCGGAGGCGAGCTGGCGGAAGGCCCCTTCCAGGGTCGCCGCGTCCCACGCATCAAGCCCGTCGAGCCGCCGGAGCAGCCGGTCGAGGTGGGCGGCGGTGGCAGGCCTGAGGAGCTTCCCGGCCGCCACGGGATCGTAGCCGGTGGGGGCCACGAAGTAGAACCGCCCCTGCTCGGCCATCTCGGCCAGCGTCCTGGTCCGCTCGCCAAGGTTCACGACCGTGGCCAGGAGCAGCTCTTCCCGCGGCGCCGCGATGCCGAGCCGCTCGACGTAGGGGGCGAGCTCCTGGGTCGCGAGGCGCCTCCGCCCCTCGGGATCCTCGGCGAGCTTCTTCATCCAGACCTGGTTGAGCCACTCGAGCTTCACGCGGTCGAAGATGGCCGGCGTCGAGCCGACCTGCCGGATGTCGAAGAGCCGCACCAGCTCGTCCCGCGTGAAGATCTCCTGGTCGCCGTGGGCCCAGCCGAGGCGCGCGAAATAGTTGACCATCGCCTGGGCCAGGAAGCCCTCGTCCCGGAACGCGAGCACGGACGTCGCTCCGTGGCGCTTGGACAGGCGCTTCCGGTCGGGACCCAGGATCATCGGGATGTGGGCGAACACCGGCTGCGGATAGCCGAGCGCCTCGTAGCAGAGGATCTGCTTCGGCGTGTTCGAGAGGTGGTCGTTGCCCCGGATCACGTGCGTGATCTTCATCGTCACGTCGTCGACGACCACGCAGAAGTTGTAGGTGGGCGTCCCGTCGGACCGGACGAGGATCCAGTCGTCCAGCGTCGCGCGATCGAACGCGACATCCCCGTGGATCAGGTCGGGAACGATCGTCGTGCCGGTGTCGGGGATCCGGAGCCGCAGGGCCGCGGGCACGCCGGGACGCGGCGCGGCGTCGCGGCAGCGGCCGTCGTAGCGGAACGTCTCCCCGCGCGCCTGGGCGGCCTCGCGGCGCGCGTCGAGATCGTCCGGCGTGCAGTAGCAGCGATAGGCCCGTCCCTCGATGAGCAGGCGCGCGGCGTGGGCCCGGTAGGTCTCCAGGCGGCTCGTCTGCCGGAAGTACCCTGCGTACGCTCCGTCGTCCTCGGGACCCTCGCGGTCCCAGTCGAGACCGAGCCACGTCATCGCGTCCAGGATCTGGTGGATCGCCTCGTCCGTCGATCGATCGCGATCGGTGTCCTCGATCCGGAGCAGTGAGGCCCCGCCGTGATGCCGGGCGAAGAGCCAGTTGAACAGGGCCGTTCGCGCGCCTCCGACGTGGAGATGCCCGGTGGGGCTCGGCGCAAAGCGAACGCGGACGGATTCGGCCATAACACACGATTTTATAGGAAGCTGGCCCTCGCTCTCAAGGAAGCGGACTCCGGCGCCCCGTCCACCCCGGCCCGCCGGTCCCGGGCGGCCGGTCAGTAGCGGGCGAAGAGCCGCCCCCAGCCGGTCCCGGCGAAGGCCCGGATGCGCCTTCGTCCCACGGTCGGATACCAGAGGCCGTCGTGGTAGACGTTGGAGGCGAACGGGGCCCAGACCACCAGGGGCGAGTGGAGCAGGAGGCGCTTGAGGGGCTGAAGGGGGCCCTTCCGGATCAGCTGATCCCCCCAGATCACGAGACTCCGAGAGGTCTGGCAGCGGAAGTTCACGCCGGCCACGTCGTCGCCAACCAGCTCGATCTCCCGCGGATCGGCCACCCCGAGCCCCCGGTCGTGGGCCATCCGCAGGTAGGGGATGGCGAGCGGGTCGTAGCCCATGAGGCGCGCCGCGATCGCGTCGATCGCCACCGAGTCGGCCGAGGCGAGGATGAGGTTTCCCTCGCGCGGCAGCATCGTGCGGGGGCCCGCCCCGTCCCCCACCACGGTGCCGTCCATCACGGCGAAGACGCCCGGGTGCAGCTCGCGCTGCATGTAGAGCAGGTCGACGAGGACCTCGTGGATGAACTCGTGGGCGTAGTGCCGGACCTCCTTGAGGAGCCCCCCGAACGCATTCTTGATCGCGCCGGTGGTCGTCGAGTGGCCGTGCGTCTTCATCGTCGGCAGGTGGAGCACGTTCGCGCCGACGAACATCTTGGGGATCTCGATTCCTTCCGGGAAGATGCGGTTCAGCTTGAGCAGCGGGCTCTTGAACGGATAGACCATCCACTCCACCTCAGGGAGCGGGATGAAGGGCAGGCCGTAGCGCTCCAGGACGGGCCCCCACTTGTTGGCCACGACGCCCTTGCGCGGGTCGGTGACGACGGTCTTGTTCTCGACGGGATGGATCCGCTCCGGCCGGTAGCCGTCCGCGATCAACGCGCGGACCACCCCGTCGAGCTGCCAGGGCTGCGTCGAGCACGCGGGGAAGTACTTGGTCCACGACAGGTTCAGCTTGAGGAGCAGCTCCCCGTTCCGGGGCAGGACCTCCTCGTAGCCGGCCAGCCGCATGACCCGACCGTAGTCGGCGACGACGCGGTCGGGGTCGGTGCGGAGAACGGCCACCCGGGCGGACATGCAAGAGATGTTACCACCCGCGTGCGCGTTCCGCGCACGGAGTGGCGGCGTCCGCCGCCCGCGGACCTCCTGCGGCTGATCGCCTCCGCCCAGCGACCGTGATCTCGAGGCGATGGCAGGCTTTACACGCCGGCGGCGGCTTTCTAGACTGCGGGACGGAACCACTCATGATCGGGCTCAACGCGCCGGCACCGGACGTCGCCCTCGAGGGCATCGCGGACGGGAAGGTCCGTCGCTTCCGGCTCTCGGACTTCCGCGGCCGGTGGCTGGTGCTCTTCTTCTATCCCGCGGACTTCACCTTCGTGTGCCCGACGGAGATCCGCGGCTTCCACGAGCGCCGGCTCGAGTTCGCCAAGCGGAACTGCGAGATTCTGGCCGTGAGCGTGGACGACATCGACAGTCACCGCGCCTGGGCGGCCGAGCTCGGCGGGGTGGCGTTTCCTCTCCTGAGCGATCCGGGGCGTGACGCCGCCCGCGCGTACGGGGTCCTGAACGAGGCCGACGGCCGGGCGTTCCGCGCGACGTTCATCATCGACCCCGAGGGCCTGGTGGCCTACTTCGTGGTGAGCCCCATGAACGTGGGGCGGAGCGTGGACGAGACGCTTCGGGTGCTGGACGCGCTCCAGACGGGACGGCTCTGCCCGGCCGACTGGCATCCGGGCGAGCCGACGCTCGACCCGAGCCTCCGGTACTAGGCCCCGGCGGAGCGCGCGGTGGCGACGCCCGCGAAGCTGGCGGCCCAGAAGCAGACCCTCGAGCGCAAGATCCGCGCGCGCGAGTTCGTCTTCGGCATCCAGGACGGGCTCCTCAGCACGGTCGGACTCCTGAGCGGGGTGTCGGCGGCGACCCATGACCGGTCGATCATCCTCCTGACGGGGATCGCCGCCGCGGTGACGGGCGGAGTGTCCATGGCAACCGGGTCCTACCTCGCGGCGCGGACCGAGCAGGAGATCTTCGCGAAGGAGCTGCTCGATCAGGAGCGCCTGGCGAGGACGCAGCCGTACCTGGCGCAGGAGGCCCTGCTCGAAGCGCTGGTCGACGAAGGGCTCGACCGGCCGTCGGCGTACCGGGTCGTCCAGCTCTTCTCCCGGCACCGGGATCTCCTCCTCCGCACCGTTCAGGAGAAGGTGCTGGGCCTCGGGTCCGCGGACATCTCGCACCCGGTAAAGGCCGGCTTGGTGATGTTCCTCTCGTTCGTCGTCGGCGCGGCGATCCCGCTCGGGCCCCTCGTGCTGGTGGGGGGCGAGGCCGCGCTGCCTCTCTCCTGGGCGCTCTCGATCGCCGTGCTGCTGGGCGTCGGGGTCCTCAAGGGCGTGCTCAGCGGCCGTCCCCTCCTTCGGTCCGGCCTGGAGTTCGCCTCGGTGGCGCTGGGCTCCGCGGTGGTCGGCTGGCTCGTCGGCACGCTCTTCCACTGGGGGTTCGGCGTTCCGGTGCCGTAGCAGCCTCCCGCCGGAGCCCCGCGCGCCCGGATCGGCGGGCCCCCCGCCCGGCGGCGGGAGCGGCGCCGGCGCCACTGGATCCCGGCCGACGGCCGGCGCTACCGCGCGACGTAGAGGATCAGGATGACCGTCGCGCCCCAGAGCGCGACGTCAAGCAGCAGCGCCCGGTCCGTCAGGAGATGCTCGGACGGATTCCCGCCGAGGTCCCGACGATAGAGGAGGTAGAGATAGCGGAAGATCCCGTAGAGGACGAACGGGATCGTGACGGGCAATCGGGTGGTCCCGAGCCGCACCTGCGTGTCCGGCGCCATCGTGTAGAGGGCATACGCCATCAGTGTCGACGCGGTCACCACCGCGATCATCTGGTCCAGGAGCTGGGGCGAGTACTCCGACAGGATCGGCCGGTGGTCGATCGCGCCCGCTTCGAGCGCGAGCAGCTCGTGGCGCCGCTTCCCGAAGGTGAGGAAGAGCGCGAGCAGGATCGTGCACAGGAGGAGCCAGGACGAGAGGGCAATGTCGAGCACGACCACCCCGGCCAGGGCGCGGAGCACGAACCCTCCGGCGATGATGAGGGTGTCCACGATGACCACGTGCTTGAAGCCCATCGAGTACGCGGTGAGCAGGGCCGCGTAGGCGACGGCGACCGCACCGAACCGCGCCGACAGGAGGAACGCCACCACCGAGGCGCCGACGAGGAGGGAGATCCCGGCCGTGAGCGCCACCGTGGGCGGAAGGCGGCCCGAGGCGACGGGACGCTGGCGCTTCTGCGGATGGGCCCGATCGCGCTCGGCATCCATCACGTCGTTGATCAGGTACACGCCCCCCGAGAGAAGGCAGAACAGGAAGAACGCCAGCGCCGACCGTGCCACCAGCAGGGGCTCGTGGAGCCCCCGCGAGAAGACGAGGCCCGCGAAGACCAGCAGGTTCTTGGTCCATTGACGCGGTCGGAGCGACGCGAGGAGGGCGCCGAGCACGCGGAGCCGCTCTTATCGCCCGTCGGCAACGCGCCGGACGGCGAGCGCGTGCCCGAGGGGCTCGCCGAGGGAGGCGCCCGCTCCGTCCGTCATCGCCGCGCCATTATTGACGTCGACCCTGAGGGGTGTCAAGGGCACGGCCGGCCCGCGAGCGGGCCTCGCCGCTCACTCGAGCCGCACGGACGCCCGCACGACCAGCACGCCGTGCGCGGCGCAGGTGGTCTCGAGCCGATGCAGCCGCTCGCTGGAAATCTTGTCCGAGGCGATCACGACCTCCGCGACGGGGTGCGCCCGGAACAGCGCGTCGAGCTGGTCGAGAGGTCCGAGCACCGGCACCCCGTGGATCCGTGTGCCCGCCTTCGTCCGGTCGTCGTCGATGAAGCCGACGGCCTCGCGCGCCAGCGTGGGGTTGTTGCGCAGCTCGCGGAGCGCGAGCTCCCCGCCGTCACCCGCCCCGTAGACGAGGACCAGCTTGGCCCCGGCCTGCGGCGCCCGGAGGGCCTCGCCCAGCAGCCGGAACGACGCACGGCTGGCGCCGACGAGCGCCAGGAGCAGGAGCCAGTCGAGCACGAACACGGCGCGCGACAGTCCGATGAACCGGGTCGTGAACAGGAGGTAGAGGACGCTCGCGATCGTGCCCAGGGTGATTCCGCGTCCGAGCCGCAGCATGTCGGCCGGGCCCGTGTACCGCCAGATCCCCTGGTAGGCTCCCGACAGCGCGAGCCCGGAGAGCTGGAACACCAGCACCGGCGCGAGCGTGCGATTCAGCATCGCCCGGTTGGCCGCGAACGCCTCCTCGAAGCGCAGGACGTACGCCGCGGAGTACGCCACCACGATGAGGACCGTATCGAGGACGACGGAGGCCACCTGCCGCTTGTACGGAAAGTCCTGCACGAGCCGGATGACGGCCCGGCCCGGACCCGGGGGCGCGGCCGGCACCACCTCGACGCGGCTCAGGTAGATCCCGAGCAGCGCGAGGCCGACCAGGAGCAGCGGGAGGAGCACGGCGGCCGTTCCGAGCGCGGCCCGGTAGGTGAGGAGCGCGACCCCTCCGCTGAGGATCGACAGCCCGAACAGGATGACCAGCGCCCGCCCCTCGCTGCCGCCGAGCGCCACGAGCCGGTGCGACGTGTGGTCCCGTCCTCCCCGTGAGACCGGCTGTCCCTTGAGAAGCCGCGTGATGGTCACGAAGGTGGTGTCGAAGATGGGAATCAGCACCAGCAGCACCGGCACGGCCAGGACGGCGGTGATCCCGCGCGAGTAGTAGGAGGCCGGAACGACGAGGCAGAGTCCGCTCAGGAAGAAACCCAGGAACAGGCTCCCCGCGTCCCCCATGAAGATCCGCGCCGGCGGCGCGTTTCGCACGAGGAAGCCGGCGACCGCGCCCACGAACCCCGCCGTCATGGTCGCGGCGGCGATGTCGCCGTCGAGGAGGAAGAGGGCCAGCCGGAAGCCGCCCGCGATGATCGCCATGCCGGCGGCCAGGCCGTCCATGTTGTCGAGCAGGTTGAACGCGTTCGTCACGCCGACCACCCAGAGGAGGGTCAGCAGCACGTCCAGGACGGGCACCCCGGTGAGCCGGAGCACGAAGTTGAGCTCCACGAGCAGCGCCGCGAGAGCGATCTGGGCCACCAGCTTCACGGGCGGACGCAGGGGCCGAAGGTCGTCGACGAGGCCGACGACCCCCATCGCCAGCGCGACGAGGGTCAGCGCCACCAGGCGCTGCCGGAGCCCGCCGACCCACGCCAGGGCCGGCAGGACCCCCAGCATGATCGCCACCCCGCCCAGCAGCGCCACGGGCCGCCGGTGCCAGCGGTCGGTCCGGGGCTCGACCACCAGCCCCGCGCGGCGCGCCAGCCGCTCGCAGACGAGCGTGGCCACGAGGGCCACGACCATCGAGACGGCGAACGCGACCCCGGTGGCGCCCACCGGACCCTCAGGGCGCCATGGCCGCCGCCCCGCGGACGGCGGCGGCCGCGGGCGGAGGACCGGAATCGGGCCGACCGTCGACAAACGTCCGGTGCCAGAGCTCGAGCAGGAGCAGGTTCCAGAGCTGGTAGTGCCAGCCGCGAACGCCACGGCCGTGCTCGTCGAGCAGCCGGCGCACGACGGGCTCGCGGAAGTAGCCGCGCTGAAGCGTCCGGGCGTCGAGCAGGACGTCGTGCACCATCCCGCGGAGCTCCCCGCGGAACCAGCGGTCGAGTGGAACGCCGAAGCCTCGCTTGGGCCGGCCGATCACCGGCACCGGCAAGAGACCTCGCACCGCCTGCTTCAGGAGGTACTTCGTCGTGTGCCCGCGCAGCTTGAGGTCCGACGGCAGCCTGGCGCAGAACTCCATGAGCTCGTGGTCGAGAAAGGGGGAGCGCCCCTCGAGCCCGTGCGCCATCGTCGCGATGTCGACCTTCACGAGCAGATCGTCGGGCAGGTACGTCTCGACGTCGACCGCCAGCGCCGTGTCGATGAGGTCCGGCCCCTCCGCCCGGCGGAACGCCTCTTCCAGGTGATCGAGGGAGTCGCGATCCCCGGCGGCGCGCCGGAACTCCGCGGTGGTGAGCTCCTGCTTCAGGGCCGGGTCGAAGTGGCTCACCCAGCGCGCGTAGCGGCGCGGAGGCGACTCGCCGAGCGCCTCCACGAATCGGCGCGCCTGGATCCCGATGCCGCGCCCCGACGAAGGCACGGCGCCGAGCAGGGCCGCGAGCGGCCGGCGGAAGGGGCGGGCCAGCGCCGCGTAGCGCGCCGCCAGCCGGCTGGCCAGGTAGCGCCGGTAGCCGGCGAGGCTCTCATCGCCCCCGTCGCCGTTCAGCGCGACGGTCACGTGCCGGCGCGCGAACTCGGCCAGGTAGAAGGTCGGAACCGCGGACGAGTCGGCGTAGGGCTCATTGTAGTGCCACACCAGCCGGGGGAGGACGTCGACCGCCTCCGGCCGGACGACGAGCTCGTGGTGGTCGGTACCGTAGCGGCGCGCCACCAGCCGCGCGTAGGGCAGCTCGTCGTACTCCGCCTCCTCGAAGCCGATCGAGAAGGTCCGGACGGGCGCTGCGCCCGCCTCGGCCATGAGCGCCACGACCGCGCTCGAGTCGATCCCACCGCTGAGGAATGCGCCGAGCGGCACGTCGGCCACCAGCCGGCATCGCACGGCGTCCCGGAGGCGCGCCAGGAGCTCCCGCGCCGCGTCCGCCTCCGGCAGCCGGCGCTTGGGCTCGTAGCGGAGGTGCCAGTAGCGCTCGATGCGGACCTGGCCGTCCTCCACGACCAGGTGGTGGGCCGGCGGGACGCGGCGGACGCCCGCGAACGCCGACCCCGGGGCCGGCACGTAGTGGTACGTGAGGTAGTCCGAGAGCGCCGCCATGTCCGGCCGCGCCTCGAAGGACGGCTCGGCCAGGAAGGCCTTCGGCTCCGAGGCGAACGCGATCCCGTCCGCGTCGACCCGGTAGTAGAGCGGTTTCTTGCCGAGCCGGTCCCTCGCGAGGAGCAGGCGCCGCCGGCCGCCGTCCCAGAGCGCGAGGGCGAACATCCCTCGAAGCCGCGACAGGCACTCGACGCCGTGGGCCGCGTACGCGGCCAGGATCACCTCGGTGTCCGATCGCGTGCGGAACCGGTGCCCGCGCGCCTCGAGCTCCCGCCGGAGCTCCTGGAAGTTGTAGATCTCCCCGTTGCAGACGACCTGGACGCGCGGGTCCTCGCCCGTCATCGGCTGCCGCGCGGCATCGCTCAGGTCGACGATGGCCAGCCGGCGGTGGGCCAGGCCGATCGCGTCGCCGTGCCAGAACTTCTCCCCGTCGGGGCCCCGGTGGGCGATGAGATCGCCCATCCGGCGCAGGACCGCGGGGTCCACCGGCGCGCCGGAGCGGAAGTTCAGACGACCCGCGATCCCGCACACGCTCGCTTACTCCGGCGGCGGCCCGGGCCGGTCAGCGGCGCCCCGCCCGCTCGACGAGGTACCAGCGCACCGTGCGCTCCAGCCCGTCCGCGAAGCTCGTGCGCGCCCGGAAGCCGAATTCCCGCGCGGCCCGCGACGTGTCCAGGCACCGGCGCGGTTGACCATCCGGCTTCGAGCCGTCCCAGGCGACCCGTCCCTCGAAGCCCGTGAGCGTGACGATGCGCTCGACGAGCTCCCGGATCGAGATCTCGAAGCCGGCGCCGACGTTGACCGGCTCGGGGCGGTCATAGCGCTCCGTCGCGAGCACGATCGCCTGCGCCGCGTCCTCGACGTAGAGGAACTCCCGCGTGGCCTTCCCCGTCCCCCACACCACGATCTCGTCCCGGCCGGCCGCCCGCGCCTCCACGCACCGCCGGATCAGGGCGGGGATCACGTGGGACGTCGCCGGGTCGAAGTTGTCCCCCGGGCCGTAGAGGTTCACCGGCAGCAGGAAGACGGCGTTGAAGCCATACTGCTCCCGGTACGCCTGCGCCTGCACCAGCAGCATCTTCTTCGCCATCCCGTAGGGCGCGTTGGTCTCCTCGGGGTAGCCGTCCCAGAGGCGGTCCTCGCTGAAGGGCACCGGGGTGTGCTTCGGATAGCAGCAGACGGTACCGATGGCGACGAACTTCTCGACGCCGTGCCGGCGGCCGTAGTCCATGAGCAGCGCGCCCATCATCAGGTTGTCGTAGAAGAAGCGGCCCGGGCTCTCCCGGTTGGCGCCGATGCCCCCGACGCGGGCGGCAAGGTGGATCACGATGTCCGGCCGCGCCGTCTCGTAGAGGCGCCGCACGGCAGCTTCCTGGACGAGATCCGAGTCGCGGCTTCGGGGCGTCGTGATCGCGCGGCATCCCAGATCCTGCAGCCGTCGGACCACCCAGGAGCCGAGGAATCCCGCTCCGCCGGTCACCAGCACCCGCTTCCGGGCAAGGTCCTGCATGACGGGGCTATCTTCGCACGGCGATGCGACGAATCGGGAGCCGGTCAACCGGCCAGGGCCTGGACGGCCCGCCAGCGCTGGCGGAGGACCGCAGGGAGATCCGGCTCGATCGAGACGGTGTCGACCGCGAAGCTCCCGTGCCCCGTCGCCTCGACCTGGAGGGCCACCGGCGTCGGCGGCCCGTCGTGGACGAAGGGCACCACGACGTCCACGCGGCGACGCCCGTCACCCAGCTCGCCGGGCGTGACCGGCCGTGTCGCCAGCAACCGGCGCTCGGCGAAGACGCGGAGCACCGCCGACTCGCGGCGCCCGTCGCCGGCACCCCCGCGGAGCGCGAACCGCGCGCGGTACGCGCCCGGGGCGAGGTAGAGGAGGGGCCGTGGCCCGCGCGGCCCGTTCAGGATCAGGCCCGGCCGGTCGACCCCGCGCTCGAAGACCGCCACGGTCCGGCCGGGCGTCGCCGGGTCGCCCCCCAGCCGTCCCTGCGCGAGGATCGCCTCGGGACGCACCTCCCGGGTGAGGGCAGGGGTAAGAAGCGCGGCGTCGAGGCCCGTCGCCCGTGCGAAGGCGGGACCCCAGGCGTCTGGGCGCTCGGCGTCCTGCGCGAGCTGACGGACGACGGCGGTGTAGCCGGACGCCTCGGTCTCGAGCCGCATCGCGACGCGCCGCGCGTCCCCCGGCCGCCCCAGCTGCCGGTACGCCGTCCCGAGCAGGACGAGGACCTCAGCATCGACCGGGAGCGGCGCCGCGGCGCGCTCCAGGTACGGGACCGCCTCCTCCCAGCGCCCCCACGCCGCGTACGCCTCGCCGATCTCCCGGGCGCCGGCGCGGATCTGGACGAGCGCGCTCCGCCCCTCAGGCAGGAGCCCCACGGTGACCCGGTAGAGCGCCGGACGAACGGGCCACCACCAGCGGGGGCGGAAGCGGAACGCGCGCCACTCCCCCGGCTCGAGCCGACGCCACCGCCTGGACCACCCGACCGTGACGCGAATTCGGCTCGGCTCAGGGCCGTTGGCGACGAGCACCAGGACCTCGTCGACAGTCGTCCGGGCCGCGAGCGTCACGTCGTGGCGCTGCGCCCCGCTCAGAAGCAGCGTGCGGTCGTCGCGATCGTAGGGTCCGGCGTCGAGGAACGACACGCCGCCGTTCCACGTATGGTCGTACGGGCGCGGCAGGAACAGCGCGGGCGCATCGGGCACGCGGGGCGGTCGCGACGCGTACACGGCGATGTCCGGATGGGCGAAGCCCCGCGGGGCGAGGCTGAACGTCCGCATGAGGGAGACCTCCTTCGGGAGGGCCCGGAAGAAGGCCCCGAGCGCCGCGGGAAACGGCCTCCAGGGGTCGAGGTAACGCACGTGCTCGAGGGAGCTCGTGACGAGGACGTCCGCATCCGCGACCGCCTCGCCGACCGGCCGCCGTGGCTGGAGAAAGCTGGCGTGCGGCCACTCGTTCAGTCCGAGCGGAAAGTACCCCTCGATCGCCACCCGCGTGGACCGCGGGACGTGGGCGTCGAACCAGCGCCCGGCCAGCGCGCGCGTGTCGGGCAGGCTGAGAAGGACGCCCTGCCAGGCCGAGCGCCCGAGGTCGGCCCCCAGGAGGCCCAGCGCCACCAGGAGGACGGCGAGCCGCGCGCGGGGCTGCCGCGCCAGACCCACGAGGAGCCGCGCCAGCAGTACCGCGGCGGGGGGAATCAGGTAGACGAGAAAGCGCTCGTCCAGCCACGGCACGACGGCCGCGACCAGGAACGCCGGCCCGAGGAACGCCGCCAGGACCAGATCCGCGGACCTTCGCTTCCAGAGCGCCGCGCCCACTCCGAGCCCGAAGGCGACGAGGGCGGGCCATCCCAGCCAGTCGGCCAGGAGGGCCACGGCGCGCGGCACGCCGATCCCGATCCACCGGCCGTGCCTCATGACGAACCGGTAGGCGAACGTCGCCCTCTCCTGTGCCGCCGCCCAGGGCGACACCGAATGGCCGGTCAGGAACAGGCTCACGCCCACCAGCGCCACCACGAGAAGACCCAGCGTCGCGAGCGCCACCCAAACCGTCCGCCGCCGGTGCCAGGCCAGCCCCAGCGCGACAAGCAGCGGCGCGGCGATCGCCAGCCCGGCCTGCTTCAGCGCGATCGTGAGGCCCGCGCCGAGGGCGGCGCCGGCGTAGACGAGCGGGGTCGGTCGCGTGGCCAGGCGCACGCACGCCGCCAGGGTGAGCGTGAGGGCGAGCACCATGGGAACGTCGCGGTAGGGGTAGTGCGAGTGGAAGGTGTGCAGCGGCGAGACGGCCAGGAAGGCCGCCCCCAGCAGCCCCACCCGGCGGCCGTACGCCGACGCGCCCAGGGCGTAGACGGCCAGGACGGTCAGCGTGCCCAGCATGGCCGTGAGCACCGCAAACATGCTTCCGATCAGCGCGAACGTCCATTGCGGGGGGTACCCGAGCATCCGCGCCGTGACGTCCGCCGCTTCCACCGCGAGCCAGGTCAGCGTTCCGTAGGCGGCCCCGAAGCGGGCGCCCCTGATCGGACCTCCGAGGAAGAGGTGCCACGCGCTGTTGACCCCGAGGTGCGCATCGGCGTGATAGATGAGGTTGTCCGCGAGGCCGTGCAGGATGCCCCAGAAGCGGAGCACCGCGCCCAGGAGCACGATCAGGGCGAGGGAGACGCGATGGGACGGCATCAGCCGCTCATGGACGCTTCGGACCCCACCATGCGCGGCCTCCGGCGGGGGCGGCGACCGTGATCAGCCGCGACCAGCGACCCCGGACGCCGTCAGGCGGACGGCGTCGGCGCGGAGCCTTCCGCCTGGGGCGCTCCGAGCTCCTCGCGTCCCCGGGCGCACCACCGGCATCACCTCGGGACGGCCACCGGCGGCACCGGGGAAAATCCGCTCACCCCCGCCACGCCTGACCGGCCGCCGGCGCGACTCACAGGCGGATGTCGAGCCAGCCGAGGGGGGTCACGGCGGCCCGCTCACCCGGACGCAGCAGCGCCGTGGTGGTCGCCGCCTCGACGATCGCGGGGCCCGTCAGCGCCTGTCCCGGCGCCACGGCGTCGAGGTCGTACACCGGCACCTCGCGCCATCCCTCCAGGAAGACCCGCCGCCGGGTCCGCGGCGCCGCCGGCGAGCGCCCGGGCAGCGCGGGCTCCTCGGGCAGGGCCGGCAGCTCTCCCACGACGGCCAGGCGCGCGTTCACCAGGACGACTTCCTGGTCCGGAGCCGAGTACGTGTAGAGCTCCTCGTGCCGCTTGTGGAAGCGCCCGACGATCTCCGCCATCGCGTCCGGGGCGTCGAGATCGACGTCCCCGAGGGAGACGTTGACCTCGAAGATCTGCTCGCCGTAGCGCATGTCCACGGCGCGCTGGACCCGCACGGGGCCCGAGAAGGCCTCGGCCAGGCGGCGCCGTCCTTCGTCCTCCATCGTCGCGAACACCCGCCGAAGCTGGGCCGCGCTGATCCGGCGGGCGTCGCCGATGTGGGTCCGCACCGTCTCGTAGCGGAGGTCAGTGGCCAGCATGCCCCAGGCCGAGAGGACGGCCGCGACTCGCGGGACGACCACCCGCCCGATCTCGAGACGCCGGGCGACGTCGGTCACGTGCAGGGCGGCGGCCCCGCCGAACGCGAGGAGGGCGAACCGCCGGGGATCGACGCCCCGCCGCACCGAGACGACGCGGATCCCCTCCGCCATCACCGTGTTGATCACCCGGTGGATGCCCTCGGCCGCGACCATGCGCTCCGTGCCGAGCCGCTCGGCGACCGCGTCCACGGCTCGCTGGGCCGCCGGCAGGTCAAGGCGCGCGCGGCCGCCCAGGAAGTTGCCCGGATCCAGGTAGCCGAGCACCAGGTTCGCGTCCGTCACGGTGGCGGCGACCCCGCCCTTGCCGTAGCAGGCCGGGCCGGGCTCGGCGCCCGCGCTCTCTGGCCCGACCCGGAGCGTCCCGCCGGCGTCCACGCGGGCGATGGACCCGCCGCCCGCCCCGATCGACACGATGTCGAGGCTGGGGAGCGCGACTTTCTGACCGGCGACCGCGCGGTCCGGCGAGAGGTGGGCCTCGCCGTGCTCCACGAGCGAGATGTCGGTGCTGGTCCCGCCCATGTCGAAGGGGATGAGGTTGCCCTCGCCGAGCAGCCGCGCGCAGTAGCGGCTTCCCGCCACGCCTCCCGCGGGGCCCGACAGGACCGCCCCGGCCGCGAGGCGCACGGCGTCGGTCACCGGGGCGACTCCGCCGTGGGACTGGATGATGAGCACGGGGCCGCCGTAGCCGGCCTTCACGAGGCGCCCGGCCAGGCTCGAGAGGTAGCGCGAGAGTCCAGGACCCACGTACGCATTGACGACGGTCGTGCAGACCCGCTCGTACTCCTTGATCTGGGGCAAGACCTCCGAGGAGAGCGACACGTAGGCGCCCGGCATCGCCCGCCGCAGCGCGCGCTCGGTCTCCCGCTCGTGCCGTCCGTCCCGGTACGCATGCAGATAGCAGACCGCCACCGCCTCGACCCCGGCGCGCCGGAGGTCGGCGATGGCCAGGGCGAGGGCGCGGCGCTCGAGCGGCGTCGCCACCCGGCCGTCGGCGCGAACGCGCTCGCGGACACCCACGCGCCGCCCCCGGGGCACGAGCGGCTCCGGCGGCGGCATGCGCAGGTTGTACCGGTCGTCCTTGAGTCCCTCACGCATCTCGATCACGTCGCGGTGCCCCGCGGTCGTGAGGAGCCCGACGCGCGCCCCCTTGCGCTCGATGAGCGCGTTGGTCGCCACGGTCGTTCCGTGCACGATTCGCTCCGTGTCGCGCAGAAGGGCCGCCCGATCCGTGCCGAGCGCCTCCGCCAGGAGATCGAGCCCTTCCATCACGCCCAGGGACTGGTCCTGCGGGGTCGAGGCCGCCTTGGCGAGCGTCACGCGGCCGCGTTCGTCCACCGCCACCAGGTCCGTGAAGGTGCCCCCGACGTCGATCCCGATCCGGTACACCTCAGCGTCCCTTCCGCCCGCCGCGCGCGGGCTTCGGCCGCCGCGCGGGTGGCGCGGGCGCGGCCCGGATGCCCGCCCGGCGCGCGGGCGCGCTACGCGTGACGAACCCGTTCTCGCGGTCGTAGGCCCGAGCTTCGGGCGCGCGCTGGCGCGGATCGCCGTAGCCCCCGCCGCCGCCCGACTCGACCAGGAACACGTCTCCCGGGCGCACGACGACGCCGACCTCCTTCGTGCGGAGAACCCGGTCGCGCCGGCCGCGCGAGCGCAGGCGGTAGCGGTGCGGCAGGCCGTCCTTCCCGCCGAGGACGCCGTACGGGGCGTGGCGCGTCCCGTCGCCGGCGGTGTTCGCCCGCGCCGGCTCGGCGATCTCGACGTGCAGATCGAGGATCGACCCCGGGCCGCCGCGGTACCGGCCGTCGCCGCCCGAGTCGGGCCGGAACTCGTGGCGCGCGAAGAAGAGCGGGAACCTGACCTCGGTGACCTCGACGCTCCCGAACTTGATCCCGCCGGCGGCTTGACCCTCCCCTGCCGTCGGCCAGCCGTCGCCCGCCGGCGAGGCGCCGCCGCCGGGCCGCGCGTGAAACATGTGCCAGATGAACGGCCGGCCGCTCCTCGGGTCCCGGCCCTGGATCGCGATGCGGAAGCGCCGTCCCCAGCCCGCCAGCACCCGGGTCGGGCACGCCGGCGCCAGCGCCTTGATCACGGACTCGGCGATCTCCTGGGCGCAGTGATTCGTGCAGAGGGTCAGGGGCGCCGGGGGATTCGCCCACACGACCGTCCCGGCCCGGGCGACGACCGTGAGGGGCCGGAACGTCCCGTCGTTCTTCGGGGTCTCGGGATCAATCAGGTACGCGAGGGCCATCGCAACGGCGGAGCGCATGTTCGGGTACGACGAGTTCACGAAGCCGATCACCTGCGGGTGGGAGTCGGAGAGGTCGACCGTGAGATCGCTCCCGCGCTTGGTCACCGTCGCCCGGATGTAGACGTCCCGGAACCCGTGGCCGTCGTCGTCGAGGATGGCCTCGCCGCGGTACACGCCGTCCTTCCACTCGGCGATGCACGCCCGGGTCTGGCGCTCGGCGCCGTCGAGGATCGCCTCGATGGCCGGCCCGACGGTGGGGGCGCCGTACTCGTCCAGGAGGGCGAGGAGCCGGCGCTCCCCCACCCGCGCAGAGCCGATCATCGCCGCGAGGTCGCCCTGGAAGTCGCGCGGGTGGCGGACGTTGGTCGCGATCATCTTGAGGACGTCGTCCCGCACGACCCCGGCCTCGTACAGGCGGAGCGGCGTGATGCGGATTCCCTCCTGCCAGATCTCGGTCGCGCTGGGATTGTAGGCGCCATGCGTCGCGCCGCCGATGTCGCTCTGATGGGATCGGTTGATCGACCAGAAGACGGGGCGGTCTCTCGCTTCGGCCGCAATGCGATCGGCCTGCGGCGGCTCCTCGTCCCGCGCGGCCGGCAGACCCCCCGGCCGCGAGGACGCCCGGCCTACCGGGGCGAAGACCGGCACGAAGGCGGTGAGGTCCGGCAGGTGGTTGTTGCCGTGATACGGGTCGTTCAGGAGGTAGACGTCGCCGGGCCGGACGCGGTCACCGAAGAACTCCTGCACGGACCGGACGGCCCAGGGGATCGCGCCCACGTGGATCGGCACGTGCTCCGCCTGGGCGACGAGCCGGCCCTCGGCGTCGCAGAGGGCCGTCGAGAAGTCCCGGCTCGAATTGAGGATCTGGGAGTACGAGGTGCGCAGCATCGCCTCGCCCATCTCCTGCACGATGGCCTCGAGCCGGTGCTGGATGACCGACACGGTGATCGGATCGACGCGGTCCCCCACGAGTGGCCCTCCTTGGCGCCGACCATCTTACTCGACCGGCCGGGGCCCGCCCAGGGGGCGGGCATCGAGAAAACGCGGGGTTTCGCGGCATGGTTGCTAGAATCCGGCGTTGCAGTCGGGTTCTCCTGGTCCGCCGGAGACGGGAGGGATCATCGTGTCGTCCACGTCCGGCGCGCTCGGCCTGTCGCTCGCCCTGCTGGGCCTGGCGGCCGCCTGTGCGCCCCTCGCGCCGCCGGGCGCGCCACCCGAGAGCCGCGGCGCGGCGATCTGGGTGTACGGCGCCCAGCGGTGGACGCCCGAGGAGCGGGATGCCGAGCTCGCCCGGCTCGCCACGTTCGCCCGGCGGCTCTATCTCAGCATCGAGGACGGGCCCCGCCTGCTGGTGGACGGACCCGATGGCGGCCGGCTCGGCGAGCTCCTCGACCGGGCGACCGGGCGCTTCGGCCTCGACGTCGAGGCCATGCTCCTCCAGGACCCCGGCGGGGCGCTCGACCCCGCGGGCGCGACCGAGCGCGTCCGCCGCGTGGTCCAGTACCACGCCGGGCGGCGCGCCCGCGGGCAGGCCGGATTCGCGGGCCTCCACTTCGACATCGAGCCGCACAGCGAGGCGACGTGGGCCTGCGCCACGCCGGCCGAGCGGGAGGCGACGCTCCGGAGCCTCCACGAGGTCTTCCGGCGGGCGCGGGTGGCGGTCCGCGAAGGCGCCGCGGCGCCCACGCCGCTCTTGACCGCGGCCCTCCCGTGGTGGCTCGGGCATCTCTCGGTCGAGGTGCCCGCCGCCGCGCCGGCCGAGTGGCTCCGCGAGCTGGACGAGGTCGTCCTGATGGTCTACGGCGATCCGGGTGGCCCGCTCGTGGGCGAGTCGGTCCCGGCGGTCGTTCGCCGCATCGACGACCCGCGGCTCTGGCGCGACGTGCCCGCCGGGCGCGGGATCCGCATCGGCCTCGCGACGTTCGAGCACAAGGACCTCGGGGCGCTGCGGCAGACCATCGCTGGCGTCGAAGGCGCGTTCGGCGCGCGCCCCGGGTTCCGTG
>DASZOL010000050.1:0-104721 GCA_035550795.1 Candidatus Methylomirabilota bacterium
TCTGGAGCCCGTAGTCCTCGTAGGGCTGGATCACGATGATCCACGGGTTGAACTCGAGGAACAGCTCGGTCATGCGCTTGTAGGCCTTGGCCCGGAAGCCCTCGTCGACCGAGAAGCGCGCGGCGTTGCCCAGCTCGTCGAACTCGGCGTGCCGCCAGTAGTCGTGCGGCCCGCCCGGCGACATGAGCCGCCACATCATCCCGTCGGGGTCGCGCAGGGTCGAGGTGGGATCGGACCACCAGAGGCCCTTGAAGGTCCGCTCGCGGTTCTTCTGGGCGCGGACCGAGAACTCGATGACCTCGACGACAACGTTGATGCCGACGTCCTTCCACATCGCGGCGATGGCCTCGGACATGGCCTTGTCGTTGGCGAGGAGGCCGACGGTCGTCTCCAGGTAGATGGGCTCGCCCTTGTACCCGGATTGCTTGACGAGCTCCTTCGCCTTACCGGGATCGTAGGCCAGGGGAGGGAGGCTCGCGTCGAAGTGCGCGTCGCCCTTGGCGATGGGGCCGGTGGGAATGATGCCGCGGCCGCGCCAGAGCTCCTTGACGATCGCTTCCCGGTCCACGCCGAGCTGCATGGCCTTCTTGAGCGTCCAGTTGTTGAGCGGCGGAACCTTGGAGTTCGTGCCGAGCACGTAGAGCCCCGCGTAGAGCGCCGATGCCCCCTTGGTGGTCGCGCTCTGGTTGATGCGGTCCCAGTGATCGGGGGTGAGCTGGGTGATGAGGTCCGTCTCCCCCTTGAGCAGGCCGGCCACGCGCGGGGCGATCTCCGCCACCGGTCGGAAGACGACGCGGTCCACGTCGATCCGGCCGCCCCAGTAGTCCGGGTTGGCCTCGAGGACGAGCTTGTCATCCTTGGCCCAGGAGACGAAGCGGAGCGGCCCCGTTCCGATTGGCTTGGCGTTGAACGTGTCGTTGCCGACCTGCTCGATGTGCCTGCGGGGGACGATCTGACCCCCGTAGAAGGCCAGGCGCGCGGGGAGCAGGGGGTCGGACGCCTTCGTGTGGATCACCACGGTGGACGGGTCGGGCGTCTCGATGCGGCTGACGGTCGTGAAGACGCTCGCCACCATCGTCTTCACGTTGGGGTCATAGGTCCGCTCGATCGAGAACTTCACATCGGCGGACGTGCAGGGATCGCCGTTGTGAAACTTCACGCCCTGGCGGAGCTTGAACGTCCACGCGGTCGGTGCGGTCGCCTTCCACTCCGTCGCGAGCCCCGGCTGGAGCTTGCCGTCGGGATGGCGGTTGGTCAGGTTGTCGAAGACGTTGAAGGTGACGCGGATGTCGTTCGACGAGGTCGAGAAGTGCGGATCGAGCTTCGAGACGTCGCCACCCTGGGCGATGACGAGCTCGCGCTTCTGCGTCGTCTGGGCGGTGGCCGCCCGGGGCGACCCGCTCTCCAGCAGTGCGGCGGCAGCGCCGACGCCGAGGGCCGCGGCGCGCTCCAGGAACGTCCGGCGGGAGAGGGTGCCCGCCGGCCATGGGTCGACCAGGGCGTGGAAGTTCATTGAGAGTCTCCTTGTGATGCGGGTGTCAGGGCCGGGGAGGCCGCGGGAGCAGCTCCTCCCGGAGCCGCCGGGCCACGAGGCTCGCCTCGTCGCCACGGAGGCAATGGGGATCGACCAGCAGCTCGCCCCGGTGGACGCGGACCATGATCGGCGGCTCGCCGTGGCGGAGGGCCTGCATGACGCTCGCGGGCGTGAGCCCGCCGGCGGCATCGATGGCGAGGAGCAGCGTCGGCGCGGTCCACACGCGGCGGTCCTCCTCCAGGCGGGCTCGCACGCCGGGAATCTCGGCGACCGCGTCGAGGATCCGGCGGGCCTCGTCGAGGTGTCGCGCCCACTCGGCGTCGTGGTCGTCCTGGAGGAACAGCTCGAGGGCGGCCACCAGGCCGATGATGGCCTCCTTGCTCACCTTGCAGGGACGCCCCACGGCGGAGTTCGGCGCCCCGTTCGCCGCCGCGGCGCGGATGAGGTCGGCACGGCCGACGAGCAGGCCCGTGTTCTGCGGACCCCGGATGCCCTTGCCTCCGCTCAGGATCACGAGGTCGGCGCCCGTGTCGGTCCAGCGCCGGAGGTGCCCGACCGGCGGCAGGGTGGACGCGGCGTCGACGATCAGGGGCAGCCCGTGGGCGTGGGCGAGCTCGGCCATCCGCTCGGGCCCCACACCGCGCTCGGCGAGCCCCGGCGAGACGATGTAGATGAGCGCCGCGGTCCGGGGGCCGATGGCGGCCTCGATCGCCTCGGGAAGACACGCGTCCCCGTCGCCGACCTCGACCAGGACCGCGCCGGCCATGCGGAGCGCCTGGTCATACTGGATCCGGTCGCACCGCTGGATGACGATCTCGTTCCGTATCCCGGTCGTGTCGGGCAGGCGCTGGATGCGGTGGGGGTCGCTCCCGGCCATGCAGGCGGCGGCCGCGAGGAGGAGGCCGCCCGCCGATCCCGAGGTGACGTGGGCGCCCTCGACGCCGACCAGGCGTGCGATGTGCGCGCCGGCGAGGGCGTTGAGCTCCGTCATGTCCACGAAGGCCCCCGCGGCCTCGGACATCGCATCGAGGACCGCCTTCGGCATCAGCGAGCCGCTCGCCATCGTGTTCATGCCGCGGGCGTTGACGATCGGCCGCACCCCGAGCCGTGCGTACACATCCATGTGGGCACCTCCCGCGCCATTGTCAGGGGGGGCCCGGCGTGATGCAAGTGGCTTCGGCCACGCCCGGGCCTGGTACAATTGGTACCCGTGCCCTGCGAGGGCCCGTTTCCGGGGCCCGCCGAGGAGGATCCCCTCGTGCCCGACCGTGATCTCTGCTTCACGCCCGCGGCGGAGCTCGCCCGCTTGTATCGCGCCCGCAAGGTGTCGCCGCTGGAGGTCATGCAGGCGGTGCTGGCGCGGATCGACGCCGTCAACCCCCTCGTCAACGCCTACGTCACGCTGGCCCGGGAGGCTGCCCTCGCCGGGGCTCGGAAGGCGACGGCGGCTCTCCGCCGCCGGGCGAGCCTCCCGCCGCTCCACGGGGTGCCCGTGTCGATCAAGGACCTCACCCCCACCAAGGGCATCCGGACCACGTGGGGCTCGAAGGTCTTCGAGCATCACGTCCCGTCCGAGGATGCCCTGTCCGTCACCCGCCTGAAGGCCGCCGGCGCCATCGTCGTGGGCAAGACCAACACCCCGGAGTTCGGGGCGGGTGGGAACACCTTCAACGCGGTGTTCGGCGCGACCCGGAATCCGTGGAACCCCGCGCTCACCTGCGGGGGCTCGAGCGGCGGGGCGGCGGTGGCCCTCGCCACCGGCATGGGTCCGCTCGCCCAGGGGTCGGATCTGGGCGGGTCGCTTCGGACGCCGGCGGCGTTCTGCGGCGTGGTAGGATTCCGCACGACGCCCGGCCTCGTGCCCGTGTATCCGCGGGAGCTCGCGTGGGACTCGCTGTCGGTGTCGGGGCCGATGGCGCGCACGGTCGCCGATGCCGCGCTGATGCTGTCGGTGATGGCCGGGCCGGACGACCGTGCGCCGCTCTCCTACGACGTGGACACGCGCGGCTTTCCGGCGGCGGTCCGCCAGCCCTCGGTCCGTGGGTGGCGCGTGGCCTGGACGCCGGACCTCGACGGGCTGATCCCGGTGGACGCCGAGGTCGCCCGGGTGGCCGCTCGGGCGAGCGGCGTGTTCCGGTCGCTCGGCGCCCGGGTGACGACGGCATCGCCGTCCTTCGCGGAGCTGAACGACATCGTGCTGGGAACCCGGGGCCTCTCGATGGTGGCGAACCACGCCGACCGGCTGCCCAGGTGGCGTGACGCGATGCAGAAGGGCCTGGTGTGGAACGTCGAGCAAGGGCTCGCGCTCACGGCGCGCGACATCGCCCGCGCCGAGAAGCTGCGCAGCGCCCTGTGGGAGCGGGTTCGACGGTTCATGGAGCGGTACGAGCTCCTGGTCCTGCCCACGGTGGCCGTCAAGCCGTTCCCGATCGAAGTGCCGTATCCGACGGAGCTCGACGGGAAGCCGCTCGACAACTACACGCAGTGGTTCTTCCTCACGTACGCGCTCTCGGTGACCGGCCTGCCGGTGATCTCCGTCCCCGCCGGGTTCACGCGGGACGGGCTCCCGGTCGGTATCCAGATCGTGGGACGCCGGCGCCAGGAAGCGGCCGTGCTCACCGCGGCGGCGGCGTTCGAGGCTGCCGCGCCATGGGCCGGCCGGATCCCACCCATCGTCACCGTGCGACCGCCGGCATGACTGCCTGGCGCCTCCGGATCCTGTCGGCGAACCTCGCGAACGGGCGGGCCGACGCGGACGCCTTCGGGGAGCTGGTCGAGGCGGCCGGGCCCGACGTGGTCGCCGTGCAGGAGCTCGCTCCGCCGCAGGCCGAGGCGCTGGCCCGGGTCCTGCCGTTCGGCAAGCTCGAGCCCGCCTGGGACCACCACGGCATGGGGATCGCGCTCCGGGAGCCAGGCAGCGTGCGGGCGCTTCCGCTCCCGTACCGCTCAGCGTTCGTGGCGGAGCTGCCGGGGCCGGCGGACGACGAGTCGATCGAGATCCTCAACCTCCATCTCGCCGCTCCCCACGTCCACCCCGTGGTGCAGCGGATGAAGGATCGCCGCGGCCAGCTTCGCCACGTGCTGGCCCACCTCGACGCGACGCCGCGGCGTCGGCGGGCGCTGGCCGGCGACCTGAACTCGACGCCTCTCTGGCCCGCGTACCGGCGCCTGCGGGCGCGGTTCGACGACGCGGCCGTGGAAGCGGCGCGACGGATCGGCCGCCGCCCGGGGCGCACGTGGGGGCCGTGGGCCGGCTCGATGAGGCTCCTGCGGATCGACCACGTGCTCGTGCGCGGTCTGGCCGCCGCGGAGACGAGCGTCCTGCCCCTCCGGGGCAGCGACCACAGCGCGCTCGTCGCGGATCTGGAGCTGCTTCCGGGGTAGGCGTCCCGGCGCGACCGGGCGCGCAACCGCCGCGCGCTACCGCTGGTACATGAGCGTCGCGGCGGAGTAGCCGGGCAGGCGCCCGGGCTCCCAGGCGTGCTTCCGTGCGACCGGTTCCACGAGGTCGGCGCCCCACCCGGGCCGTGTCGGCAGGACGACCTCTCCTCCCTCGATCACGGGCGGCGCGTCCACCAGCTCGTCCTTCCACGGGACGTCGTCCACGTCGATCTCCATGATCCGGACGTTGGGCACCGTGGCGCAGAGGTGGAGCGAGTGGAGGGTCGCGAGGTGGCTGTAGTAGTTGTGAGGCGCGATGTTCAGCTCGTAGGTCTCCGCCAGGTCCGCCACCTTGCGGGACTGGGCGAAGCCGTTCCACGGCACGTCGACCATCACCACGTCCATCGAGCGCGCCTCGAAGAACGGGCGGTAGCCGCGCAGGCCGTAGAGGTTCTCGCCCGAGCAGATCGGCATCGGCGCCCCGTCCCGGACCTCGCGAAGGGCGCGCTCGTCGTACATGTCGATCTCGACCCACATGAGATCGAGCCCGGCGACCGCCCGGCACACCCGGATGGCCGCCTCCGGCTTCATGTTGAAGTTGAGGTCGAGGGCGACACCGACGTCGGGGCCGACGGCGCGCCGGAAGGTGCCGAGGAGCCTCTCGATGTGGCGGATCATCTCGGAGGTGACCGTCTGGTCGGTCGTGCCAAGCGGGCCGCCGAATCCCGGGAAGTGCACGCGCGCGGGGTCGCCCGGATAGACGATGTTGGTCTTGAGCGCCCGGTAGCCGCGCCGGACGACCTCCTCGCCGAGACGGTGGACGTCGTCCATCGTGCGGATGGGCGGCACGCCGATGATCGCGGCGTTCATCGCCCGCGACGTCCCGCAGTGGGACCAGTACACGGCCTGGCGCAGGCGGAGCGGCCCTCCGAAGAGCTCGGAGACCGGGACCCCGAGCGCCTTGGCCTTCACGTCCCACAGCGCGAGCTCGATCCCCGCGATCGCCTTGGCGGCGATGCCACCGGGGCTCTGCCGGGCCATGCGGTAGAGGTCCCAGTAGACCCGCTCGACCGGCCGCGGATCCTGGCCGATCAGGATGGGTTCGAAGTCCCTGACCGCGCCGACGACGCCGTAGGGGTTCCGCCCGTCGGAGCACTCCCCGTAGCCCGTGAGGCCCGCGTCCGTGCGGACGGCGACGAACTGCCAGGGCCGCCACCCGGCGTCGACCACGAAGGTCTCGATCCCGGTGATCTTCATCCGATCACACGCGGTAGACGTACTGCTTGCCCGGCTCGCGCTCGACGTCGGGCGGGTAGCTCTTACGCTTGTCGGCGTAGTACTGCGCCCGGTGGTCGCCCTCCCCGAGGCGGTTGTACGTGACGTAGAGCACGCGCCGGGGCTCATCGGAGAGGTTCGGGCCCGAGCGATGCGGCACGAAGGAATCGAAGAACACCGCGTCTCCCGGCCGGGTCGGGCAGGGGACGAACTCGACCCCCCGGAGGTCCCGCTCCGACAGCGGCGCCCACTCGGACCCGATCAGGCCGCGCGTGTGATGGCCGGCCGCCAGCTCGAGGCACCCGTTCGCCTCGGTCGCCTCGTCGATGGCGACCAGAGCGGTCACGAAGAGGGACGCGTACACGCTCCAGCCCGCCTGCTGGTCCTGGTGCGGCTTGAAGCCGTCTCCGCCCGCGAGCTTGAAGTTGATCTTGTCCTTGAAGAGGACGGCCGGCTCGCCGAGGAGATCGCTCACGCGCCCGAGAAGCTTGTCGCCGTCGAAGATCGCCTTGAAGCCGGGGTGGTAGGGATAGAAGTTCTCGATTCGATTGACCAGCCGGCGACCCGGCTCCCGCAGGCTCGGCTCACCGTAGACCATCCAGACGCCCGGCTGCTCGGGCCACGCCTGCACCTCGTCGGTGGCGCGGTGGAGATCGGCGACCTCGTCGAGGCCGAAGAGGCCGCGGCACACGAGGAAGCCATCGCGGCGGTAGTCGTCGAGCTCCGGCCTGGACAGGAACCGGGGCGTCCGGAACTGCTGGGTCATGGCGACAGGACCACCTTTCCGTAGGACTCGCGGGCCGCCAGCGCCCGGAGCGCGTCGGCGGCCTCGCGGAGGGGATAGGTGCGGTAGATCACGGGGTGGATCCGGTCCTGCCCGTAGAGCTTCAGCAGGGCGTCCATCCACTCCTGGACCAGCGGAGAGCCGCGGCGCTGGTAGTAGCCCCAGTGGACGCCGACCACGCTGATGTTCTTGAGCAGGAGGCGGTTGACGGCCACCGTCGGGATGCGCCCTCCGGCGAAGCCGATGGTGAGGAGCCGCCCCTCGAACGCGATGCACTTGGTCGAGCCGTCGAAGACGTCACCGCCGACCGGATCGTAGATGACGTCGGCGCCCTCCCCGCCCGTGACCGCCTTGACGCGCTCGATCCAGTCCTCCGTCCGGTAGTCGACGAGAACGTCGGCGCCGGACTGGCGGGCGACCTCGAGCTTCTCCGGCGTGCCGGCGGTAGCGATGACCCGGGCTCCGAGCGCCTTCCCGAGCTGGACCGCCGCGAGCCCGACGCCGCCGGCCGCTCCGTGGATGAGGAGCCACTCGCCGGGCTGGAGGGCCGCGCGCCGCACGAGCGCCGAGTAGCCGGTCTGGTAGACGACGAAGAAGGCCGCGGCGTGGTCGAACGGCATCGCGTCGGGGATCGGGTACACGCGCTCGGCGGTCACCACGGCCCGCTCGGCGTAGCCGCCCCACTCCAGGTTGGCGATGACGCGCTGGCCCGGGCGCACGGCCGTCACGCCGGAGCCGACCGAGCGCACGACGCCCGCGATCTCGTGGCCGGGGCTGAAGGGCGGGGGCGGCTTGACCTGGTACTTGCCCTGGATCATCAGGATATCGGGAAAGTTGCATCCGATCGCGCGCGTCTCGACGAGGACCTGACCAGGTCCTGGCCGGGGGTCGGGCACGTCCGTGTACTCGAGCTCCGAGGGCTCGCCCCACCGCGTCGCGACCATCGCCTTCATGACGGTAGATGATACCAGCGTCGCGGTGGTCGCGGGGCCGCGACCCGCGCGCCGTGGAGGGCGCTACCGGCGCCTGACAGGCGTTTCCGTCCCCTCGACCGTCCCCGTCGCACGGGCGCCGGCGGGGAGCACCAGTCCGGCGCGGTCCCCACGGGATGCGGCCAGGGCGGCGGCGTAGACGCCCGCTGCGCCGACGAGCCCGACGACGGTCGTGATTCGCTCCGGGATCGCCAGGAGCAAGCCGGCCCCGATGAGGACGCCGCGCGTGAGGTGTCCGGTGACGTTCCGGTTGAGGACTCCGACTCCCGGCAGGTAGCCCTGCAGCGCATAGGCGACGAGCCCCAGGCCGATCACGGCCGCCGCCAGTAGCTCGGCGATCCGCAGCACGCTCGAGTCCTGGAGCACGAGCGCGGGGTTGTAGACGAAGAAGAAGGGCAAGGTGTACTTCACGGCCCCGAAGCGCATCGCCGCCATCATCGAGCGCATGACGGGCGCTCCGGCCAGGCTGGCTGCTGTCACGACGGAGAGGGCCACCGGCGGCGTGATCTCGGAGAGCACCGCCCAGTAGAGGATGAACAGGTGGACGGCGAGCGGGTGCAGGCCCTGCTGGATCAGGGCCGGCGCCACCATGACCGCCAGGAAGATGTAGGCGGCGGTGATCGTGAGGCCGGTGCCGAGCACGAAGCACCCGATGGCGGTCATGAGCACGAGCGCGGTCACGCTGCCCCCGGCGATGCGGACGAGGTCGCTGGTGATCGTCCCGATGACGCCGGTGACCGTGAGCCCGCCGACGAGGAGGCCGACCGAGGCCAGCACCGTCACCAGCTCGGTCAGGATCGCGCCCGCCGACACCACGAAGGCGCGTGCCCGGGCGAGCGTCCACCGCGTGTCCCGCCGGGCCATCGCGAGGATCCCGAGGGCCCCCGTGGCCCAGAAGGGCGCCAGCGCCTCGAGGCGGAGGTGGACGAGCAGGAACACGAGCAGGGCGAAGGCCAGGACATAGAACCAGCCGTTGGCGATCGTCCTGCGGAGCGACGGCAGCTCGGTTCGCGGCAGGCCCCGGATCTCGTAGCGCGCGGCGTACCCGTCGACCTGGAGGAACAGCGACAGGTAGAAGAGGAACGCCGGCACGGCCGCCGCCGCGGCCACGGTGACGTACGGCACCGACAGGACGGACGCCATGACGAACGCGACCGCCCCCATGACGGGCGGCGTCAGCACGCCGCCGCTGGAGGCATTGGCCTCGACGGCCGCCGCGTCCTCCGGCCGGAACCCGGTGCGCTTCATGGCCGGGATCGTGACGACGCCGGTGGCCAGCACGTTGCTGACGGCGCTGCCGCTGATCATCCCGAAGAGGCCGCTGGCGACGATGGCGACCTTGGCGGTGCCGCCGCGCACCGTCCCGAACAGCGCCATCGCGATGTCGGTGAAGAAGCGCCCGGCCCCGGTGACGTTGAGCGCGACGCCGAAGAGGATGAACCCGATGAGGAGTGTGCCGAAGACCCGCATCGGGATCCCCAGCACCGCCTCGACGCTGCCCGTCTGGTAGCGGATCGTGTCGGCGAAGGTCAGGCTGACCCCGGCGATCGGGCCAGGCAGGACGCCGGCGTACGTGGGGTAGAGCGAGAAGACCAGGAGGATGCCCGCCAGGGCCGCGCCTCCCGTTCGGCGGGCGCCTTCCAGCAGCATCACCCACAGCGCGACACCGACGACCACAGCCGCCGCCGGCGCGCTGAACTCCCACGCCTCCCGCACCATCCGCTCGGCGTTCCAGGCGAAGTAGCAGGAGGCCGCGAGCGCGGCGGCAAACAGGAGCGCGTCGTACGAGGGCACCCGGCGAGGCGCCCGCGGGCCGGCGGGGAAGAGGAGGAACACCGGCGCGAAGAACGTGGCCAGCAGGAGGTAGAGGTAGCGGTTCTCGAGGAGGACGACGCCGGCGAAGAGGCGGAGGTGGAACAGCTGGTTGACGGCGAGCCCGAGGCCGATCAGCGTCAGCAGGACGAAGATCGCCTGCCAGCCTCCGTCCAGCCGGCGCTGACGCTCAGCGCCCTCGTCGGGCATCGCCGACTACCAGAACTTCGCGTCCCAGTAGGGGTCGAACCCGGCCTTCTTCAGCTCCTCGGCCCGGATCTTCATCCAGAGATCGGGCAGCTTGGCGACGCCGGCCTTCTGCGCCTGCGCTTCGTCCTGTGCCCGCGTCCAGGCGACGCCCAGCACCTCCTGGCGGCGTAGCAGCTCACGGTTGTGGCGGTCCAGGTTCTCCGTCCACACCTTCTTTTCCCTTAGGTAGCGGACGGCGCCCTCGTGATACGGCACCACCCACGTGAGCCGCTGGGCGTCGAGCGCGAAGCCCTCGTTGCCGGGCCAGGCCGCCTTGTACTCCGGGTGAAGCTCGTAGAGCATCTTTGTCTGGCGGTAGACGAGCTCCGCGTCCTGGAAGTCGTAGGTGGAGATGATCGGGTACCCGTACGTCGCGCCCTCGGCCGGGGCCTCCTTGGACACGGGCGGCGCCCCGATCGTCGCGTCGTTGGGCTCCATGTAGGGAGCCCAGCGCCTGAGCCGCTGCCAGGCGGCGGGATCTTTCCGGGGCCCGGGGACGGCGGCGGGGGCGTACTTTCGCGGCGAGCTGGCCAGCTCGTAGACCTGCCCCGAGTTCGTGCTGGCGATGAAGCAGTCCACCTTGCCCTCGATGGCTGCGCGCGCCGATGCGCCGAAGCTCGGGAACTCGGCCTTCTGCACGTCGCTCCACGTGAGATTGCCGGCAGCCAGGAAGGCCGTCATGTTCAGGTTCAGGGCCGGGGCCCCCAGGACCCAGGCGATCCGCTTCCCCTTGAGGTCGTAGACCGTCTTGATGCCGACGTCGCCGGCGCAGGAGGCGGCCCCGGTGTTGAAGTCCGCCCAGGCGGCCCCGATGATCCGCGTCGGCTGGGGTCCCCACTCAGGCGCGGCGAAGTCCATCACGCCCTCCTGGGACAGGAACACGGCGTTGCCGAGGGCGCCGAACTGCGCAGTCCGGCGCAGCATCGGGATCTGCCGGGCGACGTCGTTGCCGGCCGGGATGACGCGGAGCGTGACTCCTTCCTTCTGCTGCATGGCGTTCCCAATGGATGCAGCCTGGCTGTAACCTGCCGAGCCCACGTCGTAGGCCGTCCACACCAGGGCGCGGGGCATCCGGAACGCTCCCTGGCTTCCCGCCGGTGTCGCGGCCGCCGCCACCAGGCCGGCCAGCACGAGGAGACGTGACAGGGACCGCGCGAGCGTCATGGCGTCGCACCTCCGTGAGGGAGGGTCTCGAAGGGTGGTCCAGCTATAGCGACACGGGGGAGCGCTGTCAAGGTGAGCGAGCCCGAGCCAGGTGAGCGCGCCAGCCTCGGCGCCGCCCGGCGTCCAGCCCGGAGCGCGACGACGCGTGGCGGGCGCTCCGAGGTCGGTGCGCCCGCGGGCGCGGCGGCGGGGGCGGCCGTCCACCACATCGAGGCGCCGGCCGTCTCCTCGCGGCGGATCAGGTCCTCGGTCCAGCCTCGCGCGTGGAGCGCTGGGTCGATGAGAGCTTGGCACGCGTGTCGGCCTCCGCCGAGCCCCATGCCGCGAGGAGTATGCCAGCTACCAGCCGGCCCCCGCTGGAACCGTGGTGCGGCGGAGGCGAGGCGCATGCAGGCCGTCAGTCGACGGTCGACCGGAGCGGGACGGCCAGCGGCTACGGTTCGATGCGCTTCTCGTAGCAGCGGCTGACCGGATCGTCCCGGTAGGGTCCGAAGGGCGGGATCCTGCGGAATCCGCTGCACTCGTAGAGCGCGATCGCCTCGTGCTGATGAATGCCGGTCTCGAGCCGGATCACCATCAGCCCACGGGCCCTCGCATGCTCGACGAGGTGATCCAGCATCCGACGACCGAGCCCGCGTCCTCGAAAGACCGGGCGCACGTACATGCGCTTGATCTCCGCGTACTCTCGCCCAACGAGCAGGACGCCGCCGCATCCGGCCGCGTGCCCATCGTCTCGCGAGACGAAGAACCTCACGCCGTCGCTCAGCAGCTTCTCGACGCTGAAACCGTGGCGGCTCTCGCTGGCATAGAGCGGCGCCAGATGCGCGTCGAGGTCGTTGATGAGCGCGGCGGCGTCCGGCGTGTCCGGACGCTCCTCGGTTATGACGATGGCCAGCTCGTCCTCCTCGCGTAGGTGTCCGCCGCCGCAGGGGTGGGGCGACGGAGCTAACCCACCACCGGCAGGAGGATCCGGGACGGCCGCGCGGCGTCGTGGAAGACGGTGTTGAGCGCGACCTGACCCTGCGCCTCGGCGCCGGTCGGCCCACCGGTGTTCAGGTTCCGGTCGAACCGTGGGAAGCTGGACGAGGTCACCGCCACGCGGATCCGGTGCCCCTTCCGGAACGTGTTGGCCGTGGCCCAGAGGTCCACCGTCAGCTCGTAGACCTGGCCGGGCGCCAGCGGACCGGGCCGGCTGCCCGAGTCGCGGTAGCGCGCGCGCAGGATGCCGTCGCACAGGAGGCGCGAGAAGCCGTCGGGATGGACGTCGGTCAGCCGGACGACGAAGTCGGTGTCCGGTGCCGTGGACATGGCGTGCAGCACGCACCGGACGTCGCCGATCACCGTCAGGTCGCGCTCGAGCGGCGCGCTCGTGTAGGTGAGGCAGCGCCCCTCGATCGGCCGCTGGTCGAAGGCGCCGCCCGGGATGTTGAGCGTCGCCCCGCCGACCGTCGGCACCGGGTCGTCCGGGTCGTACCGGTACCCGTCCGCCCCCTCGGCGCCGCCCGGCGCTTCCGGCGTCAGCCGGCCGGCGTCGTGGAGGTACCAGGGCGTCTCGCGAGTCCCCGGCCAGGGATACGTGTCGGCGGTCCGCCAGAGGTTCTCGCCCATGACGAAGAGCTGGACGCGGGGCTCCTCGGGGACGGCGTTCCGGGCGCCGCGGAGCCAGTGGTCGAACCACGGGAGCCGGATCGCGTTGTAGTCGCGGATCGCCTCCGCGCCGAAGTCGACTTCACCCTGGACGGTCTTCGCCATGTTCCAGGGACCGTGGATCCAGGGCCCGACGACGAGGCGCTGGGCGTCGCGCGCCGCCTGCGTGAGCGCCTTGGCCCGCGTCCCGACGAAGTTCTTGATGGTCCCCGCGAGGAAGATGTCGAACCAGCCCCCCAGGTGGACGATCGGCGTGTCGATGTCGCCGTGGCGCTGGGCGATGTTCCAGCGCCACCAGAACGGGCCGTCGTCCGGGTGGGCGAGGAAGTCGTTGTACCAGTCGTCCAGGCCTTCGGCGAGCGGGTTCGGGTGGAGCGGCAGCGCGCGATGCCAGCTCGGGAGCTCCTGGAGTGCCTGCGCGAGGACCCCCTTGCGCCGCGCCCGCTCCTCCGGGCTCCGGGCGAGGCGGGCGAGGTTGTTGTAGGTCCACTTGAACGTCCACTCCACCATGAAGCCGAGTTCGAAGGCGCCGCCGTGGTAGACCCACTCCGCCCAGTAGTCGGCCGAGGATTCGCGCACGTACATGGCGCGGAGGTGCGGGGGACGCGTCGGGGCGAGCCGGTACTGCGTCGCCCCGGCGTACGAGCCGCCGATCGTGCCGACGTTGCCGTCGCACCAGGGCTGGGCGGCCGTCCACTCGACCGTGTCGTAGCCGTCGCGGTTCGGCCCCCAGCCGTCGTCGTGAAAGGGGACGAAGCGTCCCTCCGACGCGAAGCGTCCCCGGACGTCCTGGATCACCACCGCGTAGCCGTGGGACGCGAAGAAGGGCGGCGACCCCACCTGGCACTCGGGAGAGTTGTCCTTGCTGTAGGGTGTCCGCTCGAGGAGCGCCGGGAACGGCCCGCTCCCCTTGGGCATGTAGACGTCGGCGCGGAGCACCGTCCCGTCGCGCATCGTCTGGGGCACGTCGCGGAGGATGGTGAACGCGGAGGTCGGGCTGGTCATGCGTGGCTCCTCGGTGAAGCGGCGCCGGGCGTGATGGCCGTCTTGAGGCCCCGTCCGGCGGCCGCGTGGGCGAACGCGTCGGCGATGCGCTCGAGGGGATAGCGGTCGGTCACCAGGCTGCCGGCTCCGATCCTCGTCAGGAGCGGCAGCACGCGGCGGAAGGCCGTCCCGCGCCCGTAGGCGCCGGTGAGCGTCAGCTCGCGGAAGTGGAAGTCGAAGAGGTCGACGGGGAGCGTGCTCCCCTTCGGGCAGACGCCGACCAGCTGGACGACCCCGCGCGGGCGGACGAGCCGCGCCGCCGCCGCCAGGAGCTCGGGCTTTCCGACCGCCTCGCAGGCGAGGTCCACCCCCCGGCCGCCGGTCGCGCGGTCCACGACCTGGGCGAGGTTGTCGGCCGTTGGATCGACCGTGATATCCGCGCCGAGACGCCCGGCGGCCTCGCGGCGGCTTAGCACCGGATCCGATAGGATCGCCGTCCCCGCGCCGCGCGCCTTTGCGAGCGCGAGGGTGAGCAGGCCCATGATGCCCCCGCCGATCACGACGACCGACGCCCCCCGGCGCAGCCGGGCCATCTCGAGCCCCTCGAGGCAGCACGCCGCCGGCTCGGCGAGGGCCGCGGTCGCGGGGTCAAGCCCCTCGGGGAGGGCATGTACGCAGTGGCGAGGCAGCACGACCCGCTCCGCGAAGCCGCCCACCCGCACGGCCTCCTGGCACTGGCTGATGCGTCCGTCGCGGCAGGCGCCGCAGGCGCCGCACCCGTAGTTCGGCTCGCAGGCGACCGCCCGGCCCACGAGGCTCCGGCTGATGCCGCGGCCTGCTGCCAGCACGGTCCCGCTGTACTCGTGTCCCATGACGCGCGGCGCGCTGAGGGGGAACAGGCCCTGGGTGGCGTGGACGTCGCTCCCGCAGATTCCCGCGGTATGGATGCCGATCAGCACCTGGCCCGGTCCCGGGGTGGGCTCGGGCACGTCGTCGAGCGTGAATCGGCTGTCCCCGTGCCAGGTCGCGACGTGCATGGCGGGTCCCCTTGGATCTCTAGGAGCGAAGAACCTGGAGGAAGCTCCGCGCCGCGTTCACGATGAGCGGCCCAGTGACGACCAGGAGCGCCTGGTACCCCTCCGCGAGGAGCCGCCGGCCATCTTCGTGGTCGAGGGCGACGATCATGGCGGGCTTGCCGGCCCCCCGGGCCGTCGCGTGGATCCGCGCCACCTCGGTCTGGACGCGCGGATCCTTCCAGCCGCCCGGGATGCCCATGGACAGGGAGAGGTCCCCGGGACCGATCACGACCACGTCGAGGTCGGGGACCCCGACGGCGGCGTCAAGCTCGCCGAGGACCGCGTGGTTCTCGAAGATCGCGCAGCAGAGGATCTCCTCGTCCGCCCGCCGGTAGTACTGGGCGCCCAGCTGCGGCACCCCGTAGAACGCGGCACGGGACATGGCCATGGCGCCGCGCGTGCCCCGCGTCGGATACCGCGTCGCCTTCGCGGCCGCCTCCACCTCGGCGCGGCTCGCCACGTCGGGGACGATGACGCCGCCCGCGCCCTGGTCCAGGTATTCGAGGATCTCCGCCGGGTCGTTCTTCCGAACGCGGACCAGGGGCGTCATGCCGGTCAGCTCGGCCGCGCGGATCAGCTCCCGGGCCGTCTCGACGCCGAGTCCGCCGTGCTGGCCGTCGATGAAGACGAAGTCGTAGCCGAGGTGCCCGAACGTCTCCACGAGCTCGGGGCTGTTGATCGTGATCAGGGCGCCGACCACGCGCTGGCCGGCTCGCAGCTTGGCCTTGAGGCTGTTCGGGCGCACGAGTCCTCCGTGGGAAGGCCCGGTTCAAGGCCGGGCGTGGTTGGCGATGATGAAGCCGGCGATCGAGTGACGCGAGGGGCCGCTCGGGAGCTTGTCGCACTCGAACCACCGCGCGTCCTCGAGCTCGTCCTTGTCGATCGCGACGTCGCCACCGGCGTATCGGGCGACGAAGCCGATCATGAGCTGGCTCGGAAACGGCCAGTTCTGGCTCCCGACGTACTCGATGTCGGTGACGTCGACGCCGACCTCCTCCTTGACCTCGCGCGCCACCGCGCCCTCGAGCGACTCGCCGTTGTCGACGAAGCCGGCGACCAGGGCGTAACGGCCGGGCGCCCAGCCGGCCTTGCGGGCCAGGAGAACACGGGGGCCGTCCCGGACCAGCGTGATCACGGCGGGGTGGAGGTGAGGGTAGTGTTCGTAGCGGCAGCGCGGGCACTGCTTGCCCCACTCGCCGACGATGCGCGCCGTCGGCTCGCCGCAGCGGGGACAGTGGCCGCTGGTCGACTCCCACCAGAGGAGCTGCATGGCCATTCCCCCCAGCGAGAGGAGCTCGTCCGGGAGCCGGGTGCCTTGCATCGGCACCAGGGTTTCGCGGGCGAGCCCCGGCGGGACGGGCGCGCCCTTGGGTAGACCCACGACCCAGCACGGCGTCGTCCCCAGCGTGCCCATCCAGATGGGGCCGCCGGCGGCGCGGTCGACACCCGGCGGCTGCTCTCCCTCGGGCAGGCGGAACCCAGCGCCCTCGGGGACGACGAGGAGACCCTGGTCCTGGACCAGGAGCCAGTGGCCGCGCGGCGGCGGGGGCGCGACGCCTGCCTTGGCCGGCACGAAGACGCCGCGAAGGCAGTCCCGGTTGAACGGGAGATACACCGTGTGCGGCGTCGGCCGGGGCGTCGAGTGCGACATGAGGGGCGGGGTCAGAAGACGATCAGGCCGCGAGCCAGCGCGCCGGCGGCGAGGTCCCGGAAGGCCTGGTCTGCTTCGTCGATCGAGTAGCGGCGCGTGATCAGGTCGTCGAGGCGGAGCCTCCCGGCCAGATAGAGCTCCACCAGCCGCGGAAAGTCCTCGCGGGTGCGGGCGCTCCCGTAGATCGAGCCTCGGATCACGCGCTCCTGGCTCACCAGGGGCTGGATGCTCAGCGGCACGGTGGCCCCCGTCGGCGGGACGCCGATCATGACCGCGGTCCCTCCGGGGGCCAGGACGTCGATCGCCTGCGCCATCGCGCGGACGTCGCCCACGGCGGCGAAGCTGTAGTCCGCGCCTCGCCGGGTTATCGCGCGAACGGCCGCCACCGGGTCCTGACGGGACGCGTCGACCACGTGCGTCGCCCCGAACGCTCGCGCGTGCTCGAGTCGCTCGGCCCGCATGTCCACCGCCACGATCGGATGGGCGGTGACGAGGGCGCCCCCCTGGACGACGTTCAGTCCGACGCCGCCCACGCCGAAAACCGCGACGCCGGCGCCGGGCGGCACCTGGGCCGTGTTGACGACGGCGCCGACGCCGGTCATGACGGAGCAGCCGATCAGCGCCGCACGGTCGAGTGGCATGTCCGGCCGGATGGGAATCGCGCTCGACTCCGCGACCACCGTGCGCGACGCGTAGGTAGCGACGTGGCCGTACTGGTAGACCGGCCGCCCGTCGAACGACAGACGGGTCGTGCCCTCGGGGAGCACGCCGCGCCCCGGCTGCCGGTTCTCGCAGAGGTTCGGTCGGCCGACGACGCAGTAGTGGCAGCGCCCGCACGTGGGCGCCCAGGAAAGGACCACGTGATCGCCGGGCCCGAGATGCCGGACGCCGGGCCCGATGGCCTCGACGATGCCCGAGCCCTCGTCGCCCAGCACGATCGGGAGCGGAATGCCCTGCCAGCTGCCGTCGGCCGCGTGGAGGCAGCTGTGGCAGACGCCGCTCGCGACCATGCGGACCAGCACCTCGCCCTCGCGGGGCGGCTCGACCTGGAGCTCCTCGACGCGAAGGGGGGCGCGCTGCTCGAACAGGACCGGGGCCTTCATGCTCCTCCTCGGGCTCAGTCGCTGTAGCGGATCCGGGGCTCCAGGTAACCGTACAACAAGTCGACCGCAAGGTTCACGGCCATGAACAGCACCGCGATGAACAGGATGGTGCTCTGCGTGACCGGGTAGTCCCGCTGGTAGATGGACCAAAGGACCAGACGCCCGACCCCGGGCAGGGTGAACACCTCCTCCACGACGACCGTGCCGCCCAGCAGGATCCCCAGCTGGAGCCCGACGACCGTCACCACCGGGATCATCGCGTTCGTGAGCGCGTGCTTCAGCACGATGGCGCGCCCGGCCAGTCCCTTGGCCAGGGCAGTCCGCACGTAGTCGGAGCGCAGGACGTCGAGCAGGCACGAGCGCGTCGTCCGCGCGACGTTGGCGGCGGCGGCGGTGCCGAGGCAGAGCGCGGGGAGGATCATGATGGTGAGGTTCCGCCGGGGGTCGGTCAGGAGGTCCACCCACATGATCGGGGGCATCCACCGGAGGTAGAGCGAGAAGAAGAGGATCAGCATCGTGCCCTGCCAGAAGACCGGCACCGACAGGCCGAGAAGCGTGCCAACCCGCGTCACGTGGTCGATGGGCCGGTCGCGCCGCACAGCCGAGAGGATGCCCGCTCCCACGCCGAGCACGAAGGCGAACGCAACCGCGAGCAGGGTCAGCTCGATCGTGACCGGCAGCCGCTCGAGGATCAGCGTCAGCACCGGCTTCCCCGTGCGCCACGACGTGCCCAGGTCCCCCTGCGCGAGCTGGCCGAGCCAGCGCCCGTACTGGACGTACCAGGGCTGGTCCAGACCGAAGAAGCGCTTGAGCTGGTCCACCATCTGCTGGCTCACGACCGCGTCGGCGCCGATCATCTGCTCCACGACGGTGCCCGGAATGAGGTGAAGCATGAGGAAGACGAGCACCGTCAGCCCGAGCAGGGTCAGCGCCATCGAGTAGAGGCGGACGACGAGGTAGCGGCCCATCAGCGCTTCGACATGAGCGTCAGGCCACCTCGACCCGGCCGGCGTCCTGGCGGTCGAAGCTCTCCTCGTGTGCGTCCACCGCGGGCTTCACCCCGTCGCAGTCCACGGCGATGGCGAGTAGAGCATGCGCGGGCGATCATCGGCGACGCGCGTCCTGACGATCTCCCGGGCGGCGAGCATCGCCGCCCGATCGGCGGATTCTGCCGACACGCGATTCTCCTCGTGGGAAGCGGGACCGGCGACCGGCGCTTCGCCTCGCGGCAATTCAGAGCCTGCGGCGCGCCGATCGGCGAATGCCCCGCCGCCGGAGACGGGCTGCTCGGCCATGCAGCCTATCCCCGCCGGCGGGGCCGGCGACCGAACGACGAGAGATGCGACACGTCGTCCGTCGCGCGATTCGGCCGGCCCGAGGTCCGCCTACGCCTTCTCGAGCCACACTCCTTCGAAGGCGTAGAGCATGGTGGTCGGGTGCTGCTTCCAGTTCTTGACGGAGCTCTGGGTGAAGTCGATGTGGTCGGCCGAGAACAGCCACAGGTGCGGCACATTCTCGAGGATCATCACCTGGACCCGATCGTAGATCTCCTTGCGCTTCTTCTGGTCCATGGTGCGGCGCCCTTCTTCGAGAAGGGCGTCGAGCTCCGGCACGCTCCAGCTGTTCCAGTTCTGGCCCTTGGTAGAGTGGAGGGCCCGGAAGAACGCGACGTCCGGGTCACCGTAGCCCGGCGTCGTGTTCATGGTCATGTCGAAGTCCTTGGCCAGCCAGCGCTTGATCCACACCGCGTACTCGACGTTCTCGATCTCGGCGTTGATGCCGATGCGCTTGAGGTTCGCGGCGATGACCGGGGCCCCGTTCACCATGGTGGGGAAGGTGGGGATGACCCCGAGCTTCACGGTGAAACCGTTAGCGTGGCCGGCGTCGGCCAGGAGCTTCTTGGCCTTGTCGACGTCGGGCTTGTAGTACTTCATCCACTGCTCCTCGGGGAGCTGCCATTGCCTCATCGGCGCCGTGCACGGGGCGGTGAGCCGCCCGAAGCCGGCGGCGGCTACCTTGAGAACGGCCGCCCGGTCGACGGCGTAACTGATCGCCTGGCGCACGCGGACATCCTTGAGGGGCCCTCTGCTGGCGTTGATGTTCAGGAAGTCGTAGCCGAGGCGGGACGAGCGATAGCCCGTGAGCGCCTTCTCGTCCTTCAGCAGGTTCCAGTTCTTGTTGTCCTCGATGAAGGCGTGGTGGATCTGCCCGGTCCGGAGCGCCGCCACGCTGTTCGCCTCGTCGGGGATCGTCCGGACGATGACCTCGTCGACGTGCGGCAGCCCCTTCTTGAAGTAGCTCGGGTTCTTCTTGAAGACCATCTGCTGCTCGACCTTCCAGTCGGCGAGCATGAAGGGCCCCGTGCCCATGGTCATCTTGTTGAGGTCGCCGCCTCCCTTCGACACGCCGGCCTCGCTGATGATGAAGGCGTAGAAGCCGGCGAGGGCAGGCACCAGGGAGGCGAACGGCTCCTTCGTCTGGAACTTGACCTCGTACTTCCCCGAGGGCTCGACCTTGTCAAGGGCGATGAAGTCGGCCTTTCCCGCCGCGGACTTCTCGATCAGGCGGTCGAACGTGAACTTGACGTCCGCGGAGGTGAAATCCTGGCCGTCGTGGAACTTGACGCCCTGCCGGAGCTTGAAGGTCCAGGTGAGCCCGTTGGGGCTCACCGCCCAGGACTCCGCCAGCTCCGGCTGCGGGGTCATGCTCTCGTCGAAGCGGACGAGCTGGTTGTAGGTGAGCGGGGAGCGCCGGCTCCGGGAGAACGCGGGCACCAACTGGGGGTCGAGGCCGGTCGCCTCGTTGTTCTGGGCGGAGATGACAGTTCCCCCGGGCTTCGGCCCCTGGGCGGACGCGGTCCGGCCGAGGGCGAGCGCGCCCAGGGCGACGCCGCCCGCCCGGAGGACGTCGCGACGGCTGGGGGTGCCGGCGCCGGCGGCGCCGTGGTCGAGGTGTCGGTCATGCGTCGTCATGGCATGCCTCCTGGGAGCGCGGTGTGGGTCATTGGGCGCGCGGGTCGAGCACGTCGCGCAGGCCGTCCCCGAGCAGGTTGAAGGCGAGCACCGCCGTCACGATTGCGAGGCCGGGGAAGACCGAGATCCAGGGCGCGGTCTCGAGGTACGTCCGGCCCTCGTTGAGCATGTTGCCCCACGACGGCGTCGGCGGCTGGGCGGAGAGCCCGAGGTAACTCAGCGAGGCCTCGATCAGGATCGCCTGCGAGAACGCCACGGTCCCCTGGACGACGAACGGCGAGAGCACGTTCGGCAGCACGTGCCGGAGGGCGACCTTTGTGCGGCCGGCGCCGAGCGCGCGCACCGCCTCCACATATTCCTTCTCCCGCTCGGCGAGGACCGGGCCCCGCATGACGCGGGCGAAGATCGGCGTGTAGACGATCGCGATCGCGATCACCGCGCTGTTGACGCCGGGCCCGCGCATCGCCGCGATCCCGACCGAGAGGAGCAGGCCGGGCACGCTGAAGAACACGTCCATCACGCGGCTGACGAGGTTGTCCCAGCGCCCGCCGAGGTAGCCGGCCGCGAGGCCGAGAGCTCCGCCGACGAGCATTGCGGACACGATCGACACCGCCGCGACGTAGAGCGAGATGCGGGACCCGTAGATCACGCGGCTGAAAACGTCGCGGCCGAGGCGGTCGGTGCCCATCCAGGCCAGGGTGCCTGGCGCCGCTTCCAGGAGCTCGAAGTTCTGCTCGTCCGGCGCCACGGGTGCGAGGAGATTCGCGAAGATGGCGACCGCGAGAATCAGGATCGCCACGACGAGGCCGGCGAGGACGACCGAACTCCTGAGGGCACGCCGGATCCGCCGGCCGAGGCGCGGCGCTTCACGCGGCGTAGCGAGGGCTACGAGCACGGCTTCGCGTGTGAGCTCCAACGTCGCGATGCTAGGCGCGCGCGTCGGGCGCTGTCAAGGCCCGGACCGGCCGGCGTCGAGCCCGACCCCCGCGGACCGCTGCCCCGGAGTGGCCCGTGGGAGAGGGCTCACGTACCATGGCGGAATGTCTGCGAGGCCATCATGACCGGGATGGACCCGCTCCCGCCGACCCCGGTTGAGGGCGCGGCCCCGGCGCGCGCTCGCCGGGATCCTCTGCGCGGGGCCCGCGCGGCCGGCGCGCTGGGGAGTCTTCTCCGGGACGCGGCCGTGAGGCGGCTCGGCGCCGTGCGGACCGGGATCTATGCCAACATGGAGTCGTGCTTCGCGGTGCGTGCCGCGGCGGCGCGCCGCGATCCTGCCGCGCACCATTGGGAGGAGTGATGGCGTCCGTCATGACGGTGACCGGGCCGGTGGAGGCCCGGAACCTCGGCCTCACGCTGGTTCACGAGCACATCTATCTGGATCTCACCCGGGACGTTCTCGGCCGCAACAGCCTGCTGAACGACCCGGAGCTCGCGTACCGGGAGCTGCTGCTGTACAAGCAAGCGGGTGGGGTGACGCTCGTGGACCAGACCACGGGCGGGCTCCGGGGACACGATCACGACATCACGCCGACGAAGCACGCGCTCGCCATCCGCGAGATCGCGCGTCGTGTGGGCCTCCAGATCGTGCTCGGAGCCGGCTGGTATCGGGAGCCGTATTACGAGCGGCGGCTGTGGCGAGCCCGGACCGACCAGATCGCGGAGGAGCTCGAGCGCGACGTGACGCAGGGGATCGACGGCACCGACGTCCGGGCCGGCCTCCTGGGCGAGATCGGCTCCCACTTCACGTGGATCTCGCCCGTCGAGGAGCGCGTGTTTCGTGCCGTGGCGCGCGCCCACCGGCGGACGGGGGTCACGATTGCCACCCACGCCCTCAACTCGCCCGTCGGCCTGGACCAGCTGGACATCCTCCGGGAGGAGGGCGTGGATCCCCGCCGGGTCATCGTTGGGCACGCGCACTCCTATCCGGTTCACGAGTACCACGTCGCGCTGGCGCGCCGGGGCGCGTTCCTCTCCTTTGACCGGATGGGCGTCGCGCAGCCGTACGAGCACGAGCGGATGCTCCAGGGGATCAAGGAGCTCGTGGAGGCCGGCCTGGCGGAGCACATCGTGCTGTCGCAGGACGTGTGCTGGCGGACGGACTACGTCGCCTACGGCGGGCGCGGCTACGCCTTCGTGGCGACCGGGCTGCGCGAGGAGCTCCGGCGCCTGGGGATCGGCGACGAGGCCTACCACCGGATGACGGTGGACAATCCGCGGCGCGCCCTCACCGGCGAGCCCTGACGAGCGACCGGAGACCGCGCTCGCTCATGCACGGGGAGGAGCACAAGGTGCGCCGAGCGTTCCTGGACACTCCGGAGGGGCAGATCCACTACGTGTCCGCCGGCGCCGGTCCCGCCGTGCTGCTCCTTCACCAGACCCCGCGCTCGTGGGATGAGTACCGCGACGTCATTCCCCTCCTGGCGGTCCGGCGCCGCGTCGTCGCGATGGACACCATCGGGTACGGGGAGTCGTACAAGCCGGCTCGGCGCTGCGACATCGAAGACTACGCCCGGGGCGCCATCGCGCTGCTGGACGGCCTCGGCATCCCGTCGGCGGCCGTCGTCGGCCACCACACGGGCGCGGTGATCGCAATGGAGCTTGCGGCGGCCTACCCGGAGCGCGTCGAGCGGCTGGTGCTGTCGGCGAGCCCCTTCGTCGACGCGGCGGACCGCGAGCGCCGCCGCACGGGCGCGCATCGTGTCGACCACGTCGAGGCGAAGCCGGATGGCTCGCATCTGGCCGAGCTCTGGCAGATCCGGCAGCGCTTCTATCCCCAGGGGCGGCCGGATCTCCTGACGCGCTTCGCTGTCGACGCGCTCCGGGCGGGGGAGAAGATCGTGGAGGGGCACGGCGCGTGCAGCCGGTACCGCATGGAAGAGAAGATCGGGCGCGTGCGCTGCCCGACGCTTGTCACCTGCGGGACGGAGGATCCGTACGCGTTCCCGAAGGCGGCGCTGGTCGCGCGGCACATCTCCGGAAGCCGCCTCGCGCCGATCGCCGGGGGCACCGTCGCGCTCGTGGACGAGATGCCGGAGGCCTTCGCCCGGCTGGTGCTGGACTTCCTGCAGGAGTAGGTGGATCGCCTGAGCGCCTCGGCGGCGACGCCGTGTCTTGCCGGGGCGGGTCAGGCTCGGCGCTGACGCGCCCCGGCGATCAGCGCGAAGAGCCGTGCGGGCGTCACGGGCACCTCCCGGATCGTCACCCCGAGGTCGGCGACCGCGTCCTCCACCGCATTGGCGATCGCGGCCGCGCCGGGGATCGCGCCGCTCTCGCCGACCCCCTTGATCCCGAGCTCGTTCACGACCGAGGGATGGTCGAGGCGGGCCACCGGGAGCATCGGGAGCTGGTCGGCCTTCGGCAGTCCGTAGTCCATGAGGCTTCCCGTCACGAGCTGGCCGGAGTCGTCGTAGACCAGCTCCTCCCACAGGCCCGCACCGATCCCCTGGGCCGCTCCGCCCTGGAGCTGTCCCTCCACGATGACAGGGTTGATGGCTCGCCCGCTGTCATGGACGACCGCGTAGGCGAGGAGCCGGACCTCGCACGTCTCGACGTCGACCTCGACCGCCGCCGCCTGGGTGCCGAACGCCCATGTGACGGTGTCCGGATAGAAGTAACTGCAGCGCTGGAGGCCAGGCTCCCCGGTCTTGCGGAGCGCCTTGGAGCGCAGGGCGGCGTAAGCCACCCGGCCGAGCGTCAGGGCTCGGCCAGGAACGCCGGCGACGAACACGCGGCCGCCCTCGATCCGCACGTCCTCGGGCGCGCACTCGAGGAGCTCCGCGGCGACCTGCTGCGCCCGGGCGCGCACCTCGCGGGCCGTGCGGGCGACCGCCGGCCCGGCGTTCGCGGCGACGCGGCTGCCCCCCGTGCCCATGCCGATGGGGAAGAGCTGCGTGTCGCCGGCCACGATGTGGACATCGTCCAGGGGTACCCCCAGCTCCGCGGCGCAGATCTGGGCGAGCGTCGTCCGGTGGCCCTGGCCCTGCGCGGCCACCCCGATGGTGACGAAGACCTGGCCGCTCGGATCGACCCGGACCTGCGCGCCCTCGTAGGGGCCGATCCCGGAGCCCTGGACGTAGCAGGCGACCCCGATACCGATCCGGCGCGGCGTGCCGGCCTGCGCCGTCCGGCGAGCGCGGAGCTCTTGATGGCCGAGCACGTCGAGGGCGCGTTCCAGCGCGGCAGGGAAATCCCCCGGATCGTAGGCGACCGTGATGGCGTCCTTGTACGTGATGCCGGACCGGTACGGCATCTCGGCCGGCTGCACCAGGTTCCGGCGGCGGACCTCGAGGGGGTCGAGCCCGAGGCGGCGGGCCCCGATGTCGAGAAGGCGCTCCATGACGAAGACCGCCTCCGGCCGCCCTGCGCCTCGGTAGGCGGCGTTCTGGGTCTTGTTCGTCACGTAGCTCGTGCCGACGCCGCGGTAGCTCGGTACTCGATACGGCCCCGGCAGGTGATTCACGGTGTTGAGGGTGAGCCCCGTGCCCTCGACGGGGTAGGCGCCCACGTCGGCCTGGAAGGCGTCGTCGACGGCCACGATCGTGCCGTCTCGCCTGAAGGCGATTCGCGCCGCGTGCGCCTGCTCGCGGTCGTGCCCGGTGGCGACGAAGTGCTCCCGGCGGCCCTCGACCCACTTGACGGGTCGGCCCAGTCGCAGGGCGACGGCCGGGACCAGCAGCTCCTCGTGGTACACGGCGCCCTTCGGGCCGAAGCCACCGCCCACGTCGGGTGCGAGAACCCGGACCTGCTCGGCCGGGAGCCCGAGAGCCGTGGCCACGGCGTCCCGGACGAGATAGGGGTTCTGGGTGGACGACCAGACGACGAGGAGCCCGGACTCCGCGTCCCGGTAGGCGAGGACGCCGCGCGGCTCGATCGGCACGGCGGTGATCCGGGGATGGTAGAGGCGCTCATCGACGATCAGGTCGGCCGAGGAAAAGGCGCGGTCGACGTCGCCCACGCCGCCACGGACGACGACGGCGGCGTTGTCGGGCCAGTCCTCGTGGACACGATCGTCGCCGCCAGCGGCCGCCCCGAGCGTCATGACGGGGAGGAGCGGGTCGTAGTCGACGGCGACGCCGTCCATCGCGTCCGCCAGCCGATACGGGTCGTCCGCGACGACGACCGCTACCGGCTCGCCCACGTACCGGACCACCTCCGACGCGAGGACGCTCTGCACGTAGGGCCGGGTGCTGGGGGTGCCGCCGAAGGGCGCCGGGATTCCCGGCGTGACCTCCGGGAGATCGGCGGCGGTGTAGACGGCGACCCCGGGCATCGCGCGGGCGGGATCCGCGGCGATCCTTCGAATCCGCGCGTGCGCGTGAAGGCTTCGCACCACGCCGAGGTGCGCCGTCCCGGGCCGCCGGAGATCGTCCAGGTAGCGGCCGCGGCCCTCGAGGAGGGGCGCGTCCTCCTTCCGGCGGGGGGAGGCGCCGATCGGGCTGGCGCTCACGCGGCCGGTCCGGGCAGGTAGCGCGTGGGGAGCTCGGCCCCCGCGACGTAGCTCAGCTTGCCGACCCGGCACATCTGGTACACGCTGATGCGGAAGTCGGGACAGGTGCTGACGAGACAGTACGCGTCGGTCGCGGAGTAACCGTGGTCGGTGACGAGCCAGTCGATCAGGTTGACCGTGGCGGTCTCGACGGCGACCTCGAGCGGCCGATACGCGAACACCGACACGATCGATGACGGCTTCTCGATCCGCATCCAGGGTACCGTCCGCCCCTTGACCAGGTCGAAGTGGAGCCGCACGGTCGACTTGGTCTCGGCCGCCGTGCCCGTGAACTCGGTGTCGCCCTGGCTCGCGTGCACGTCGCCCAGGTAGAAGCGCGCTCCCGCGTGGAAAACCGGGAGGTGGATGCGATTCCCGGGTGCGACGTCGCGGATGTCGAGGTTGCCGCCCCACTCCCCCTGGCCGTCGAGGCTGGTGGTCACCTCACGCTCGGGAGCGACCCCGATGGTGCCGATGAACGGCGTGATGGGCCAGCTGATCCGGTCGCTGAAGTGAAGGGTGCCGTCCCGCGTCGTCCCGCTCGGTCCCGGCGTGTGGCGGAAGATCTTGGTGGTGTAGCGCCCGGAGAGCTCGGGCCAGCGGGCCGACTCGCCCAGGGGGCCGCGGCGGGGCCCCACCGCGATCCACGAGTAGCCGTCCACCAGGATGCCCTCGATGCTGACGACGAGCGTGTCGCCACGCTCGGCGCCCTCGATCCACACGGGGCCCCCGATCGGGTTCGCGAGCGGCGGGACGCGGTCGAATCCGGGCCGCTGCGCGGGGACGGCGAGGTCCTCGGGCGTCCGGAAGTACCCCGTGCTGGCGTCGTAGGTCTCGATCTCGACGCTCTCGCCGGGCTTCACCCGGAGGAGGGGCTCGTCCCGCCAGTCAAAGGCGTACTTGAGGGCCTGCTCACGCGTGATCCGTTGCATGTGTCACCCTCGGTGTGAGCGGTGCCGTCAGCTGCACGGGCTCCGGGGGCCCTGGCCGCGAGCGCATGGAGAGCGCGAGCCTCACCGGTGTCGGGGGCGCCGGAGCCGGGCGGCGACGGCATCGGCCTCGCGCATGACCCGGAGGATGTTGCCGCGAGAGAGCTTCGCGAGGTCCTGGTCCGACCAGCCTCGGCGGATCAGCTCCGCGAAGAGCAGGGGATAGCTCGACACGTCCTCCATCCCGACCGGCCACTCGTCGTTGCCGTCGTAGTCGCCGCCGATGCCGACGTGGTCCGCCCCGGCGAGGCGGCGCGCGTGCTCCACGTGGTCGGCGACGTCGCCGATCGTCGCCTTCGGCAGCCGACGGCGCCGCAGGTGGGCGCGCTCGAGGCGGTGGCGCTCCGCGGAGTCCTTGATGCCCCGCAACTGCGGCTTGAGCTCGGCGAGGGCCCGGGCCCGGGCGTCGGCTGCCTTCTGGGACACAAACGGGCCGACGAACGTGATCATGATGACGCCGCCGTTCCTCCGCAGGCGCCGAAGGATCGCGTCGGGGAAGTTGCGCGTGACGTCTGTCAGCGCGCGACAGGACGAGTGGGAGGAGATCAGCGGCGCCTCGGATGCATCGAGAGCCTGGGCCATCACCTCGGGTGACGCGTGGGCGAGGTCGACCAGCATCCCGAGCCGGTTCATCTCGCGCACGACTTCCCGCCCGAAGCCGGTGAGCCCGCCATGGCGGCGGACGTCGTTGCAGGAGTCCGCCCAGTCGAGGGTGACGTTGTGGGTCAGCGTCATGTACCGCACGCCGAGGTGGTAGTAGGAGCGGAGCGCGCCCAGAGAGCCTTCGATGGCGTGACCGCCCTCGATGCCGATGAGGGACGCGATCCGTCCCCGCATGCGCGCACGCTCCACGTCCGCGGCCGTGAACGCGGGCGTCAGGTGGTCCGGGTAGCGCGCGATCACGCGTCGCGCCATGTCGATCTGCTCGAGCTGGACGCGCGCGAAGCGGCCGCCCACCAGGTCGCCCGGGATGTAGACGGACCAGAACTGGCCCCCGACGCCCCCCTTCCTGAGCCGCGCGAGATCCGTCTGCCCGCGGGTCGGCCGGCGCAGGTCGTAGCCGGCCACGTCCCCGCGCGCCTTCGGGTCGTTCCGGATCGTCCACGCGAGGTCGTTGTGGCCGTCGATGACCGGATGACGCGCGAGCAGGCGTCGCGCGTGATCGAGAGCGGCGGCGTCTGGTAGGGTGGGGCGGGGGGACGCGGGCACTACGCCACCCTACCAGACGCTCCAGCCGCCGTCGACCACGAGGTTGTGGCCGGTGATCCACGCCCCGGCGTCCGAGGCCAGAAGCGCCACGGCGCCCTTGAGATCGTGGGGCGCACCGGTCCGCGCGAGAGGATTCGCGAGGCGGCAGCGCTCCACGAACCGGCCGTCCGTGCCCGGCGGCGGAATCTGGCCGGGAGAGAGGCAGTTCACCGTGATCCCGTGCTCGCCGAGCTCGGTGGCGAGGGCCCGGGTGAGGTTGACGACTGCCCCCTTCGCCGCCTGGTACGGCGGGCCGGAGCGCTGGTAATCGAGATCGGCGTAAAGCCGGTTGTCGGCGCCGAGCGCGCCGTGGATCGACCCGAGCGTGATGATGCGGCCGCGACGCCGGGGGATCATCACCCGTGCGGCGGCCTGGGCCGAGATGTAGGTGCCGGTCACGTTGAGCTCGAGTGCCCGCCTGAACTCGTCGATCGACGCGTCGGGCAGGTAGGTCGTCGTGAAGGCCCCGCCCGCGTTGCACACCATCACGTCGAGCTGCCCCCGGTCCGCCATCACCCGATCGACCAGCGCGTCGACCTCCGCCTCGACGGTCACGTCGCAGCGGGCGCCCGTCGCGTCGAGCCCGCCGGCGCGGAGCCCCGCGGCGACATCCTCGCACCGCGCGCCGTCCCGGCTGCCGAGATAGACCGCCGCGCCGAGCTCGGCCAGGGCCTCCGCCATGGCGCGGCCCAGGTGCGTCGCGCCGCCGGTCACGATCGCGACACGGCCGGCGAGGTCGAAGAGGGACTGGACGCGCATGGCGCTGACCATTCAAGCACGGGGCGGCGGCGCGCGGAAGGTGGAGCTCTCGTGCGATGATCGCGGGCGTGCAGCCGATCCGGGTCGCGGTCATCGGGGCCGGGTTCATGGGGGAGCGGCACGCGCGGATCTACGCCGGGCTTCCGGACGTCGAGCTGGTCGCCGTCTGCGACGTTCGGGAGGCCGCCGCGCGTGAGCTGGCGAGCCGGACGGGCGCCGCGGCATATTCTGACTTCGAGGCGCTCCTCCGGCGGGACGACCTCGATGCCGTCAGCGTGTGCACGCCGGACGGGCTCCACCGCGAGCCGACCGAGCTGGCCGCCCGGGGCGGCCGCCACGTCCTGCTCGAGAAGCCCATCGCCACGACGGTGGCCGACGCCGAGGCGATCGCCGCCGCCGCCTCCCGGGCGGGGGTCGTGCTGCTGGTCGGGCACTGCCTCCGCTTCGACCCGCGTTACGACCAGGCTCGCCAGGCCGTCGCGCAGGGCGAGCTGGGGGCGATCCAGACGATCTACACGCGCCGGGCCAACACCGTGGCGGCGCAGGATCGCCTGGGCGGGCGATGCCCGCTGCCGCTGTTCCTCGGCGTGCACGACTATGACGTGATGCGCTGGCTCGCCGGCAGCGAGGTGGAGCGGGTCACGGCCGAGGCGAAGTGGGGACTTTTGCAGGGGCAGGGATATCCGGTGGAGGATGCCAACTGCGCCCTGCTCCGGTTCGCGAGCGGGGCGCTCGGTATCGCGGAGCTCAGCTGGATCTTGCCCCGGGGCTTTCCGGCGGCGGGCGATCACCGGCTCGACGTCGTGGGCAGCGCGGGCTCGCTGTCGATCGCGACCCTCGAGACGGGGCTCCGCCGGGCGGATGGCCAGCGTGCGGTCCAGGTCGACACGGCGTCGGCCCCGTCGGTGCAGGGGCACCCCGGCGGCATGTTCTACTTCGAGCTGCGCCACTTCGTGGACTGCGTGCGCGGGCGGGCGACGCCCGCCGTCACGCCGCACGACGCCCTCATGGCCCTCCGGACGGCGCTGGCCGTGGAGCGCGCGGCGGCCACGGGGATGCCGGCCGTCCCCTGAGCAATTCGGGCCCGCGAGGCTCGGCGGGGCCTGACCGGAAGCGCGTCGTGGGGTATTCTCGGGCGACATGCCGGGAGGGCCCGGCCATTGCACCCTGAGCGGGTCCGAGGAGATCGAGCGATGACCGACGCCGTCCTGACCGGGCAGACCGTGGAGCTCCTCCAGCAGCTCATCCGTAACCAGTGCGTGAACGACGGCACCACCGCGTCCGGGCAGGAAGTGCGGACGGTCGACGTGCTGCGCAGCTATCTCGCCGGGAGTGGCCTCGATCTCGAGGTGTACGAGCCGGCCTGGGCGTCGGGCCGTGCGAGTCTGGTCGCGCGCATCGAGGGCCGCGATCCGGCCGCCCCCACGCTCTGCCTGATGGGGCACACCGACGTCGTGCCGGTCAACCCGAAGACCTGGACGCGGGACCCGTTCGGCGGCGAGCTGGTGAACGGCGAGGTGTGGGGGCGCGGCGCGATCGACATGCTGAACCTGACGGCGTCGCAAGCCGTCGTGCTCCGGGCGTTGGCTCGGCGGGGCTGGCGGCCCCGGGGCACCCTGGTCTACCTCGCGTGCGCCGATGAGGAGGCGGGCGGCGCCCTCGGGGCCGGTTACGTGTGCGACCGGCACTGGGACGCGATCCGGGCGGACTACCTCCTGACCGAGAACGGGGGCCAGGTCAGCACGGGTGCGCACGGCGAAGGGCTCAACGTCACCGTGCACGTGGGCGAGAAGGGCGTGGCCTGGCGCCGCCTGCGCGTCCGCGGGACGCCCGGACACGGCTCCATGCCGTACGGCGTCGACAACGCGCTCGTCAAGGCCGCCAAGGTGGTGGCGCGCCTGGCCGACTACCGGCCGGCGCCGTACGTGGACGAGCTGTGGCAGCGCTTCGTCGACACGCTCGGCCTCGACCCCGCGCTCAAGGCCGCGCTGGTCGATCCGGCACGGGTGGATGACGCGATCGCCCGGCTTTCGCCCAGCATGGCCCGGCTGGCGTGGTCGTCCACGCACACGACCTTCTCGCCGAACCAGTGCCGCGGGGGTGTGAAGACCAATGTCATTCCGGACGTCGTGGACGTCGAGGTGGACATCCGGACGGTCCCGGGCGACAGCGACGACGAGGTCCGACGGCACCTCGACAAGGCCCTGGCCGACCTGTCGGAGGAGGTGGAGGTCGAGCCGCTCTTCTCCAAGCCGGCGTCGATGTCGCCCACCGGCACCCCGCTCTGGGAGGTGCTCGGCCGGGTCGTCGACCGCCACTACCCCGGCGCGCGGCTCCTGCCCCGCCTCATCGTGGGGTTCACCGACGCGCCCTACTTCCGCGCCCGCGACGCCGTCGCCTACGGGTTCGGCCTGTGCTCGCGGACGCTGACGGCCGAGGCGATGGCCCCCCGGTTCCACGGCAACGACGAGCGCGTCGACGTCGAGTCGCTGGCTCTCACGACCCAGGCGTGGCTCGACGTGTGCGAGCTGCTGCTCGAGTAGCGACGAAGCTCGCGCAGCCGCGGACAGGCCGACGACCTCCGCCGCGGACGGCACCTCCCGGCGCCGCCGGATACTCGGGCTGGCGAGATCTCTGTGAGGATCGGCGCGACCATTCCCTCTCGACCGGGCCCCGCCGAGGGGGCCGGACCTCTGGTCCCGGCCGCGTGTTTGCGCTAGCCTACTTGCAACCTCGCGCTCTCAAGTGCCGAACGTCCGCGACACCCGGAAGGAGGCAGTGATGAAGGCTACCTGCCGTGCCCTCGCGTTGACCCTGAGTCTGCTGGTAACCTTCGCCGGCACGGCCCTTGCCCAGAAGCGGGGAGGTGACCTCGTCGTGGGCCAGACCGCCGGCACCAACACGCTCGACCCGCACTTCACGGCCTCGGCCGCCGCCCGGAACATGATGCTCGGCATGTACGAGACCCTCGTGACGATCGACGAGAACGCTTCGCCGGCGCCGATGCTGGCGGCGAAGTGGGAGGTGCTCGACAACGGGCTGACCTACCGCTTTGAGCTTCGGAAGGGGGTCCGGTTTCACAACGGCAAGGAGATGACCGCTGCCGACGTCAAGGCGTCGCTGGAGCGTTTCGGGCGAGTCAGCCCGGAAAAGCAGACGATGGCGCAGGTCGCGTCTATCGAGGCGGCCGACGCGCACGTCGTGGTGATCCGGCTCAAGCAGGTTGACACGTCGTTCCTCGACCGACTGGCGTCACCAGCGTCGCCGACGACGATCATCCCGGCCGACGAGGCGGCGAAGGAGGTCAACAAGACCGCCCACATCTCGACCGGCCCCTACCAGTTCGTCGAGTGGATCCCGGACTCGCACGTCAAGCTCAAGCGCTTCGAGGGCTACGTCCCGAATACCTCGATGAGCGGCCGCGACGGGCTCGGGGGGCGCAAGACGGCCTATTTCGACACGATCACCATCCGGATCATCAAGGAGGCGAGCGCGCGGGTCGCGGCGCTCGAGTCCGGCCAGATCCACTTTGCCGAGGACGTGCCCATCCCGGCGGCCAAGCGCCTCGAGACCGTTGCGAAGCTCCGGGTGGAGAACCTCCTTCCCTGGGCCCAACCCCTCGTGCTCGTGAACACGCGCCTCGCCCCGACGAGCAACCTGAAGCTGCGGCAGGCGATCCAGGCGGCCCTGGACATCGACGAGATCCTCGCCGCCGCCACCGACGGGCTCTATCAGTTGAATCACGGGTGGGTCTACCCGAACAGCGCTTATTACGCACCCGAGGCCGGGCGGGCCCTCTACAACCAGAAGGATTTGAAGAAGGCCAAGGCCCTGCTGGCGGATTCCGGCTACAAGGGCGAGCCCCTGACCATGATCACGAACAAGGACTACCAGTTCATGTTCAAGTCCGGGGTGGTGATGTCGGAGCAGCTGAAGGCACTCGGCATCGACCTGAAACTCGACGTGCTCGACTGGCCGACCATGGCCGCCCGGGCGAACACGAGCGAGGGCTGGAACCTCGCCACGACCGGGTTCGCCATCCAGCCCTTCGTGGGTCCCTACAGCTACCTGAAACTGTTCTGGGGTCCCACCCACGTCGGCCGTGTCGCCAGCGATCCCGTGCTGGATCAGGCATGGGGGAAGTTCAACACCTCCCTGAAGCAGGCCGACCGGAAGGATGCCTGGGCCCAGATCCAGCAGCGAATGGCCGAGCAGGTCTACATCCTGAAGCTCGGCGATTCGGGCATGAAGCTCGGCATGGCGCGCGCCCTCGCCGGCTTCAAGCCGTACCAGGGGGCCCACCGCTTCTGGAACGTGTGGTTCGAGTGAACGGGAGGATTGCGGAGGGGCCGGCGCCGTCGCCGGCGGACCCGGCGGATCCCCGCGCCTAGCACGCGCGCCCCGCCGATGGGGCGGTACGTCGCTCGCCGGCTGCTCGCCACGGTCGTCGTGGTGTGGCTCGTCACCCTCATCTCGTTCAGCATCATGCACTTGGTGCCCGGGGATCCCGCCTTGGTGATGGCCGGTGTCGGCGCCTCAGCCGACCAGGTGCAGCGGATCCGGGAGCAGTTCGGCCTGGACGCCCCGTTCCTCGTCCGCCTCTCCCGGTGGTACGCCGGTCTCCTTCGGGGGAACCTAGGGGACTCGATCCTGCTCGGCCGCACCGTCGCCCGGGCGATCATCGAGCGCATCCCGGCGACGCTCTCGCTGGCCGCACTGGCGTTCGGTCTGACGGTGGTGCTCGGGGTGGTCCTCGGCACGCTCGCAGCGGTGCGGCAGAACACCTGGGTCGACCAGGTGATCATGACGCTCGCGGTGGTTGGCGTGTCCGTGCCGAACTTCTGGCTCGGGTTACTGCTCATCATCCTGTTCTCGGTGATGCTCGATTGGCTGCCGGCAGGGGGCTACGTGCCCCTCGCGGAGGACCCTGGAGCCTGGCTTCGCGCGCTGGTGCTGCCCGCGGTCTCGCTGGCCCTCCTGCAGGTGGGGCTGGTCGTCAGGATCACGCGGGCGACGGTCGTCGAGACGCTCCGGCAGGACTTCGTGCGGACCGCCCGCTCCAAGGGTTTGGCGGGCTGGGTGGTCGTCGGCAAGCACGCATTCGGGAACGTGACGATCCCCGTCATCACGGTGCTGGGCATCACGGTGAGCTTGCTCCTGTCCGGCTCGGTGGTCGTCGAGACCGTGTTCTCGGTGCCGGGGCTTGGCCGGCTCATGGCGACGGCGATCCTTGCGCGCGACTACCCGGTGATCCAGGGGGGATTGCTGGTGACCGCGCTCCTGTTCGCGGGCGTCAACCTGGTGGTTGACGTGCTCTACGCTTGGCTCGACCCGCGGATCCGCTACCAGTGAGCGCAGCGGCGCTTCCCGGCCGGCCGGTCCCGGTTTCCTGGGCCGCCGGGCGGCGCGGTCTCCGGCGTGCCACCCGCCACGGGCTGCTCCTCACCGGCGCCGCGCTGTGCAGCGGCGTCCTCGCCCTTGCCCTGCTGGCCGACGCCATCCAGGTCCAGCAGCCCGAGCGAATGCGGATTCGCGATGCCTTCGCTGCCCCCGGCGCCTCGTATCCCTTCGGGGCCGACAACCTGGGGCGCGACGTGTACAGTCGAGTGATCCACGGCGCGCGGTTCTCGCTGCTGATCGGACTGGCCACGGTGGTACTCACCGCCGGGGCTGGCACGGCCCTCGGGAGCCTCGCCGGGTATTTCCGGAGCTGGGATGAGCCGGTCATGCGGGTCATGGACGCGCTCATGTCGTTCCCGGCGATCCTGCTCGCCGTCGCCATCACCGCGGCGCTGGGTCCGTCGGCAACCAACGCCGTGATCGCGCTCGCCGCCGTCTACACCCCGCGCACGGCCCGTATCCTCCGGGCGTCTGTGCTGGTTGTCCGCGAGATGGAGTACGTCCAGGCCGTGTACGCCGTCGGCGCCAGCCATCTGCGCGTCCTACTGCTTCACGTGCTCCCGAACTGCCTCGGGCCACTGATCGTGCAGCTCACCTTCGTGTTCGCCTACGCGGTGCTGGCCGAGGCGGCGCTGAGCTTCCTCGGGATGGGGCCGCCCCCGCCCGCGCCGACCTGGGGCAACATCATCGCCGAGGGTCGCGACTATCTGCGCGAGGCGCCCTGGATCTGCCTCTTCCCCGGGGCAGCGATATCGGCCACCGTGCTGGGACTCAACCTCCTCGGCGACGGCCTGCGGGACGTGCTGGACCCGCGGATGGCGGTGGACGGGGGCTGACGCCGCGGGGGCGAGCGACCTCGCCCATCGCTGCCAGCGCCTCCTCCGGGCCGGGCGTCTCGGGGCCTCTACGCCGTGACGACACGAGCGGCCCCGGTCGGCTCCCATGGCGCCGACGTCAGCCACGCCGTCCTGGGCGGTCACTTTTCCGTGCCGGGAGCGTCCGGGCGACCGTTTCGTCGATGGATGAGATGGCCGGGGGGCGGTGGACACGTCTCGCCCGCCCTCGGCCCCCGGTCTGCTCGTGACCCTCCGGCTCAGGGCGGGTAGAGGAGGATCTGGGTACACCGGAAGAGGGCCAGCGCGCGGCCGGTCGACTCGTCGGTGACCTTCGCGTCCCAGACCTGGGTCGTGCGCCCGGCGTGCACCACGGTGGCCTCGCAGACGACCGCCCCCTCGAGGACGGTGCCGAGGAAGTTCGCCTTGAGCTCGATCGTGGTGAAGCCACGGGCGCCGTCCGGGAGACTGGCCATGGTGCCGTAGCCGCACGAGGAGTCGGCCACGGCGATGACGGTGGCCGCGTGGAGGTACCCGTTCGGCGCCAGGTGCTCGGCGCGGACGGCCAGCCGGCTCGTGACCCGGCCCCGGGCCACGTCCTGGAACTCGATGCCGAGAAAGCCCGGCAGGTACCCCTGGCCGAAGGTCCGCCAGTGGTCGATCGACTTCGGGATCGTCGGCTCCCTCGACACCGGACGCTTGTCCACCGGGCCCTCGCTCCCGCTGCTCAAGGGACGGCGACGAGGTCGACGTGGAGCGTGACCTCGTCCCTGTTGCGGATGGCGCCGAGAAGCGCGCTGTAGGGGCGGTACCCGAAGCTCGACTGGAGGAAGGTCAGGGTCGCGCGGGCCCGCAGGGCTCCGGAGTCGAGCGCCACCGCGGCCGGAAAGGTCAGCTCCCGCGTGACGCCCCGGAGGGTCAGCCGGCCGCTGATCCTCAGCCGACCGTTCCCTTCCGTGACCACCCGGGTCGAGGCGAAGCGGATCGTCGGGTATCGCGGGACATCGAGCTGGTCCGGGCCGCGCATGGCCTTGTCCACGTCGGCGCGCTGGCTGTCGGAGAGATCGCCCTCGACCCCCAGACGCCTGCGAGCCGCGGGCTCGTCGACCCGCAGGGAGGCGGCGCGAACCTCGACGACGACCGAGCTGGCCTCGGGCCGGCTGGCGTCGTACTCGACGCGTCCCGCCACCTCGGTCGCCTCGACGACGTGGTCGTGGGCGAGCCGGCTGCCGAGGCCTTCACGGTGGAGCTGGACCGCGAGACGCGTTCGCTCGGGATCGACCCGCAGCGTCGCGCCCCACGCCGCCCCGTGCCCGAGCAGGATGGCGCTCGCGGCGATCCACGCCGTCCAGGCCTGCGCGCCTCGGTGCCGGCGGCCTGCCCGGGGCGGGCTGATCGATCGCGCGAAGGGGATCACGCCGCGGGAGGTCGTCACCGGGTCGGTGGATCGGGCGGCGCGAGCGGCCAGGGCAGCGCGTCGCTCCAGTCGTCGAGCGGCGTCCGGGGCTCGCGGGCGGGCGGAGGGTCGGGTGGTGCGGGGTGGATGGCCCGCACGCGGGGGGCCCGGTGGACCGGCTCCTCTCGCAGCACGTGACGCATCACGTAGTGGCGGTCGAACAGCTCACCGAGGAAGCGCCCGCCTAGGTCGAAGACGTCGGGGCCGCGGCCCGGGACCGACTCCACCCATCCCGCCTGGCGCCCGTATCGGTCGAAGACCCGATCGCCCTCGCGAAAGCCCCAGAGGGCTCCGTTCCACCGGAAGATCGGGACGGCGTCGCGAGGAGCGTCGGTCACCGGCGGGTGGCGCTTCCGTCACGGCCGGCGCCGACGACCCCGCGGATCTCCGGCTCGAAGTCGTCGTCGAACGGGTACAGCGGCTTCGACCGGTGGCGCCAGTCGAGGCGTTCGACGCGGGCGGTGCTCGGCCCGGGCGTGTCCACCACCCAGCACGCCCGGGCGACGGCGGCGTACCCGTCGCGGAACTGGAGCGGGGACTTGACCACGACGATCTTCGCGTTCCGCGGCTCGAGCCCGACGGAGCGGTAGAGGGCGGGGTCGAACGTGAAGGCGGGCCGCTCGGTGGCCAGCACCGCGATGCGCCCGACCTCGATCACCGCCGCCCGCCCCATGTGGAACTCGACGCCCGCCGACTTCTTGTCCGACGAGATGAAGCGTCCGTCGGAGAGGATCCGCACCCGGCCATCGACGGCAACGGGACGGTTGTACCGCGGGTCGAGCGTGCCGCCCACCGTGGTGGCCACGTCGGCCCCCACGCCGGCGGCGATCGCCCGCGCGACCGCCGGAGCGTCGACGACGGTCACGAGGCATCGCTCCGTCACGCCCAGCGCGAGGAGCCGCTCGAGGACGTGGGCGCTGTCACCGGGGGAGCCCGAGCCCGTGCTGTCCGCCGACTCGGACAGGACGAACGGGCCGCCGTCGGACGCGAGGGCCCGGCGGATGGCGTCGTCCACCGGCAGGAGATCGGCCGCGAAGCTGCGCCGCCGCTCCCAGGCCTGCCACGCGAGCTGGCGGACCATCGGCTCGATCTCGGCGGCGCGGCGCGCACCATCGGCGACCGCCATGACGCAGAACCCGGTGTCCGGGATGTCGAGCCAGGGCTGGACCGGGAAGAGGGAGACGGCGAGGACGCCGGGCCGGGCCTGCAGGCGCTTGGCCTCGGCCATGAGCCCGGCCATCGGCTGGTCGTCGGTTCCCTGGCCCTCGGCCGGCACCAGCATGGGCGAGCGTGCGAAGAGCGTGACGGGGCGTACTTCCCCCCGCACGGCCCGCAGGAGGAGGGCGGCCGCCTTGGCGCCGGTCTCGTAGAGGTCGATGTGAGGATAGGTGTCGTAGCCGACGAGGGCGTCGGCCTCCTGGACCATCCTGGGGGTGATCGTGGCGTGAAGGTCGAGCGTCGCGACGATGGGCACGGCCGGGCCGACCGCCTTCCGGACCGCGGCCAGGAACTCGCCCTCGCCGTCCGGCGCGTCCTCGAGCACCATCGCGCCGTGGAGCGCGAGGAGCACGCCGTCGACCGGCCCCGCCGCGGCCAGCCGCTCGAGGAGCGCGTCCCTCACGTGTTCAAAGGTCGCCCGGGTCACCGGCCCCGACGAGACGGCGTTGGCCGCCACCGTCGGGACCAGCTCGACGCCGGCCGGCCCCAGCACGTCGAGGAACCCCCCGATCTCGGCCCGCGTCCCGCGAAGACGCGGGACGATCTCGTCCCCGTAGAGCAGCTGGGTGGCCCGGAAGTGCTCGAGGTCCGCACGCTGGCGGACGAAGGTGTTGGACTCCTCCATGAACTGCCCGAGCGCGATCCGCACGCGCGCGGCCGCCTACTTCTCGATGCTCACGTTCTCGAGGACGGCCATGTCGTCGACGGTGTATGCGAAGCCGTCGACGTGCTTGGCCAGCGCGAACACGCTCTGTCGGTAGGCGATCGAGATCACCCACGCCTCGTCGAGGATGGCGGCGTTGAACTTCGCGAACGCCGCCTTCTGCTTGGCGGCGTCGATCGTCCCGTTGGCCTCGTTGAGGGCGTCGAGGTAGGCCTTGGGCACCTCGTTGCCCCACACCGGATTGTTCGCCGGGCGGTAGATGCTGTTGAGGGCGACCCGCGTCGGGTACTTCTGCGTGTTCCCCGAGAACGACGGGCAGATCTGGAAGTCGCCACCGAAAAGCCGCTTGTAGTACAGCGTCGAGTCGACGACGGCGATGTCGAGCGTGAAGCCGATCTTCGCCAGGTCAGCCTTGAGGACCTGCGAGATCGCGGGGAGCTCCGGGAACTGCGGCAAGGTCAGGCACTCCGCCTTCCCGCCGGCGACGCCGGCCTTCTCGAGGAGCTCCTTGGCGCGCTTCAGGTCGAACGGGTATTTCGCGGCTACGGACCGGTCATACGCGGGCGAGTTCCGGCTGAAGGGGAGCACGGTCGGCTCGCTCACGCCGAACAGCACGTTGTTCACCACCCCCTGGCGGTCGATGGCGAAATGGAGCGCGTGGCGGGCCTCCTTCTTGTCGAACGGCGGCCTGGTCCCGTTGACCCGGATCTCGTACGTCAGGGCGCCCGGCGTGCCGCGGACCATGTTGAACTCGCGAGCGAGCCGCGCGGTGTCCTTCGGCGGCACCGCAATGACGAGGTCGCAGATGCCGGACTGGAGGGCGGCGACCATGGCGTCCGAGTCGCCGAAGACCTTGAAGATGACCCGGTCGGCCCACGGGGTGCCCTGCCCCCAGTAGGCGGGATTCCGTTCCAGCGTCGTGTGATCGCCGGGCACCCACTCGACGAACTTGAAGGGCCCCGTGCCGACGCCGCGATTCTTGAGCGAGTCCATCGCCGCGGGCTCCATGATCCCCATGGCCTGGAGCAGGTCGAAGACCTCCGGCGAGACCTTCTTGAACTTGATGACGACCGTGCCGGCGTCGGGGGCCGTCACCTCGGCCACGTTGGCGACGGCCGGAAGCATGTTCCAGCCACGCTCCTTGTCGGCCGCCTTCTCGAAGTTCTTGACCACGTCGGCCGCCATGAGGTCCTTGCCGCTGTGGAACTTCACACCCTTCCGCAGGGTCAGCGTCACGGACTGGCCGTCGGGGGCGACGGCCCACCGCTCGGCGAGCCCGGGCAGGGGCTTGAGGCTCGCGTTGTAGCGGGTCAGTGTGTCGTAGAGATTCTGCTGGAGGGTGAAGTTCGCAAAGGAAAGCTTGTGGGGGTCGAACGTGTCGAAGTCGTTCGGCATCCCGACCGTGAGCGTTCCACCGCGCTTCTTGGCGGCGGCTCGGCGCGCGGCGGCCAGGAAGGCCGTTCCGGCGATGGTGCCGGCGGCGAGGCCCTGCAGGAAGCGGCGGCGACTCGGGGCGTGAATCGGAGTCATGGCGTCTCCTTCATTGGAGTCTCACGAGTACCGGATCCGGGGATCCAGGAGCGCGTACGCGAGGTCGGTGAGGAGGTTGATGACGACGAACGCGAGGACGACGAACAGGATCGTACCCTGCACGACCGTGTAGTCGCGCGTCAGGATGGCCTGGAGCAGCATGCGGCCCAGGCCCGGGTAGTCGAAGATCGCCTCGGTGATGACCGCCCCGCCCATGAAGGCGCCAAACTGGAGCCCGACGACGGTCACCACAGGAATCAGCGCGTTCCGCAGGGCATGAACTCCGATGACGGGCCGCTCGCCCAGTCCCTTCGCCCGCGCGGTGCGGACGTAGTCCTGGTAGAGCGTCTCGAGGAGGGCCGCGCGAGTGAACCGGGCGAGGACCGCCGAGACATAGGCCCCCAGGGTGAAGGCGGGGAGGATCAGGAAGCGGAGGGCTCGCCCCGGTTCCTGCCAGAAGGGCACGAAGCCCGACGTCGGGAGCCAGCGGAGCCAGAGTCCGAAGCAGAGGACCAAGAGGATGCCCAACCAGAAAGTGGGGACAGCCATGGCCAGGGCATTGTAGCCTGTGACCCCGCGCGCGATCCATGACCGGGGGCGGACGGCTGACGCGATCCCGAACGGTGCGGCGATGGCGAGCGCCACCACGAACGATGCCACCGTCAGCTGGAGCGTCACCGGGATCCGCTGGGCCAGCATCGTGGTCACCGGCAGGCCGTTGAGATACGAGACTCCGAGGTCGCCCTGGACGACCCGGCCGAGCCACAGGGCGTACTGCACCGGCAGCGGACGGTCGAGCCCCATGCGCGCGCGGGTCCGCTGGATCTGCTCCGGCGTGACGTCCGGGCCGAGCAGGGCGACCGCGGGGTCGCCAGGGATCAGGTAGATCATGAGCCAGACGCCGACCGACGCCAGGAGCAGGACCGGCAGCAGCTGGATGAGACGAAAGAGGACGTAGCGCGCCATCAGGCCGTCCGCTCCGGGCCGGCGGCACGGCCCGCCCCGCTCCGATCGACGACGGTCTGCAGCGCGTCGGCGAGCGCGTTGAGGGAGAGGACGGAAAGCGTGATCACGATCCCCGGGAAGAGACCGTACCACGGCGCCTGGTAGAGAAAGGAGCGGCCGGCGTTGAGCATCGAACCCCAGGACGGCGCCGGGGGCTGGGTGCCGAGTCCGAGGAAGGACAGCGCGGCCTCGAGGAGCATCGCCACCGCGCCGGTGACCGCGATCTGGACCACGATCGGCGTGGCCGCGTTGAGCAGGATGGTGCGGAACATGAGGTAGGCCGGGCCGACGCCGAGGGCCCGCGTGGCCACCACGAACTCCCGCTCCTTGAGGGTGAGCGTGCTGGCGCGCGTGAGCCGCGCGAAGGAGGGCACGCTGACCGCCCCGACCGCCAGCATGGCGTTGAACGATCCCGGGCCCAGGATGGCGATGATCACCATGGCGAGCAGGATCGCCGGCACTGCCAGGAGGAAGTCGAGGACACGCATGATCGCGGCGTCGGTGAGCCCGCCCGCGAAGCCCCCCAGGAGGCCGAGCGGCACCCCGACGGTCGCCCCGATCAGCACGGCGACCGCGCCGGTGACGAGCGATATACGGGCGCCGTGGATCACCCGGCTGAGGATGTCGCGGCCGAACTCGTCGGTGCCGAACAGGTGGCGAAGGGACGGCGACAAGAACTGGTCGGTGCGGTTCTGCGCGAGGGGATCCTGGGGGGAGATCCAGGGTGCCATGAGGGCGATCAGGGCGAGTCCGACCAGGATGCAGCAGGCGGCCAAGCCGGCGAGGTCTCGCCCACGCACTAGGGAAAAAGGAAGCATGGTCGGGAGCAAATCTACAGGGGGCTGCGGGAATGCCGCAAGGCGGGGGTGGCGGACGTCGTGGATGCTCGCAGAGTCCGTCTCCGCGAGTTCCTGCTATGGCACGGATGTTGCTCAGTCCGCGTGCGGAGACTGGCCCGCGCCACCTCTGCGGCTGGCTTGCCCTGTGACACGAGAGGAGCGTTGATGACCGAGACAGCGAATCACCGGAAAGTGGTCGCCCGGTATCTCGACGGGCGGCTGGTGAAGGGCTACACGTTCGACTTCGGTCCCTTGCAGCCCCGGTTCCATGTGTTCGCCGCGCCGAGCGCGAGCGGACCGTCCACGCAGGTGCTGGTCCGCGACCTGAAGGCGGTCTTCTTCGTCCGGGACTTCGACGGCGATCCAACGCGGCAGGACGGCCGGCAGCTTCCCGCCCGAGACACGCCGGCCGGAGCCCACGTCGAGGTGCGTTTCCGGGACGGTGAGGTGATGGTCGGGATGGTTGACGGCCCGACGACCGAGGTTCCGGGCTTCTTTCTGGTGCCCGCCGACTCCGGCTCGAACAACCTTCGAGCCTACGTGATCGCCGGGGCGACGCGAGCCGTGTACCCGCTCCCGGCGTTCAGCCCATCGCCGCGCCTGTCGCCGGCGGCCCAGCGGCGCGGCACGCAGACCGTCGGCGCTCCCGCCCGCCCCCTGCTTCCCGGCCGTCTCCTTTCATGGCTCACGCGGTAGACTGAGCGGCGGCCCGATCCGGGCCCACTCGATGGGACGGGGGTGACGCGTGTACCAGGTCTATGCGCTGAAGTGCGGGGAGCGGGACACCACGGCGTGCGAGTTCTTCTACCGGGAGCCGTCCCACGAGCGGATCACGCTCCACTTCTTCATCTGGCTGATCCTCGGCGGGCCGCATCCTGTCCTCGTGGACACCGGGTTCGGGGAGGACGATGCGGCGGCGCGGGGGCTGCGCGGGTACGTGAGCCCGGCGTCGATGGTGGCGCGGCTCGGCGTTCGGGCGGAGGAGATTCCCGTTTCGCTGATCACCCATCTTCACTGGGATCACTGGGCCGGGTACAAGCACTTCCCGGGCGCCGAGTTCTGGATCCAGCGGGACGAGGTCGCGTTCTGGACCGGGGTCGTCGCGCGCTACGACGCGTACCGGATGTCGGCCAGCCCCGGGGCCCTGGCCGACCTGGTCCGGCTCAACTATGCGAACCGCGTTCGCCTGGTCGAGGGCGAGCGGGAGGTGCTGCCCGGTCTTCGCGTGCACCGGGTGGGAGGCCACACGGCCGGCCTCCAGATCGTGTCGGTGGAGACCGCCAGGGGGCGCGTCGTCCTGACGTCGGATGCGTCGCACTTCTATCGGAACGTGGAGCGCTACCAGCCCGTCCAGATCATCACGAACCTGCCGGAGATGCTCGCCGGCTTCGAGACGATCCATGGGCTGGCGGGCTCGCGGGACCGCATCGTGGCGGGCCACGACCCGGAGGTCGCGACCCGCTTCGAGGCCCTCGAGCCGGGCATCATTCGTATCGCCTGACGGCGTGGGCGTATCGCCTGACGGCGTGGGCGTGTCGCCTGACGGCGTGGGCGTATGTGGGGGCCTCACCGGGCCGGAGCCCGGGGCTACCGGAGGCGTGGCGGGGGGGCGCCGGTGATCAGGCGCGCCCCGCGCCGGAACGTGACGTAGGAGTACGCCCACTGGAAGATCACGAGCGCCCGGTTGCGGAAGCCGATCAGGAACGCGATGTGGATCGCCAGCCATGCGATCCAGGCCGGGAATCCCCAGAGCTTGATTCCCCCTGCGAGCTCGCCCACCGCCTTGCCGCGGCCGATCGTGGCGAAGCTGCCCTTGTCGCGGTAGCGGAACGCCCGCCGAGGCCGGCCGGCGATGGTCGCCCGGATGCTGCGTCCCACGTGGCGGCCCATCTGGATGGCCGCGGGGGCCACACCCGGCACGAGCGCGCCATCCTGCTCGACGGCCGCCAGGTCGCCGATCACGTAGACGTCGTCGTGACCGGGGATCGTGAGGTCCGGGTTCACGCGCACCCGGCCGGCGCGATCGAGCGGGACGCCGAGGGTCCGGGAGATCGACGACGCGGCCACCCCGGCGGCCCAGACGACGGTCCGCGCGAGGATCCGCTCCTGGCCGAGATGGACGCCGGACGCGTCGATCCCGGTCACGCGCGCGCTCGTCCAGACCTCGACGCCCAGCCGCTCGAGCTGCTTCTGGGCCCTGGCAGAGAGGTCCTCGGCATAGGGCGGGAGCACGCGCGGCACTCCCTCGATCAGGAGGATGCGCGCGTGGCTGGGATCGATGTGCTGGAACTCCCGCGAGAGCGCCTGGCGCGAGATCTCGGCCAGGGCGCCGGCCATCTCGACCCCCGTGGGCCCGCCGCCGATGATGACGAACGTCATCCACTCCCGGCGGCGCTCGGGATCGCCCTCACGCTCGGCCATCTCGTAGGCCAGGAGCACGCGCCGCCGGATGTCGAGCGCATCCTCGATGCTCTTGAGGCCCGGCGCGAAAGACGCCCACTCGTCGTGGCCGAAGTAGGAGTGGGTGGCGCCGGTCGCGAGCACGAGGTAGTCGTACGCGAGCTCCCCGTCGGAGAGCGTGAGCTTCTTCGCCGCGACGTCGACCGCCACGGCCTCGGCAAGCACGACCGAGACGTTCGCCCACCCCCGGAACACGCTCCGGATCGGCGCCGCGATGTCGGCGGGGTTCAACGCTGCGGTGGCCACCTGATAGAGCAGCGGCTGGAAGAGATGATGGTTTCGCCGGTCCACGATGGTGACGTGGACGGCGGCGTCTCCGATCGCGCGGGTGGCGTAGAGACCGCCGAAGCCGCCTCCCACGATCACGACCTCGGGGCGCGCCCTGCTCACGGTCTCGATCCGGCGCCGCGGCGCTCGGCCGCCAGCGCGCGGCGCGGGCATCCCCGGACTGTCCGCGCGTCGACCGCTGGCGCCGTGGGCCCACCCTCTCCGCCCGGATCGTCCGGGCCGGTGACTACCGGTCGAGCCGCTTCGGCGTGCGGCGCGTGCTGAAGAAGCGTGGACGGGGCATCCGCCCCACCGGCACCTCGATCAGCACGGGGCGATCCAGGGCGATCCCCTCCCGGACGAGGTCCCCGACCTCCGCCGGCTCCTTCGCGCGGAAGCCAGCGATGCCGTACGCCTCGGCGAGCCGCACGAAGTCGGGATTCGCGAGGTCGGCGCCCACGCTGCCGCCCCACGCTTCGTCGAGGTCGCGGGCGACGTTTCCGTAGGAATCGTCGTTGAAGACGACCACCACCACCGCGATCCCGTACCGGAGTGCGGTCGAGAGCTCCTGGCTGTTGAACAGGAAGCCGCCGTCCCCGCTCACGACCACCACCGGGCGGTCCGGGCGGGCGACCTTGGCGCCGAGCGCCGTGGGGAACGCGTAGCCCAGGTTGCCCGAGTACGAGGACGTGAGGTAGGTCCGGGGCTCGTAGACGGGCCAGAACGGGCGGGAGTGGTACCCGATCTGCGTCATGTCCCCGACCAGGATGGCGTCGGGCGGCGTTCCGGCCCGGAGGCTTCGCTGGATCGAGGCCTGGGGCTCCTGGTCGTCGGCCGCAGCCGACGCCGCCCGAACGGCATCCCGCTCCGCGCGGCGCGACGGGCGCGGCGGGCCGGCCGCGCGCAGGCGCTCGGCCAGGCGCTCCAGCGTCGCCCGGGCGTCTCCGACCAGGCCGAGCGTGCGTGCGTGGTTGCGGCCGACCTCGTCCGGGTCCGCGTCGACCTGGATCACCAGCTGGGCCGGCTGAAGGGCCGCCGTCGCCAAGCGCGTTCCCACCGCCAGGACGACGTCCGCGCGGTCGAGGTGCAAGCGGAGCGGCGACGCGGGCCAGAGGGCGGCCCCCAGGGAGAGGTCGCTCGCGTCGCTCAGCGCGCCCTTGCCCTCGGCGGTCATGATGACGCCGGCCTGGAGGTGCTCGGCCACGGCGCGGAGCGCGTCGTGCGCGCCCGACAGGTTGACCCCGCCGCCGGCCATGATCACCGGGTCGCGTGCCGCGTGGAGGAGCTCCGCCGCCCGCGCGAGCTCCGCGGCCGCGGTCGCCGGGCGATCGGGCGGGGCCGGATCGAGCAGGGTCACGTCACCCTCGTCCTCCAGCGTTTCGGGCGGGACGTCGACGACGACCGGGCGCGGTCGCCCGCTTCGAAGCTGGCGCCCGGCCTCGCGGATCGCGGCCGGGATCTCCGCGATCTCCAGCACCCGCGTCCGCCACTTCGTGACCGGCGCGATGGCGTCCAGCTGGTCGTTCACCTCGTGGAGGAGGCCGATGTTCCGGCCGATCTTGCTCTTGGGGATCTGTCCCGCGATCAGGAGGACGGGCGACGACGCCGAGTACGCGGTGGAAAGGCCTGCGGAGGCGTTGAGGAGGCCCGGCCCCGGCACCACGAGGGCGACGCCGAAGTCACCGCCGCCGGCTCGCGCGTAGCCGTCGGCCATGTACGTCGTGGCCTGCTCGTGCCGGGTGGCGATCAAGCGCATGCGCGGCTCGTCGCGGAGGGCGGCCATGGCGCCGTAGAGCTGGACCCCGGGGAGCCCGAAGATCACGCCGACGCCCTCGCGGCGGAGCGAGGCCACCAGGGCCTGCCCGCCAGTCATTCGCGCCATCAGCCGTCTCCCTCCGGCGCGCGACGTGTCACGCCGGGACCGCCTCGAGGACCGGGGCGTCGCCGCGCTCCGACCGCGTCCAGTATCGCTGGAAGATCTCCCAGACCTCGTCCGCCGCCCGGGCCGCGAAGAGGGCGGCGCGACACTCGCACGCCCGGCCCAGGCCCTCGGTGTACCAGGCGAGGTGCTTCTTGAGCTGGACCAGGGTGTGCCTCTCGGAGCAGTGCTCCTTGATCAGGGTGACGTGGCGCGCGATGACGCGCTCCCGGTACGCCCGCCGGGCCGCCGGCAGGAGCGCCTCGTAGGCCGGGTCGAACACCCACGGCCGCCCGAGGGCGCCGCGCCCGATCATGACGGACCGGCAGCCGGTCTCCGCGATCATGCGCCGCGCGTCGGCCATCGAGCGGACGTCGCCGTTGCCGGTTACCGGGATGCGGACCGCGTCGACGACCTCGGCGATGATGGTCCACGGGGCCTTTCCGGTGAACTGCTGGGACCGGGTTCGCGGGTGGACGGTGATCCCGTCGACCCCCTCGGTCTCGGCCATCCGGGCGACCTCGACGGCGTTGAGATGCGCGTCATCCCAGCCGCCGCGAATCTTGATCGTCAGGGGCACCCGGACTGCCCGCCGCATGGCGCGGAGGATCTCCGCGGCCGCTGGGACGTCCCGCATGAGCGCCGCGCCCTTGCCCTTGCCGGTGATCTTCTGGACCGGGCAACCCATGTTCAGGTCCACCACGTCGGCCCCCAGGCTCTCGCAGCGCTCGGCGGCGGCGGCGAGGGCTTCCGGGCTCTTCCCGAGGAGCTGCATCGCGAGGGGCCGCTCGGCCGGGTAGTACGCGGACGCGGTGGCGGCGTGGGGGGTCTCGAAGAGAAGCGAGGCCGCGTCCATCTCCTCGGTGGTGGTGAGACCGCTCCCGCACTCGCGCGCCACGAGACGGAAGGGCGCGTTGGTCGCGCCGGCCATGGGGGCCAGCCGCGCCAGCCCCCAGACGTCCACGTCGCCGATTTTCATCCTCACGATTCTCTCGGAGGACGGCGGCCGGCGCAAGCGGCCGCGCGCCTTCGTCAGCGGCAGCGGCCCGCCCCCTCGGGGTAGAGGATGTAGTGGACGCGGCGGACGCGCCGCGGGTCGAAGCGAAGAGGCGCCTCGATCACGCCGGGGCGGTCCGAGCCCGTGAGCGGCACGTCCAGCGCCGCGGCCAGCGCCTGGACATCCTCGGGCACCTCGGTCACGCCGTGGCTGTCCCGGCCATGGCGATCCCAGACGAGGAGACACTGGCCGCCGCCCGTGGCGGGCGGCTGGAACTCCGGGTATTCCGTGTGCAGCACGCGCGAGTCCGGGAATCGGACGGCGAGGTTCCCGGCGAGCGAGCCGAATCCCGCGACGATCGTGCCGCGCGCGAAGCCGGCGTCGGCAAGCCCGGACGCGATCGCGTCGTACGGCTCATTCATCCGGTACGGCCGGTGGAACAGGCTCGCGCCCACCACGCGAACGGACAGGCCGCCGACGATGACGATCTCGGCGAGGGCCAGCAAGACTGCGAACGCCGTCATGCGCGCGCTCGGGACGCCGTGCCGCTCGAAGCGCCAGAGTCCGTAGAGCGGCGCCAGGAAGAACGCCGGGATGAGCCAGCGAGCCTTCAGGAAGCCCAGGCCGCCGGCGAGCGCGGCTGTCGTGAGCAGGGCGAGCATCCAGAGGAGGAGCCATCCGAGGAGCCGGCCACCGGCCGGGCCCGCGTCCCCCGTCGGGAGACGGCGGTACGCCGACGGGAAGCACGCGGCCAGGGCGATCCCCACTGGCGCCAGGTAGTAGGTGGCGACGCGGGCGATGTAGAGGAGGCCCGCGCCGGCTTCGCCCGGCCACTCGTTATCCTCGATCCGGACCTCGCGCGCGTAGAGGCGGCCGAGGTCGTGGTCCTGGCCCAGGAGCCAGAGCGCGAAGGGGAGGACCAGCGCCGTCGCGGCCAGCCCGGTGACCAGGATCCCGCGATTGAGCAGGCGCGCCCGATAGCGACCCACGGTCAGCGCGGCCAGGCCGAGCCCGGCGAGGAAGAGGACGTACGTGAACTTCGACAGGAGGCCGAGCCCGACGGCGAGCCCCAGCACCGCATACGCCCGCCCGCCGGGGGCCTCCCCGACCCGGATCAGAGCGTAGACCGTGCCGGCGCAGGCGGCGAGGACGGTGACGCTGTGGGTCAGCGCCTCGTGAACCGTCCAGCTGATCGGCACCATCAGGAGGAACGAGAAGGTGCCGAGCGTCGCGAGCCGCGGGTCGACCAGGATTCGCCGCGCGGTCAGGTACAAAAGCCAGAAGGCGAGCACGAGCACCGCGTACTTGAGGACGGTCAGCGCGACGAGCCCAGGACCAAGCAGACGGAAGGCACTCCAGACCAGCCAGTTGTAGAGAGGCGGCTGGCGCGCCTGATACCCCCACTGGAGGCTCTGGGCGAGCACCGACTCACGCGCGTCGTCCGCCGTGAGAACCGGCGAGAGCGCGAGCCGGAGCAGCGCGTGGAAGCCTGCCCACGCGAGCAGCAGCGCCAGCGTTCCGCGGGGATGCGCGACGCACGCCCACCGCGCGCCGTCCGGCGCGGCGGGAACCGTGAGCCGCGTCGTCACGGCGAGAGCCTATGCGATGCGTCCGCACGGCACAAGCGCCGGCGGGCTCCTGGCCAGGCTCTCAGCCGGCCCGGCGCCGGGCCGCCGCGCTGGCTGCGAGGAGCCGGACTGCGACCGGGACCAGGACGACGAACGCCAGCGCCGCGTTGATACCCGTGGCGAGCGGGGCGCCGATGCCGCTGGCGAGAAACCCGATCCAGAGGCTTCCGAAGGGCTGCGTGCCGATGCAGGCCGAGAGGATGCCCATGACGCGCCCGTGCGCCCGCTCCGGCGCGGCCAGCAGAACGATCGCGCTCTGCATGGTGCCGAAACCTGAGTCGGTGGCTCCGATGGCGAGCTGGAGCGTGAGGGAGAGGGCATACGAGGGTGACCACGCGAAGGCGAGTAGCAGCAGCGCGCCGGCCAGGGAGCTGCCGGTGAAGATCCGCACGTGGCTCACCCGACCGCCGCGAGCGGCGATGACCGCCGAGGCGGCGAGCGCGCCGAGCCCCTGCGCGGCGACGAGGAGGCCGAGCGGGGCGGGGCCCACGTGGAGGACGTCGCGGGCGAATACCGGAAGCATCTGCTGGTAGGGAAAGACCAGGGTGTTCATGAGCACCGTGACGGCCAGCACGCCCAGGATGACCGGATGGCCGCGGACCTCGCGGAGCCCCGTGAGGAGACTGTCCAGCACCGGCTCCCCGCCCAGGACGCCGGGCAGAGCGACCCGACGCGCGAGCTGGCGCGTGGCGGCGAGGGCGCCGAGCGAGAGGCCCGCGAAGGCGAGGTAGCAGGCCGCCGGCCCGAGCCGGGCGAGCAGGAAGCCTCCCAGGAGGGGACCAACCATCTTGGCCGCCTGCATCGACATGGTCTCGAGGGAGACCGCGGCCGTCAGTCGCTCACGGCCCGCGACGACGAACAGGACGGTGCGGCGCGACGGGAAGTCCAGCACCCAGGCGACCCCGAGGATGACCTCGATCGCGACGAGAACGCCGAATCCGGCGACGCCCGCGCCGAACAGAAGGGCGAGCGCCGCCGCCGCGGTGACGTTCAGGACCTGGACGGCGACCATCACGCGCACCCGCGGGAGCCGGTCGGCGAGGACGCCCGCGAACGGACCGAGGACCATCATGGGGGCGGCGCGGCAGAAGGCGGCCACGCCCACCATCAGCGGCGAGTCGGTGAGGGCCAGGGCCAGCCAGCCGAGGACCACCACATCCATCCACCGCGCGGTGCTGGCGCAGAGGCCCGTCAACCAGAGGAGCCGGTAGCGCCCGTCCCGCAGCGGCTCGAGCACGGCGCCGGTCAGGCCGTCAGGAGCTCGCCGCGGCGAGGTGGAGCGGGAGGCGTGCGGCGCGTCTGATCCCGGGCCGTGAACGTCTCACCGGACACCGCGCGCGGCCGGTGGCTCAGGCAGGTCGCGGCGGCAAGCCTGCGAGGAGGGCCCCATGCACCAGCGTGACCAGGGAGACGATGTCGAACACGGGGAGGCCCGTCGCACGCTGGATGTCCCGCGCGTAGGGAGGCATGTTGGTGCACTCGAGCACCAGCGCCCCGACATCCGGGTGGTCCGCCAGGAGCCGCCGCGTGACCCGCACGTGCTCCTCGCGGGCCCGGTCGACGTCCAGCTCCAGCTCGTCGTCCAGGAGCACGCGGGTGAACTCCTTCTCGTCCTCCAGGCCGGCCACGGCGAGAGGGACGTCTGACCCGATGCCGGCGCCCTGCAGGTGCTCGTCGCCGAGCGCCCGGGCGTTCACGGTCAGGATACCGACCCGCCGACCGGGCGCGAGCATCCGGTGCACCAGTGGGACCAGGAGCAGGCTCGACGTCAGCACGGGCACGCGCACCGCTGCCCCAAGCTCCGCCTGGTACTTCACGAGAAAGCCGCAGTTGGTGGTGACGGCTCCCACGCCCTCGGCCTCCAGCTGGCGCGCGCCGTCGACGAACGCCCGCAACAAGCCGGTGGCGCCCCGCCGGACCACGAGATCTGGCGCGGCTCCGGGCACGCGGTGGTAGCGGACCGGGAACGGGAAGGTGGCGGCATGGCCCATGTCGCCCGGGATACGAGGAAAGCGCGTGTCGAGCATCAGGATGCCGACCGTGAACCCGTACTGGTTGAAGCCGCCCCGAACCCGTCCGGTCGTGGCCATGTGGGGTGACGGAATTCTCCGTCCCCCCTCGTCTTCCGTCAATGCGGACCGCGGAGGCCGGGAGGCACCCTCCCCGTGAGCGTGGATGCGGGCGGTCGCCGCGACGGTCAGACCCGGATGCGCTCGCGGTGCGGACGGAGCGTCTTCCAGTAGAGGGCCTCGTCGAGGCCCGCGCGTGCGAGCCCGGGGAGGTCTCCCACGTGACGGTACCCGTGGCGCGCGTAGAAACGCCGCGCGTAGGCACTGTCGGCGGTGACGAGGAGGACCAGGTGGTTGGCAACCCCGCGCGCAACCGCCTCCGCTGCGCGCAGGAGCGCGGCGCCGATCCCCGCGCGCTGGCGGCGCTCGTCGACCAGGAGCAGCCGGAGATAGGCCGCCCGCGTGAGGATCCGGCTGGGTATGATCCAGGCCAGGCCCACCGGCGGCCCGCCGGGCGCCGCGGCCACCAGCAGCCGATCCCCCGCAGCGCGGCCTCGCGCGAGTGCGGCTCGCGCCGCCTCGCGGGTCATGCCGTAGCGCTCGAGCAGCGGCGAGACCGCCATCAAGGCCACGAGGGCAGGGTGGTCGGCCCGGCGGGCTGGCCGGACCCGCAGAGGAGAGCGTCCCCGCCGCGGGGGATCCGCTGACCGCGCGAGGCCACCCCGGTGTGCGCGCGGCGCCGGGCGGTGGGTCACGGGCGCTGGCGCGGGTCGAGCGCGTCACGCAGGCCGTCGCCGAGGAGATTGAAGCCGAGGACGGCCAGCATGATCGCGAGACCCGGGAACACGGCGAGGTGAGGGGCGAGCTCGAGGTTCTGGCGCCCCTCGTTCAGCATCGCCCCCCAGGACGGAGTCGGCGGCTGGGCGGAGAGCCCGAGAAACGACAGCGACGCTTCCGTGAGGACGGCCCACGAGAGGGCGATGCTGGCCTGGACCACGAGAACCGAGGTGAGGTTCGGCAGAATGTGGCGTCCCACGATCCGCCCGGCCGGGGCGCCCAGCGCCCGGCTGGCCTCGACGAACTCGCGCTCCTTGAGGGCCAGCACCGGCCCGCGGACGACACGCGCGAAGATCGGCGTGTACACGACCGCGATGGCGAGAACGACGTTGGCCGGGTGGGGCCCCAGCGCCGCGACGATCCCGAGCGCGAGGAGCACGGCCGGGAACGAGAAGAACACGTCCATCGTGCGCATGAGGGCCTGGTCCATGCGGCCGCCGGCGTACCCCGCGAGGAGGCCGAGGGAGGATCCCGCGATCAGGGCGCTGAGGACGGAGGCGAAGGCGACCTCGAGCGACAGACGGGCGCCGTGGACCAACCGGGCCAGGAGGTCGCGGCCGAACGTGTCGCCACCCAGGGGCAGGCTCCAGCTGGGGCCCGCCATCCGATCCTGCGGAACCATGCGGAGCGGACTCGCCAGGGGAAGCCGGTCGGCCGCGACGCCGACGGCGAGGAACGTGCCGACGATCAGGAGTCCCGCCAGGGCGGCGCGATTCCGCACGAGCGCTACGGCCATCCGCGGCAGCACGACGGCGGCAACCGGAGCCCGGGAGCCGGGCGCGGTCCCGCTCCGCCCGTCAGCCCAGCCGGATCCGGGGGTCGAGCCAGCCATAGAGCACGTCGACGACGGTGTTCGTGGCCACGAAGAGCAGCGCCACGACCAGCACCGTCCCCTGGACCAGGGCATAGTCGCGCTGGTTGATGGCGGTCAGCAGCATGCGCCCCACGCCCGGGACCGAGAAGATCTCCTCGACCACCACCGCCCCGCTCAGGAGGTATCCCACCTGGACGCCCAGGATGGTGACCACGACGATCAGACTGTTCCGCAGCGCGTGGCGGCCCACCACGGCGGATGCGGCGAGGCCCTTGGCGTGAGCGGTCCGCACGTAGTCAGCGCCGAGGACGTCGAGCATCGCCGAGCGCGTCGTCCGCATGACGACGGCGGCCATCGCCCCCCCCAGCGTCAGCGCCGGGAAGAGCAGGAACCGGAGGTTTCCCCACGGGTCCTCGGTGAAGCCCACGTATCCACCGGTGTTCGGCATCCACCGGAGGTAGCGCGCCAGCAGGAGCACGAAGAGCGTGCCCAGCCAGAAGTTCGGAAGCGACAGTCCGAGAAGACCGAGGCTCCGTGCCGCGAGGTCCGCCCACGAGTTCGGCCGGAGCGCTGACAGGATTCCGAGCGGAAGCCCGAAGGTCAGGGCGACGAGGGCTGCGGCGAGAGCCAGCTCCACGGTGACCGGGAGTCGGCTGACGATCTCGCCGACGACGGGCTGGCCGGTGCGCAGGGAGTATCCCGCGTCGCCCTGGACGAGGGCACCGAGCCATCCGAGGTACTGGAGCGGGAGGGGGCGGTCGAGGCCGAGGTAGGCGCGCAGCTCGGCGAGCTGCTCCGGCGTCAGGACGGTGCTCGTGCCGAGGCGCACGGCGATGGCGTCCCCGGGGACGAGCCGCAGGAACAGGAACGACAGCACCGAGACGCCGATCAGCGTCGGCCCGAGCGCGAGGAGCCGGCGCAGGAGATAACGCGTCACGGGCGAGGCGTCGCCCGGCCCGGGGCCGGGCGCAGGGCCCTACCTATCCAGCCACGCTTGGCGCAGGTAGACGATCGAGCCGGTCGGCAGGTGGACGAAGCCCTTCGTGCTCGGCTGGAGTCCCACGTAGTCCCGGCCCACGTAGAGCCACACGAAGGGGACCCCGTTGACCAGCTCCTTCTGGGCGGTCGCGTAGAGCTCGCGGCGACGCGCCGGGTCGACGATCGTCCGGGCCCGCTTGATCGCGTCGCTCGACTTGTCGTTTTGGTAGGAATGAACGAAGTTTAGGTTGCCATCGTTCGTGAAGTACCGGAAGAGGTAGAAATCTGGGTCGGGCTGCCCCGAGTTCAGCCCGGGAGCCAGGTCGAAGTCGGCCTTGAGCCAGCGCTGGACCCACTGACCGAACTCGAGGAGCTCGATGTTTACCCGGATCCCGGCCTCTCCCAGCTGCTGCTGGACGATCTGCGCGATGTCCTTCGCGTATACCGGCTCCGTGGTCTGGGTGAGGATCGTGAGGCTGACGGGTCCGACGCCGGCTTCCTGCAGGAGCTGGCGCGCCTTCCCGACGTCCCGCCGGTACAGCTCGTAGTCCCCCGCGGGCAGCGCGTACGCCCCGAGGGAGGGCGGCAGGGGCCCGGTCGGGTCGCCGCTGCCGAGGGCGACGGTATCGATGATCTGCTTGCGGTCGATCGCGTAGGCGATCGCCTGGCGGACCTTCGGGTGATCGAGCGGCTTCCGCTTCGTGTTCAGGAAGAGAAGATGGTAGTTGAGGCTCGGCTTGGCGCTCACCGTGACGCTCGCTTCACGGCTCAGGGTCTGCGCCACTCGCGCGTCGGCGATCAGCGCCATGTCGGCCGCCTTGGTGCGGAGCGCGGCCACGAGGCCGGCCTCGTCCGGCACGATGTTGATCCGTACCCCGTCGAGGTAGGGTTGCCCCTGGACGTAGAACTCCCGGAACGCGTCGAACCGCATGAAGTTGTCCGGCGCCCACTCGGCCAGGCGGAACGGACCCGAGCCGATCGCGTGCTCCCTCTTGGAGAGATCACCCCCGGCTGCCTGCGCGACCTTGGCGGAGACGATGCTCGCGTTCGGATGGGCGAGGTAGACGAGCAAGGCGACGTTCGGCTGCTTGAGCTGGAGCGTGACCGTGCGGGGGTCCGGCGCCTCGACGCGCTCGACGTCGGCGAACCACGCGCGTGCGATGGCCTTCGTGTCCGGGTTGACGATCCGCTCGAGCGTGAACTTCACGTCCGTGCTGGTGACCGGATCGCCGTTGTGGAACTTCGCTGCCCGGAGCCGGAACGCGATCTGCTTGCCATCCGGCGAGATGGTCCAGCTCTCGGCCAGGTCCGGCTGGACCAGGAGGTCGGGCCCGAGCCGCGTGAGGGTGCTGTACACGAGCTCGAAAACGCGGTGGCTCGTGAACGCCGGCACCTTGTGTGGGTCGAGGTTCGTCGCCTCGCCCTGGCGGGCGAGCGTCAGGACGCCTCCCCGCTTCGGAGCCTGGGCGGTGCTGTCACGCGGGGCGATGGTGACGAGGACAAGCCCGGTGAGGGCGACGGCCGCGGCGGTCCGGATGCGCGACATGCTGGATCCTCCCGGCTCACTACGATGGGATGGGGCGGTTCCGGTGTCAATCGCGGCCGCGGCGCGCCTACCCCGGGCGGAGCTCGACGATCAGGCCGTCGCCCCAGCCGTACTTCGCCGTCGAGCGGGTCCGGACGGTCGCCGCCAGCGCGACCTCGCGCGCCGAGTCCACGACCCGGGCGCGGCCCGTGAAGGTTCTCGCGCCGACGCGCCACCGGACCCTGGGGTCAACGCGCAGGTTCCGCACCCAGTGGGCGCGCTCCCCGGTCTCGGCGACGACGTGGAAGCGGTCGCCTCGCCGCGTGAACCAGATCTCGATCTCGCGAGACAGCCCAGTGCGGCGCCCGGTGGTCGTGAGGTGCAGGACCTCAGGCTCCGTCTTGCGCCGCGGCCAGCCTCCGGCGACGCGCGCCGTCATTCCTCGCGGGGCACCGCGCGGGCGGCGTGGACCGCGCGGGCGCGGGTCGCCGGTTCCCGCGGGCCGATCGCTGACGAGGTCATGGTCGATCCGCGGACCGTTCCGATGGGGCCTGCTGGGCACGTTCCGCGGGACGCCGCTCGACACTCGGCCGGGCCGGCGCGCCGTTCGGCTCCGGCGCGCGATCCTCCGAGGCCGTCGCCCCGGTGGCCGAGGACGGGAAGACTGCGAGATCCGCCAGGACGCCGTAATGGTCCGAGGGCCAGAGAGTGGAGCCGTCCGGCAGCCGCCCGGGGGCGTCGACCACGACGCGGCTGTCCAGCACCGTGCCCGGGAAGGTCCGGCCGGGGACGAGGAACACGTAGTCCACGCGGCGTGACGCCCGGCGCTCGGACGCGGTCACGGGCTGCCACACCGTGGCCCCCGTGGCGTCCGGGTGCCTGGAGCGAAAGACGTCCACGAACCCCGCCTCCCCGGTCAGGACCTCGATCGCCTCCGAGGACTCGACGGCGTTGAGGTCTCCCATCAGGACTCCGGGAAGGGCCCCTCGCAGCCCGAGGATCAGTGTCGCGACGGCGCGCGTGTGGCAGGCGTTTCCCCGGGTATGAGTCGAGAATACGGAAAGCGGCCCTCCCGGCGCGCCGAGCTCGGCGAACAGGAGGACCCGCGGCTCCATCCGCCGGCCGCAGCCCGGGAGCTTGTGAACCTCCGATCGGGTGATGGGGAAGCGGCTCAGGATCGCCGGCCCCTCCGAGAAGTTCAGAAGCGCCGCCCCCAGGCGATTGAGCCACCCCAGGCTGAACAGCCGCATCGAGGCGGGCGCATAGACGTAATTCATGCCGAGCCGCCCGGCCAGCCGGGAGGCGACCTCGCCGCGGCGGCGGCTCCAGGAGGACTCCTGGAGCGCGATGACGTCGGGACTCGTGCCCAGGAGGGCGTCACTCACGAGGTCGAGCCGAGCATCGAGGTGCTGATCGTCCCCGTTCCAGCCCGACAGGGGGCCGCCGTGGAGGACGTTCAGGGTGACGTACCGGACCGCCGAAGGCGGTGCCTCGGCGGCCGCGGGGGCGCCGAGCAGCGTCACGAGGAGCGCCGCCGTCAGGAGGCGTGCCACGGGACCAAGCTCCTCCGGGTCACGGGCGGGAGATCCCAAGGTATGCGGGCGGTCTTCCGCAGTCTCGCCGCCTCAGAGGGCGCGTCGTGCGGGCGAGCCCGTCCGGGCGTGTCGCGGCCGGCGGCCGAGGGTCTCGAGATGAGCCGTCGCCGGTCCAGCCCTCGGGCTCGTGGCACCATTCGTGTAGCCGTGAGACACCTCCGTTGCGTAGCGTACCAACCTCGACGCGGCGCCGGCAACGCCAGCCGGCCAGCGTCAGCCGGCCAGCGGGCGACGCCCGGCGAGGGGTACCGGCGGCGAGCCGCCGGGGCCGGGCTCCCTTGCCGGGGGGGGCACCGCTCCAGGACGGTGCCGGCCGCGGGCGGACGCCCCATGCGGCATAATGGAGGTCCGATGACAGCGCCTCACGAGGCCCGTCCGCTCGACACGCTCGGCCGCCCGCTCCGGAACCTCCGCGTCTCGGTGACGGACCGCTGCAACCTCCGCTGCCAGTACTGCATGCCGGAGGAGGAGTACGCGTGGCTTCGCCGGGCCGACCTCCTGACGTTCGAGGAGATCCAGCGGCTGGCCGAGATCTTCACGGACCTGGGAGTCGACAAGGTACGGCTGACCGGCGGCGAGCCGCTGCTCCGCCGGGATCTGCCCGACCTCGTCCGTCTGCTCGCGGCCCTCCCGGCCGTCCGCGACCTCGCGATGACGAGCAACGGCGTGCTTCTCGCCGGCCAGGCGGTGGCGCTCCGGTCGGCCGGTCTTCACCGCGTCACGGTGAGCCTGGACACTCTCCGCCCGGAACGCTTCCGAGCGCTCACGCGGCGCAACGACCATCCTGCCGTCCTCCGCGGAATCGAGGCCGTCCGGGCCGCCGGGTTCCCGGCGCTCAAGCTCGACACGGTCGTGATCCGAGGAGTCAACGAGGACGAGCTGATCGATCTCGTGGAGTTCGCCCGCGGCATCGATGCCGAGGTGCGCTTCATCGAGTACATGGACGTGGGGGGCGCCACTCAGTGGTCGCGGGAGCAGGTGGTCTCCCGGGCCGAGATCCTCGACCGCCTCTTGGCGCGGTACGGGCCCATCGAGCCGATCCGTGAGGAGACGTCGGCCCCCGCCGAGCGGTTCCGCCTCTCAGACGGCACGTCGTTCGGCATCATCGCCTCCACGACGACGCCGTTTTGCCGGACGTGCGACCGGAGCCGGCTCACGGCGGACGGAACCTGGTATCTGTGTCTCTACGCCCAAAGGGGTATCGACCTTCGGACGCCGCTCCGCGACGGCGCGTCGCGCGACGAGCTCCGGAGCATCATCTCGGGCGGCTGGACACGTCGCCGGGACCGGGGGGCGGAGGAGCGGAAGGACCTCGAGGCCATCGGTCATCGGGGCGTGCTGGTCCAGATCGAAGGGCTGCGGCAGGATCCTCGTCTCGAGATGCACACGCGGGGCGGCTGAGCCTCCGCGCGGGTCGCCACGGCGTCCGATCACACCGGCTCCACCGGTGCGGGCCAGTCACCGCCGGCCCGCCGCGGTCGCCCTTGACGCTCTGTGGGAGGCTCGTTAGGCTCCTGGCATCGTGCGCCTGACCCGATCCTCCTTGCCGTATCTGGCGTTCTCGGCGTACGCGGCGGTCTCACTCCTGATGGTGAGCGATCCGCGACGGCCGCTGCTCGCGCTGCCGCTCTCGGGCAAGATCCAGCTGAGCGAGTTCCTGTTCCCCATGGCTCTGGCGGTGTGGCTCGCCACCGGAGCGCGGGGAGTCGCCGGCGCGCTGCGGTCGGCCGGCGTGCCAGCGGGCCTGTGGGCTGCCGCGAACGTCGTCGTCGCGGCGGCCGCGGTGGTGTCGGGGCCCGCCTGGCGCGAGGCGCTCGCCTTCGTCTACCTGGGCGCGGTGCTCGTGTGGGGGGCCGCCCTCCTGGCCGAACCGGTGACTCTTCGCGCGTTCAGCCGGTGGTGGGCCGTTGCCGTGGGGGCCGTCGTGGTTGCGGGACTCCTGGGCGGCCTGGTCGCCACGCTGTCCGATCAGGTGAACTATCTCGTCTACCGCGGAACGGACATGTACCTCTTCGGGAGCCGCGTGTTCCGGGTGCGATCGACGCTCACGCCGACGACGAAGCTGCTCGCGACGCTGCTCATCCTCGCGCTCCCCGTCGTGTTCGCGTTGCGTCGTCACGGAACGTCGCGCGAGCGGAAGCTGGGCGGCTGGCTCCTGGCCCTGATGACGCTCTGCGAGCTCCTGACCTACTCACGGCAGATCCTCGAGTATCTCGGCCTGCTTGGTTTGCTCGCGTGGCTCGAAGGGCGCCGCCGGCGCCCGATGCTCGCTGTGGCGCTCGCCGTCGCGTACCTCGTCGGCTTCCTGGCCGTGATGGGCCTGTCGACCTGGCGGATCACCGACCGGCACCTCGTCCGGACGGCCGACCTGACGCGGACCCTGACGGACAACCACTACTACTCGACGATCCCCGAGACCGGCGTGCAGACGGTCGACCTCCGGGTCGAGTACGTCCACGACAACTACTACGTCCTGAAGTGGATTGGATGGAAGGGGTTTCTCCAGCGGCCGCTGGTGGGCTGGGGACCCGACACGTGGCCGACGGTTGCTGCGTGGGCGAAGCGCGCGGGGCACGCCCCGGCCGGGGTCCGGTTCGAGTCGGCGCAGAGCGAGCCGTTCACGATCGCCGCGGAGATGGGCCTGGTGGGACTCGGCGCGTGGATCGTCTTCTGGGCGCTGTGCTTCCGTGCGATCGGATGGCCGCCGGGCCAGGGTTTCGCGGCCACCCTGGGCCGCTACCAGACGCTCGGCCTCGGCGCCGTGCTTCTCACCAGCATTCACCTCGACGTCATGCGGTTCCGTTTCCTGTGGATCGCACTGGCGCTGGGAATCGCCGCGGGGTCCTGCGCACGGCGGGAGGCCGCGTGATCCCGCGCACTCACCGCCAGGTGCGGCTGGCGGCTCGGCCGGTCGGCTGCCCGAAGGAGAGTGACTTCCGGCTGGTCGAGTGCCCCGTCCCGGAGCCGGGGGCGGGAGCGATTCTCGTGCGGGTGATCTACCTCTCGCTCGATCCCTACATGCGGGGGCGGATGAGCGACGTTCGGTCCTACGTCCCGCCCGTCGCGATCGGCGACGTCATGGAAGGCGGCACGGTGGGCGAGGTGGTCCACTCGAACAATCCGGGATTCTCCGTCGGCGACATCGTCGAGAGCCGCCTGGGCTGGCAGGAATACGCCGTGTCGGCCGGGAAGGGTGTCCGGAAGATCGACCCGACCGTCGCGCCGATCTCCACGGCCCTGGGCGTGCTGGGCATGCCGGGGCTCACGGCCTACTTCGGGCTGCTCGAGGTCGGCCAGCCGAAGCCCGGGGAGACGGTGGTTGTGTCAGCCGCGTCGGGCGCCGTCGGCGGCCTCGTCGGACAGATCGCGAAGCTCCAGGGCTGCCGGGCCGTCGGCCTGGCCGGGTCCAACGCCAAGGTGGACTACATCACCGGAGAGCTCGGCTACGATGCCGGGATCAACTACCGGACCGCGCCCGACCTCGACGCGGCGCTGCGCGCGACCTGCCCGGACGGCGTCGACGTCTACTTCGACAACGTGGGCGGCCGGATCACCGAGGCGGTGTCGCGCCACGTGAACGTCTTCGCACGCGTCGCGGTATGCGGTCTCATATCGCAGTACAACCTCGCCGAGCCCGAGCTCGCCCCGCGCAACGAGCGCTTCGTCCTCGTGAACCGGGTCCGGATCCAGGGGTTCATCGTCCTCGACTTCGCGGCGCGCTACAGGGAGGCCCTGAGGCAGCTGACCGAGTGGGTGCAGCAGGGCAAGCTCAAGTACCGTGAGGACATCGTGGACGGCTTGGAGCACGCCCCGGGTGGGCTCATCGGGCTTCTCCAGGGCAAGAACTTCGGGAAGATGCTCGTCCGGGTCGGGCCGTCGCCTGTGCGCGCCCGGGCCCCGGAGGCTCGCCCCGGCGGCTCGGGCGGCGGACCCCGATGATCACGCGCCCGTTCGGCCCTACCGGCGTCCCCGTGGCCGTGGTCGGGCAGGGGACGTGGCGGATGGGGGAGGAGTCCGGGCGGCGGCGGGATGAGGTCGCGGCGCTCCGCCTTGGCATCGAGCTGGGAATGACCCACATCGACACTGCGGAGATGTACGGGGACGGGGGAGCCGAGCGGATCGTCGCCGACGCCATTCGCGGGCAGCGGGATCGCGTCTTCCTCGCGAGCAAGGTGCTCCCCTCCAATGCGTCCCACTCGGGCACGATCCGCGCGTGCGAGGCCTCGCTCCGGCGCCTCCGGACCGACCACCTCGACCTCTACCTTGTTCACTGGTGGCCCGAGCGCCATCCGATCGAGGAGACCATGGGGGCGATGGCGGAGCTCGCCAATCGCGGGCTGACTCGGCTGGTCGGCGTCAGCAACTTCGACGTGCCACAGTGGCGCCGGGCTCAGGCCGCCGTCGGCGAGCGGCTGCTCGCGTGCAATCAGGTGCTCTACCATCTGCGGGACCGGGCGATCGAGGAGGACGTGCTGCCCCATTGTGAGCGGAAGCGCGCGGCCGTGGTCGGCTACACGCCGCTGGCGCGGGGCGGCTACATGCGGGGGGTGGTCGCCGACATCGCGCGGCGCCACGGGCGGACGCCGCGCCAGGTGGCGCTGAGCTTCCTCACGCGTCGCCCGTCGCTCTTCACGATTCCCAAGGCCACCGATCCGACGCACGTGCGTGAGAACGCGGGAGCGCTTGATTTCACGCTGACCCGCGAGGAGGTGCGGGCGATCGATGGCGCAGCCTGAGGAGGGGCGTCCGCGCCGCCGCCGAGCGCCGGGACGGGGCGCGGTGCGGCGGGGATCGGCTCGCCGGGCGCACGGCACCCGGGGGCCCCGCCACGGCTCGCCGGCGGCCGCGCCGCCCCCGGCGCGGATGGAGCGCCCGGTGACGGCAGCCGCCGACGGGGCGGCGCTCGCAGAGGCGCGCCGTCTCGACGCGGCCGACCCCCTCGCGCGCTTCCGGCGGGAGTTTGTCGTCAGTGACTCGCGGCTCATCTACCTCGACGGCAACTCCCTGGGGCGGCTGCCTCGGCAGGCCGTGCCGCGGCTCCGCCAGGTGATCGAGCGCGAATGGGGGGGACGCCTGATCCGCGGGTGGGGCGAGGGGTGGTTCACCGCCAGCCAGCGTATCGGAGCCAAGCTCGCGGGCCTGGTCGGCGCCGCCCCGGGCGAGGTCGTCGTGTCTGACTCCACGAGCGTGAACCTGTTCAAGCTCGTGGTGGCGGCGCTCAGGGCCCGGCCCGGCCGACGGACCGTGGTCACCGACGAGCTGAACTTTCCCACGGACGTCTACGCGCTGCAGGGCGCGGTCGAGCTCCTGGGTCAGGGCCATCGCCTCGCGGTCGTGCGCTCCGAGGATGGGCTCACGGTGTCCGAGGAATCGCTCGCCCGCGCGATCGACCGCGACACGGCCCTGGTGGCGCTCTCACACACGGCGTACAAGTCGGCCTTCGTCCATGACCTCGCCGGCGTCACCAGGCTGGCGCACCGCGCCGGCGCGCTCGCCCTCTGGGATCTCTCGCACTCGGTCGGGGCCATGCCGATCGAGCTCGCGGCGACCGGGGTGGACCTGGCGGTCGCCTGCACCTACAAGTACGTGAACGGGGGACCTGGAGCGCCGGCGTTCCTGTACGTCCGACACGACCTCCAGGAGACGCTCTCGAATCCGGTCTGGGGGTGGTTCGGTCGTCGCGACCAGTTCGACATGGCGCCGGCCTACCACCCGGCGCCGGGAATCCTGCGCTTCCTGGTCGGGACGCCGCCCGTCCTGTCCCTCCTCGCGGTCGAGCCGGGCGTCGACCTTCTTCTCGAGGCGGGGATCGAGCGCGTCCGCGCGAAGTCCGTGGCCCAGACCGAGTATCTCGTACGGCTCTGGGAGACGGTGCTCCGGCCCCTCGGGTTCGCCCTGAACTCGCCGCGCGACGCCGCGCGGCGCGGCTCGCACGTTTCGCTGGGGCATCCCGAGGCCCTGCGGATCGACAAGACGCTCATCGAGGAGATGGCGGTCCTGCCGGACTTCCGCTACCCGGACAACCTCCGCCTGGGGGTCGCCCCGCTCTACACTTCGTTTGCCGACCTCCACGAGGCCGTCGCGCGGATCTCGCGCGTCGTCCGAGAGCGCCGTTACGAGCGCTACTCGGTCGAGCGCCCGACGATTACCTAGTCATGGGCATTCCGTACGACTTCCAGACCGACTGGACGCGCGTCGCGCAGCTGATCGTTCACGACGCGCTCCGCTTGGTGCCGGGCGAGCGCGTGCTGATCCACGCCGACCCTACCTACTTCCCCGCGCTGACCGAGGCGGTGCGCATCGAGGTCAACCGGGCCGGGGCGGTGGAGGTCGCGGTCCACATGCTGCACCCGCCCGGCCTGGAACGGGTCCGCCGGGAGCTGCGGCGCCGGGAGAACGCCGCGGTCCGGGCGATGGAGGACCGAACGGTCGCGGCGCTCTTCGCCCTGTCCGACGTCTACATCTGGCTCCCGACAAGCTGGGCCTACAACGTCTGGCAGACCGAGGAGATCATCAAGACGTGGCCGGGGCGGGCGGTCCACTTCCACTGGATCATGGACGTGTCCATGGACGCCGGTCTCTTCCGGCGGCTGTCGGAGCTCTACGAGGCGGCGCTGTGGATGGACTACCCGGCGCTGACGGCGCACCAGCGGCGGGTGGCGAACGCGCTCCAGGACAGCGAGGTCGAGGTGACGGATCCGCGCGGGACCCGGCTCCGCTTCGAGCTGCGCGGGGCGCACTTCCACATCGGCAATGGCGACGCCTCGCGCGCGTTCGTCGACGGGTACGCCCGGCCGGGCAGCGCCCGGGACCGCGAGGTAGAGCTCCCCGCGGGGGCGATCCGGACGGTCGACGTCCAGGGGACCGAGGGAGTGCTCGTGACGCCGCCCGAGACCTGCGCCGGGCGTCAGGTCGGAAGCGTGCGCCTGGAGTTCCGGGAGAACCGGATCACCCGGCTCACCAGCGAGCACCACGGCGCCTGGCTGGAGGCGGCCTGGCGGACCCAGTCCGGCGATCGCGATCGCTTCGGCGAGTTCAACGTGGGCGTCAACCCCAAGCTGGCCGTGCTCGCCGGGCTCCCGGTGATCCCGTACTACGGCTACGGGGCGGGGGTCATCCGGGTGAGCGTGGGGGACAACGCGGAGTCCGGCGGGCCGTACCGGTCGAGCTACCACCAGTGGTTCTTCCTGACCGACGCCACCGTGCGAGCCAACGGGCGCCCGGTTATCGAGCACGGCCGGCTGGTCGTGCCGTAGGAGTTGGCCACCAGGAGGGGATCGTAGCCATGCTGAGAGCACCGCTGGCGGGACAGGTTGCGTGGGTGACGGGGTCGTCGCGGGGGCTCGGCCGCGTGATGGCCGAGCACCTGGGCCAGCTCGGGGCCGACCTGGTCGTCCACGGCACGACGCAGACGTCGGCGCGCGCGTTCGGCGAGGCCGACTCGCTCGACCAGGTGGCACGCGACGTCGCGACGCGCACGGGCCGGCGGGTCCTTGCCCTCGCGGCCGACCTGACGCGGCCCGAGGCGGTGCAGGCCGCGGCCATCCGGATCCGCGCGGAGTACGGGCGCATCGACGTGCTGGTCAACAACGCAGGTGGCGACATCGGCCCGGCGGGGGCGACGGGACCCGGGGGCGGGCGACCGCCGGTCAACGACGGGGTGTTCATCGCGCTGGAGGACCTCCGCGCCGTGATCGACCGGAACCTCCTCTCGTGCATCTACGCCTGCCGCGAGGTTGCGCCCGAGATGATCGAGCGCCGAGCCGGGCGGATCGTGACCCTCGGGAGCGTGGCCGGTCTGAGCGGCCGCGCGGAAGGCGTGATGTATGCGACAGCCAAGGCCGCCGTGCACGAGTACACGCGCTGCCTGGCCGTGCAGCTCCGGCCCTACAACGTCACGGTCAACTGCGTGGCGCCGGGCGGGACGATGACGCCCCGCTTCGTCGCGACGGGCCAGGCCCGGCCCGGCGTGGTCGAGCACGTGGGCACGCTCCAGGGCTACGGCCAGCCGGAGGACATCGCGCGCGCGGTGGAGTACTTCGTGACCGACGCCGGGCGCCATGTCTCCGGCCAGGTGCTGCGCGTCGACGGCGGCGAGCAGACCTGGCCCGCCTGACGGGCCCGGCGCTCCCCCTTCCGATCCCGGCGTCGGTGCTCGTGCGGACCCGGCCGAATCATCCGGTCATTCGCGTAGGCGAATCGGGAGATCGCTCCACGACAACGGGGGCGCTACGTCGGAGAGTCCCGCCCAATGCGGTGCGCCAGGCGGCCCAGCATCCGCCGGACGGGACTCGCGGCCACGCGAACGCCGCCCAGACTCGTGCGGCAGCGAGCCTCGTCGCCCAGGCTTGTGACCCGGGTCTCAGGCGGCTCGAGCCTCAGGAGCCCGCTTTCCCGGCCCTGGCTCACCGCGTAACCGTTTTGCCCACGCTGGGTGCGGCGCCGGGGCGGCGCGTCATCCGGATCCTCGCGGGCTGGCCTCGCCAGGCCATCCGCGCGCGCGGTGCGCCCGGAGGTACGCCGGATCGAGCTCGACGCCCAGGCCGGGACGGGGCGCCATGTGGAGCTGGTCCCCGCGGAGATCCAGGGGGGAGTCGAGGCAGCCGTCGTACCAGGGCACGTTCGCCACGTTGTGCTCCAGACGGTAGAAGTTGGGGACGGCCAGCATCGCGTGGGCGCCGGCGACGACCTGGAGGGGGCCCATGGCGTTGTGCGGCGTCACCGGTACGTGGTGGGTCTCGGCGAGGGCGGCGATCCGCATCACCTCGGTGACGCCGCCGGTCCAGACGACATCAGGCATCAGGTAGTCGGCCAGCCGTTCGGCGAGCACCGGCAGGAAGTCCCACCGCGTGTAGAGCCGCTCGCCCACGCAGATCGGCACCGAGACCTGCTCCCGCACTGCTCGGAGGGCTTCCAGGCTCTCGGGCGGGGTGGGCTCCTCGAACCAGCCGATGCGGTAGGGCTCGAGCCGCCGGGCCAGACGGACCGCGGTGGGCACGTTGTAGTGTCCGTGCGCGTCGATGAGGATCTCCACCTCGGGGCCGACCGCCTCGCGGACCGCGGCGACGCACGCCACGCCGAACGCTTCCCCGGCGGCGGAGATTTGCCCTGCGAGATACCCCGTGTGGTACGGCAGCATCTCGTGGAATGGGTCCAGCTTGAGGGCCACGTGGCCGCGGGCCACGATCCGGCGGGCGGCCGCCGCGTACTCCTCGGGGGTCGCGCACGCAGGGTGGCCGTCCAGCGCGGCGAACCAGCCGTTCGCGTAGAGCGGGATGCTGTCTCGCAGCTTGCCTCCGAGGAGGTCGTACAGCGGACGCCCGGTGAGCTTGCCCTTGATGTCCCAGAGCGCGATGTCGATGCCGCTGATCACCGCCGTGGGCAGGCCGCGCGACCCCAGGTAGGTCGCCTTCCGGAAGAGTCGGTGCCACATCGCCGTGATGTCGGCGGGGTCGCGCCCGACGATCCAGGGCCGGAGGTGTCGGATGGCGTCGGCGACGATCAGGCTTCCGTTGCCCGGGAAGTTGGTCGATTCGCCCCATCCGTGGACGTCCGCGTCGGTGACCACCCGGACGAAGGTCCAGACGTTCTGGGGCTCCTCGTTGTAGGTGGCGGCGCCCCCAGTGGGATCGACGACGTAGACCTCGACGTCGGTGATCTTCACGGCAGGACCTTCCGTCGCGTCCTCGGTCGCAACGCTGTTGGGGCAGGTCGGGGACGTCCGGAAGCGTCTCGAGCCGACCTGACCTGAGCGCGGCCGCGACTCAATGGAGGCCGAGGAGCGTCTCGGCGACCGTGCGCTGGGCCGTGCGCAGGGGCTCGTCGGCGTTGCCGAACACGACGACCGCCACGCCGTTCGGGACCCGGCGCAGCGTCACCACGCCGGCGGGTGTCCGTAGCCGCGCGTCGCGCCAGACGGCGGGTGGCGTCGCCCCCGGTCCCTGGAGCACGTTGTCGACCATGGCGAGCGCGGTGGGCAGTCCGGCGGCGGCGAGCCCGTCGAGGAGGGCCCCGAGGCCCACCGATCCGGCCCGCGGGACCACCACCTCGAGGCCCATGGCGCCGCCGGCTCACGGCTCCGCGACGGCCGGGCGCAGCCGGGCCGCCGCGGAGCACGCGCGTTCGTCGATGGTCAGGCTGATGCCCGCCGCGGCGAGGAGCTGGACGCTGGCGATCGCGAACGCGAGGCCGTAGCCGCCGCTAAGCTCGAACAGGAGCCCGCCGAGCCAGGAGCCAAGCGCGGCGCCGCCCTGGTGGACGACGAAGATCGTCCCGAACACCGAGCCGACCGAAAGCCGCCCGAAGATGTCGGCCGTCAGCGCCGAGGTCATGGCCAGGCTTCCGGACATGCTGGCGCCGCCGAGGGCCGAGATGACGAGAAGCCCCGCCGGGCTGTCGTGCACGAGAAACATCGCCACGAACAGCAAGGCCCGTGTCCCGTACAGCCAGGCGAGCACCGGGCGGCGGCCGAAGCGGTCGGCGATCGTGCCGAGGATCATGGCCCCGACAAAGCTCGAGGTGCCGAGGATGCCGATCGCCGACGAGGCTAGCATCGCGTGGTAGCCGTGGTCGGTGAGCATCGGGACCCCGTGCGCCGACAGCAGGCTCATCGAGAACCCGCAGGTGAACAGTCCACCACAGAGCTGCCAGAACGGGGCGGTGCGCACGGCATCGCTGACCGCCGTGCGCTCGGTCGTCACCGCGTGGCGCGTCGTCGACCCCGCGTCCAGGCCGTCAGGTGCGAGCCCCATGGACTCGGGCGATTCCCGGACGACCCACAGGGCCAGGGGGAGGAGGACGATCGCCGCCCCCAGCCCGATGATCCCGTAGGTAGCCCGCCAGCCGACCGTCAAGATCAGCCACATCGCCACCGGGACCAGCAGGCTCATGCCGGCCATCGACGCCGCGCCGAGCAGGGAGAGCGCGGTCGCCCGCCGCTTGGTGAACCACCGCGACACGACGGCCGAGCCGACGACGTGGCCGGTCGCCGAGAGGCCCAGGGCGACCAGGACCCCGTACACCAGCGCAAGCTGCCAGAGCTGCGTCACGAGACCCGTGGCGGCGAGCGAGACGCTGAACACCAGGGTGCCCAGGACCGCGACCGGCCGTGCGCCCCAGCGCTCGACCATCCGGCCCACGAACGGCATGAACACCCCGTACAGGAACAGACTGAGTGACACGATCAGGGAGTAGGTCGCGCGGTCGGTGCCGAGATCCGCGACCATGGGCTTCAGGAAGGGCCCGACCGAGAAGCGGACACCGGTCGAGAGGAACACCATGACGGCGAAGGCGATGGTGACCCACCATCCATAGAAGACGCGCCCTCGCGTCATGTCGGGGCCACTATAGCCGAGGGATCGAGGAGGGACAACCCGCGCGGCGCGCGCGCGACGAGGCCGGCGCGCGGCGGCGCTAGCGCAGGAATTGCCGGAGCCCCTTCCGGAGAAGCGACTCCGCGAAGCCTCGCAGGACGCGGTCCTGGAGGTCGGTTCTGGGAGAGCCGAATGGCCCCCACACCCGGAACTTGACGCCGACGAGCCCGTCGACACGCTCGGTGAACGCCGTGCGCATCTCGCGCGGAGCGCGGCGAACGGCGGCGGGGGGCACGAGCAGGATGAACTCGTGGGCGAGCTCGCCCGTCCGGAGCCGGATCTCGCCGTTCCCGAGCACCTTGACGTCCCCCGAGACGAAGCGGACCACCGGCGTTCGCAACACGTCACCGGCGAGCACGAAGTCGATGGCACCTTCCTGGAACCGGAGGTCGCGCAGCAGCGGCAGGCCCAGCGCGGTCGCCACCGTGCCGAGCACCGGAAAGCCGTAGAGCTGTCCGTCTCGGATCTCGGCGTGACCCTGGCCGGTCGTGCCCTCGGCGGTGCCGGTGAAGGTTGCCTGGGCCTCGAGCTGGCCGCCGAGGCTCCGGCTTCCGAAGGCCGCCAGGAGAGTCTCCGCGCGCGCGCCGCCGAGATCGAGGGACACCCCGTACTGCGCCGGACCGGCCAGGCGGACGGTCGCCTTGCCTCCCAGCGTGCCGTCCGCCAGCTGGCCGCGCAGGGGCTCGAGCGTGAGGTCGCCCCCGCCGAACCGGAGCGGGGCGGTCAGATTCCGCACTTCCACGCGCTCGGCGACGCGGAGCGAGGCAATCGCGAGCTGTCCCTTGCCGGTCAGGACGTTGCCCACTCGCGAGAGCGATGTGGCGACCTCGATGCCGCCGGCTCCGACGATCGGCCCCTTGCGCTCGCGCGTGACCACGAGCGTGCCGCGGGTCAGGGCCAGACGGGGCACCACCACGTCCAGCGTGGCTGGCAGCTCGCCCGGTGCGGGGGCGGGCAGGTCGGAGGGCGCCGGGGCGCCTCCGGAGCCGGGGGCGGGGGTAGCTCTCGCGGCCAGGCCCTGGAAGCTCCACTCGCCGCCGGCGCCCCGCGTCAGAGTGACGGTCGGCGCCTCCAGCCGTATCTCGGCGATCTCCAGCCTCCGGCGGAGGAGCGGCAGCAGACGTGGGCGCACGACCAGGCCCTCGGCCTGCAGAAGGTCGCCCGGGAGGCCCGGCGGGTTGCCGACCACGACCTGCCGGAACGTGGCGCCCGAGAACAGCGAGACCTCGAGCTGGCCGACTGCCACGGGAGCGCCCAGCGCGTCCTGGGCCGCATTGATCGCCGCGCGCCGGAAGGCCTCGGAGTCGAGGTACCGGGTGAGCGCAAAGAGGCCAGCACCCAGGAGGGCGACCACTCCGAGGAGGACGATGGCCAGGGTTTTGAGGGTGCGCACGCGGGTTTCCTCGCAAGCTCTCCGCTGGCGGTAACCATCTCATGATAGCGCGATAGGAGTCCGGGCCGGGCGGAATCGATGGCGGAATCGATGGCCTCGCCGGGCCCGTCGAATCGTGAGAGCCTGATCGGGGTGGACGCGGGCGCGCGCCGGCCACCTCGCAGGCGATCGACACGCCAAGGGGGGGCCATCGTGGCAGTGAACATCGGACTGAATCAGCGACAGCGTCAAGGTGTCGTGGAGATCCTCTCTCGGCTCCTGGCGGACGAGTACGTGCTCTACACGAAGACGCGCAACTACCACTGGAACGTCGTGGGGCCGCAGTTCAACGACCTGCACAAGTTCTTCGAGGGGCAGTACGAGGCCATCGAGGAGTTCATCGACGACGTGGCGGAGCGTGCGCGAACCCTCGGCGGGCCCGCCGTCGCCACGCTGGCGGAATTCCAGAAGCTGACGCGTCTCAAGGAGCATCCGGGCCGCTACCCGGCGGCGCGCGACATGTTGAAGAACCTGCTGGGGGACCACGAGGCCGTGATCCAGGTGCTCCGGCGGGACCTCGAGACCGCACTCGATCAGCACGGGGACGCCGGGACGAGCGACTTCCTGACGGGGCTGATGGAGCGCCACGAGAAGATGGCCTGGATGCTGCGCTCGTTCCTGGAGGGCCGGTAGCGGCGGCCTCGCTTGCGCGGGGAGCACGGGACCGGAGGTCCCGGCCCTTCGCGCGCCGGGTGCATCCGGGCCTCCGCCGGCCGGCCGGGGCCGTCGGGGCCTGATCAGGCGCGAAGATGAGGATCGAGGAAGTCGCGCAGCCCGTCCCCTAGCAGGTTGGCGCCGAGGACGACGAGGGAGATCGCGACGCCCGGCACCGTGGCGAGCCACCAGGCATTCGAAAGGTAGTCGCGGCCTTCGGCGAGCATGGCGCCCCAGGAGGGCTGGGGCGGCTGCACGCCCATCCCGAGGAATGACAGGCCCGACTCCAGCAGCACCATCGTGGCGAACTGGCTCGACGCGATGACGAGGATCGGCGCGAGGGTGTTCGGCAGCACGTGGCGGAACACCACCCGGAGCTGGCTCGCCCCGAGCGCCCACGCGGCGTCGACGTACTCGAGCTGGCGAATCGTGAGCACGTTGGCCCGCACGGCTCGAGCGTGAAGGACCCATCCGGAGAGAGCCAGGACGCCGACCAGCGCGAACGGACTCGTCCCCACGACGGCGACGATCGCGATCGCCAGCATGATGACCGGGAAGGTGAGCTGGACGTCAGCGAGACGCATGACCAGGTCGTCCAGCTTCCCTCCCAGGTACCCGGCCAGGAGCCCCACGAGCACGCCGACACCGGTCGCCAGCACGACCGCGCTCGTCGCCAGGACGAGCGAGATCCGCCCGCCGTAGAGGAGCCGGGCGTAGATGTCGCGCCCCAGGTTGTCGGCGCCAAGGGGCCGCGCCGACGTGCCACCGAGGCCCCACGGGGCCCGGAGGCGCTGGCCGAAGCTCGGACGGATCGGGTCCGAGGCCGTCAGGAGCGGCGCGCAGACGCTCGCCAGGACGACCGCGAGCAGGATGCCACCCCCGACGAGGACCAGGGGGTTCCGACGGCCGAAGGCGAACACGGCCTCCTCAGCGGTAGCGGATGCGGGGGTCGACGACCGTGTAGAGGGCGTCGACCAGGAGGTTGATGAGGACGAAGATGGTCGCCGAGAGGATGAGGACGGTCTGGACGACCGGGAAGTCCCGGAAGTAGATCGCGTCGACGACGAGCTTCCCCATCCCAGGCCAGGCAAACACTGACTCCGTGATGACCGCGCCCCCCAGGAGCGCGCCGATCTGCAGGCCTATCACCGTCAGCACGGGGATCGTCGCGTTGCGGAGCGCGTGCCGCAGGATCACCGCCCGCTCAGCCAGACCCTTGGCCCGCCCTGTCCGAATGAAGTCCCGGCTCAGGATCTCCAGCATGCTGGAGCGCGTCAGCCGTGCGACCAGTGCGGTGGGATAGGCGGCGAGCGTGATGCTCGGGAGGACCAGGTAGGTCCAGTTCTCGAATCCCGAGGTCGGCAGCCATCGGAGCGTCACGCCGAACAGCAGGACCAGCATGATGCCGAGCCAGAAGTTCGGCAGGGACTGGCCGAGAACGGCGAGGATGGTGCCCGCGTAGTCATAGCGGGTGCCCCGGCGGACCGCCGCGACGATCCCGATCGTGACCCCCGCGACCACCGTCAGCATCATGGCGCAGAAGGTCAGCTGGAGGGTCGCCGGCAGCCGCTCCCGGACGACCTGGAGCGCGGGGGCGCGGTACTGGAAGGACTGCCCGAAGTCCCCTCGGAACACGCTCCGCAGGAAGATCGCGTACTGGACGTGGAGCGGCTCCTTGAGGCCGAGTTGGCGGTTCAGCTCGTCGACCGCCGACTGCGGGGCGCCCTCGGGCAGCAGCATCTTCGCGGGGTCGCCGGGGAGTACCCGGAGGATCACGAAGACGAGGACGGACATGCCGACCAGGGTGACGATCGCCTGGGCAGCTCTTCGCAGCAGATAGGCCTGCATCAGGGGGTCGGGGCCCGCGAAGCCCGACGCGCGGGGCCCACCGCCGGCCTCGCCGGCGGCCGGCCCCCGAGGCACCTCGGAGGACCTGGCCGGCCGGCGGACACGGCGAGGCTCGGACTACCGGATACCGACGTCGTACAGCAGGACGTAGTAGTCGCGTCGCGCCTGGAAGTTCTGGAGCTTCTCGCTCACGGCATAGATCGCGACGCTGTAGTAGGGCCAGATCTCGGGCTCGTCCTCCCAGAGCGCCTTCTCGATTTCCTCGTACTTCTGCTGGCGCACCTTGGGGTCGGGCACCCGGCCCTCGGCGATCAGCTCCTCGACCTTGGGGTTCGAGTACCGTGTGAGCTTCTCGGCCCCCGCCTTGGTGAACCACTGGCCGAGGTACCAGTCGGGATCGTGGGGCATGTGGGCCCAGCCCGAGAAGAACATGTCGTAGTTGCCAGCCGTGCGCGCCTCGCGGGCGGTGGCGATCTCCAGGTTCTTGATGTTCACGGTGATGCCGACGTCGCCGAGCATCGCGGCCACCGCCTGCACGATCTCGAGCTGCTTCGGGTAAAGGTCCTTCATCAGCACGAAGTCGAGCGACAGGTTCTTGTAGCCTGCGTCCTTCAGGATCTGCCGCGCCTTCTCGGGGTCGTAGGCCTTCTGGCCGAGGTTCGTGTGGCCGATGAGGCCGGGCGGGATCGGGCTCACCACCGGGCGCGCGTAGCCCAGGAGCAGGTCCTTGATGATGACGTTCCGGTCGATGGCGAGCGAGATTGCGTGCCGCACGCGCGGGTCCTTGACGGGGTCCTTGGCCAGCTGAAAGATCCAGCGCTGCGCTTCGATGGCCGGCGTGTCGAGGACCCGGACGCCCGCCGTCGAGCGGAGCGTCTGCACGTTGTCGGGCCACACGCGGTCGATCACGTGGAGCTCGCCGGCGCGGAGGGCGGCGACACGGGTCGAGAGCTCGGGGATGAAGCGGAAGACCACCTTCTCGACCTTCGGGATCCCGGGCTTCCAGTAGGCCTCGTTGGCGATCAGGGTGATCTGCTCGCCGTGAGTCCAGCCCCCGAACTTGAAGGGCCCGGTACCCGCCGGCTTCTGGAAGAACGCCTCCTCGTTCGCGGCGGCGGTGTGCGGGAGGATGCCCAGCATCGTGAGGTGAGCCGGCAGCGAGCCAAACGGCCGCTTGGTCGACACGATGACGGTGAAATCGCCGTCCTTCCGGACGTCATCGATGTCCTGGTAGACGAACGCCTTGATCAGCTTCGTGTTGTCGCGCGCCCGTTTGAGGGAGTAGATGACGCTGTCCGCCGTGAACGCCGTGCCGTCGTGGAACTTCACGCCCTTGCGAAGCGTGAACCGCCACGTCGTGTTGTTCACCGGCGTCCACGATTCCGCAAGGCAGGGGACGAACTTCGAGTCGTTCGTCACCTCGACCAGCGGGTCGTAGATGTGCCGGAGGACCGACGTCGCCGAGATCGAGTAGTGGTTCGCCGGGTCCAGGGTCAGCATCCGCTCGGAGAGACCGGCCACGATCTCCCCCTTGCGCGCCTGGGCCGCCGCCGGACCTGGCCGGATGCCGGCGGCTGCGATGGCGGCGCCCGCGCCTGCCAGGATCTGACGTCGGGTGACGTTGAGCGACTTCGAGTGATCGGGAGTGGTGTAATCCATGGCAGGCTCCTCGCGCGCGATGTGGGTCGTGAAGGGCTCGCTGTCGATCGACGCCTTCCAGTTCACAGGGCGGCGCGGGTCATGTCAAGAGCCCCGACGCCCTGCTACAATCGTCCGCCGTGACCGAGCACGCCCGGGCGGTGATCGTTGGCGGCGGCGTGGGCGGGGCGAGCGTCGCGTACCACCTCACGGCGAAAGGGTGGCGTGACATCGTGCTCGTCGAGCGCGCCGACCTGACGAGCGGATCGACGTTCCACTCGGCGGGGCTGGTGGGACAGCTCCGATCCTCCGTCGCGCTGACGCGCCTGATGATGTGGAGCGTCGAGTGCTACCGGCAGCTGGCCCTGGAGACGGGCCGCGATCCCGGGTGGAAGGAGGTCGGGAGCCTCCGGCTCGCGTGCACCCCCGAGCGCGTGCTCGAGCACCGGCGCCAGGCCGGCTGGGCGAAGACCTTCGGGCTTCCCCTGGAGGAGATCGGACCGGCCGAGGCCCGCGCCCTGTTTCCGGTGATGGGCCTCGATGGCGTTCTCGGCGCCGTGTACCTGCCCACGGACGGTCACCTCGATCCGAGCGGCCTGGCGACGGCGCTGGCGGACGGCGCGCGGCGGCGCGGGGCGGCGATCCGGACCGGCACCCGCGTTCTCGGCATCACGGTGCGGGACGGCCGCGTGCGGGAGGTCGAGACCACGGGCGGGACCGTGCGCACCGAGGTCGTGGTCAACGCGGGGGGGATGTACGCTCCCGAGATCGCGCGGATGGTGGGCGTGACGCTCCCGCTGATCCCGATGGCGCATCAGTACCTCGTCACGAGGCCGATCGAGGGGGTGCACGCGGCCATGCCGACGCTCCGCGACCCGGACCACCTCGTCTACTTCCGGGAAGAGGTCGGAGGGCTGCTGGTCGGGGGGTATGAGCGCGAGCCGGCTCCGTGGGGCCTCGACGGGATCCCGGCGGACTTCAACCACCGGCTGCTGCCCCCGGACTGGGAGCGCTTCGCGCCCCTCATGGAGGGGGCGGTGCACCGGGTCCCGGCGATCGGCAGCGCGGAGATCGTTCGGCTGATCAACGGGCCCGAGGCCTTCACGCCTGACGGCGAGTTCATCCTGGGCGAGGCCCCGGAGGTCCGGGGGTTCTTCGTCGCGTGCGGCTTCTGTGCCCACGGCATCGCCGGATCCGGCGGCATGGGCCGGATCATGGCGGACTGGATCGTCGAGGGGGATCCCGGACTCGACATCTGGCACATGGACCTGCGCCGGTTCGGTCCGCAGTACCGCTCCCGCCGGCTCACCCTCGAGCGCACGCACGAGGTGTACCGGACTTACTACGACCTTCGCTACCCCAACCAGGAGCGCGAGGAAGGGCGGCGACTGCGTCTGTCCCCCGCGTACCCCCGCCTGCGCGAGCTCGGAGCGGTCTTCGGCGAGAAGTCGGGCTGGGAGCGGCCCAACTGGTTCGAGCCGAACGCGGGCGCCGGCGGTGAGGGCCGGCGGCCGCGCGGGTTCGCGGGCCGGATCTGGTCGCCCGCGATCGAGGCCGAGCACCTCGCCACGCGCGAGCGGGCGGGACTGTTCGACGAGACGTCATTCTCCAAGCTCGAGTTGGTGGGATCCGGGGCGCTCGGCCTGCTGCAGCGGCTCTGCGGCAACGACGTGGACAGGCCGCTCGGCTCGGTCGTCTACACGTCGGTGCTCAACGAGCGGGGCGGGATCGAGTGCGACTTTACCGTGACGCGACTCGGTCCCGCCCGGTTCCGGATCGTCACGGGCACGGCCTTCGGCACCCACGATCGCGGCTCCATCCAGCAGCATCTCCCCCGCGACGGGTCGGTGTCCCTCCTGGACGTCACGGGAGCGCTCTGCTGCATCGGTCTCTGGGGGCCGCGCGCCCGAGACATCCTCGCGGCGACGACGACGGCCGACGTGTCGAACGCCGCCTTCCCGTACCTCACCGCCCGGGAGCTCGCCGTCGGGCGGGTGCCCGTTCTCGCGGCCCGCGTCACGTACGTGGGCGAGTTGGGCTGGGAGCTCTATGCGCCCACGGAGTACGGGCTCGAGCTCTGGGATACTCTCTGGGAGGCCGGTCAGCCCCATGGCATGGTCGCCGCCGGTTACCGTGCCATCGACTCCCTCCGGCTGGAGAAGGGCTACCGGTACTGGAGCGCCGACATCACTCCCGACGACACGCCGTACGAGGCGGGGCTCGGGTTCGCGGTCAGGCTCGGCAAGGGCGACTTCCTCGGCCGTGAGGCACTGACGCGGCAGCAGGCGGAGGGCGTGCGCCGGAAGCTCGCGTGCCTGACGCTCTCCGACCCGACCCGGGTTGCGCTGGGCGGCGAGCCCGTGCGCGTGGCTGATCGGGTCGTCGGGAGGGTCACGAGCGGGGGGTTCGGATACACCGTGGGCTTCTCGATCGCCTACGCGTACCTGCCGGCGGATCTCGCGATCCCGGGAACGCCGGTCGAGGTCGAGTTCTTCGGGGAGTGGGTCGGGGGGGTGGTGGCCGCCGAGCCCCTCTGGGATCCGCGAGGCGACAGGATCAGGACTTGACCGCGTACGACCCGAGGCGGCCGGAGGTCGTGGCCGACCCCTATCCGGCGCTCGGGCGCCTCCGCGAGGAGGAGCCGGTCCACTGGAGCGAGGTCCTGGGCGGCTGGGTGCTCACGCGCTACGCGGACGTCCGAGCGGCCCTCGCGGACCCGCGCCTGTCTGCCGACCGGATCACGCCCTTCCTGGCCCGACGGACCCTGACGGCGAGCGACGCGGTCCAGGCGCTCCTGCGCCAGGTCGGGCTCTGGGTCGTCTTCACGGATCCCCCGACGCACACGCGGCTCCGCAGCGTGTTGGGCCGCGTCCTCACGACGCGCGCGATCGAGCTCCGGCGTCCACGGGTCGAGGCGATCGTCCGCGGGCTGCTGGACCGGGCGGCCGCGGCGGGGGAGATGGACCTGATCCGGGACTTCGCCTACCCGCTGCCGGTGACCGTGATCGGAGATCTCCTCGGCGTCCCGTCCGGAGACCACGAGCAGCTCAAGGCGTGGTCGGACGAGCTGGCGACGTTCGTCGGGAGCTCCCTGACCGCGCCCGACAAGTACGAGCGGGCCGCACGCGGTGTCGCCGAGATGCACGAGTACTTCGCGCGCGTGGTCGCCCGCCGCAGGGCGGCGCCCGCCGACGACCTCGTGACGGCGCTCCTGGCGGCCGAGGAGCGCGGCGACGGGCTGCGCGAGGGCGAGCTGGTCGCCAGCTGCGTGCTGCTCCTCTTCGCCGGCCACGAGACCACCACGAACCTCATCGGCAACGGCGCCCTCGCCCTTCTCCGCCATCCGGCCGAGGCCCGGGCGTGGCGGGAGGACCCCGCCCTCACGGCGCCGGCCGTCGAGGAGCTCCTGCGGTACGACGGTCCCACGCCCGCGATGGTGCGCGTCGCCCGCGAGGACCTGCAGGCCGACGACCGGACCATCCGGCGCGGGGACCGTCTGTTCCTGATGATCAGCGCGGCCAACCGCGATCCACGCCAGTTCGCGGAGCCGGATCGCCTCGACCTCCGGCGCGCCGACAACCGTCATCTGACCTTCGGGCACGGGATTCACTTCTGCCTCGGGGCCCCGCTTGCCCGGCTGGAGGGGCAGGTCGCCCTGCCGGCGCTCCTGTCCCGGTTCCCGGCGCTGGCCCTTCGCACGGACGCGCCGGAGTGGCTCGACTCACTGATCTTTCGAGGAATGCAATCCTTGCCTGTCGCGCTCTGATGACGCCGGGCGCGGCTACCGGAGGATCTCTATGCCCCGAGTTTCCGTGAACGGCATCCGCCTCCACTACGACGAGGTCGGCCAGGGCGCTCCGCTCGTCTTCGTCCACGAGTTTGCGGGCGAGGGCCGGAGCTGGCATCTTCAGGTGCGCTTCTTCGCCCGCCGCTACCGGACGATCACGTTCAACGCCCGCGGCTATCCGCCATCCGATGTGCCCACGGCCGGAACGGCCTACTCCCAGGACCAGGCCGTCGACGACATTCGGGGGCTCCTCGACGCGCTCGGGATCGCCAAGGCCCACGTCTGCGGGCTGTCCATGGGCGGCTACGCGACGCTCCACTTCGGCATCCGCCATCCCGAGCGGGCCCTCTCGCTGGTCGTCGCGGGGTGCGGGTACGGGAGCCTGGCGGCCGATCGGGCACAGTTCAAGCGGGATGTCGAGGTCACATCGCAGCGCTTCCTCGCCGAGCCCATGGCCGCGCTTGCCGACGTCTACTGCCAGGGGCCGACGCGGGTCCAGTTCCGGGACAAGGACCCGGTGGGGTGGCAGGAGTTCCGGGACCACTTCGCGGCCCAGTCGGCCCTCGGTCACGGCCTCACGATGCGCGGTGTCCAGCTGACGCGGCCCTCGGTGTACGACCTCGAGCCGGAGCTCGGACGTCTGACCGTGCCGACGCTCATCGTCACGGGGGACGAGGATGACCCCTGCCTGGAGCCCGGCATCTTCATGAAGCGGAAGATCCGGACCTCGGGGCTCGTGGTGATCCCGAAGGCCGGACACACGATCAACCTGGAGGAGCCGGAGGCCTTCAACCGGGCGGTGCTCGACTTCCTGACCGCGGTGGAGTCGGGCCGCTGGACTTCACGTAACCCGGCGTCTCAAACAGGATCATCTATACTGCCGTCATCTAAGGCTGAATCCGACCATTAATGTCTGCGGCGCTCGGACCGGTCCGGGCGTGATCGAGGGGCGTGCCCGCGGCGACCGCAGCAGGGGAGACGAGGGAGGTGAAGGCGCACCCGGTCGCCCGCTCAGGAGCTGGGACGCGGGGTCGGAGCACGGGAGACGAACGGGCTCCCACGCACCCAGAACCGCAGAGGCAGGCTCGCGGATCGGGTGATTCCGATCCGGGGGCCGGTCGCGACCGCGGGCCGTGCGCCGGTCGGGCGCACGTGGATGGTGAGCGGCCCCCGGCGAAGATCCCGGCCGTTGTCGCGGAGCGTGACGTCGAGAGCCTGGGTGAGCCGCGCCGGTCCGCTCGTGAGCGCACCGAGCCCACGCGCCGACTGGCGCAGCACCGCCGGATCGAGACGGCGGCGCCGTCCCATCACCCTGAGACCCGTGAGAGGTTCGAGGGCACGGATCAGGACGCACCCGGGCGTCCCCGGCGGCCCCGCGATGGCGTTCAGACAGGCATGGAGCCCGTAGGCCTGGAAGACGTAGGCGACGCCGCCGGGACCGTAGAAGAGCCAGCGAGACGATGGCCGGAACGCCGCGTGCGACGCGCCGTCCTCGGGCCCCAGGTACGCCTCGGTCTCTACGATCCGTCCCGCCGTGACCGACCGCCCGAGCCGGGACACCAGGATGCAGCCCAGGAGGCCGCGCGCCACGCGCCGTACCGGCCGCTCATAGAACCGGCGCGGGAGCACGCGGCCCGCGCCCGCCTTGCCCCGCGCGGACCGGGCCGCCGGCCCCGTTCGCACCCGCCTCGCGCGCCGAGCTACAGAAGGCCCCCGTCGACATCGACGATCGCGCCGTGGACGAAGCTCGCCGCGTCGGACGCGAGAAACAGGATCATCGCCGCCTGCTCGGCCGGCTCGCTCACGTAGCGCAGCGGCATGCGCGCTTGGATCTGCGCCTCACGGTCGTCACTGCTCGCCATCGTGGAGTAGAAGAGATCCGTCCTGACGGGGCCCGGGCGCGACCGCGTTCACGCGAATGCCGTCCGGACCGACCTCCTGGGCTAGGTGGTGGCGCGTGAAGCCGATGACGCCGGCCTTCGCGCTGGTGTGGGGAATCGAGTTCGCGAGGCTCACGTGGCGCCCGGCGATCGATCCCACGTTGACGATGTGCCCTCGCCGCCGGCGCCGCATGTGCGGCACGACCGCCCGGCAAGTCAGGAAGTGCGCCTTGAGGTTGACGCCGACGGTCCGATCCCACTCCTCTTCGGCCACGTCCTCGATGGTGCCGGGGCGGCCGATCCCGGCGTTGTTGACCCGCACGTCGACACCGCCGAAGCGTCCGACGACGCCGCTCACGATCGTGCGGCCGTCCGCGTTCCGGGGTGACGTCGACGGCGTAGGCGGGCCCGTCCTCCGCCGCCGCCCTCGATCTCGGCCGCAACCGCGTCTGCGCTACGGAGGTCGACGACGGCGACTGCCGCGCCCTCCCGGGCAAAGGCGCGGCACGTCGCCCGGCCGATCCCCGCGCCGCCGCCCGTCACGCTGGCCACCCGCCCCGCGACCCGCATCGACGCTCCTCTCGGTCAGCCTGACCCGGCCCCGAGCGCCTCGGCCCGGGCGCGCCAGTAGGGCATCTCCAGCGTCCCGAAGGCCTCGACGGCCGCGTCCACCTCGACCTGGGCCTCCGGGCGCGCGCCGGCGCGCTGGTGCAGGAGACCGAGATCCAGGCGGCACCGCGCCGCGAGGGGTCGCATCCCGAGCCCGGTGGCGAGCTCCAGGGCATTCCGGGCGGCATCGAGCGCCGACTGGAAGCCGGCCGATCCGCGCAGCCCCGCGGTCTGCCCGGCGAATCGTCCGGCATACGCCTGGCAGCCCCGCTCGCCGAGCCGCTCCGCGAGGGCGAGCGCCTGGGCCGCCTGCTCGCCAGCCCGGTCGAGCTCGCTCGTCTGCAGGAGGGCCTCCCCCAGCCAGGTGAGCCGGAGGCCGTGGCCCGCCAGGAGGTTCATGGCCGCGCCCTGCGACACGGCTTGCTCGAGCAGGGGCAGCGCGTCGCTCACCCGCCCGCCCAGCGTGTATGCCGCGCCGAGGGGGGCGGCGACGAACGGGAAGAGGAGCGGGATGTCCGCCATGCGCGCCACCACCAGCCCGCGCTCGAGGACGGGGATGGCGCGCTCCGGGTCCCCGCGCACGACGTGAAGCGTGCCCAGGCCCCAGGCGGCCAGGACCTGACTGTAGGGGTGGGCCGCGGCCTCGGCGAGGGCGACCGCTTCCCCGCCGCAGGCGATGCCTTCCGGGAAGTTGCCCAGCTCGGCCAGGCACCAGCTGAGCCAGGCGCGGGCAAACACCGACGGCAGGCCCGCCATCCCGAAGTGATCCCGCTCGAGATCGCCCCGAAGCGACGCGATCGTGCGCCTCAGGAAGTCCGCTGCCCGCTCGTAGTCGCCGAGCGCGTGATAGGTCTGGCCGAGACGGCACGTCGTGACGATGTTCAGGCCGAAGTTCTTGAAGTTGGCGGCAATCGCCAGGTCCCGCTGGCAGACCTCGAGTGCCCGGGCGTGCTCGCCGGTCCACCAGAGAGCCCCGGCGCTCTCGGAGCCGAGCAGGGCGGCGTCCAGGCTCGAGCGTGATGCGGCGGTCACCGTCTGACGGAGATAGCCGAGCGCCTTGCCCCAGACCTCACCGCGAAAGGCGTGATGCGCCAGGTACGCGGCATGCTCGGCGAGCCGCTCGGGGTGCAGGCGCTCGATCGCGTCGACGATCCGCGCGTGAAGCTCGCGGCGTCGCTCGTGGAGCAGACTCCCGTACGCGACCTCGAGCGTCAGGGCGTGCCGGAACGTGTACTCCGGGTCCGGGAACAGGCGCGTCTCGTACAGGAACTCGGCCGTTTGCAGGCGCACCAGGGAGCGAAGGAGGTCCTGCTCGGGCATGTCGGCGATGGCCCGGAGGAGCGGGAGCGGCACGCCCTTGCCGACGACGGAGGCCAGCTGCAGCAGGTGCTTGTCCTCGGGCGCCAGGCGGTCGATCCGGGCGGCGAGGACGGCCTGCACCGTCGCCGGGATCTTGATGGCCGGGAGGGTGGTGGCCAGACGGTAGTCGCCAGGCACCCCCGTGAGCGCGTGACTCTCGACCAGGGCGCGGACGGTCTCCTCGAGGAAGAACGGGTTTCCCTGCGCGCGGCCGATCAGGAGGCGCTTGAGCGGCGCGAGCGCGGCGTCCTCGCCGATGAGCGCGTCGAGCATTCCCTCGGCGGTCTCGGGTGGGAGCGGGTCGAGCCGCAGCTGGCTGTAGTACGTCTTGCCGCCCCAGCCGTGCTGGTACTCGGGCCGATAGTTCACCAGGAGGAGCACGCGCGCGACCGGAAGGCTCTCGACCAGGCTGTCGAGCAACGCTTGAGTCGCTCCGTCGATCCAGTGAAGGTCTTCGAGCACCAGGAGGAGGGGCTGCACCTGGCTCTCGCGAAGCAGGAGCGCCTTGACCGCCTCGACCGCCCGCCGGTGTCGCGTCGACGGGTCCAGCCGCTCCCACTCCACCTCCTCGACGGGCATGTCCAGCAGCGCCTCGAAGGCCGTGAGCGTGGGGCGCAGGCCCTCGTCGAGCGTGAGGAGCCGTCCGATGAGCTTCTCCCGGACGGTGCGGGGATCGTCCCCGTCGTCGATGCGGAAGTACGCGCGGAGCAGGTCGATCACGGGCAGCCAGTTGGTCGTCCTGCCGTGGGATACCGCGCTGCCCTCCACGACGAGGCAATCGCGAGTCCGGTGAGAGCGGATGACTTCCCAGGCGAGGCGGGACTTCCCGACGCCCGCCTCACCCACGAGCGCCACGACCTGCCCCCGACCGCCCCGGGCCTGATCAAGCGCCTGGCGCAGCACGCCCAGCTCGGCCTGACGCCCGACGAGCCTGGTGAGCCCGCGCACCGCTGCCACCTGCAGGCGCGTCCGCGCCGTCGTGGTCCCCACCAGCTCGAAGATCTCGACCGGGTCGGCCAGCCCGCGAACGGGCACCGGGCCAAGCGCCCTTGCCTCGACGTATCCCTCGGCCAGCCTGAGGGTGTCGGCGGTGAGCAGTACGGAGGCGGGCTTGGCCATCTGCTCCATCCGCGCGGCCAGGTGGGTCGTCTGCCCCACCGCCGAGTACTCCATCCGGAGGTCGCTGCCGATGGACCCGACCACGACCTCCCCCGAGTTGAGGCCGACGCGAATCTGGATGGGCACACCGAGGGCGCGCTGCATCTCGTCCCCGTACCGTCCGACGTCCTCCTGCATCCGGAGCGCCGCGTAGCACGCCCGCAGGGCGTGGTTCTCGTGAGCAAGCGGCGCGCCGAACAGCGCCATGATCCCGTCGCCCAGGACCTGGTTGACCGTGCCCTCGTAGTGGTGCACGGCCTCGATCATGCGCTCCAGCACGGCGTCCAGGAGCCGTCGCGCGTCCTCGGGATCCCGGTCCACCAGGAGCTCCATGGATCCCTTCGTATCGGCGAAGAGGACCGTGACTTGCTTGCGCTCGCCCTCGAGCGCCGTGCGGCTGGCGAGGATGCGCTGCGCGAGGTGGGGAGGTGTGTACGCGCCCGGGGAGTCGAAGCGGCTGAGAGGCGGGCCGGTGTCAGGCAGACCGAGCGCCTGTCCGCATGCGCCGCAGAAGCGGCTGCCCGGGGCGTTCGCCCGTCCGCACGCGCGACAGACGCCGGTGAGCGCTGTCCCGCAGGCGTTACAGAACCTGGCCCCGGGTGGGTTTTCGTGCTGGCACTGCGGGCAGCGCATCCGTGAACGGCGGCGGGTGGGGGCTCAGGTCCCTTCCTTGACCTCGATGATCTCGTCCGCCACGAGGCCGTGAGCCTCGCGATGCACGGCGGCGGCCGCCTCCTTGCTGGGCGCCTCGACGAGGCAGAACACCTTGCCGGTGCCCTCGTCGAACCAGTATCGAAGATAGTTCACCTTGTACTTGTTCTGGACCCGCAGGTCCGCCGCGTGGGCGTCGGAAACCGCAGGGGCAGTGAGCCCCTCGACCTTGTTGTGGATGTCGAGATAGAGCGGCATGGTTCCTCCCTGAGTGGGCTGCCACTTGGTGAGGCGATCCCCGGCAGCTGGCGCGTTCTGGCCGGCTCCGCCGGCGCTCCCGCGGTCCATTGTCGAAGCGTCACCGTATACATGCAACGGCAAACTTCAGGAGGCTGGTGCGCCCGTCGGCGGGAAGCCCGGCGAGGGGGGTGCCGCTCGTGCCCTGAGAGGAGTCGTCCTGTGCGGGCTGCCGGGCACGTCCCTTGCTCAGTTCCGAGGTGGCACGCGGCGCCGTGGAATGCCGCGGGGATACCGGGACGGCCTACGACGAGACGCATCGCCCTTGATGCCGGTGACCACCGGCAGGGACACTTCGTGACGCCGGAGCGGAACGGTGCGGGGAGGGAGGCGATGGCGAGCGAGCAGTGGACGCGGCGGGACGTGATTCGAGGGCTGGCCAGGGCGGCGTTGCTCGCCGCCCTGCCGATGGCCGCAGGCGGTGCGCTTGCCAACGGACCGGGGTCCACGACCGCGCCGCGAGACCGGGAGGCGCGGCGGCGGTGGGCGCTCGCGCGGATGGACGAGATGGCCGGAGAGCGGCTCCGGTGCCACGAGCGGTTTCGGACGCCCAAGGAGATCCGTGACTGCCAGGCCGAGTTCGAGCGGCGCCACCGGACCTACAACGAGATCTACCTGGAGGCCGCCCGCGAGTGACGCCGGGGCGACCTCGGCGGCGGGCGAGCCTCCGCGTGCGGGCGGCCGCGCGATCGCGCCCGGAGCCTCAGGCGGTCACGTCGACCAGCACCTTCATGACCGGGCCGCCCCCGAGCGCCGTCTCCATGCCCTCCTGGAGGGACTCGAGCGGAATGACCCGGCTGACGAGGGGCGCGAGAGGGACGGCGCCGCTGGCCGCGAGCCGGATGGCCTCCTCCCACGCCCCCCGCGTGTAGAGCCGGCTTCCATGCAGACTGAGCTCTCGCGCGAAGAACCGGTAGAGGTTCACCGGCATCGGCTCCGCGTGGATGGCCACGATGCTGATGGTCCCCCAGACGCGAACGACCTCGGTGATCGCCTTGACCGCGGCCGGGTGACCCGTCACCTCGAACGCGACGTCGACGCCGTCGCCGTCGGTCCAGTCGGCGGCGAAGCGGACGGGGTCGGTGCCGGGGCCGAGAACCTCGAGGCCCAATTTCCGGAGCATGTCGACGCGGAAGGGATTGATCTCCGCCACGGCGACGCGGGCACCCCGGTGGCGGCACACGAGCGCGATCAGGCAGCCGATCGGACCGCCCCCGAAGATCAGCACCGCGTCCCCCGCCTTGACACCCGCCCGCGTGACGTCGTGCGTGGCGACCGCGAGCGGCTCGATGAGGGCCGCGTGATCGTCGATGAGCGCGTCGGGGACCTTGAGCAGCCGGTCGAGCGGCACCGGCCAGTACTCCTGCATCCCGCCCGGCAGGTCCACGCCCAGGACTTTCAGGTTGTAGCAGATGTAGCGGGCTCCGATGCGGCAAGCGCGGCACGATCCGCAGGAGCGCACGGGCTCGACGACCACGCGGTCGCCGGCCGCCACCCCGCCGTCCGGCGGCGCCTCGACGACCTCCGCGAACGTCTCGTGGCCGATGATGCCGTCCTTGGGGACGCGGTGGTCCATGTGGCCCTGAAAGATGTGGAGATCGGAGCCACAGATGCCCACGCGACGCACGCGGAGAAGCGCCTCCCCGGGCCCGGCCGAGGGAATCGGTGCCTTGCCGGGCGCGAAGTGCCGAGCGCCCTTGTAGAAGACCGCACGCATGGTGCCCGTCGGTGCCATGACGCCTCCCGGGAGGGACGCCGGCTCAGCCGGCGCCCAGCTCCTTCCGCACGAGGCGCGCGCCTGCGGCGAGCGCCCTGATCTTGCCGTTGCACATGTTCCGCGGACTCCAGCCGAAGCCGCAGTCGGGGTTGACGGTGAGCTTCTCCGCGGGCCAGACCTTCAGGACCCTACGGATCCGATCCGCGACCTCCTCGGGGGTCTCCGGGTAGAAGCCCTTGACGTCGACGACACCCGCACCGAGCTCGCGCCCCTCGCGGGCGTACTGGCCGATGAGATCGAGCTCCGCCATCTCGCGCCCCGCGAACTCCAGCACGAGCTGGTCGGCGCGCGCCTCGAGCAGTCCCGGGAAGTAGGGACGATAGGAGCGGTCGAACCGCGACCGGCCGAAGCGGTTCCCGAAGCAGATGTGGTAGGCGAGCTTGGCGCGGACGCCCTGCGTCGCCAGGTTGAAGAGCCGGGCCATCTCCTGGCCGCTCACGTGGCCGCGGGCGGGCTCGTCGATCTGGATGAGCTCGGCGCCGGCGGCGACGAGCCCGCGCAGCTCCTGGTTGATGACCTCCGCGAAGCGCTCCGCCACCTGGACGACGCCCCTGTAGACCGACCCCGGATGGATGCGCGAACCAAAGGTGAGAGGGCCGGCGGACGTCGCCTTCACCGCGTGCGTGGCATGGGCCTTGAGGTATTCGAACTCCTTGATGATGCCAAGGCCCGCGTCCGGCGTCTCGATCCGGGCGACCGCCTCGTAGCGGGTTTGCTGGTCGTACCCCCAGGGGCCGAGCTTCCGGCGCACCTCGATGGGTCGGATGCCCTTGATGATCGCGTAGTAGGAGTCCACGTAGCCGTCAAGCCGGCGAACCTCGCCGTCGGTGATGATGTCGACGCCCGCACGCTCCATGTCCCGGATCGCGGTGTCGGCGGCGTCGTCGAGCATCTCGTCAAGGTCGGCAGGACCCATCTCGCCCGCTTCCCAGGCCTTCACGCCGAGGTGCCACCAGCCGGCGCGCCCGTGCGAGCCAACCACGGTGGAGGGGATCAGGGGCAGCGTCGTCGGGGTCATCGTCACGATCTCCTCTCGGTTCCCCGGTCGGCCTGGCCGGCGGCCCGGCCGGCGCGTCCGGGGGACCGCCGTAGATGATCGCGCCGGGCCCGACGCTGCACAAGCGGCCCGTCGCGGCGCCACGAGCCGTCTGCGCGCGACCGGTTCACGCTCACCCCGTGCGGACCGTGGGCTCGAGGGCGCCGATACCATCGAGCGTCAACTCGTCGGCCCGATGGCACCGGACGAGGTGACCGGACGCGACGACGCGAAGCGCCGGGGTGTCGGTCCGGCACGCGTCCACCGCGAAGGGGCACCGGGGGTGGAAGTAGCAGCCGGGAGGCGGGTTCGCCGGGTTCGGTACCTCGCCCTGGAGGGCCACGTCGCCGCTGGGCACGCGCGGGTCCGGCACCGGCACGGCCTTCATCAGCGCCGCCGTGTACGGATGCCTGGGCCGGTCGAAAAGCGCGGCAGCCGGTGCCATCTCGACGAGCTGCCCGACGTACATGACGGCGACCCGCTCGCAGATGTGCCGGACGACGCCCAGGTCGTGGGCCACGAAGAGGTAGGTGAGGTGGAGGCGCTCCTGCAGCCCAAGGAGCAGGTTGAGCACCTGGGCCTGCACCGAGACGTCGAGCGCCGAGACGGGCTCATCGGCGACCACGAGCCGCGGCTCGGTCGCGAGCGCCCGCGCGATGCCGATGCGCTGTCGCTGGCCGCCGCTGAAGGCATGCGGGAAGCGGTGCATGTACTCGGGCCGGAGCCCCACCAGGCGCAGGAGGTCCGCCACGCGGTCCCTCCGGGCCCGCCGGTCGCGCAGTCCATGGACCAGGAGGGGCTCGCCGACGTTGTCGAGCAGCGTCATCCGGGGGTTGAGGGAGCCGAAGGGATCCTGGAAGACCATCTGCATCTCGGGCCGGAGCGGGCGCAGTTCCTTCCGGGACAGCCGGGCGAGGTCCACCACGGGGCCCTCGCGAGTACGGAAAAGGATCTGCCCGCTCGTCGGAGCCATGGCCCGGAGAACGCAGCGGGCCGTCGTCGTCTTGCCGCAACCGCTCTCGCCGACCAGCCCGAGGGTTTCGCCCTCGCGGACCTCGAAGCTCACGTCGTCGACGGCGCGAACCTCGGCCACGACCCGCCGCGAGAAGCCCTTCTGGATGGGAAAGAATTTCCGCAGGCGCTTGACCTCGAGAAGCGGGCCCTGGGTGACGCCCCGGACGCCCACCTCGAAGCTCACGACGTCGCCTCCACGTCGTGGTAGAGGAAGCAGCTCGCCTGCTGCCGATCACCGACCGGGCGGAGGGCGGGCACGCGCTGGTCGCAGGTCCCCGACATGGCCTCGGCGCACCGCGGGTGGAACGGGCAGCCTCGAGGGCGGTTGAACGGGTGAGGGATGGAGCCGATGATGATGGGCAGCGGGACGCGGGGCGTCGCCTGCAGGCCGGGGATCGAGCGCAGGAGCGCGCGCGTGTAGGGATGCTTGGCCGCGTGGAAGATCGCATCCACCGGGCCCTGCTCCATGACACGGCCGAGGTACATCACGACAACCTCGCGGGCGATCTGGGCGATGACCCCCAGGTCGTGCGTGATGAAGATGACGGCGGTTTGGTGCTTGCGCTGGAGCTCGCGGATGAGATTCAGCACCTGCGCCTGTGTCGTGACGTCGATCGCCGTCGTCGGCTCGTCGGCGATCAGGAGCCGAGGCTTGCAGGACAGCGCCATCGCGATCATCGCCCGCTGACGGAGACCGCCCGAAAGCTGCCAGGAATAGGCGTCCAGGCGCTGCTCCGGCATCGAGATGCCGACGTCTCGGAACAGCTCGGCGGTGATCTGACGCGCCTCGCGCCGGGTGAGCGGCGGGCCGTCGGGCCGCCACTGCCGCCAGTGCAGCCGGATGGCCTCGACGATCTGGTCCCCGACCGAGTGGACCGGGCTGAAGGCGGCCATCGGCTCCTGGGGGATGAGCGCGATCTCGGCGCCTCGGATGGCACGCATCGGCGCGCTCCGCGGGGCGAGCCGGGTCAAGTCGACGACCCGTTCGGCGGCGGGCCGGAACAGGATCTGGCCCGAGACGATCCGCCCCGGCGGCTCGACGAGCTGGAGGATTGCCCTCATGGCGACGGACTTGCCGCAGCCGCTCTCGCCCACGATGCCGAGCACCTGCCCCGGGAAGACATCGAAGCTGAGGCCGTCGACCGCGCGGACCACCCCTTCCTCCATGAAGAAGGAGACGCGAAGGTCGCGGACCGACAGGAGCGGGCTCAGGCTGTGACTTCGATCCAGTTCCGTCCGCGCGGGATCGTCGAATTGTTTGGAGGTCAAGGCTGACCCCGTCAGTGGCTGTAGGGGTCTGCGGCGTCGCGGAGGCCGTCGCCGACCAGGTTGAACGCCAGGACCGACAGAATGACGACGAGCCCCGGGATCAGGAGCCACGGCGCGAGCGCCAGCGTCTGGATGTTCTGCGCCTCCTGCAGGAGCACGCCCCAGCTGATGGCGGGCGGTCTGATCCCGAGCCCCAGGAACGAGAGGGAGGTCTCGTTGATGATCATGGCGGGAATCGCGAGCGTGCTCGTCGCAATGATGTGGCTCAGGAACGTCGGGACCATGTGACGCGCGATGATCCGTGCCCGGCTGCAGCCCGCCAGGTCGGCCGCGAGGACGAAGTCCTCCTCCCGGAGCGCCAGGAACCGGCTTCGCACCTCACGCCCGAGGGTCGTCCACCCCACCAGGGACAGGATGACGGTGATCGCGAAGAAGACCTGTATCGGCGTCCAGTCGCGGGGCAGCGCAGCCGTGAGCGCTAGCCAGATCGGGATCGTTGGGAGCGACTGGAGCAGCTCGATCAGGCGCTGGATCACCAAATCGGGCAGCCCGCCGAAGTACCCGGACACCCCCCCGAGCAGCACTCCCAGGACGACGCTGAGCGTCACCGCCACCAGGCCGATGGTCATCGATGTCTGGGTCCCGTGCATGAGCCGCGACCACTGGTCGCGCCCCAGGCGGTCGGTTCCCAGCAGATGGACCCGGCCCGTCGTGTCCCCGTCGGCCGCGCCGAGCAGGTGGAGGCTCCACGGCAGCAGGCCGAGCACGCGGTAGGGATAGCCCCGGACGAAGAAGCGGACGCGGACCTTCTGGGCGGGGTCGACCTGCCACTCCATGCGGAGCGTGGTCGGGTTGCGCTTGCCCACGACGGCCGGAACCCAGGGGCTCCACCGCACCCCCTCGAAGAGCCACGGGCCCTGCACCGGAATGAAGGCGAGGCGAGCCTCGGTGGCCTCGGGGTCCTGGGTGCTGAAGAAGTCGGGGCAGAGGACGACGGCATAGAGCCCGATCAGGACGACCGCGCTCGCCATGGCAAGACGGTGCTTCCGGAACCGCCACCAGACGAGGGTCCAGTTCGACGCGAGCGAGACCCGCTCCTCGGCCGCGGACGGGGGAGCGGCCAGGTCGGCGACGTCAGGGATCGGCGCTCCACCACGCTCCGGCTTCCGGGTTGCCTGGTCCACCCGTCAGTTCTCCATGCGGATCCGGGGGTCGAGCCAGGCGAGGAGCACGTCGGAGATCAGGGTGCCGATGATGGCCAGGAAGCAGTAGATCAGGAGGATGCTGCCCGCGAGGTACATGTCCTGATTGATGAGTGCCCGGAGAAGGAGCGGGCCGATGTTCGGGATGTTCATCACGGTCGCGACGATCAGGCTGCCGGAGAACAGGGCCGGGAGGTACCAGCCGATCGTGCTGACGAGTGGGTTGAGCGCCAGCCGGGCGGGATAACGGAGGACGAGGCGCCATTCGGGCAACCCCTTGGCGCGGGCGGTGACGACGTAGGGCTTGTTGAGCTCGTCGAGGAGGTTGGCCCGCATCACGCGGGTGAGCCGGGCGGTCCCGGCGACTCCCAGGACCACGGCCGGCAGCCAGATGTGCGCCAGGAGGTTGAGCACCCGAGCCAGGCTCCACGGCGCATCGACGAACTCGGGAGAGAAGAGCCCCGTGACCCCGATCCCGAGATACGCGAAGGCCCACCACATCAGGATCAACGCCAGCATGAAGTTAGGGGTGGCGACGCCGATGTAGTTGAGGACGGTGATGACGTAGTCGATGACCGACCGCTGGTGCGTGGCCGAGTAGATCCCCACCGGGATGGCGACCAGCCAGGTGAAGACGAACGAGAACACGGCCAGGACGATCGTGAGCACGAGCCGCTCGCCGATCAGCTCCGTGTTGGGCCGCTGGTACTCGAGCGAGAGGCCGAGGTTGCCCCGGAGGACGTTGGCCATCCACCGCCAGTACTGGACGTGGAGCGGCTGGTCGAGCCCGTAGTCCCGCCGGAGGGCCTCGAACTGCTCGGCGCTGACCGAGCTGCCGGAGGAGGCGAGGGTGGCCATGTACGAGGTCAGGAAGTCGCCGGGCGGCGCCTGAACGATGGCGAACACGGCCACCGAGAAGACGAACAGAAGCAGAGGGAGGAGGACGAGGCGGCGCAGGGCATACCGGGTCATCGGGGATCCGTCCGGTCGTCGGGGCTACCCAGGCGAGCGTCGCTCAGGGGCAGTCGGCTGATGGGCGATCGGCTCGAGGGCGAGCCGCCGAGCCGCGCTCGGTCCACGCCATCGGGGGCGAGACCGAGCGCGGCGAGCAGGTGCCTACCTCGTGAAGAAGAACTGCTCCGGGCGCGCGTTCCCCGGGCTCCGGAGCGGCCAGTCGTTGCCGAGCGTCTTCGGGACGTTGTGAAGGCGGGAGTTCACCACGACCACACCCTGGACCATGGGGGTGAGGCCGATCGTTCCGATCTCGTAGACGTTGTCCGCCCAGATCCGGAAGATCTCCTGGGCCGCCTTGACCTGGCCGTCGGGACCCACCGTCCGTGCGGTGTCGACCAGCTCTACGATCTTCTTGATCGGCGCGGGTGGCTCCATGCCGTCCTTGCCCTTGGTGTCGTACCACTGCTTGAACAGCGGTCCGGTGGTCAGGATGGGGGAATTGCGCACGTCCGCCTTGGCGTTGCCGGTGAAGGGGAACGCCGTCGTGTCCTCGTTCCACATCTCGGTCTGGAGCTCGTTGGCCTCGCGCATCCGGAAGTGGAGGGCCCGCTCCCGGATCTGGACGACCGTCTTGACCCCGACCTTCTCCCAATCCTTCGCGATCAGCTGGGCGGTGTCGGGCCAGGAGGCGAAGGCCGGCACCACGGAGAGCTCGATCGACAGCGGCTTGCCGCTGGGCAGGAGCCGGATGCCCTGGGCATCCTTCTTGGCGAGGCCGATGCCGTCCAGCAGCTTGTTGGCCTCGTCCGGCTTGTACTGCGTGTACTTCCTCGCCCACTCGTCGCCGGGGAAGTACGGGTGCCAGGGGGCAGGAACCCCCTGCCGCGGTTCGCCGAGGCCGAGGAAGACCGATTCCTTGATCTGGTCGCGATTGATGGCGTAGGACAGGGCGATCCGGAAGTCCTTGGTCGCCATCACCTTCCCGAGCTCCGGATCGGCCTTGTAGGATTGGTTGAACGCCACCACGGCGTCGGCGCCGCCGAAGGTGGGCCAGGTGATGACACGGTACTTCCCGCTCTTCTCGTTCTCCTTGAAGACCGGGTAGTTGGTCATCTGGATGTGCCGGGCCTGCATGTCGAACTCGCCCGCGATGGCGGCAAGGTTGAGCGCCTGGATGTCGGCGAAGAACGTGAAGCGGACCTCGTCCATGTAGGGGAGCTGGTTGCCGTCGGGATCCACGCCGACGAAGTACGGGTTCCGCCGGAGGGTGAAGACCTGGTCGCTGACGCGGGTCACAGGCACCCACGCGGCCATCGTCGGCCGCTCCGGGTTCTCGAACGGCGCGTTCCGGGCGGCGAAGAGCTCGGTCCACGTCTTGAAGCCGGCGGCCTGGACGAGCTTGTCGATGTCTTCCTTCTTGGCGTAGGCCGGATGAAACTTCTTCAGGTAATGGGCCGGCAGGAAGACGGCGTACGTCCGGTCGCCTCCGTCCTGGTTCGCCACCGCCGTCAGGAAGAGAGTGGCCGCCTGCTTGTAAGTGAAGCGGACCGTCTGGGCGTCGACCTTCTCGACCGACGCGGGGGTGCCGTCTCCGTTGCGCATCCATCCCGGGAGGGCCGGTGTCAGGTCCTTGTTCAGGAGGACGTCCTTGTACCAGAAGAGGATGTCATCCGCCGTGAACGGTGCGCCGTCCGACCACCGGGAGCCCTTGCGCAGCCGGACGGTCCAGATCTTGAAGTCCGACGACGACTGCCACCCCGCGGCGATCTTCGGCTCGATCTTCGCCCCGTCTGGCGAGAACCGGACCAGGGCGTCGTAGACGACCCGCACGTAGTTGTTGAAGTCGGCGGGGCCGAGGAAGGCGCGGCGCCACACACCGCCGTACTGGCCGGTGCGCTCGACGACCGGGACGACCAGCGGGTCCTCCGGGAGGCGCTTGTCCACCGCCGGCAGCTTGCCGGCCTTGACCTGCTCCGCCAGCGTCGGCGCCTCCTTGAACTTGGAGGACTGCGCGGACGCGGGCCCTGCCGTGCTCGCCCACGTCCCAAGAGCGATGAGAAGGGCGAGGGCGATGACCGCCGGTCTTCTGCCGTTGAGGCTCATGTCGGATCCTCCGTTCGAAGCGGTCGCTGGCGTCTCGGTGGTGCCTGCGAGGGGTCCTGCCAAGCTCGGGGGCAGTCTAGGCGGACTCGGCGAGGCGGTCAAGAGCGCGAGGCCCTCCCGGCGAGCGCGTCCCGGGGCGCCGCTCGGTCAGGTGACTGTGCCGCCGATCACCCGCAGGACCGCGGGGTCTCGGCGGGCGCCGTCGGGGGGGCCACCGTAGATGATCTCGCCGCGCTCGATGACATAGAGGCGGCTCGCCTCGGGCGGGACGTGATGGACGTTGGACTCGGCCATCAGGATGGAGCGCCCCTGTCGCACGATGGCGGCGATGCTGGCGGCGACCGGCGGGATGATGGCCGGAGAGAGGCCCTCGAACGGCTCGTCGAGCAAGAGCAACCGGGGATCGAGCGCGAGCGCCCGGGCGATCGCGAGCATCTTGCGCTCGCCGCCGGACAGGTGGGTCCCGCCGCGCGCCGCGTAGGCGCGCAGGCGGGGAAACGCCTCGTAGGCGAGGGCGAGCCGCTCGGCGGCGGGCCGGCCGCCGGGCCGGGTCCAGGTCGCGATCTCGACGTTCTCCGCGACGGTGAGATCGCCGAAAATCCCGCCCTCCTCGGGCGCGTAACCAACGCCCCGCCGGGCGATGGAGTGGGTCGGGAGCCCGCCGATCGTCTGGCCGTCGAGCTCGATCCGCCCGGAGACCGGACGGAGGTAACCCATCACGGTCCGGAGCGTGGTGGTCTTGCCCGCGCCGTTCCGGCCCACGAGGCACACGAGCGCGCCGGGCTCCACCGCGAGCGAGACGTCGCGGAGGATGTGGCTCGACTGGATGAAGACGTTGACCGCGTCGAGTCGCAGCATCGGTCAGGGACCCGGGGCCGCGGACGCGGTGGCCGTCGCGCGCCCGACCAGCGTCGCCAGGACCGTTTCGTCCGTGCGCAATCCGTCCGGCGTCGTGTCGACGAGGATCCGCCCTTGCTGCAGCGCCACGATCCGGTCGGAGTAGCCGAAGACGATATCCATGTCGTGCTCGACGAGGAGGATGGCCTGTACGCCGATGCCGCGCGAGGCGCGGACGAGCATCTGCATGACCGTGGTCTTGTCCCGGGTGGACACGCCGCTGGTGGGTTCGTCGAGGAGGATCGCCGCGGGCCGGAGAGCGAACGCGGCGGCGACGTCGAGAAGCTTCTTGTCGCCCTGAGGCAGCGTGCGACTCGGTGCGTGGAGCTTTTCGCCGAGGCCGAAGAGGTCCGCGACGTGCTCGGCGTCCCGCCGCACCTCGCCGTCGGCGGCGAGCGACGCCAGGAGCCGGCGGCCTCGGCCCAGGCGGGACACGGCGGCGGCCTGGAGCGTCTCGAGCACCGTCAGGTCCGGGAAGATCTGCACCAGCTGGAAGCTCCGCGCGAGCCCGAGGCGCGCCAGCCGAACCGGCCCGGCCCCCGCGATGTCGCGCCCCTTGAAGCGCACCGAGCCGGCACTGGGCTGCAGCAGCCCGGTCAGCACGTTGATGAGCGTGGACTTGCCGGCACCGTTCGGACCGATGATCGAGACGAGCTGGCCGGCCTCGACGCCGAGCGTGACCCCGTCCAGGGCGCAGAAGTCTCCGTAGAAATGCTTGACGTCCCGGGCCTCGATGATCACCGGTGCGCCGCCTCCGGGGGTTGCCGGCGCACCACGAGACCCGCGAGGCCTGTGGGGGCAAACAGGACGAGCGCGGCGAGGATGGCGCCGAAGACGAGGCGCCAGTAGAGGAAGAGCGACATGACGGTGTCCTGGAGGTAGATGAACACGAGCGCGCCGGCGATCGGGCCGAAGAAGCTGGCGAAGCCGCCGAGCAGCGTCATGAACACGAGGTTGCCGGAGTGGGTCCAGTAGGCGAGCGTCGGATCGACGTTGCCCGTCGGGACTGCCAGCAGGACGCCGCCGGCGCCGGCGTAGACGGCGGAGATCACGAACGCGTACCACCGATAGCGGGGCACGGACAGCCCCAGGGACTCCGCCTTGAGGGGATTGTCGCGGACCGTCCGGAGGCAGAGCCCGAAGGGCGAATGGACGATGCGCCACATCGCGACCGTCGCAAGGACCAGGAGGGCCAGCGAGTAGTAGTAATACGGGCCGACCAGGTACGCTGTCTTTGACAGGTCGCCCAGGGGCTGACCCAGAAGCGACGGGCGGAGGAAGCGCATGCCCTCGTCGCCTCCCGTCAGGTGGTAGAACTTCAGCACGAAGGTGTAGAAGAGCATTCCGAAGGCGAGCGTCAGCATCCCGAAGTAGATCTTCACGTACCGGACGCAGAGGGCGCCGACCGGAGCGGCCACCGCGGCAGCCCCCAGCGCGGCTACCAGGAGGATGATCTCGATCGAGCGCACCCGTGTGTGGGTCGTGAGGAAGGCCCCGGTGTAGGCGCCGATGCCCAGGAAGAGGGCGTGGCCGAACGAGACGAGCCCCGTGTACCCGAAGAGGAGGTTCAGGCCGAGGAGCGCGATGCCGTAGGCCATGAACGGAAGCATCAGCGTCACGTGGTACGCCGGAGCCATCCGGGGAAGCGCCAGCGCGGCGGCGAGCGCGACGATCACCGCCACCGCCTGCGGGCGCCTCACGCGACGACCGCCTTGCCGAAGAGCCCGCGCGGCCGGAGGACGAGCACCGCGATGACGATCAGGTAGATCAGCAGCATCTCGAGCGCGGGGTAGACGGCGATGGCGATCGCGCGCAGAACACCGACGACCAGCGCGCCGGCCAGGGCGCCCCGCATGCTGCCAAGTCCGCCGATGACCACGACCGCGAACGCCTCCACGATGAGCTCGACGCCCATTTCGCTCATGGCCGCCGTGGACGGAATCACCAGCGCACCGCCCAGGGTGCCGAGCATGCAGCCGAGGGTGAACACGCGCACGTAGACCGCGCGCATGTCGACGCCGAGGGCCTCGGCCATCTCGCGATTCTCGGCGGCGGCCCGGACGATCCGCCCGAAGGCCGTTCGTGCGAGGAGCCACCCGATCCCGACCGCGATGACGAGACTGGCCCCGATGACGATCAGGTTGTATGCGGGAACCGTTGCCCCCAGGAGGCGGACCTGACCGTAGACGAGGTAGAGGCCCGAGGTCGAGGTGGGAGCCGCCCCCCACGTCATCTGGATCAGGTCCTCGATCATGAGGACCACGGCGAACGTGAGGAGGAGCTGGAACGTCTCGTCGCGATCGTAGATGAACCGGAGGAGCCCTCGCTCCACTAGGATGCCGGCCAGACCCGCCAGGAGGCCGGCGGCGACGAGGGGCAGGATGAAGAGCCCCGGCGGGCCGCCGACCTGGATGAAGGCCTGTACCGCCGCCACGCCCACGTAGGCGCCGAATGCGTAGAAGGAGCCGCAGGCCAAATTGAAGATCCTCTGGACGCCGAAGACCACCTGGAGCCCTGCCGCGACCAGGAACAGGATCGCGGCGTGGAACAGGCCGCCCATGAGCACGTTGACGACGTGGGCGGTCATCCGAGGGGTCAGGCGGGAACGATGACGTCAGCCGGTGGGCGGTGCGCCGAGGGTGACACCATGCTCATGCTGCGTGATGGGCGCCAGGCGCACAACCTACTCGATGACGTGATCCGCCCGGGACAGCAGCGACGCGGGCAGGGTGAGCTGGAGTGCCCTGGCAGCTTGGAGGTTCACCACCAGCTCGTACTTCCTCGGCTGTTCGATCGGAAGGTCAGCCGGCTTCGCTCCCCGGAGGATCCGGTCGACGTACCTCGCTGCCTGTCGGGCTAGCTCGGCGAGGCTCGGGCCGTGGGACATGAGTCCGCGGCCGCCCAGATACTCGCGCGTGGGAAAGATCGTGGGGAGCCGGTGGCGCGTCGCCAGCTCGGCGACACGTGCCCGAGCGGCGAAGATGACCGGGTCGCCGCAGACCACGGCCGCCTCGGCGCGGCCCCGGACGGCGGCGGCAAAGGCCACCTCGACCATGTCGATCGTGCGGACTTCCACGAACTGGAGCGTCAAGCCCAGCGCCGTGGCGGGGGCGGTGAGCTCGGGCACGTCGACACCGCAGTAGTGCTGCGGATTCGCCGGGTTTGTGAACACGGCGACGCGCCTGGCTTGGGGCACGGCCTCTCTGAGGAGCTCGAGAAGCTTCCCGAGGAACCCTTCCGGCACCGAGCTGGCCACGCCGGTGGCGTTTCCGCCCGGTCGGGCGAGGCTCGCCGCGAATCCCATGCCGACCGGATCGGCGACGGCGAAGAAGACGACCGGGATCGTCCGCGTCGCGTCGAGGGCCGCCCGCACGTGCGGGGGGGCCGGCGCGACGATCAGGTCGACCCTGGCCTGCGCCAGCTCGGCGGCCAGGCCGGGTAGGCGATCGAGCTGGCCCTCGGCGGCGCGGATCTCGAAGGCGAGGTTCCGTCCAGGCGTCCAGCCGAGCTCCTCGAGCCCCCTCCGGAGCGGCTCGAACACCGTGGGGCTGGTGCTGGCCAGGACGCCGACCCGGGCCATTCCGGCCGGCATCTGGGCGTCGAGCGAGCGGAGCGGCAGCCCCAGCAGTGCCGCCGCGACTACGGCGGCGAGGACGCGCCTGGCGTGTCCCATAGGTGCCATCCCACCCCGACATGAACTAGGGCCGCGTCGGGGTCCGCACCCGGCGGCCGTGCCCATCCGCTCACAGCCGGGCCGGGCTCAGATCTTCCAGGAGCTGATCCAGTCGAAGAGCTTCGCTCCCGGGGGCTTCATCGCCTGCTTGGTGGACACCATCTCCACCGGGCTGATCGTCACGAAGTCGTAGGCGTTCTTGTGGGTGGTAATGCCCTGGTAGAAGGTGCACGTCTGGATGTGGTCCTCGCGCCAGGATCGCTTCCCGGAGAGGGACTCCACCTCGATGCCCTCGAGCGCCTTGACGACCTGGGCCTTCGACGGCCACTGGCCCGCGGCCTGGTACGCCTTCTCGACGGCGGTCTTGTACGACTCGACGCAGAAGTAAGCGTGGTCGCACTCGTAGGCCGGGTACTCGTTGTGCTTGGCCCTGTACTCCTGGACGAACTGCTTCAGCAAGGCGCTGGCCTTGGGATCGTCGAAGTACATCGAGTTGTAGCCCAGGAGCAGGCCCTCGGGCGTGAAGTCCTTCTTGAGCGAGTCGTGGACGCCGCCCGCCGTCGTGAACACGCCCTTCATGTTCTTGAGGAGCCCGACCGCCGCCGCCTGCTTCATGAAGATCGTCGCGTCGCCGGACCAGAAGGAGCTCATGAGGAGGTCGGGCTTCGCCTGCTGGATGGCGGCGATGTGGGAGGTGAAGTTGGTCTCGCCGAGCTTGGGGAAGAGCTCCAGCACCGGTTTGACGTCCATGCCATGGCGCTTGAGCACGGCCTGGTACGCCTGCCAGCAGTCGTGGCCGTAGGAGTAGTCGTTGTTGATGCCGGCGATCGTCTTGACGCTCTTGAAGTACTTGGCGGTGAGGATGCCGCCCACGATCGCCTCCACCTCGTTGTCGACGCTCCGGAAGGCCCACTTGGGGCTCGGGATCGTCTCCTCGACTCCCTTCTGGGTCGTGCCGTCCCAGGCCAGCCACGGCGTGTCCATCTCCTCGGCCACCGAGCCCAGCGCGAGCGAGACACCCGTCGAGATCACGCCCACCACGACGTCCACCTTTTCCTGGAGGACGAGCTTCCGGTAGCGCTCGACGGTGTCCTTCGGGTTCGTCTCCTCCTCGACCACGAGCTGGACGCGGCGGCCGAGGATCCCCCCGGCCCGGTTCACCCTCTCGGTCCACCATTCCGTTCCCCGGAGGCCGGCCTGGCCGACGGGGGCGGTGACGCCGGCGCGGCTTGCGAGGACGCCGATCTTGACCGGGTCGGCGGGGACGCCCGGTCGGGTCTGCGCCTGGGCCGGGCGCGGGCGACCCAGCAGCGTGCCGGTCGCCAGCGCGGCGCCGGTCCCCCTCAGGAACTCGCGTCTGCTTGCTGCCATGGGTGACCTCCTGGATCGCGGAGTCAAGGAATGCGGACGAAGCCCTCCATCAGCCGGCGCGCGGTCCGGTAGACCGTGACGGTCTGCGCCACGGGCGCGCCGTCGGCCCCGGGCCTCACGGCCGCGGCCACCCCCAGCACTCCGGAGGGATGACCGATCCGGACATCGCCGGCGGCGCCCGCGAGGGCCGCGGCCTCGTGGGCGACGGTGCCCGGGACGCGCGCCGCCACGGCCAGACACATCGCGCCGGTCAGCGCGAAGGCACGGTGGACCTTGCCCATGGACACGATGCGTGCGACGACGTCGACGCTGTGAGCCTCGACGGCGGCTCCCGCCAGGGTGCGATAGCCGGCGGGCGGCGCCAGGACCACCACCTTCGGCACCGCCGGGCTGGTCCGTGCCGCGGCTTCCGGACTTCCAGCGAGGCCCATCCGGACGGCGGCCGCCCCCCGGATCGCCTCGAGGCGCGCCGGCAGCCCTGGCCGCGTGTCCAGGTCATCGGGGCGCTCGGTGCCTTCGAGCCCGAGGTCCTTCGCTCGCACGAAGACCATCGGGTTGGTGGCATCGACGAGGGATAGGGCGACGGCACCGAGTCCGGGCACCTCGACGGCGTCCTGCACGTGACCCGTCGGGAGGAGCCGACCGGTGACGGCGCCCCCCGGGTCAAGGAAGTCGAGAGCGATCCGCGCCCCCGTCCCCGGAACCCCGTCGAGGACGAAGTCCCCCCGCACCGCCGCTTCGCCGCCCTCCACGGGGACGTGGGCGTGGATCAGCTTGCCGGTGTTCGTGTTGTGAATCCGCACCAGGGTGACGGGCGCCTCGGCGGCGACCAGGCCCTCGTCGATCGCGAACGGGCCGATCGCCGACGAGATGTTGCCGCAGTTGCCCCGGTAGTCGACGGCTGCGCGCGCGACCTCGACCTGGCCGAAAGTGTAGTCGACGTCGGCGTCGGGACGGGTTGGCGGCCCGACCACCGCGACCTTCGAGAGCGACGAGATGCCGCCGCCCAGGCCGTCGAGCTGCCGGCCGCTCGGGTCGGGGCTGCCGAGCGCGGCGAGGAACACCGCGTTCCAGGCGTCGCGGTCCTCGCTCAGGTCGCGGCGGTGAAAGACGAGCGCCCGGCTGGTGCCTCCGCGAACGAAGACGGCGCGGATGCGGCGCTGCATCAGGCCGCCGACTCCGCGAGGGTGCGCGTGTGGGCGAGCCGTCCCCCCGCCAGCAGGATGGCGCGCTCGCGCTCGGTCAGCGAGCAGCGCACCGCGATGCCCCGTCCGGTCGTCTCGTCCTCGACTGTCAGGCTGCCGGTCGCGAGCCCGGCGGGAACGTCGGCGATCCGCAGCTGATGGCCCGCCGCGAGCGCGTCGTAGTCCGCCGGGTCAGCGAGCTCGAGGGGGAGCACGCCCCAGTTGATCAGGTTGGCGCGGTGAATGCGCGCGAAGCTCTTCGCCAGCACGCCCCGGACGCCGAGGAACATGGGTCCCACGGCCGCCGCCTCGCGAGAGGAGCCTTGCCCGTACGTCTGGCCGGCCACGATGAAGCCGCCGCCGCCCGCCCGGGCCCGCGCGACGAACTCCGGATCCACGTTCCGGAAGGTGAACTCGGCGATCGCCGGCATGTTCGAGCGGAACACCAGCACCTGCGACCCGGAGGGCGAGATGTCGTCGGTGGAGACCTTGTCCCCGAGCTTGATGAGGACGGGCCCGGCCACCTCGCCGCCCGGCGGCCGCCCGACGGGCACCTCGCGGATGTTCGGCCCCTTCACGACGGGGGCGTCGCGGCCGTCCGGGGACGGCCCGATGAGGCCCGCCGTGGAGGAGGTGAAGCGGGAGGGGAAGACCACCTCCGGCGCCTGGCCCAGGCGGCGGGGATCGGTGATCGCGCCGCGCAGCGCGGACACGCAAGCCGTCTGGGTGGACGAGAGGTACACCTGGTCGCCCTTGAGGCCGCTTCGGCCCGGAAAGTTCCGGTTGAACGCCCGGAGGCTCCGTGACCCCGTTGCGGGGACGTGCCCGATGCCGGGACACGCGCCGCACGTCGACTCGGACACGACGGCGCCGGCCGCGATGAGGTCCGCCACCAGCCCCTGGCGCGCCATTGTCTCCAGGACCTGCTGGCTGGCCGGGAAGAGCACGAACGAGACGTCCGGGTGCACGCGGCGGCCGCGCAGTACCTCGGCGACGACCGACATGTCCTCCCAGGACCCGTTCGTGCACGAGCCGACCAGGACCTGCTCGATGGACGTGCCCTCGGCCTCTCCGACCGGAACCACGTGGTCCGGGGAGCCGGGAAGCGCGACGAGCGGCTCGATGGCCGAGAGGTCGATCTCGATCGCGTCGTCGTAGCGGGCGCCGACATCGGCCGCGAGCGGGCGCCAGTCCGATTCGCGGCCGAGGCGCGCGAGGTATCCCCGCGTCACCTCGTCTGACGGGAAGACCGACGTGGTCAGGCCGAGCTCGGCGCCCATGTTCGCGATGGTCGCGCGCTGCGGGACCGTGAGCTCGGCAATGCCGGGTCCGGCGTACTCGAAGATCTTGCCAAAGCCTCCGCGGACGGTGAGCCGCCGCAACAGCTCCAGGATGACGTCCTTGGCGGCGACCCAGGGCTGGAGCCGACCCGTGAGGACCACCTGGACGACGCGAGGCAACGGGAAATAGTAGGGGCTTCCGCCCATCGCGCAGGCGACGTCCAGGCCGCCCGCGCCGATCGCCAGCATGCCCAGCGCCCCACAGAGCGGCGTATGGCTGTCGCTGCCGAGCAGGGTGCGCCCCGGCGCCCCGAAGGTCTCGAGATGAACCTGGTGACAGATGCCGTTGCCGGGCTTCGAGTAGTAGGCGCCGAAGCGGCGGGAGGCCGTCTGGAGGTAGCGGTGGTCCTCCGTGTTCCGGGCGTCGAACTGGTAGACCTGGTGGTCCGCGTAGGTGACCACGGTGGGCGCCTTGACGCGATCGAAGCCCATGGCCTCGAACTGGAGCCAGGCCATGGTGCCGTTCGTATCGGTCAGCAGCACCTGATCCACCCTGAGTCCGATCTCCTGCCCGGCCACCGCCTCGCCCGCGACGAGATGCCCGGTAACGAGCTTCTGGACGAGGCTCTCAGGCATCAGGCACCCCGCGCGGAGAGCGGCCGGAACTCTCGCGCCGCCGGCCCGACGTAGTCAGCGCGCGGGCGGATGAGGCGATTGTCCTGATACTGCTCCAGCAGGTTGGCAGTCCAGCCGGCAACCCGGGAGGCCGCGATCACCGGAACGAACAGGTCGATGGGGATCCCGAGCGCCTTGAAGAGGGGGGCCGAGTAGAAGTCGACGTTCGGGATGAGACCCTTCTCGCGGCTGACGGCCTCGTGGAGCTTGAGCGCCGTCTCGAACCACACGGGCTCGGCGGAGTTCCGGCAGGCCTTCGCGGCGAGGGTGCGCAGGATCTTCGCTCGCGGGTCGCCAGCCTTGTACACGCGGTGGCCGAAGCCCATCAGGCGTCGCTTGTCGGCGAGGGCCTGACGGGTGAAGGCGTCCGCGTTGTCGGGCTGCCCGATCTCCTCGAGAGTCTTCATCACCGCTTCGCCCGCGCCGCCGTGGAGCGGGCCCTTGAGAGCGCCGATCGCCGCCGAGACGGCGGAGTGCATGTCCGCGAGCGTCGACGCCACCACCCTCGCCGTGAAGGTCGAGGCGTTGAGCTCGTGCTCCGCGTATAGGACCAGGGCGGCGTCGAAGGCCCGGACGGGGACGACCCGCGGCTTCCGGCCTGAGAGCGTGTAGAGGAAGTTGGCGGCGTGCGAGAGGTCTGCCCGCGGCGCCACGGGCCGGCGGCCGCTCCGGATGCGGTGAAAGGCGGTGGTCAGGGACGACACTCGGGCCACGAGCCGGATCGCCTTGCGCTGGTTGGCCTCGAGCGAATCGCCCTCCGCATCCGGGTCAAGCGCCCCCAAGAGCGCGACTCCCGTCTGCAGCACGCGCATCGGATGCATCGTCTTCGGTAGGAGCTTGAGCACCCGCACCGCCTCCGCGGGAAGCGGCGTGGCGTCGACCAGCTCCTTGCGGAAGGCGGTCAGCTCGGCCTCTCCTGGCAGGGCACCGTGCCAGAGGAGCCAGACGACTTCCTCGAAGGAGGCGTGGCGCGCGAGGTCCTCGATCGCGTAGCCCTGGTACGCGAGCCGACCATTGGCACCGTCGAGATCGCACAGCCGCGTGTTGGCGGCGACGACACCCTCGAGACCTCGAATCAGCACGCTCTCGGTTCCTGGCATGCCGCCGCCTTTCTGTGGGCGCGCATCCGGCCGCGGCCGGACGGGAGTGCGGGGAGCAGAGAGGATCGCCGCCGCCCTATTGTGATAGCAGGGGGGGTCGGCGGGGTCAAGCCGACGCGATCAGCTGCCGACGATGCGATCGACCGTCTTCTGAATCTGCGCGAGGTCCACCGGCTTCGAGATCATCGAGAACGGGCCGATCTCGAGTGCCTTGGCCATGAGATCCGAGTCAGGGTAGGCGGTCACGATCATCACCGGCAGGGCTGGACGGAGGGTGTGGATCTCGCGGAAGGTGTCGACGCCGTTCATCCCCGGCATCGCGAGGTCCAGGAGGACGAGGTCCACCTCGGACCGCTTCACGATCTCCAGGGCCTCATCGCCGCTGGCTGCGGTGAGGACGTCGCGCGTCTTGGTCGCGAGGGCCGTGACCATCAGGTCCCGGATCGCTTCCTCGTCGTCCACGACGAGGACCGTGGATCGGGTCGTGGCGGCGTGCTGGCGAAACCACTCGTCGAGAACAGACTTGTGAAACCGCCACTGGCGACCGACCTTGTGGCCGGGCAGGTCCCGACGCTCCGCCAAGCGGTAGACGGTGGACACGGGTAGCTTGAGGTATCCGGCCACCTCGCGGATGGTCAGAATCTCTGCGGCTCCGCGGCCCTTCCGATCGACGGGCTCCATGTTCGCCATCCCGAATCTCATCTCGTCCTTATTGTGGACTATTCACGTTTGATCCATATGGTTCCACTGATAGGTGTGCCGAGTCAAGGTATTTGTCGGCGCCTCCGACCGCCGGCGTGGCCTTGACACGCTGCGACACCCTACAGTAGGGTGGCCTCGCGTGAGCACCCCGAGTCCCGTCCAACCTCTGTCCGTCGACCAGACCCTCGATTGTCTCGGGCTCTTTTGCCCGATGCCGATCGTCAGGACACGGGAAGCCCTCGGACAGATGGCCGTGGGCCAGGTGCTCGAGATGCTGTCCGACGATCCCGCCAGCGACGCCGACATGCGCAGCTGGACCCGCCGCACGGGGAATGAGCTTCTTGAGGTCTCCAAGAACGGCGCCGTCTACCACTTCCTGGTCCGGAAGACCCGATAGGCTCGGCGGGGGCGCCCGGCCCGCGCGCCGCGTCTACCTCGACTACTCCGGGTTCGCCCCGGTGGATCCCCGCGTGCTGGGGGTCATGCGCCCGTTTCTGGAGGGCTGGGTGGGGAACCCGGCTGCCCGGCACAGCCTGGGCGAGGAGGCGCGCGATTCCCTCCAGGCGGCCCGGGCGAAAGTCGGGCGCCTGGTCGGGGGCCGCGCCGAGGGCGTGGTCTTCCTGAGTGGAGCCACGGAGGCGAACAACCTCGCCGTCAAGGGCGTCGCGCTCCGAGGACCCGGCCGCCACGTCGTGACGACCGCCATCGAGCATCCCTCGCT
>DASZOL010000051.1:0-46564 GCA_035550795.1 Candidatus Methylomirabilota bacterium
CCAGAGGCGCTCGGGCGTGATCGGCAGGCGCGTCAGCCGCACGCCAACAGCGTCCCGGACGGCGTTCGCGATCGCGGGGGCGGTCGGGACCATCGCGGGCTCGCCGATCCCGCGAGCGCCCCACGGACCCATGCCCTCGCCGGACTCGAGGATGATCGTGGTCACGTCGGGGACGTCGAGCGCCGTCGGAATGAGATATGTCATGAGGTTCGGCGTGAGGGTCACGCCCTCCGCCACGCGGTCTTCCTCCAGGAGCGCGTAGCCGAGGCCCATCGCGGCGCCGCCTTCCATCTGGCCCTCGACCGAGTTCCGGTTGATGGCGCGCCCGACGTCGTAGCACGCCGCGAGCGCCAGCACCGCCACCTCCCCCGTCGCCACGTCGACTTCGACCTCGACCGCCTGGGAGCCGAAGGTGAAGTCGGGGAACACCTTGCCCTGCCCGGTCTCGAAGTCCATCACCTGGCCTGCCGGCGCCTGATAGATGGCGAACGCCGACCGGGGCCGATGGGCGCGCGCGCAGGCCGCGGCCAGCTCCCGGAACGCGACCCGCCGGTCGGGCGCATCGCGCAGCCCCGCCGCGCCCTCGGCCAGGTCGACGGCGTCTGGAGCCGCCGCGAACAGCTCCGCGGCCTGGGCGAGCAGCGTCGCGCGGAGCTCGCTCGCCGCCTTGTGGACCGCCGACCCCGACATGTAGAGCTGCCGGGTGGCGGTGGTCGTGCCCGCGAGCGGCGTGAGCGCCGAGTCGCCGATGTGGATCGCGATGTCCGCCTGGGGCACGCCCAAGAGCTCCGAGGTGATCTGCACCAGCGAGGCCGCCTGGCCGCCCCCGATGTCCGGGACGCCGGTGCGGACCAGGACGGTCCCGTCCATCTGGAGCTCCACCCACGCGCTCGCCCAGTCATGGAGCCAGACGATCCGGCCGTACGAGGTGAGCGCGGAGGCGACGCCCCGCCCCACGCGCCTGCCAGGCCCCGAGGGCACGCGGGGGGCCCCGAGGGCGTCCCAGGCCCGGCGGGCCGTCTCGGGCAGCCACACCGCCGTCTCGAGCTCCTGGCCGGACGCCAGCCGCTCGCCCTTCGCCAGGTAGTTCCGCTCGCGAACGGCGAGCGGGTCCAGGCCGAGCGTCCGCGCCAGCTCGTCCATCTGGCTCTCGTAGGCGAACGCCGGCTGCGCCGAGCCGAACCCGCGGAAGGCAGAGGTCGGCGGGTTGTTCGTGAGGACCGACACTCCGTCCACCTTGACGTGGGGGATCCGGTAGGGTCCCGCCGCGTGCACCATGCCGTACAGGAGGGTCAGCGGCGACAGGTACGCGTAAGCGCCGGCGTCGGAGATCAGCTCGACCTCGACCGCGACGAGCGTGCCGTCGCGCCGGGCGCCGTGCTTGTACCGCATCACGAAGGGGTGCCGCTTCGTCGGCGAGATGATCGACTCCTCGCGCGAATAGCAGAGACGAACCGGGCGCGTGGTCTTCCAGACCAACAGGCCCAGGAACACCTCGACGGTGACGTCCTCCTTGCCCCCGAAGCCGCCGCCGATGTACGGCGCGATGATCCGCACGCGGGAGTGCGGGAGCCCCAGCACGTTGGCGACGTCCCGGAAGTGCTCGATGACCTGCGTCGCGACGCGGATGGTGATCACGCCGTTCTCGTCGAGCCAGGCGACGCCGGCCTCGGGCTCGATGAAGGCGTGGTCGATGAAGGGCGTCCGGTAGCTCCCCTCGACGATGACGTCCGCCTCGCGGAAGGCCGCCTCGACGTCGCCCTTGCGAATCTTCCAGCGCGAGATGACGTTCCCGGTCGGCTCGAGCCGCGGCGCGTCGGGGTGCATCGCCGCCTCGGGGTCGAAGACGCCGGGAAGGTCCGTGTACTCGACGGCGACGCGGCGGGCGCCTTCCTCGGCCGCCTCCTCGGTCTCGGCGGCCACGAGGGCGACGGGCTCGCCGAGGAAGCGCACGACCTCCTCCGCGAGCACCTGCGTCCGCGCGCGGAGGGGGCCGACCGTCGTCGTCTGGCCGGGCACGTCGCTGAAGAGCACGTTGTGCGGAACGTCCCGGGCCGTGAGGACGCAGCGGACCCCGGGCACGGCCGCCGCCGCGCTCGGGTCGAGCCGGACGATCCGCGCGGACGGCCGGGGGGAGCGCACGACTCGCGCGTGGAGCATGCCGCCCATCGCGAAGTCGTCCGCGTAGCGCGTGAGCCCGAAGACCTTGTCCGAGGCGTCCGGCCGGGGTGCGCGCTGGCCGACGATGCGGAAGCCCACGGGGCTGGCGCTCACGGACTACCCCCGGTCCCCGGGCTGGTTGATTGGACGGCCGTCGGCCTGTGGGGCCGGCCGGCCCTCGACCAGGCGCCGGGCCGCGGCAAGCGCGGCGTCGACGATCTTGTGGTAGCCCGTGCAGCGGCAGAGGTTGCCGCCGATCGCCTCGCGAACCTCCTGGCGGGTCGCCTCGGGCCGCGTCGCCAGCATCGCGTAGAGCGTGACCAGCATCCCGGGGATGCAGATCCCGCACTGGGCCGCTCCCAGCTCGATGAACGCCGTCTGCAGCGGGTGCGGCGCCTCCGGCGTTCCGAGTCCGCGCACGGTGGTGACAGCCCGGCCGTCCGCCTGGACCGCCAGCGCGAGACACGAGTTGATGGCCCGGCCGTCGAGGAGGACGGCGCAGGCGCCGCAGTCGCCGCGCTCGCAGCCCGATTTGACCTCGGTCGCCGCGAGTCGCTGACGGAGCACGCCCAGGAGGGTCTCGTGTGGCTCCACGGTCGCGCGGACCCGGAGGCCGTTCAGCGTGAGCTCGATGGAGCGCATGGCCTAGGCGTCCGCCGCCGCGCCGAGGCAGCGCGCGACCAGCGCGCGGACCATGGCCGTCCGATAGTCGGCGCCCCCGCGCACGTCCGTGATGGGCCGGGCCGCTCCGGCGGCCAGGTCGGCCGCCTGCCCGATGCGCTCAGGGTCCAGCACGGCGCCGACCAGGTGGGCCTCGGCCTCCCGCGGTCGGAACGGCCGTGGCCCGACGGCACCGAGCGCAATCCGCGCATCGGCGACGCGGCCGGCCGCGTCCGGCGCGATCCAGGTGGCGACGCTCACGACCGCGATCGCGCCGCCGCGCTTCAACCCGAGCTTGTACCAGGCTTGCCGGCCGCCGTGCCGTGACACCACGACTTCCCGGATCAGCTCGCCCGGATGGGCGACGGTGCGGCGAGGCCCGACCAGGAAGGCGTCCAGCGGCACCGTCCGCTCGCCGCTCGGGCCTGCGAGGACGATGCCGGCGTCCAGCGCCAGGAGGGGGACCACGAGGTCGGCGCCGGGGCTCGCATTCGCGACGTTCCCGCCGAGCGTGGCCTTGTTGCGCGTGAGGAAGTCGGCGAAGTCCCGGGCAGCGGCCTCGAGGGCGGGCACGCGCGTCGTGATGAGCGGCGAGGTCAGCAGCTCGCCCACCGTCACCCCGGCCCCGATCCGCGTCACCCCGTCACCGGACTCGATCCCTCGGAGCTCAGGGAGATCGCCGACGTCAACGAGCGTCGGGGGCTGCCGCCGCCGCTCGCGCAGGTCGACCAGAAGGTCGGTGCCGCCCGCCAGGGGCTGGGCGGCCGGGTTCTCGGCAAGGAGCGTCGAGGCCTGGAGGAGCGACGTCGCGCGCACGTACTCGAACCGCGGCAGGAGCACCGCTACGCCGCCCTTTCGCCCTGGCCGCCCTGGATCGACGGGATCAGGATCATCTCGTCCCCGTCACGCAGCACCGTGCCGTCGGCGGCCGACTCGCCGTTGACGGCGGCGTGCAGCTCGAGCGCCGACAGCCCCAGCTGCCGGATCGCCTCGAACACCGTCGCCCCCGGCGGCAGCTCCAGGGTGAGGGTGTCGCGGCCGTCGACCGCCCGCGCGAGCCCGAAGATGTACTTCACCGTCACGACCACGCCGCCGGCCGCCCCCGCCCTCAGCGGCGCCGCCCGCCTGCGCGGGACCCTCCACCCTTTGCGCGCCGGCGGCTCGCCACGCGGGCCCGTCGCCGCCGGGCGGCCGCCGGTCGATCCGGCCGCACGGCGATCGCCTCCACCTCGAGAAGCAGCGTCGGGCGCGCGAGCTCCACCACGACGACACCCGTGTTCGCCGGATAGACCCCGTCCGGGAAGAGCCTGGGATACTCGGCCCGGCGCCACTCGGCGAAAGGCGTCCAGTCCTCGTTCCGCACGAGAAACGTCGTGAGCTTGACGACGTCGCGGAGCGTGCACCCGGCCTCGCCCAGCACGGCGGCCAGGTTCCTGTATACCTGGGTCGCTTGCGCCTTGACGTCCCCTTCCCCCACCACGCGGCCGTCGGCGTCGATCGCCACCTGCCCGGCGACAAACACGAGGCGCGCCGAATCCACGGAGAATCCCGCGGAGTACATGCCGATGGGCTTTGCGTCCGACGTGGGTGTGAGCACCTTGCGTGCCATCCCGCCTCCTTCCGGTCTGTTCCGGACCGCCCGATCAGGTCCGCCGGCCCCGCGTCCGGCGTCGCGGCGCCGGACGCCCGCGCCGCCGGCGCGCGCGCGGCAGGGGTATGGCGGCGATCGCCCGGATCTCGACGAGCAGCTCCGGGCGTGCCAGCGCCTTGACCACGATGAAGGACTGGGCTGGCAACGGGTCGTCGAAGTACGTCTGGGCGACGCGACCCGCCGGCTCCATGAGCTCCGCGCTGGTCGCGTACACGGTCATCTCCACGACGTCCTGCAGGTCCCCTCCGGCGTCCCGGAGCAGCGTGCGAACGTTCTCGATCGCCTGGCGCGCCTGGGCCGCCGGGTCGCCGGGGCCGACGAGCTGGCGATCGGGCCCGTGACGGTCGAAGGCCACCTGCCCCGCGAGGAAGACGAGCCGCGTCGGCCCCTCGACCGCGATGCCGTGGGAGAAGGGCCACGGATGCGGCGCCTGCTTCGTGAGCGCGATGCGCTTCATCCGTTTCCCGCTACACGTCCCAGCCGCCGTCGACCGTCAGGCACTGCCCCGTCATGTTACGCGACTCCTCGCTGGAGAGGAACAGCACCGCGTTCGCGATGTCCTCGGCCGTCGTGACGCGGCGAAGCGCCATCTCCTGCAGGTACTCCTCGTAGACCTGCTCGGGCGTCCACCCGCGCTTCCGCGCCTTCTCGCGGCACAGCCGGTCCATGCGCTCGCCCGCCACGATCCCGGGCGCGACGCAGTTGACGTTGACGCCGTGGGGACCGACCTCCAGCGCGACGGTGCGCGTGAAGCCGCGCACCGCCCACTTCGAGGACGAGTAGGCCGCCCGCAGCCGGTACCCCCGGAGACCCGAGGTCCCGGCGATGTTGACGATCTTGCCGCGGCGCTGGCGGAGCATCACCGGCACGACATGCTTGGTCGGCAGGAAGGTGCCCCGGAGGTTGATCGCAAGCAGCCCGTCCCAGTCCTCCGCGCGGATCTCCTGGACGGGGGTCTCCACGGGGCCGGTCGTCCCCGCGCAGTTCACCAGCACGTCGATGCGTCCGAAGGTCCCGACGGCGGCCGCGACCATCGCCTGGACCTGCGCCTCGTCGCGGACATCGGTGGCGGCGACGAGCGTGCGCCGGCCCAGGGCCCTGGCCTCCGCGGCCACCGCCTCCAGCGGCGTGGCCTCGCGGGCGGCCAGGACGAGGTCGGCGCCCTCCCCGGCGAGCCGGAGCGAGATCGCCCGTCCCATGCCCTTCGCCGCCCCCGTCACGATCGCCGTCTGGCCCGCGAGCCTCATCTGGCTTCCCCCTCAGCCGCGCCCGGCCGCGGCGGGCCGGCCGACCCCGCGGCCACGTAGCCCTCGAGCCGGTCACGGTCCAGGAGCTCGGCCGGGCGGGCGCCGGGGTCGCCGTAGCCGCCGCCGCCGCAGGTCTCGATGACCACGACGTCCCCGGGCCGGAGGCGTACGGTCTCCTTTCCCTTGACCTCGCGGGCCGTCCCATCCCGCTCGAGCGTGATGCGGTACGGAGCCCCGGCGGCCCCGCCGAACGCGCCCCAGGGGGGAACGACCCGCCGCTCGAGCATCGTCGTCAACGTCGCGTCGGTGAGGAGCCGGTACCCCCGCGTGAAGCCGCATCCGCCCCGATGGGTCCCCGCGCCCCCGCTACCCGGACGGAGGGCCTGCCGGACGATCTCGATCGGGTACTCGGTCTCGACGACCTCGATCGGCGTGTTCATCACGTTGGACATGTGGACGCGCACGGCGTGGCCGCCGTCGCGCTGAAGGCCTGCGCCCTCCCCGCCCCCGTGGACCTCGTAGAAGATGCGCCACCGTCCGTCCTGGCGGGTGCCGAAGATGAGGAGCCCCGCCGTGGTGGGTCCTCCCGCGGTGATGCGCTCGGGGACGGCCTGGGCCAGCGCCTTGTAGCAGGCGTCCACGACCCGCTGGGACGTCTCGTGATTGCCGCCGACGACCGGAGCGGCGGGCGAGGGGTTCAGGAGCGTGTCCGGCGGAATCTGGACCGTGATGGGCCGGTAGCAGCCGTCGTTGGCCGGGACATCGGGCGCGACGAGCGATTTCACGCTGTAGTAGACGGCCGAGCTGGTGACGTACGGCGTGGCGTTCACCGGGCCCTTCACCGCCGGACCGGTGCCGGCGAAGTCGAACGTGGCGCGGTCACCCCGCACGGTGACGGCCACGCGGACCGGCACGGGCCGGTCCTCATGGCCGTCGTCGTCGACCCAGTCCTCGCCCTCGTAGACGCCGTCGGGGATCCCGCGGATCGCGGCTCGCATGGCCGCCTCCGACTCCGCCCGGTAGCGGTCGAAGCAGCCGAGGACGGTCGGGGCCCCGTAGCGCCCGAAGAGCTCACCCAGGCGCCGCGCGCCGACCTCGACGGCGGAGTACATGGCGCGGCAGTCCCCTTCGCGCTCCTCGCGCCCGCGAAGGTTCGCCATGATGAAGTCGAGCGCCCGCGTGGGCCCCTTCCGATCGAACACCTTGATCGGCGCGATCCGGAGCCCCTCCTGGATGGCCTCGTCCGCCCACGGCACGTACGAGCCGGGCACCGCGCCCCCGATGTCAGCCCAGTGAGCGAGGTTGATGGCGAACGCCGCGAGACGCCCCCCGGCGAACACGGGCCGGATCGCCTTGACGTCCGGCAGATGGTTGCCGCCCACCTCGGGGAGGTTCAGGTACCACACGTCGCCGTCGCGAAGCTCTCGCCGCGGCACGCGGCGAAGGAACTCCTTCACAGTGAAGGCCATCACGCCCAGGTGGATGGGGATGTCCCGTCCCTGGGCGATCAGTCGGCCGCGGGCGTCGGTCAGGGCGCTCGAGAGGTCGCCCGCCTCCTTGAGGAGGGGCGAGCGTGCCGAGCGCATGATGATGAGGCTCATCTCCTCCGCGATCGCGTAGATCGCGTGGCGAACGACCTCCAGCGTGACCGGGGTCAGGCTCGGCCGTCCCGACACTTCCCCGTTCCCCGTCTGTGGCCCGCCCCGGCGTGCACGGGCGTCACGACCTGATCCCCATCGCGAGGAATTCGGGGTCCGACCCCATCCACAGGTTCCCCGCGCGGTCGAGGAGGCCGGTCTGACCCGGGTAGACGAGCGTCGTCGCCCACGGGTCCTCGATGAGGGCCGGGCCCTTCACCCGGTGCTCGGGCGGGAGATCCTCCCGCCGGTACACGGAGAGGGCGGCGGTCCCGGTCTCGGCGAAGTACGCCTCGTGCTCCGTGAACGGCTGCCCGCCGCCCGTCGTAGGCCACTCGGGCAGGTGCGCCACGGCCGCCTCGACGCCGGCGCGGACGCGGAGGTTCACGCACTCCACCGCGTCCTCCGTGGCGTACGCGTAGAGCCGCCGGTGTAGAGCGTGGAAGCCCGCGCGGAGCTCGTCGGGGTTTCCCGTCCAGGCCACCTCCAGCTCGTAGTTCTGCCCGACGTAGCGGAGGTCGATGCTGCGCCGGAGGTCGATCGCCTCGACCCGGTGGCCCTCGGCGAGGAGCGGCGCCCGCACCGCCTCCGCCAGCGGCGCGAACCGGGCCTCGATCTCGGCCGCCGTCAGTCCCTCGAGCGGCCGCCGGAAGGTTTGAACGTGGTCGTAGGCCACCTCGGCGACGACGCAGCCCAGCGCGGAGAAGACGCCCGCGTGCGCCGGGACGACGACCCCCGGCATGCCGAGCTCCTCCGCCAGGCGACCCGCGTGGAGCGGCCCGGCCCCGCCGTAGGCGATCAGTGCGAAGCCCCGGAGGTCGTGCCCCCGCTGGACGGAGATGAGGCGGATCGCTCGGCGCATCGCGGCGTTCGCCACCTCGAGGACCCCCGCGGCCGCCTCGCGCAGCCCGAGGTCGAGGGCGTGCGCCACGGGATCCAGCGCGGTCCGCGCGCGCGAGACGTCCACCCGGATCGCCTCGCCGAGGAGCGCGTCGGCGCGGAGGGTGCCCGCCACCGCGTGCGCGTCGGTGACGGTGGGCGCGGCTCCGCCCTGACCGTAGCAGGCGGGGCCCGGCCGGGCGCCCGCGCTCTGCGGGCCCACCCGCAGCGCCGCCCTCTCGGCCCGGGCCAGGGAGCCGCCCCCCGCGCCGATGGACTCGACGCCGACCGAGGGGAGCCGCACCGGGTGCCCGCCCAGCCGCCGCTGGGGGAGGGTCTCGGCCCGGCCGTCGGCGATCAGACACACGTCGGTGGTCGTCCCGCCCATGTCGAAGGCGATGGCGTTGCCGAGCCCGATGGACCGCGCGAGAAAGCGCGCCGCGGCGACCCCGCCCGCGGGCCCCGACACGGCCATCGCCAGCGGGCGGCGCCGCGCAATGGCCGCCGACATCATGCCGCCGCTCGACTGCAGCAGATGCAGCGAGGCGCCCACCCCCGCCCGGGCCAGCGAGGCCTCGAGATCGGCGAGGTACCGGTCCGCGAGCGGCATGACCGCCGCGTTCAGCGCCGTCGTCGACGTCCGCTCGTACTCGCGAAACTCCGCGTTGATCTCGTGCGAGACGGAGACGAACGGGACCCGCCCCTCGAGCGCCGTGCGCAGGCGCGCCTCGTGGGCCGGATGCGCGTACGCGTGCAGGAGGCAGACGGCCACCGCCTCGACCCCGCTCGCCTGGAGCGCCGCCGCGAGGGCCGTCAGCTCCGCGTCGGCGAGGGGAACCGCGACACGACCGTCGGCCAGTACGCGCTCGGTCACCTCCAGCCGGAGGTGGCGCGGCACGAGCGGAGCCGGACGCGGGGCGATGTCGAGCCGGTAGAGCTCCTGGCGGCTCTGGCGGGCGATCTCGAGCACGTCCCGGAACCCCCGCGTCGTGACGAGGGCGGTGGGGGCGTGCCGACCCTCGACGATGGCGTTCGTGACGATCGTGGTCCCGTGCGCGATGGAGGCCGCGCCGGGGGCCAGCGCCTGGAGGCCCGCCAGGACGGACCGGGCCGGCGCCTCGGGCGTCGTGAGCACCTTGCGCGAGCGCACCACCCCGGAGGCGGCGTCGATGGCGACCAGGTCGGTGAACGTGCCGCCGACGTCGATCCCGACGCGGACGCTCACCGCGGCGCTCCCGGGGGTCTGGTACCCGGCCGTCGCGCTATTTCCGCTCGGACCACCTCGGGATCGGGAAGATGACGTCGCGCGCCGCCACCTCGAACGGCCAGACCGTCCAGTACTTGCCGCCCTGGAGCTGCACGATGATCGCCCGCACGCCCGTGTTCTGGCCCGTCTCGTCGAACTTCACGCCGCTCCAGGGCACGATGAGATCGGAGCCGCTGATGTCGGTCTTGGCAAGGGCGGCGCGGATCGCTTCCGGCTCGGTCGAGCCGGCCCGGTTGATCGCATCGAGCAGCGTGGCGATGCCCGTGAACGCGCGCGCCGGCAGGTCGTAGAGGTCCTTCCCCGAGCGGGCCTTGTAGCCCGGGTTGAGAGCCTTCGCCAGCGGGATCTTGTCGACCAGGTCAGCCGCAAACGGCGAGCGCGAGAGGTACCCCTCGGAGTCCTTCCCGGTCGCCTCGATGAACTTCGGGTCGATGTGGCCCGAGTTCTGGGCAACGATGATCTTCGGGTTCCAGTCGATCTCCCGGGAGGTCCGCGTGAAGAGGATGGCGTCGGACTGGTACGACGTGGGGAACCAGACGTCCGGGTTCGCGGCCTTGAGCTTCTGCACCTCGGCCGTGAGGGACGTGCTGTTCGCCCGATAGGCAAAGTCCGCCACGATCTTGTAGCCCGCCTTCTGGGCGAGGGCGCGCTGCGCCTTGGCCGAGTCGGTGCCGAACAGCGTATCCTCGTTCGAGATCGCGATGGTCTCGAACTTGACGCCCCGCTTCTTCTGGAAGTCGGCCAGGAAGTCGAACATCGCCTGCGTGAAGTGCTCGTCGTGGGGCGACGACCGGAAGAACCACTTGAATCCCCGCCGCGTCAGCCCGGGCGAGCTCGACTCCGAGTTGAAGTGCGGGATACCGAAGCGCTCGGCGACCTGGCTCGTCGTCGCCGTTACGCTCGAATGCCACGAACCCACGAGCACGTGGACCTTCTCCTGCGTGATCAGACGCTCCGCCTCGGTCTGGCCGATGTCGGGCTTGCCCTGATGGTCGACGAAGATCAAGCGGAGGCGCGCTCCGCCGGGGATCCCGGGCAGCCCCTTGAGCCGCTGGTAGAAGGCGCCGGGAAGCATCGGCTCCTTACCGTTGACCATGTCGGCGAAGAGCTCGTAGACGTGCTTCTCGTCTACCCCCGCCGACGCGGCGGGGCCGCTCAGGGGGTACAGCATCCCGAGCACGACCTCCTTCTGCTGGGCGAGGGCCGGCTCGATCGGGAACGCGGCGACGAGAGCGGTCAGGATGGAGAGGAGCACGTGGCGGATTCGCATGGCACCTCCTCGGAAGCCCAGACGAGCTCAGGTGTCGATCGAAGGCGAGGGCATCATACGGGGGCCGCGGAAGGCGTGTCAACGCCCGCGGCCGGCGTGAGGAGGGTCCGATGACCGAGCTCCTCTACCGACTCCAGCCGAGCCGTCCGACCATGCTGACCGACGGCCTCCCCGATGCGGAGCGCGACGCGGTCGCCGCTCACGTGGCGTATCTCGAGCGGCTCGTCGCCGCCGGCGTCGTCGTGCTCTTCGGCCGGACGCAGACGACCGGGCCCTCGACCTTCGGGATCGTCATCTTCCGGGCAGCCGCCGACGCGGAGCGCATCATGCGGGACGACCCTGTGGTACGCGCCGATGTGATGCGCGCCGAGGTCTTCCCTTTCCGCACGCCGGGGCCGGCCCTGGGCTCTCCGCCCGGCCTGGCCCCGGATCGCCGGCCACCGGCCTCGTCCTAGTCGAGCGACCCCTCCCGGAAGCCACGCTGGGGTTCGCCCACGTCCATCGACAGCCCCTCGGTGCCGGGTACGAGCTGGAACGGGAAGGCGGCGCCGGCGCACGCCTCGTCGAGGAGACGGGTCAGCGTGTCGTCGTCGTGATCCGGGTCATGGTGGAAGGTGACCAGCCGCCGGACCCCGGCGACAGTCGCGAACGCGAGCGCGTGGGTCACCGCGCTGTGCCCCCAGCCCACGTGGTCGACGTACTCGACCGTGCTGTACTGAGCGTCGTGCACCAGCACGTCGGCGCCGGCGGCGAGCGCCAGCCCGGAGATCCAGTCGGGCGCCCCGGGCAGCCGCCCGAGCCCCAGCGCCGGCTCGTGATCGGGAAGGTAGGCGAGCGAGGCGCCGCCCGCCGTGATCCGGTAGCCGACGGTGGGGCCGGGGTGGCAGACGAGCGCGGCGCTGACGCGGAACGGGCCGATCTCGAAGTCTTCGAGCGGGACGTCGTGCAGGTCCAGCCGGCACGGGAGCTCGCGGAGCCGCACGGGAAAGAGCGGGGGCGACAGATAGCGCGTGAGTCGCTCCCGGAGCGCCTGCGTCGTCGATGGCGGGCCCCAGATGTGCACGGCGCGGTCGCGCTCGAAGAACGGGGCGAAGAAGCCGAGACCCTGGATGTGGTCCATGTGGAGGTGCGTCAGCAGGATGTCCACGCGACAGGCTCCGCCCTGGAGCACAGCCCCCAGGCGCCGCACTCCCGTACCGGCGTCGAGGACCAGCACGCTACCGTCGGCGGTCCGGACCTCCACGCAGGACGTGTTGCCGCCGTATCGCACCGTCTCGGGCCCGGCCGCCGCCAGGGAGCCACGCGTGCCCCAGAGGGTGAGCCTCACGACACGTGCTCCTCCCAGAAGATGGCGACGGCACCCAGACGGCGCCGCCCCTGGCCCTCGAGTGGCAACGCGGTGACGGCGATGCGCCGGGCCACGCCGTCGAAGCCTCGGATGACGAGCGCGCGATGGGTCGGCCGCCACTTCTGGAGGGCGATCGAGAGCGCCAACTCCTCCCGCGGGATCGGACGCCCGTCCTCGGCCGTCGGGGTGAAGGCCGTCGACCACTCCGCGAGCGGCATCTCGCCGGTCTCGTCGTAGCGGCGCCCCAGTAGGTGTTCCGCGGGCTCGTTGTAATAGAGGAGGTTCCCATCCGTATCGACGAGGAAGATCGGCACCGCGAGGTAGCTCGCGAGCTGCCGCATGAGGATGAGTTCGACGGCCTTCTGTGCCATCGCTGCCCCCCTCTCGCCGGCCGGCTCAGTCGAGACCGAGCAGCCGCGCGGGATTCTCCGCGATCATCATCCGGATCTCGGCCTCCGAGAGCCCCCGATCGATCGCGCCGTGCAGGAGCTCGTGACAGCGGGTCACTCGGGGGCGCTCCCAGGCCGTCAGGGGGTGGGGGCCAGCCAGTCGGCGAGCTCGCGGAGGGTCGGGAACTCCCGGTCGGCCCGGCCGCCGTCGTCCGGCGTGTCGCCGTTGCGGTTGATCCAGGCATTCGGGATGCTCTGGGTCCGGGCCGGCACGATGTCGTGAAAGTACCCCTGGCCGACGTGGAGCCAGCGGCGTCCGTCCACCGCCCGCCGGGCGGCGGAGAAGTGAGGGGGTGCGGGCTTGTACGCGCCGACCTGCTCGGCGGTGACGACGTGCGCGACCTTTACCGTGAGGTGACGCTGCGTCGCCGCCAGAAGGTCATTGTCGACGTTCGAGAGGATGCCGAGCGCGTAGCCGGCCGCGGACAGACGCTCGAGGGCCGCGTTCGTGTCGGGGAACGGAACCCATGCGGGCAGGCTGTCGGCGAGAAACCCCGCTCGCCCGGGATCGAGCCGCCACCCCAGACGGGCCGCGACGCGGCGAGCCGATTCTGCCAGGACCTCCCGGTATCGACGGTAGGCGCCTGCCTCCACCTCCCGCTCCGCCGCCATGTACGCCCGGATCACGGCCGCCCGATCGAGCCGTACGCCGTCCGCCCACCCCGCACGCATGAACGCGGTCGCGAGCCCACCCTCCCAGTCGACGAGCGTGCCGTAGCAGTCGAACGTCACGACGTCGTACAGGCGGTCGGTCATCTACGGGAGCCACTCCCGGAGGGGCCGCACCTGGATGCCCGCGGTCGCGAGCCCCTCTCGCACCGCGCGGACGATGCGCTCGGCGCCCGGCGTGTCGCCGTGACAGCAGATGGTCTGGACGGACAGGTCGATGTCGACGCCGTCTATCGTCCGCACCTTGCCCTCGGCGGCCATCCGCACGGCCTGCGCCGCCGCCTTCGCCGGGTCGGTGATGAGCGCCCCCGCCTTGCGCCGGGAGACCAGGGTGCCGTCCACCTCGTAGGCGCGGTCGGCGAAACCCTCGGATGCAACGCGGACCCCCATCTTCCGGCAGTGGGCGTCGTACTTGCCCGACGCGAGGGTCATCAGGATGAGCTGGGCTCCCGACTCCCGCGCCGCCTGTCCGATCGCCTCCGCGATGCCCTCGTGCTGCTCGGCCATCGTGTAGAGGATGCCGTGGGGCTTGACGTGCTGGAGCTCGGCCCCGGCCGCGCGACAGAACTCGCGGACGGCGCCGGTCTGGTAGCACACGTAGTCCCGCAACTCGGCGGGTGTCACGTCCATGACGCGGCGCCCGAATCCCATGAGATCCGGCAGCGAGGGGTGCGCGCCGATGGCGACCCCGTGCTGGAGCGCCAGCGCGACCGTTTTCCGGATGACGTGCGGATCGCCGCCGTGGAAGCCGCAGGCGATGTTGGCCGAGCTGATGTGCGGCATGATGGCCTCGTCGGCTCCCAGGGTCCAGCGCCCGTAGGACTCGCCCATGTCGCAGTTGAGGTCGATCACGTTGGGCATCGCGTCACTCCTCTCGACGCCGCGATCCGGTCGGGCCGGGGCGACGTCCCTCCGTTCGACTCACCGTTGAACCGCGCGGGCGAGCCACGCCGCCTCCGCGGCGAGCGCGGCGTGGGCCTCCTCCAGCGTCACGCGCCGGAAGCGAATCCGATGGCCGGGCCGGGTCTGGCCGATCGCGCCGACGTCCACGCTGATCACGGTCGCGATCTTGGTGTACCCACCGGTCGTCTGGCGGTCGACCAGCAGCACGATCGGCTGCCCTTCACCCGGCACCTGGATCCCGCCCAGCGGGATGCCGTCCGACACGATGTCGTGCCCGCGGGCGTGCGTGATCTCGGGTCCCTTCAGACGATACCCCATCCGGTCAGCCTGGGGGGTAACGTCGTAGGGGCCCTCGAGGAACGCCCGGATCCCCTCGGAGGTGAAGCGATCGTCCTGCGGACCCAGGATCACGCGGCACTCTCGCTCGGCCGGGTACGCCGGCCGGAGGGCCGGCGGAACCCTCCGGTCCTCTCGCACAGCTTCCGGTGACGCCTTCCCCACAGGCAGCGCGTCGCCCTTCTGAAGCGCCCGGCCGCCGAGCCCGCCGAGCCGCCCGCGAAGGTAGGTCGCGCGGGAGCCCAGGGCCAGCGGGACGTCGATGCCGCCCGCGACGGCCAGATACGCGCGGCAGCCGGCGCTCGCCATCTGGAACGCAAGGACGTCACCCGGTCGGACGCGCAGGGCCGTCCACGACGGGGCCTCCTGACCGTTGATCGTGAAGCCCATGGGAGCGCCCGCCACCCCGATCGTCGCTGCTTGGCGGACCTCGAGGCGCGGCCCTTTGATGGTGCACTCGAGCGCGGCGGCGCCGGCCGGGTTCCCGACGAGCCGGTTCGCGACCATGAACGCAGCGCGGTCCATCGGCCCCGAGGGCGGAACGCCGACGCGCTGGTAGCCGACGCGCCCGAGGTCCTGGACCGTGGTCAGGAGTCCGGGCTCGACGACGAACAGCGTACCCACGGCGGCGCCCTGGCTCACGGGACCGGAGACGCGCCGGGCTCGGCCGCGGCGGGCGGCGCGGCGAGGACGCCCCGGCGGCGCCCTCGCCCTCGGCTCCTCACGTCTCCTCCTCGATGCGGGGACGGTACGTGCCCGCGGCCACCTTTTCGGCGAGCGCGTCGAACTCCGCGGGGTCGATCGGCCGGAAGCGCACGTGGTCCCCGGCGCGGAGGAGGATCGGCTCAGCCGCCGCGGGATCGTAGAGCCGGAGCGGGGTCCGGCCGAGCACCCAGAACCCGCCCGGGCTCTCCACCGAGTAAATGGAGGTCTGGGTCCCGCCGATCCCGACGCTGCCGGCGGGCGTCCTCGTCCGGGGGCGATCGAGCCGCGGGATGGTCAGGCGCGCGGGCTGGCCGGCCATGTAGGGAAGGCCGGGCGTGAACCCCACGAAGTAGACGTAGTGCTCCGCCCCCGCGTGGAGATCGACGACGGCCGCCGGGGTGAGGTCGAGTCGCCGGGCGACCTCCTCGAGATCGGGGCCGTGCGCCCCGCCGTAGGCGCACGGAAGCTCGACCCGGCGGCCCGGCGGCGGCGGGGCGTCCGCGAGCCGGCCCGCGAGATCGAGAAGCCGGGCGCGGAGCGCCGCCCAGGGGAGCACCAGGGGGTCATAGTGGACGAGGAGCGCCCGGAACGTGGGGACGGTGTCGACTAGCCCGGGAAGCCGCGCGTCGAGCAGCAGGCGCTCGAGCGTCAGCGCGCGGGCGTTGACCTCGCGGGAGATCTCGTCGCCGAGCTCGACCGACACCGCCGCGTCCCCGGCCGGGAGCAGGCGCGGTGCCGGGTAGAGGCCCGTCGACAAGGCAGGAGTTGGGCGAGCGCGCGGCTAGAGCGCCGCGAGCGCGTGGTCCGGCAGGTCCGTGATGAACATGTGGCCCGGCGCGTGCGTGATCACGAGCGGCGGCTTGGCCTCGAGGGCCACCGCCTGCGGCGTCACACCGCAGGCCCAGAAGACCGCCTCTTCGCCGGCCAGGAGCGTGGGCGGCTCCCCCCAGTCGGGCTTCATCACGTCCCCGACGCCGATGAGCGCGGGGTCTCCCACGTGAACCGGCGCGCCGTGGGCCATGGGGAAGCGAGCCGTCACGGTCACCGCCCGAGGGACGAGGGGGGCGGGAATGGGCCGCATGGAGACGACCATCGGGCCCCGGAACACACCGGCCGGGCGGCACGCGAGGTTCGTGCGGAACATCGGGACGATCCGGTGCTCCTCGATGTGGCGGACCGGCACCCCGGACTGTAGGAGCGCCGACTCGAACGTGAAGGAGCAGCCGAGGAGAAAGGCGACGAAGTCGTCGCGCCACTCGCTCGTGATGTCCGGGACCTCAGCGGTGAGACGGCCGTCTCGGTAGATCCGGTACTTCGGCACGTCCGTCCGGAGGTCGGACCCGGCTGCTACGCCCGCCGGCTCGGGATTGCCGGGATCGGTGACCTCGATCAAGGGGCACGGACGGGGGTTGCGCTGGCAGAAGACGAGGAAGTCGTAGGCCTCCGCCTTGGGGAGGATCACCAGGTTGGCCTGGACGTACCCGGGCGCGAGCCCGGCGGTGCCGCCCGTGTAGCGGCCCTGGCGGATGGCCTGCCGGATCTCCTTTGGCGTCTTCCCGAGCTCCATCGCGTCGCCTCCTCGGACGTGCGGGGATCGATGTGCCGGTCATTATGGCGCACGGGATGGGACCCGGCAACGGGGCGCACCGTCATCTCCGGGGAGCCGAGTCGCCAGGGGTACCGCCTAGCCGGGGCGGCGCGCCGCCCGGACCGGCCGACCCGCCCCGTTCACGCGGCGCGCGGCAGGGGTGACGAGCCCGGCGAAACGGCCGGCCAGGGGTAGGCGACGGGCCGTCCCGAAGATGCGGCGCGGCATTCGGCCTTTCCCCCGGGCGTCGCCAGTCCTCGAAGGGTCAGCTTGACATGCTCGGCGGGCGAGGGGTAGGGTCAAGCTATGCAGCGACGATCGTGGCTCGTGGTGGGCATCCTGGCCGCCGCCCTGGCAGCGGGGCCGGCGTACGCCGGCAGCGCGTCGACCACCGCGGAGGGCGCCCCGGCGCCGCCGAGCGCCCCGGCGCAGAGCGATCTTTCGCTGCTCATGTCGATCCGCTCCCTGGCTGTCAGTCCCACACCGTTCGCCGCGCCCGCGGAGGTGGAGCGGTTCCAGGCGCCGACGGGGGCCGGTACGAGCCGCTGGCCCTCCGCCATGACGCCCGTGGGGCGCGGGGTCTACATCAGCGTGATGCCCGCGTGCATCCCGGGGGTCGACGAGCCCTTCTGGCCCGGGCCGCGCGCCCGCCGCCGCTAGGCCTGCCTGGGCACCCGCCAAGGCAGGCGTCTGCCCTTCCTTCCGCACGGCCGTCGTCATCCCGCATCGCTTCGGCGCGCCTACGACCTCGCGGACGATCCCTGGCGCCTCCGGATGATCGCCGAGCCGGAGGACGTCGCGCTGTCCGACGGGATGCGGCAGCCGGTCGAGACATTCGAGCGCCTGCTCGGCCCGGGGCGCCTGGACGCGCGGGGGCTCGCGTGACGCCGCCGGCCCTCCGCATCCGGGCGGCGACCCCGGGCGACGCCGCCGCTATCTGCCGGATCTACAACCAGGGCATCCAGGATCGCGTGGCGACGCTCGAGACCGAGGAGCGGACGCCCGAGGAGCGCGCCCAGTGGCTCGGCGCCCACGGACCGCGCCATCCCGTCCTGGTTGCCGAGGGCGACGGCGGCGTGGTGGGCTGGGCCAGCCTCAACGTGTTCAACGCGCGGCGCGCCTACGAGCACGTGGCCGACCTCTCGCTCTACGTCGACCGGGCGTGTCGTGGCCGGGGGGTGGGGCGACAGCTCCTCGCGGCGCTGGTCGCGCGGGCGAGCGACCTCGGCTACCACAAGCTCGTGCTGGCCGCGTTCCCGTGGAACGAGGCCGGCATGCGCGCCTACGCGCGCGCGGGCTTTCGCGAGGTGGGGACCTATCGCGAGCAGGGGCGCCTGGATGGGCGCTGGGTGGACACGGTCGTGATGGAGAAGATCATCGAGGGCCCCAACGCCCACTGAGGCCCCCGGCGGCGTCGGTCGGGCGTGGACCGGCGGCGCCCGAGCCGCCGGGGCCCGGCAGCGCGAAGCCGAGCCGACCGCCGCTCAGAACGGCTGGAGGTACCCGGTCGCGTCGAAGGGGATCGGCGCGGGATCGCCGACCAGCGAGAGGTCGTCCCGCTGGGCGACCTCGGCGAGCAGGTTCTCCGAGACGTCCACCTCGGCGATCCGGAGCGTGTTCTTGATTCGCACGACCCGCGCGTCCTCCACGCGGTCCAGCCCGAGGCACGACAGCGCGATCGCGATCGCCTCCTCGGCGGAGTCGAGCGTCGCCGGCACCTTGCAGCCGGCCGGGGAGCAGGCGGTGAGCCCGTTCACGTAGGTCGCCTCCCAGTCGATCTTGTCCACGAGCCGGCGGGTCGTGAAGTCGGCGCTTCCGATGCCGATGGCGTTACCGTAGGTGTGCGCCGTCAGGTCGCAGACCACGATGAACGTGACCTTGGGGGTCGTGTAGGGCGGCTCGAAGAACGTCCCGTGCCGGCCGATGATGTTCGAGTCCATCCCCGAGCCCGAGATGTCCTTGCCCATCTCGTCGACGATCAGGAGGTCGATCTGCTCGAACGGCAGGCGCGCCATCCAACTCTTGGCCCGGCGGAGCAGGTCGCGCTCCCCGGCCTCCAGGTCGGGAGGCAGGAACGCCTGCACCAGGGCGGTCTCGTCGTACCCGTTCTCGACGATGCCGAGGCCGAAGGCGATCCGGGCCTTCCGGAGCACTTCGCGGCCGAACGCCACCACCATGGGCTCGTACCGGTGGCGCACCGCCGCGCGGTGGGCCTGGACGGCGCCGCGATGCTTCCCGACGCCGATCGTCATCATCTTGAAGAGGCCGGACTCGATGCCGCCGACGAAGTCCGTGTGCGGCTTGACGCGGTTGATGACGCCGATCCAGTCGGCCTCCGACGCGTGGCGATCCAGCCAGACCGGCAGCCCGAGCGCCTCGCCGAGCTGGACCACCTCCATCGTGGCGCGCACGGGGCACCCCATCGTGGCCTCGGTGATCCCGTAGTGCTCGAGCACCGAGCGCTGGCCGTCCGCGGTGCCGCCTCCGTGGCTCCCCATCGCGGGGAAGATAAACGGCTTGGCGCCGAGGGCCTTGACGTGCTCCACCGCGGCCTTGGCGATCACGTCGATGTTCACGATGCCGCGGCTCCCGACGGCCAGGGCCACGCTCTGCCCCGCCTTGATCGGCAGCGCCAGGCCGCCGAGGGTCTGCCGGACCGCGGCGGGGATGTCCTGGAGCATCGGGCCCGCGAACTGCTGCTTGACCCGGGCCATGCGGGGCGCGTGGGACGATCGAGGAATACCGGTCAGCTTCATCAGGGCCCTCCTGGAATGACGGCCATCACTTCGGCCTCGTCAGCTCGCTCCGCACGGCACCCCCGTCCGTGGTCGTGCCCTGCCACTTCCAGACCCAGTTGGCCTTGTCTTCGCTCTCGTGGAAGGTCATCGTGCCTTTCGAGGTCGCCGTCTCGTACACCACCCCGCCGTCCACGATCCGCATGATGCCTGGCCTCTGGGCACCGGGCGCCCCGCGCAGCGCGGTGTAGAAGGCCCCCGTCTCCTGGATGACCCCCTGGATGGCTTGCGGCGCCGCCTGCTGAATGTATTCCGAACCGTACCAGTTGCCCGCCAGCATCTTGAAGTCACCCGGCTGCATCACCCGGGGGGCGCCCGCCGGGGTCGCAGCGCAGCCGGTCAGCGCCGCCGTCAGACAAAGGATCCACCCGATCGCGCGGGCCTGCCGGCCCGCATCCCCGTGCCGTCTGGTTCCAAGCATCGCTGAGCCCTCTCTCGCATGGCGCACACCCCGGACTGTCGCTCGGCCTCGGCCGGAACCCTATAGTAGAAGATAACCGGGGGGCGCGCCCGTCCAATCCTCGCGACGGTCCTCCCGGCCGCGAGGGTCGTGGCAACCCCCGGGGGGCCCGGAGCCCACAAGCGCCGAAAATGCGCGACTTTGGCCTTGACTTGATCGAGGGCCGCTCCTAGGATAGCGTACTCACCGCACGGGAGGCGCGTGCTCATCCTCAAGCGCTCAATCGATCCGAGGCGACGGCCGTCACGGCGAGCAAGGCTCGCCCTCGTCGCCGTCGGTCTCCTCCTTTCGTCGGGCTGCAGCTCCTTCAGTGGCCTCTTCGGCGGCCGGCCGACCACCGTCGCCCCCGCCGCGAAGCTCTACGAGGACGGCGAGCGGCTCCTCCTCCAGGAGAAGTACGACGCCGCCCGGGACCAGTTCTCGTGGCTCGTCGAGCGGCACCCCGAGTCGGACCTGGCGCCGGTCGCCCGGTTCTTGATCGGCGAGACGTACTTCCGGGCCAAGGACTTCGAGAAGGCCGTCCCGGAGTTCGAGTCGTTCGTCACCCTGTACCCCGGCAACCAGATCGCGGATCTCGGCCAGTATCGGCTCGCGCGGTCCTACTTCGATCAGATGCCGACCCTGGAGCGTGACCAGAAGATCACCTCACAGGCGCTCTCCGAGTTCCAGAAGCTGATCCGCCTCTATCCCGAGAGCCGCTACGCCCCGGACGCCATCGTCAAGATCGAGGCGTGCCGGCTGCGGCTCGCGCAGAAGGAGCTGTGGATCGCGGCGTTCTACGTGCGTCAGGGCAAGTACGAGTCGGCGCTGCCGCGATTCGACGCGGTGCTCAAGGAGTACGGCAGGACACAGGCCGCGCCCGAGGCCCTCTACCAGAAGGCGGACGCCCTGATCCGGCTCGGGCGCTCCGATGAGGCGGCGTCCCTCCTGAGGCGCCTGGTCCAGGAGTTTCCCGCGAGCGAGTGGTCACGCCGGGCGCGCGAGCGGCAGGCAGCCCTCGGTGCGTGAGCCCTGACGCGCGCGATGCCGCCACGGGCCGCATGACTCCCGAAATGACGGCAGTCTGAGAAGGAGCTCTCATGGCCGAGCGGTTGCTCGAGATCAAGGGCCTGAAGACGCACTTCTTCACGGAGGAGGGCGTCGTTCGCGCGGTGGACGGCGTCGACCTCCACATCGACAAGGGCGAGACCCTCGGAGTGGTGGGAGAGTCCGGCTGCGGCAAGACCGTCACGGCGCTGTCCGTGATGAAGCTCATCCCGATGCCACCCGGGAAGATCGTCGAGGGCCAGATGCTCTACGAGGGCCGCGACCTGGTCACCCTGCCCCCCGCCCAGATGCGGAAGGTCCGGGGCAAGGAGATCTCGATGGTCTTCCAGGAGCCGATGACCTCCCTGAATCCCGTCTTCACGATCGGGGAGCAGATCGCCGAGGCCATCCGCCTCCACGAGGGGCTCGGGCGCCGGGCGGCGATGGACAAGACGGTCGAGATGCTCAAGATCGTCCACATCCCGAACCCGGAGCGCCGGGTCAAGGAGTACCCGCACCAGCTCTCGGGTGGCATGCGGCAGCGCGTGATGATCGCGATGGCGCTCTCGTGCAACCCGAAGCTCCTGATCGCCGACGAGCCGACGACCGCCCTCGACGTGACCATCCAGGCGCAGATCCTGGAGCTGCTCAACGAGCTCAAGTCCAAGCTCGGCATGGCGGTCCTGCTGATCACGCACGACATGGGGGTCATCGCGGAGACGGCGCAGCGGGTCATGGTCATGTACGCCGGCAAGGTGGTCGAGGAAGCCTCCGTCAAAGAGCTCTTCAAGGAGCCACTCCACCCCTACACCCAAGGCCTCCTCCGGTCGATCCCGCGGATCGACACCGCCGCGATCCAGAAGAAGCGGCTGGAGGCGATCCCCGGCGTGGTCCCGAGCCTCCTCAACCTCCCCAAGGGATGCAGCTTCGAACCCCGCTGTCCGCACGCCAAGCCGGTCTGCAAGGAGCAGGAGCCCATGCTCAAAGAGGTCAGGCCCGGGCACCGGGTATCGTGCTGGCTCTACTAAGGAGAGGACACCGCGATGGCCGAGCCGCTGCTGCGCGTCAAGAACCTGGTCAAGCACTTTCCGATCAAGGGCGGCCTCTTCTCGCGGGAAGTGGCGCGGGTCCACGCCGTCGACGGCATCGACCTCGAGATCAATGCCGGTGAGACGCTCGGGCTCGTCGGCGAGTCGGGCTGCGGCAAGTCGACGACCGGCCGCTGCATCCTGCGCCTCATCGAGCCGACCTCGGGTGAGGTGTGGTTCGAGGGGAAGAACGTCACGACCATGGACAAGCGGTCGCTCCGGGCGCTCCGGCGCGACCTGCAGATCATCTTCCAGGACCCCTACGCGTCGCTGAACCCGCGGATGACCGTGGGCTCCATTGTGGGGGAGGCGCTCATCATCCACAAGCTCGCCAAGACTCGGCGTGAGCGCGAGGAGAAGGTCGCCCACCTGCTGGAGACGGTCGGCCTCCACGCGGACCACATGCGCCGCTACCCCCATGAGTTTTCGGGCGGCCAGCGCCAGCGCATCGGGATCGCCCGGGCGCTGGCCGTCAGCCCGAAGCTCATCGTCTGCGACGAGCCCGTCTCCGCGCTCGACGTCTCGATCCAGGCGCAGGTGATCAACCTCCTCGAGGACCTCCAGAAGCAGTTCAACCTCACGTACCTCTTCATCGCCCACGACCTCTCGGTCGTCGAGCACATCAGCACGCGGGTGGCAGTCATGTACCTCGGCAAGATCGTCGAGGTGGCGTCGGCGAAGGACCTCTACTCGAACCCTCGCCACCCGTACACCGAGGCGCTCCTCTCGGCGGTGCCGATTCCCGATCCCGAGGTCAAGCGCCAGCGGATCCTCCTCGAGGGCGACGTGCCGAGCCCCATCCGGCCGCCAGCGGGCTGTCACTTCCACACGCGCTGCCGGATTCGCCAGGTCCCGGGGATCTGTCAGGACCAGGAGCCGCCCCTCAAAGAAGGCGTCTCGGGCCACCGGGTGGCCTGCCACTTCCGGGACTAGCGGGCCCGGCACCCGGGAGCGGCGCCCGGGATCCGACGGGCCGGGGGAGCATCGCACCGGTTCGCGCCGCGTAGTCCCGATAGCCGGGCAGCCCGGTCTCGAGCCACCGCTCCTCGTGACGGATCCGGCGCCAAGAAGGCCAGCGACAGCGCCACCGCCGCGACGACCGCCGCGATCCAGCTGCCCAGCAGCACGCAGCTCGCCACGAAGGCGACGAGCGCCCCCAGGTAGCTCGGGTGGCGGATCAGCCGGTACGGCCCCCGGTCGATCACGGGCTGACCTCGCGACACCGCCACGGGCAGGGTGAAGAAGCGACCCAGCGTCGCCACCGCCCAGGTCCGGAGCGCGAGCCCCCCGAGCATCGCGCCGAGCGCGATCCAGCAGGTCGCGCCGAACGGGAAGCTCCGGGGACCGCGGGCGGCGAGCTCCAGCACGGCGAGCAGCTGGGTCAGGTAGACGGTCAGCATGATCTGCAGGAACGTCCCATGGTCCTCGCGCGGCTTCCGGGCGAGGAGCCGGTACGAGGGCTGGAGGACGTTGGCGAGGAGGCTCAGCCCCACGACCAGCCACAGCTGGGGCAGGCGGAGGGCATGAGGCCGCCAGGCCAGGACGGGGCCCGCGAGGAGACTCCAGAATCCGAGCCCCTGCGCGAATCGCGCCGCCGCGGCCTTCACGGCACCGGCGGCCCGCTCGGGATCGGCTCCGTGTCGCATGTCTCCACCACCTCCAGCCGGCTCGCGGGGTCCCACTCGGACCGGATCGCCGACCACTTGTGCTGCACCTCTCGTCGGCCCTCGGCAAACTCCACCCGGCACTGCCGCTCCGCCCACCCGGTGCGCATGACGTGCAGACGCGGCGGCCCGAGCCGGCGGGAGCGCCGCTTCGCCCGATACTCCACGTTGACGCAGAGCGAGTCCCTCGTCGACCGCCCGCGCGAACACAACGACCCCCGCCTCGACGAGGCCGGCGCCGCGCAGCTCGACGAGCAAGTCGTAGCGGCACGCGTCCACGTCCGGAATCAGGCGGAACTGCCAGACCTCGGCCCCGGCGACCGCCTCCGCGTCCCGGACGGCAGCCTGCACGTGATTCAGGTGGAGCTTTTCGCCGAGAGCCTGGCCGACCCCCGTCTGGCTGGCCCCTATCACTTTCTGCTCGGACGGAGCTACCTGTTCCTCGGCAACCAGCGCCAGGCGGCCTCCCACCTCGAGATGGGACTCGCCGAGGCGGCGCGATGCGAGGACGACGCGACGCGGGGCCGGATCCACTACGTCCTCGCGCAGCACGGCGCCATGTCGGGCCGTCCCCGGGAAGGCCTCGAGCACGGCCGGCAGGCCGTCGTCATTCTCGAGCGGGCGGGGGAGCCCTGGTGGACCGGCCCGGCGCACTGGGCGGTCGGGCTGAACCATACGCTCCTGGGAGAGTACGACGCGGCGCTGGCCGCGCAGGCCCAGGCGGCGGCGCGCGGCACCGCGGTGGGCGACCCGCAGATCATGAGCTCGGCCGCCTGGGCGAGCGGCCTGGTCCACATCTGCCGGGGAGACCTGGACGCGGGCATTCGGAGCTGCGAGGACGCGCTGGCGCGCTCGCCCGATCCGCTGAACACCGCCCTGGCGCTCGGCTGGCTCGGCTTCGCCCGGCTCGAGGGAGGGGAGCTCGCCCCGGCCGTGGCGCGCCTCGAGGAGGCGCTGCGCCTGCTCGATCAGTTCCGCTTTCGCCAGCCTCAGGCCTGGTTCCTGACCTTCCTGGCCGAGGCCCACCGGCGGGCCCACCGGCTCGAGATGGCGCTCGACCTGGCGAGCCGGGGGCTCGATCACGCCCGGGCGACGGGCTCGATCCAGGGGATCGGATGGGCGGAGCGCACGCTGGGACATGTCGCGCAGGCTCGGGGCGCGCTCGGGGACGCGCACGACCACCTGCGCGAGGCGCTACGCGCCTTCGAGCGCGTGGAGGCGGCCTTCGAGATCGCCCGGACCAGGCTCGATCTGGCCGGGCTGGCGCACGCCTGGGGCGACGCCGGCGGGACGGCGACTCACCTGGCCGAGGCCGAGCGAGGCTTCCGCGCCGTGGGCGTCTTACGCTGGGTGGAGCGCGCCGAGAAGCGAGCCCGGGCCTGGCGCGCGACCCCTTGACGGCTCTCGCCGGGCGCGCCGGGCCGAAGCGCGCGCCCGGCCACCCGCGGACGTGAGCCTTGCTGCCGCTCCAGCCGCCGTCCATCATCGCGGCGGCCGATGAGGTCCGGGAGACTCCCGTGAGCGCCCGCTGATCCTGGTGCCGACCCCGGTCTCTCGGTCCGGCGTCCGAGGCCGGCCCGGCGTCAATCGAGGATGTGGTCGGTGATGTACTTGTGGAACGCGCCGTCGTAGGTCCGGGCTCGAGCCCGGGCCGGTGCAGCCGCGGGGCTACCGGATCGAGCCCGTGGCTCTGCCGGATCTCGGGCGCGTGGTCGCGCGGGGCCCGATCTACCGTCGAACGTAGGGCGCGGAGCGGCGGACGCGATAGAACCAGTGTCTGAGCGCTTCCCATCCTCCCCGCGCGGCTCCTGGAACTGGCGGCGTGAACGCCATCGGCCGACCCGGCGGCGGGATCGAGGGCCATAGAAGCCCCAGAATCGATCGTGAGGACGGGGCGGCTATCTCGGTGACCCCCAGAATTCCGGTCAACCGGCGCACCCGTCGGCTTTCATCAACCCGGTACCACGAAACCCGAGGCGGTACGGGGTACACTGGCCCGGGTTTCCTCGGACGCCGTCAAGGCTCAGGCGACGACGCCACCACGGCAACGGAAAGGAAGACATGTACGACGACCTGATCCCGAACGCAAGCCGAACACTGTCGCGGCGAACGCTCCTGCGCCGGACGGCGACCGTGATGGCCGGCGGCCTCCTGGGGGTCCCTGCCACCGGCATCGCCCAGCAGTGTCTGCCCACATCGCCGGACGTCCTCGGGCCGTTCTACCGGGCCGGCGCGCCAGCCCGGGCCAAGCTCACGGATCCCGGCGAGGTCGGGGAAGTCCTCGTGGTGTCCGGAACCGTCTACGGTCCAGATTGCCGAACACCCTTGCCGGGGGCTCTGCTTGATGTGTGGCAAGCAGATCACGCAGGTCACTACGACATCAAGGAGCCTGCGCACCTCACCGATCGCACGCCGTTCCGGTTGAGGGGGCGGCTTCTGACCGACGCCCAGGGGCACTACGAGATCGAGACGATCGTCCCGGGACGCTACCCCATCCCACCGGGCCTCCCGGGGCTCGAGCAGCATGCCGGACGCACTCGGCCCGCCCACGTGCACTTCACCGTCATGCACCCCCTCTATGGTCCCCTGACGACACAGCTTTACTTCAGGGGAGACCCCTACTTGAGCCAGGATCCCTGGGCCAAGCCCTCCCTGGCGATTGATCTGGAGTCCCGAGTGACGGGCGATGCCAAGCGCCTCCTCGGCAAGTTCAACATCGTCCTGGCCAGGCCGTAGGCGGGCATCATCCTGAACTATCTCAATGCTGGGGAGCGAGCCATCCTGAGGCGCACCGCGGGCGGCCTCCCGGCGGCCCGGGCCCTGGCCGCCTCCGGCGTGCGGCTCCGATGAACCACGGGCTCTGCTCGTCGGGACGCTCCGCGGTGCTGGCCCTCGTCCTGGCCGCCGGCTGCGTGTCGCTGCACCTGGACGTGACCTTCGCGCCGGGCTCCATCGATATGAGGTCGCACGGGACCACCGTGCTGCAGGAGCCCGCCCAGCGGCCGGTCCACGTGGGGGACGGCGGGACCGACGCGGACAGCATCCCTGCCGAGTACCGGCTGGCTCACCCCTCGCACGGCCGAGGCTGGCGCGTGGTGGTGGACCGGCCGCCCGGGGCCGCCGAACTGGAGGCCACCATCGAGAGCCTGGCTCCGGTCGACAACCCCTGGGGCTGCTACGCGGAGGCCGTCCTGAACGACCGGCCGGTGGGCCGCCTCCAGGCGCCACGGGGCGCCGCGGCCGGCGCGGTCTCGGTGGTGAAGGTGCTCCTCCCGGCGGGGGCCCTCCAGGTCGGCGAGAACCGCCTGGCGATCGTCCAGCGGGAGTGCGCCGTCACCCGAGACCAGGATCGCTTCGACGACGCCTTGATCCGCAGCGTGCTGCTGCGGGTGCCATGAGAATCCTCGGAGGGGGCGGCCCCTCCGACGGCCGTTGCGGCAAAGGCGCGGCCGGCTGATCGTCCGTCCCGCCGGCCCGGGCGCTTTGGCTGGGGCGACGGCTTCGCTGCCTGCCTCCGCCCGGGCAATTGCCGTTCAGGACTGCGCGCGCCTGAATGTGATTAGGACAGACCCGGGCCCACTCGCACCCGGCGGTCAGTAGCCTCGCTTGCGGTCGAAGACGTTCCGGAGAGCGTCGCCGGCCAGGTAGCGGCGAAGGTTGTCGCAGAACAGATCGACCAGGAGCTCGTTCTCACCGAACGCCGTGCTCATGCTGTGCGGCGTGACGAGGACGTTAGGCAGGTCCCACAGGGGACTCGCAGCCGCCAGGGGCTCGCTGGCGAAGACGTCGAGCGCCGCGCCTCCCAGATGGCCGGATCGGAGTGCCTCGATCAGGGCGGCCTCATCCACGAGCTGGCCGCGTCCGATGTTGATCAGAACGGCGCCGGGCTTCATGGCGGAGATCTCTGCCTTGCCCAGGAGGCCTGTCGTCTCGGAGGTGAGGGGGACGATCAGCGCGACGTAGTCGCTCTCGCCCAGCAGGGTCCCGAGGCCGGCTCGAGGATAGACCGCGTCGACGTCGGGCGAGCCGGAGGGATCGCTGGACGTCCGACGAACGGCGAGGATCCGCAGTCCCGCCGACCGGGCCAGTCGCGCGATCGCCCGGCCCACATGGCCGAATCCCACGATGCCGAGCGTCTTGCCGGGAAGCGTGTCGAGGGCGAACCGTTCCCAGTGATGGCGCCGCTGATCGGCGAGGACGCGCGGCATGCGCTTCGCGAAGTAAAGCATCGCGAACAGGACGAACTCGGCGAGCGGTGTCGCGTGCACCCCCGCCGCGTTGGTCACGACGATCGGACAGTCGCCGAGTCCCATCTGCCCAACGACGTGACCCACGCCGGAGCTGGAGAGCTGGACCCAGCGGAGCCGGGGCGCCTGGCGGACCAGGTCGATGTCGCTTGCGCGGTCGACGTCGAACATGACCTCGGCCTCGGCGACCAGCGCCGCCCACTCGGCGGCCTGCGCAGCGGTCCGCATCACGGGCCCGGTGTGATCGCCCGCATAGCGTGGGTGTCCCACGAGATCGGCGCGATAGGCAACATCGAGGCGCCGGTCGACGGCCCGGATGCGATCGATCAGCGGAGATTCGAGCGCCGAGGCGATCAGGACCGTCACCGGTGGCGTCGTCATCAGCCAACCACCCGGCCGCGGGCAGCCAGCGAACCGTCATACGCGCGGCTCGTGTCGTCGCCAGGCACCGATGTCCTTCGCACGCGCTCGATCGACCTCATGAACGTGGCGAGCCAGGCGGGCGACTCACGTCACCGGGACCGGGAGCCGAGCGGGCCGCGGCCGCGGCAAGCTTGCGAGGCGCGGGAGATCGCCCTCGATCGTCGTCCGGTGCATGCGTCGGCGGTGGCGCGTCTCGTCGAACTCGGTTGCGCAGTGCTGGGTGCAGCGATTGTCCCAGAGGACCGCGTCGCCCACTCGCCACCGATGACGATAGACGAAGTCGGCTCGTGTCGCTGCCTCCTGGAGATACCGGATCAGGTCCCGCCCCTCGGCCTCTGGCAGCCCCTCGACCTCACAGGCCCACCGGCCGATGTAGAGCGCGGTCCAGCCCGATCGCGGATGCTCGCGCGCGATGGGATGCCACACGTCGGGGCGCTTGGCCTTCTGCTCGTCGGTCAGGGGCGCCATGTGCGGGTAGTGGACGTGGTGCAGGCGGACCCGGCTAAAGCACGCGCGCCGGTCCCGGATCAGGCGGCGGACGTTCTCAGGCAGGGTGGCGAAGGCGCCGTAGGTGTCCGCGAACAGCGTGTCGCCCCCCTCGGGCGGGACCTCGATCGCGTAGAGGAACGATCCCGCATTGGGGATGGCCTTGTCCTCTCCGTCGGAGTGCCAGCCCCAGCCCGCCCGCTTGAGCCCGACGGGCTTGCCGTTCTCCTCGACGTTCGAGACCACGAAGACCTCCGGCCACTCCGGCAGGTTGAACTCGAGCGGCTCCATGACGTGGAGCGCACCCAGGCGCCGGGTGAAGGCCACGTGCTGGGCCGGCGTCATTCGGACGCCGCGGAAGAGCAGGATGCTGTGACGGGTCCAGGCGTCCTGGATCGCGGCGATCGTCTCCTCGTCGAGGTCCCGAGCGAGATCGACCCCGACGACCTCGGCGCCGAAGCTCGGGTGGAGCGGCCGGAGCTCGATCTTCATCCCGGGGCCTCCGCGGACCTCGGCCAGTCCCCCGTCCCCGCGACCACGCCCTTCATGGCCCACCCACCATAGAGGATTCCGGCGCCGGCCGGCAACCGCTCGGATGGTCGAGACCTTGGCTCCCGGGAGCGAGTTGATTGATTCCTCGTAGGTGGCGTCGCTGGCCCGGGTAAGGGCCTGCCGCTCGGCGTCTCACTCGAAGATGCCGTGGCAACCACCGGGCCAGTGCGGGCTGCATCGGTGCTCGTCACCGCCCTCCCGGGGGCCGAGACTGGCGTGGCCGCCTCGGGCGTCGCCGCCGCAATGCCCGCGACGGAGTGGAACGGCAGAGCGGACCGGTGCGGCGGCCACCCCGACCGTCCCGTACAATGGCGGGCGTGGGCCTCTCCATCGAGCCGCTGACGGCCGCGGGGATCGAGGCCGAGCACACCGCCCTGATCGCGCTCCTCCGGGACGCCGTCGAGAGCGGGGCCTCCGTCGGGTTCCTGCCGCCCCTGGGCGATGCCGAGGCCAACCGCTACTGGGCCGCGGTCGCGGAGAGCCTCCGGGACGGCGCTCGCGTCGTCCTCGCCGCTCGCGACGGCGAGCTGGGCCTAGTGGGCTCGGCCCAGCTCGAGCTCGCGACGCGCGCCAATGCCAGGCACCGGGCCGAGGTGTCGAAGGTCATGGTCCACCGCGGGGCACGCCGCCGGGGCATCGGTCGCGCGCTCATGCTTGCTCTCGAGGCCCAGGCGCGGCGGCTCGGGCGCACGACCCTCGTCCTCGACACGCGGCAGGGGGATCCCTCGGAGGGTCTCTACCGGGCGGTCGGATGGAGCTTCGCCGGCGCGATCCCCCGCTACGCCCGGAGCGCCACGGGCACGCTCGACGCGACGGCGCTCTACTACAAGCTACTCGATCCGCCCCCCTGATCGCACGGGGGACGGCGCGGTCGCCGCGCCCGGTCGCCCTTCAGGGCCGGGGCACGTCACCCGCCGCCGCCGGGGGCCCCGCCGTGGCGTCCGGGGGCCCCGCGGCGGGACGGTGGGCCGCCTGCCGCGCCGCCCGGCGCTGGGCGACGAAGCTCTCGATGCGCGCCTCCGTGGCTTCCCGCGCGTAGGTCTCCCGGAACAGCCAGCGCAGCCCGGTCCCCAGCTCCTCGACGGTCATGCGCCGCGGCACGAAGTTCACGTCGAAGAGGGTGCACCGGTCCCAGAACCGTTCGCGGAGCAGCCGGCCTTCTCGACGGAGCCGCGCGTATAGCGGCGTGCCGGGAACGGGGTCAGGACCGTGTACTGCACCTCGGCCAGCCCGGAGGTCCGGACGAACGTGAGAATCTCGGCGAACACGTCCGGGGTCTGCGCGTCGAGCCCGAGAATGAAGCAGCCGTTGACGCTCACGCCGCGCGACTGGAGCGTGTCGATGACTCGCCGGAGGCGGGCGCCTGCCGCCGCTTCCATTCCAGGGGGATCGAGGCCGGTCAGGTCGGCGGCCCGCGGGCTCTCGAACCCGATCAGGAGCTGACGGCAGCCGGACCCGGCCAGCCGGTCGCACAGCGCGGGATCGTCGGCCACGGAGGCGTCGGCCGATCGTGTTCGTGTGCGAGGACCTCCAGTGGATCGACCGCACGTCCGAGGAGTGCCTGGCGTCGCTGCTCGAGGCCACCGCCGGAGCGTCCGTCCTCTCGCTCCTGACGTACCGGCCGGGCTACCGCCCGCCCTGGATGGACAAGTCCTACGCGACCCAGCTCGCGCTCCAGCCGCTCTCGCGAGGCGACAGCCAGCGCATCGTGGAGTCGCTCCTCGCGGCCCGCTCCGGACACGGTGCGCTGGCACCCGCGATCCTCAGCAAGGCCGAGGGGAACCCGTTCTTCATCGAGGAGCTGTGCCGGGCCGTCACCGAGCAGCCCGACGCGCCGGGAGGGCTCGCCGTCCCGGACACGGTCCAGGAGGCGCTGCGGGCGCGCATCGACCGCCTGCCCGAGGACGTGAAGGACGCGCTGCGCATGGCGTCCGTGATCGGACGAGAGGTCCCGCTCCGCCTCTTCCAGGCCGCGTGGCGGGGCCCCGGCGACATCGAGCACCATCTCCGCGAGCTCACGCGGCTCGAGTTCCTCTACGAGCAGACCCGCCCCGGCGAGTCCGTCTGCGTGTTCAAGCACGCGCTGACCCGGGAGGTGGTGTACGAGAGCCTGCCGGTCGCCCATCGCCAGGCGCTGCACGCCGCCGCCGCCCACTCCCTCGAGCGCCTCTACGAGGGCCGCCTCGAGGAGGCGGACGACCGGCTCGCGTACCACTACGCCCGCACCGATCAGTCGGAGCGCGCCGTCGAGTGCCTCTCGCGCGTGGCGGAGAAGGCCGCCCGGGGCCACGCGCACGCGGAGGCGCTGGGTGCGCTGGAGGAGGCGCTCGTCCACGTGGAGCGCCTCCCCGCCGAGGCGCGCGACCACCGGCGTCTGCGGCTCGTCCTCCGCAAGGCGTCGTCGCTGATCCACCTCGGCCGCTCCCGGGAGGTCCTGGGGGTCCTGCTGCACTGGAAGGCAAGCCTCGAGCGCCTGGACGACGCCACCCTGTCCGCGTACTACCACTTCCTCTTGGCCCGCACCCAGCTCTTCCTCGGCGACCGGGAGCGCACGATCCAGAGCGCCGAGCGGGCGATTGCCGAGGCCGCGCGCTGCGGGGACACGGCCACGCGCGGCAAGGCGCACTACGTGCTCGCGCAGGAGGCGCCGCTCTCCGGGCGCGCGGCCGAGGGCATCCGGCACGCTCTGGAGTCGCTCGCCTGCCTCGAGCGCGCGGGCCGGGCCTGGTGGATCGGACAGGCCCACTGGGTCGTGGGGCTGAATCACGCGCAGCTCGGTGAGCTCGACGCGGCGCTCGAGGCCGAGACGCGAGCCCGGGTGATCGGCGAGACGGTCGGGGACCGCCAGCTCCAGGCGTCCGCGCTCAGCGCCATCGGAATCATCCACACGGGCCTCGGCCAGGCCGAGGCCGCCATCGAGGCGTGCGAGCGGGGCCTGGCGGTCGCCCCGGATCCGCTCACGCACGCCGTCGTTTCCGGCTGGCTCGGGTTCGCCTTCGTCGAGCACGGGAACGCCGCGCGGGCCATCCCCGCCCTGGAGACCACGGTCCAGCAGCACGTCGTCTTCCGCTTCCCCCAGTTTCAGGGCTGGTTCACCGCCTTCCTCGCCGACGCCTACCGCCTCGATGGCCGCCATGAGCGGGCGCTGGCGACGGCGCAGGAGGCGCTCGGGATCACCCGCGCGGCACGCTCGCCCTACGGCATCGGGCTGGCGCTCCGGGCGCTCGGGCGCGTCCAGCGTGCGGTCGGCGCGCTGTCAGAGGCCAGCGCGACGCTCCGCGAAGCAGTGGCGACGTTCGAGGCGATCCAGGCGCGCTACGACGTGGCGCGCGTGTGGGTGGATCTCGGGGAGGCCGCGCTCGCGCGCGGCCATCGGGCGGGGGCGGCCGAGCACTGGGAGCACGCCCGCCGACGCTTCGTCGAGCTTCACGTGCCGCGCTGGGCGCAGCGGGCGGAAGTACTCCTCCGGACGCTCGACGCTCCCGCCTGACCGCCGGGCCGGCCAGGTCCTCCTCGGAGGGGCGGCGGGGCGCAGCGATCGGCCCGACGGAGTCCCTGAGCGCTTCCGCGGCTCCGGCGCCGGAGGGCCCGCGGGATGGCGCCCATGCGTAAAATGTTGGGGTGATCCAGCTCGAGGAGGTGTCCAAGGCCTACGGCGACCGCGTGCTCTTCCGGGACGTCATCTGGCAGCTCGCAGGGCGCGAGCGCATCGGGCTCGTCGGGCCGAACGGTGTCGGCAAGACCACGCTCTGCCGGATCCTGGCGGGGATCGATCCCCCCGACGCCGGCCGGGTGAGCCGGGCCCGCGAGACGACGGTCGGCTACCTCCCCCAGGAGGCGGCCGGGGAGGCCCGCGGCTCGGTCCTGGGCGAGGCGCTGGCCGGGTTCCCGGAGGTCTGGGAGATCGAGCGCCAGCTGGAGGCGCTGGCCGCACGGCTCCACGAGGCGGATGAGGCCCTGACCGCCCGGTACGGGGACCTCCAGCACCGCTTCGAGGCGCTCGGCGGCTACCGGCTCGAGACGGAGGCCCGGGTCATCCTGAGCGGGCTCGGGTTCCGCGACGCGGAGCTCGCACGCCCGCTCGCGGAGTTCTCGGGCGGCTGGCGGATGCGCGCGGCGCTGGCGCGCCTCCTCCTCCAAGGTCCCGCGCTGCTCCTCCTCGACGAGCCCACGAACCACCTCGACCTCGAGTCCCTTGGCTGGCTCGAGAGCTACCTGACCGCGTACGACGGCACCGTCGTCGTCGTCTCGCACGACCGCTACTTCCTGAACCGCATGGTCACGACCATCGCCGAGCTGTCGCCGGCCGGCCTCGACCTCTACACGGGGGACTACGACGACTACCTCGCCCAGCGCGAGGCCCGCCAGGCGCTGCTCGAGGCGCGCGCCCGCAACCAGGCCAAGCGCGTGGCCGAGATCGAGCGCTTCATCGAGCGCTTCCGCTACAAGGCCACGAAGGCGCGCCAGGTCCAGAGCCGGATCAAGATGCTGGACCGCCTGGACCGGGTGGAGGTTGAGCGGGCCGCCCGGCAGATCCGCTTCGCGTTCCCCGCGCCGCCCCGGACAGGCCGGCACGTCGTGCAGCTCCGGCGCATCGCCAAGGGCTATGGCCCGAAGGTCGTGTACGCCGGGGTCGACTTCGACGTCGAGCGGGGCGATCGCATCGCGCTGGTGGGCCCGAACGGCGCCGGCAAGTCGACCCTGCTGCGAATCCTGGCGGGCGTGCTCCCTCCGGACGCGGGGGAGCGGGTCCTGGGGGCCCACGTCACGGTGCACTACTACGCCCAGCACCAGCTCGACGCGCTCGATCCCGCGCGCACCGCGCTCCAAGAGATGGAAGCCGCCGCGCCCGAGACCGACCGCACCCGGCTCCGGACGCTGCTCGGCGCGTTCCTCTTCTCGGGAGACGCCGTGGAGAAGCGCGTCGCGGTGCTCTCGGGCGGCGAGAAGGCGCGCCTCGCGCTCGCCCGGATGCTCGTGCGGCCGTCGCCCTTCCTGTGCCTCGACGAGCCCACGAACCACCTGGACCTCGCGTCACGGGCGGTCCTGGAGGACGCGCTGGCGGACTTCGCCGGGACGATGGTCTTCATCTCGCACGACCGCTACTTCATCAACCGCCTCGCGACGAAGGTGGTCGAGGTCCGCGACGGCCGTCTCGTGACCCACCTCGGGGGATACGACGACTACCAGGCTGCCGTCGAGCAGGCACGGACGGGCGCCCCACCGCCGCCCCGGGCTCCCACGGCGCCATTCGTCGGGGAGGCCACGGCTCGGAGACGCGACGGGGCCGCCGGCGCGGCGAACGCGCCGGCCGACGGCGCCCGCGCCCGCCGGCGTCCCCGGGTCGACCCGGCCGTGCGCGACCTCCGTCGCCGCCTCGACGCTCTCGAGACGGAGATCCACGCGGTGGAGGCGAGACTCGAGACTCTGGGCAGGACGCTCGCCGACCCAGCGCTCTACGCCGACGGCGAGCGCGCCCGCGCGGTCACGCTCGAGCGCCAGGAGGCGGAGGAGCACGTCGCCTGGCTCCTCCACGAGTGGGAGACGCTCTCGGAATCCTTGGCGGCTCATGAGTGACGGCGGGCCGGGCTGGCCCCGCTAGACCGCGATGCCGTTCGCGGCGGTCAACGGGATCCGCCTCTACCACGAGTGGCACGGCGAGCAGGACGGGACGCCGGTCGTCCTCGTCATGGGCCTCGGGGGCGACTGCACCGCCTGGCCGTTCCAGCTCGCGGCCCTCGCGCCGCGCCACCGCGTGCTCGTGTTCGACAACCGCGGCGCCGGCCGGAGCGACGCCCCCGACGTCCCATACACGACCCGGGGCATGGCCGAGGACCTCCTCGGCCTCCTCGACGCGCTCGGCGTCGCCCGCGCCCACCTGCTCGGGCTGTCGCTCGGCGGCGCCATCGCCCAGGAGGCGGTCCTCGCCGCGCCCGACCGGTTCGCGAGCCTCCAGCTTCACGCGACGTGGGCGGGACCGCACCCCTACTTCCAGGCGCTCGTCGCCGCGGTCCGGATGGCGCGGCGGGAGTTCGACCGCGAGGGATTCTATCGCGCGCTGAGCGTCTGGCTGTTCACCCCGGCGTGCTTCGCCAGCCAGCCCGACCTGGTCGAGATGGTCGTCCAGCGGGCGACGCACAATCCGCACCAGGTGCCCCTTCACGCCTATCTCCACCAGACCGAGGCGGCGGTCGGCCACGATGCCCGGGGGCGCCTGCACGGGATCGGCTGCCCGACGCTGGTGTCGGTGGGCACCCAGGATCTGATTACGCCGCCCGTTCTGGCGGAGGATCTCGCGCGCCGGGTCCCGGGGGCGCAGCTCACCTACTTGCCGGCCGTCGGCCACGGCGCGATCTGGGAGACCCCCGAGGCCTTCAACCGCGTCTGTCTCGCGTTCCTCGACGGGGTCGGGCCTTGACCGGCCGGCGCCGGCGGTACCTCCTCGACCGGAGGGGTTGGGCCCCGAATCCCTCCGAAAAATTGACAGGTTCGGGCTGACGGGACTATCATCCAGCTTCGTTCCCCGCCCGCGGGTTCTCGCACTCCAGCCATCTCTCGAAGGGGGTCGCCGGGTGGACGATTTCTACCGGATCAAGCGCCTGCCTCCCTACGTCCTCGCCGCGGTCACGGACCTCAAGGTCAAGGCGCGCGCCCGGGGCGAGGACATCATCGATCTCGGCATGGGCAACCCGGACCGCGCGACGCCGCGGCACATCGTGGACAAGCTCGTCGAGGCCGCCAAGAACCCGCGAAATCACCGCTACTCGGCCTCCCGCGGCATCGGGCGGCTGCGCGTCGCCATCGCCCGCTGGTACCGGGGGCGCTTCGGCGTCGCCGTGGACCCCGAGACCGAGGCCATCGCCACCATCGGCTCGAAGGAGGGACTCGCTCACCTGATGCTCGCTCTCCTCCAGCCGGGGGACGCCGTCCTGGTGCCGAACCCCGCCTACCCGATCCACGCCTACTCGGTCGTGATCGCCGACGGAGACCTGCGCTCGGTGCCGCTGGTGGCCGCCGAGGGTCACGGCGACTTCTTCGCGCGGCTCGAGGAGGCGGTGCGCCTCGCGTGGCCGAAGCCGAAAGGGCTCCTGCTGAACTTTCCCCACAACCCGACGACCCAGGTCACCGACGCGGACTTCTTCCAGCGCGTCGTGGACTTCGCGCGCGAGCACCGGCTCTGGGTCATTCACGACTTCACCTATGCGGACCTCGTCTTCGACGGCTACCGCCCGCCGTCCTTCCTGGCGGCCCGCGGCGCGAAGGACGTGGGCGTCGAGTTCTTCTCGCTGACGAAGTCGTACAACATGGCTGGCTGGCGGCTCGGCTTCGCCTGCGGGAACCCGCGCATGGTCCACGCGCTGGCGCGGATCAAGTCCTATCTCGACTACGGCGTCTTCCAGCCCGTCCAGATCGCCGGCATCGTGGCGCTCGAGGGGCCTCAGGCCTGCGTGGCCGAGATTGCCGAGACCTACCGCCGCCGCCGCGACGTCCTGATCAGCGGGCTCGGGCGCCTGGGCTGGTCGATCGCGAAGCCGCGCGCGACCATGTTCGTCTGGGCGCCGATCCCCGAGGCCTTCCGCGCGATGGGATCGCTCGAGTTCGCCAAGCTTCTCCTGGCCGAGGCGAAGGTTGCGGTGTCGCCGGGCATCGGCTTCGGAGAGTACGGCGAGGGCCACGTCCGCTTCGCCCTGGTGGAGAACGAGCATCGGATCCGCCAGGCCGTCCGCGGGATCCGGACCGCACTCGGCTGAGCGAGGCAGCAGAAGCAATGAGCGGACCACGAGAACATTCCAGGCATCTCCCCCTCCCCCCTCGGGGTGGGAGGGGGGCGCGACAGGCCGAAGGCCGTCCAACGGGCGCGGAGGGTCCCGAATGACACGCGAGATCGGGATCGGCCTCCTGGGGGTCGGGACCGTCGGCGGGGGCGTGCTGAAGATCTACGAGCAGCACCGGGCGGACCTCGAGGCGCGGGCCGGCTGCGGTCTGCACATAGTCGCGGCCGTGGCCCGGGACGTCGGCGCCCCGCGCGAGGGCCTCGAGCCCGCGGCCTGGCCGCTCACCGCGGACCCCGACCGCGTCCTCGCCGACCCCGCCGTCTCCCTGATCATCGAGGTGATCGGCGGCCTCGAGCCGGCGCGCACGTACGTGCTCCGGGCGCTCGAGGCCGGCAAGCACGTCGTGACCGCGAACAAGGCCCTGCTCGCGATCCACGGGACGGAGCTCTTCGAGGCGGCGCGGCGGCGGGGTGTGCTCCTCGGCTTCGAGGCCGCCGTCGCCGGGGGCGTGCCGATCATCGGCGCGCTCCGGGACGGGCTCGCGGCGAACCGGATCCTTTCGCTCCAGGGCATCGTCAACGGCACCTCGAACTTCATCCTGACCAAGATGACGGACGAGGGACGCGATTTTTCCGGCGCCCTCCGGGAGGCCCAGGCGGCGGGATACGCGGAGGCGGATCCGACGCTAGACGTCGAGGGAATCGACTCCGCCCACAAGCTGCAGATCCTCGCCTCGCTCGCCTTCCGGACCCGCGTGGACCTCAAGGACATCTACACGGCCGGCATTGCCCGCCTGGAGGCCATGGAGATCACCTACGCTCGAGAGCTCGGGTACCGGGTCAAGCTGCTCGCGATCGCGAAGGCGACCGACGGCGCGCTGGAGGTCCGCGTGCATCCGACGCTGATCCCGGCCGCCTCACCCCTCGCCGCCGTCTCTGGCGCGTTCAACGCGATCCTCGTGACCGGCGACGCCGCCGGCGACCAGATGTTCTACGGTCGCGGCGCGGGCCAGATGCCGACCGCCTCGGCCGTCTGGTCGGACGCGATCGAGATCGCGCGGCGCATCGCTTACCAGCACGTGACGCTGGCCGAGGACTTCCCGCTCGGGGGCGAGCGGCGGCTCGCGATGCGGCCGATGAGCGAGGTCCGATCGGCCTACTACCTCCGGGCCATGGTCCAGGACCGGCCCGGCGTGCTGTCGCAGGTGGCCGGGGTCCTGGGCCGCCACGACATCTCGATCGCCACGGTCATCCAGAAGGGCCGGGCCGGCGCCGTGCCCATCGTGATGCTCACGCACGAGGCCCTCGAGCGGAACATGACGGCGGCGCTCGCGGAGATCGACCGGCTCGGGGTAGTGGCCCTGCCGACCGTGGTCCTGCGCGTGGAGGCCCCGGAAGGCGCCCCCTGAGGCACGCTTGCGCTTGAACGCGCGCCGGCCGCTGGGGTAGCATGGCCCGCGCGTGAGCCGTCCATGGGTCTGATCGTCCAGAAATACGGTGGGTCGTCGGTCGCCGACGCCCAGAAGATCCGCGGCGTGGCCCGGCGCGTCGTCGAGACCGCGAAAGCCGGCCACGGGGTGGTGGTCGTGGTCTCCGCCATGGGGAGGACCACCGACGGTCTGATCCGGCTGGCCCACGAGGTCACGCCGACGCCCCCCGAGCGCGAGATGGACATGCTGCTCGCCACCGGGGAGCAGGTCTCCATCGCGCTCCTCGCCATGGCGATCGACGCCGTCGGCCACAAGGCGCGCTCGTTCACGGGCGAGCAGGCCGGGATCCGCACCGATGCCGCGCACACGCGGGCGCGGATCCTCGGGATCGCCGGTGACAAGGTCCGCCGCGCCCTGGAGAACGGCTACGTCGCCATCGTCGCGGGCTTCCAGGGTGTGACCGCCGAGGACGACATCACCACGCTGGGCCGGGGGGGCTCGGACCTCACGGCGGTGGCCCTCGCCGCCGCGCTGCAGGCCGACGTCTGCGAGATCTACACCGACGTCGACGGCGTCTACACGGCCGACCCGAGCATCGTCCCCGAGGCGAGGAAGCTGGACCGGATCTCCTACGACGAGATGCTCGAGATGGCGAGTCTCGGCGCCAAGGTGCTCCAGTCCCGTTCGGTCGAGTTCGCGAAGAAGTACAGCGTGCCGGTGCACGTCCGGTCCACGTTCAGGGCGGACCCCGGCACGCTCGTCACGAGAGAGGACTCGAACATGGAAGCCGTCGTCGTGACCGGCATTGCCCACGCCCGCGACCAGGCCAAGGTCACGATCCGGGGCGTCCCGGACCGCCCGGGGATCGCCGCCCAGGTGTTCGGTGCCGTCGGGGACCACGGGATCGTCGTGGACATGATCGTACAGAACGTGAGCCGCGACGGCCTGAGCGACATCTCCTTCACGGTGCCCCGGGCCGACCGGCCCACCGTCGTCGCCACCCTCGAGGAGGTCGCGGGGAAGATCGGCGCCGAGAGCGTGACCTACGACGACCGCATCGCCAAGGTCTCGATCGTCGGGGTCGGGATGCGGAGCCACTCGGGGGTGGCGGCGCGGATGTTCCGGGCCCTCTCGCGGGAGGGGGTCAACATCCACATGATCTCGACCTCGGAGATCGCCGTCTCCTGCGTGATCGAGGACAAGTACACGGAGCTCGCCGTCCGCGCGCTGCACGACACGTTCGAGCTGGCCGTCTGACGGAGAGGCGGCTCAGGGCTTCGGGGCGGCCGCTCCGCCGCCCGAGGGCGGCGGGCCCGGGCTCGCGCCCGGTCCGAGGCGCGCGAGCGAGTCACGTGCCCACTCCGCCAGCGCCGGGTCGACGCCGGGCCGCGCGGCAAGCTTCCGGAGGACAATGCCGGCCTCGCGCAGCTTCTGGCGCGCCACGTAGGCCTGCGCCGCGCCCTGGAGCCCCTGGGCCGCCCAGAGGGGCTGTTCCGGGTAGGCATAGGTGGCGCTCAGGTACGCGGCGATGGCCGCCTCGTGGTTGCCCTGCGCCCGCAGCGCTTCCCCGAGCCTGAACTCGGCCTCCGCCGCCACGGCCGGATCGTCCGCCCGCCGCGCCGCTTCGAACGCCTTCTGCGCGGCCTCCCACCGCTGCGATCCCGCGAGCAGCTGACCCCGGCTGAGCTCGATCCCCGGCGACGCCGCGTCCTGGGGGAACTCGCGGAGAAAGCCTTCCATCGCGGCCAGGGCCCGGTCCGGCTGCCCCCGGGCCTGGAGCGCCCGCACGAGGACCAGGTGCGCTTGCGCGACGCGCGGATCGCCCGCGGGCGCCTCACGGATGAACCCCTCGGCCGCGCGCTGGGCCTCGCCGCCGTCGCCCGCGGCGAGCGCGGTCTCGGCGAGTCCGAACCAGGCGGCCGCACGGACGTCGGCCGGGGCGGGCCGCGTGAGGAGGTCGCGGTACGCCTGGCGCGCCACATCGGGCCGCTGGCTTGCGGCTGCCGCAAGGCGGACGAGCGCGTCGGTGCCGTACTCGCTCGTGGCGTGCTGGCGAAGCAGCCGCTGCGTCCACGCTTGCCCCTCGCCCAGGTCGTTCCGGTCCAGCGCCGCCACGACGAGACCGTAGATCACCGCGGGCGTCGCTGGATGGCTCGGGAACCGGTCGACGAAGGCCGTTCCGCGCTCGCGGAAGGCGTCGCGATCCCCGCGCTGGACCGAGACCAGGACGAGGCCGTACCAGGCCGAGGTCGCCACGTCCACGGCGGCGAACCGCGCGCGCTGGAGCGCATCCTCCGCCTCGGCGTGACGGAACTGGGCCAGCGCCGCCAGGCCGGCGCCGAGCCAGCTCGACGGCTCCTGGGGGGTCGCGCTGGCCGCGAGGCGGAACTGCCGCTCGGACTGGTCGTAGTGGCCGAGCTGGTAGTGGGCGACTCCGAGCGCCCGACGCGCGAGGGCCTGCATGCCGAGGTCCCCGATCCGGGGCACGAGCGGCTCGAGGGTCTGGATCGCGTCCCGGTGGTCGCCCGTCCGGAGCGCCAGGATGCCCCGGTTGAGCGCCACGGCGTCGGGGCTCCGCAGCCCTGGCGGCACCACGGTCATGCCGCGCAGCGCCTCCAGCGCCTCCGCATCCCGTCGCTGGCGAAGCGCGACGTCGGCGACGGCGAGTAGCGCGAGCGCCCGAGTCTGGAGATCCGTCCTCGGCGTAACGTCGCGCCACTCCCGGATGGCGCTCTCGGTGTCGCCGTCCCGGAGGAGGGCCCAGCCGAGACCCAGGCGGGTCCGGGACGCCCCGGGTGAGTCCGGATAGTCGCGGAGAGACGTCCGCAGCACCGCCACCGCGCGATTGGGATCGTCTCCGCGCGCGGCGCCCTCGGCGACCAGCAGCAGCGCGCCTTCTCGCAGCTCCGGCAGGATCCCCGCGCGCAGCAGCGCTTCCCCCTCGCGGCGCGCGCCGGCCGTGTCGTTCTCGCGCAGCGCGATGAGCCCGAGCCGGTAGGTCGCCCGCTGGGCGACCGCCTCGTCGCGCCCCCGGTCTCGCAGCTCCCGGTACGCGTCCTTGGCCTCGAGGAGTCGCCCTTCCTGCTCGAGTGCCTCGCCGAGGCGGTAGCGCACGTAGTCCTGAAGCGGGGGCTCCAGGGGCAGGAGCAGGATCTCGCGGAAGATGTCGGCGGCCTGACCCACCGCCCCACGCTTCTGATTCTCGAGCGCGATCAGGAGCAGCGCGGCGGCGGTGAGCGGGTCGCGCGGGGCCTCGGCCTTCAGCTGCCGCGCGGCGCTCGCCGCGCGGGCGGTGTCGCCCAGCGCGAGATGGGCGCGGACGAGCCCGGCCCGGAGCTGGGGCCAGAGCTCGACCCGCGGGTTGGCGGCGTCGGCCTCGAGGAAGCGCCGCACGGCCTCGCTCGGCGCATTGCGCTCGAGAGCGATCCAGCCCGCCTGCACGAGCGCGTCACCCCGCAGGGGATTGGTGACCGGCACCGTGGCCACGAACCGGTTCAACAGATCGAGCCCGCCGGCCGGATCCCCCAGGCGAGCCTGCGCGACGCCCCGCCAGAACTGGATTTCCGTGAGGATTGGCCCCGGGGCCCCGCTCTGGACGACGTCGTCCCAGAGGGCGACGGCCTCGGCGGGCCGGTCCAGCAGGAACCGGGCGACGCCGAGGAGATAGCGCGCCACGAGCGCCAGCGGCTGAGGTGGCCTGGCCTGGAGGGCGCGGTCGAGGGCCGCCTCCGCCTCGGCGGCATCACCCCGTCGGAGCGCCAGGAGCCCGAGGCCCACCTCGGCATGCATCCCGAGGGGCGGGGGCGGCCCCAACGGCAGGCCGGCGCGGTACGCGCGCTCCGCGCGGGCCGCGGCGGGAGACGCGGGATTGCTCGCCTCGAGCAGCGCGAGCTCGCCGAGCCAGATGTACGCCGACGCCGTCTGCGCTCCGCGCGGATCGACGGCCAGGCTCTCCTCGAAGGCGTCACGCGCCTCCCGGTAGTCGCCCGCGAGCACCCGCGAGACCCCGCATTCCACCAGCGCCGGCGCGCGCCGGAAGGCGGCGAACGTACACGCGAACCCGCCGGGGTCCCCGGCCGGGGGCAGGGGCTTGGTGACCGCGGAGAAGAAGCGGGGGGCGGGCGCGCGCCCGAGCTCGAGCGCGGGCGCCGGGACCGGGGGCGCCGGCGGCGGCTCGAGGCGCGGACGCTCGATCCCGATCGGGATCGGGGAGACCTCCACCGAGAGCGGCGGGGGCGGGAACTCCACCGGCCCCGGCGTCGCGGCGCCGGCGGGCGGCGTCAGCAGCGCCGCTGTGACGATGGCGAGGACCGCGCCGCGTCCGCCCATCATCCGCCGCCCGACCTCGTGGAAGCCTTCGGCCTGGGCTTGGCCCGCGGGGTCTCGCGGGGCGGCGGCGGCGCCTCGAGTGCGCCCAGACGGCCCCTCGCCCAGCGCACCAGATCCGGGTCCTGGCCGGTGTCGACGATCTCGCGGTAGGCTCGCTTGGCGCCCTCCTTGTCGGTCGCGGCCTCCAGGGCGGCGGCGAGCCCGGCGAGGCCCTCGAAGTAACGCTTGGACGCGGGCGGCGCCTCCACGACGACGGCGTGATACGCCTGGGCCGCGTCCCCGTTCCGACGGAGCTGGAGCGCACTCTGCCCGACGATGAGGAGCGCCTCGGAACGCTCCTCACCCTTGAGGTCGGCAATGGACTGGGCGATCCGAAGCGCCGGCTCCCACTGCTTCCGCTGCTGGTGGAGCTGGGCCGTGACCAGTCCGGCCGGAGCCGCGAGGGCGTCCTGCGGGAAGTCGCGCCGCAGGGCGGTCCAGGCCGCCTCCGCGTCCGCGGGCCGGTTGAGCCGGAGCGACAGCTCACCGATCCGGTAGAGCGACTGCGGCACGAGCGCGTGGGTTGGCGTGGCCCGGACCAGGGCCTGGTACTGCTCCAGCGCCTCCCGGGGCCGGCCCGCCTTGACCTGGGCCTCGGCCACGAGGACGCGCGCCGTGGGCACCAGCTCGTTTTCCGGAGCCTGCACGACGAACTGCTCGAGCGTCCGCACACCCTCCGGACGGCCGAGCTCGATCTGGGCGACCCCCAGGAGGTAGCGAGTCTCGGCGAGGTAGGGACTCCCGGGATAGCGGGCCGCGTAGGGGGTGAGGAGGGCGAGCGCGTCGTCCCAGCGCCGTGCCCGGATCAGCTCACGCGCCGCGCTGTAGGCGGCCGTCGGAGCGCGCGGGTGATTCGGATACTCGCGCAGGAAATCCCGGAACGTGCCGACCGCGCTGTCGGCATGCCCCAGCTCGAGCTCGGTCAGGCCGCGTGTGTAGAGTGCGTCGGCGACGTACGGCGACGCAGGCTTGAGCGCGAGGAACCGGGCGTAGCGGTCCCGCGCCTCCTCCCGGCGCCCCAGGCGGAAGAGGGCCTCGCCCTGCCAGAAGATCGCCTCCCCGGGAGGCGCCACGGTGAGGGGGAACGTCTCGGCGACGTCGAACTCGGCCAGCGCCTCGGCATACCGCTCCATCCAGAAGGCCGCCTTGCCGCGCAGGAGGGCCGCGTCCCCGCGTCGCCGGTCTGCCGGCGCAACCTGGGCGAAGCGCCCCAGCTCGCGGTACGCCGTCTCGTAGAGGCCGTCCTCGAACGCCCCGGCACCCACCAGCCAGAGGCGATCGGCCTCGGTCCTGGCGGCGCCGCCCGGCACAGGGAGGGCCAGGACGGCGAGCCCGGCCAGGACGACGCCGACCGCAGCGGGCATGAAGCGTCGCCGCCGTCGCATGCTGCTACCCTACCAGAAGTGGGTCGCGTTCTCCCAAACCCCCGTGTGTCGGGGGGTATACTGCCTTCCGTGCGTCCGCTCTGCGCCTTCGACCTGGATCACACCCTCGTGCGCTCCCCGCTCGACCTCGCCCGCCTCAAGGTCGAGATCCGTGGGCTGATCGAGGCCGCGGGCGTCCCCCTCCCCGACGCCACCACGACCTGGACCATCGGCCAGTTCATCGCCGCCGCCACCGCGCACCGGGAGTCGGTGGGCCAGGCGTGCTGGACACTGTGTACCACTCACGAGGAGGAGGCCGTCGTCGAGGCCCAGCCGGAGCCGGGGGCGTACGAGGCGCTCACGGCGTTGCGGGCGGAGGGCTATCCCCTGGCGGTGTGGACCAACAACACCGGGCCGGTCGCCCGGCGGGCCCTGGCGAACTGCCGCCTCGACGCGTTCTTCACGGCGCTGATCACGCGCGACGAGGCGGCGCTCAAGCCCGACCCCTCGGGACTCCGGCTCCTCGAAGCGGCGTTCCCCGAGCGGCGCATCTGGGTGGTCGGCGACTCGTGGGTGGACGGCGCGGCGGCTCAGGCCGGGGGCGCCGCCTTCATCGCCTACGGCGCCGACCCGCTCGAGCTCGCCCGGCGCGGCGTGGCCCCGCGCGCGGTCCTGCGGGACCTGCGCCAGCTCCCGGAGTGGCTCCGGTCAGCGGCCTGGTAGGCCCCGTCGACGACCGCCACCAGCGCGCCTGACGCCGGCCCCGCCAGATCAAGGCGTCCGTGGGTCGCCGGAGCCCCGGCGGGTCGATCGCTTGGGTCAACCCCCGGCTGTGTGGCATGCTGACGCCGAGAGACAGGGGCGCGACGAGGCGGCGCCTGAATGGCCGGGCGCCGCGGCCGGCGACGCGAGTGTAGAGGAAGGCCCGGGGGGCGGCGTGGAGCTGTTCAAGCAGGCGGCGCGCGAGAGCCGGCGTGAGGCGGCGCCGCTCGCCGAGCGGGTGCGGCCGCGGACCCTCGACGAGTTCATCGGCCAGGCCCACCTGCTCGGGCCCGGCCGTCTCCTCCGCGTCGCCATCGAGTCGGGCGACCTCCACTCGATGATCCTCTGGGGCCCGCCGGGCACGGGGAAGACGACGCTCGCCTCCCTGCTCGCGACGCGCGCGAAGGCCCACTTCACCCCGTTCTCCGCCGTGCTGACCGGCGTCAAGGAGGTCCGGAGCCTCGTCGCCGAGGCCGAGGAGCGTCTGGCCCTCCGCGGCCAGCGCACGATCCTCTTCGTGGACGAGATCCACCGCTTCAACAAGGCGCAGCAGGACGCCTTCCTGCCGCACGTCGAGCGCGGGACCGTGACCCTGATCGGCGCGACGACCGAGAACCCGTCCTTCGAGGTGATCGCCGCGCTGCTCTCGCGCTGCCGCGTCTACGTGCTCGAGCGCCTGACCGAGGCGGAGCTCGAGACGATCGTGCGCCGGGCGCTCGGGGACCCCGAGCGCGGGCTGGGCGGGCTCGGGCTCGAGGTCGATGCGGACGCCGTGGCGGCGCTCGTGGCGCTGTCGGAGGGCGACGCGCGCACCGCGCTCAACATCCTCGAGGTCGCGGCACGGCTCCTGGCGGCGAGCGGGCGTGAGCGCGGATCGCCACGGCGGCTCACGCCCGAGTCGGTGCGCGAGGCGGCGCAGCGCAAGGCGCTCCTCTACGACAAGGCAGGGGAGGAGCACTACAACCTGATCAGCGCGCTCCACAAGTCGGTCCGCGACTCCGACCCGGACGGAGCGCTCTACTGGCTGGCGCGCATGATCGAGGCGGGCGAGGACCGGCTCTTCCTCGCACGGCGGCTCGTGCGCATGGCCTCCGAGGACGTCGGGCTGGCCGACCCCCACGCGCTCCAGATCACGCTGGCCGCCAAGGACGCGTACGACTTCCTCGGGACGCCCGAGGGAGAGCTGGCCCTCGCGCAGGCGGCGGTCTACCTCGCCTGCGCGCCGAAGTCGAACGCCGTCTACACCGCCTTCAACCAGGCGCGCGCGGACGTCCACGCGCGTCCGGCCGAGCCGGTCCCGCTCCACCTCCGGAACGCGCCGACGCGGCTCATGGGCCAGCTGGGCTACGGAGCCGG
>DASZOL010000052.1:0-188012 GCA_035550795.1 Candidatus Methylomirabilota bacterium
TCGCGCGGACCCACCGCCCCTCGATCGTGGTCTGCGACATCATCATGGACGACATGCACGGCTTCGAGGTGCTCCGGAGCCTCCGCGCGGATCCCGAGCTGGCGAGCGCGGTCGTGATCATGATCTCGGCGAAGTCCTACAAGCCCGACATCGACCGGGCCCGCGAGATGGGCGCGGACGATTACGTGGTCAAGCCCTTCCACCCCGACCAGCTGGTGTCCCGCGTCGAGAGCCTGCGCGCCGACCGGGCGGCGCCACGGCTCACGGTGGGCTTCTGGGGCACCCGGGGTTCCATCGCGGCTCCCGGGCCCGCCACCACTCTCTACGGGGGCAACACGGCGTGCGTCGAGCTGCGGTCCGGGCAGGACATCCTCGTCTTCGACGCCGGTACTGGGATCCGGGAGCTCGGTCTTTCGCTGGCCCGGGAGTTCCGCGGGCGCGCGCTGACCGTGCACCTGTTCATCAGCCACACGCACTGGGATCACATCCAGGGCCTCCCGTTCTTCGTGCCCGCTTACTCGCCCGGTACGACGCTTCACATCTATGGCTCGACCGGCCAGGGGCGGTCCCTCAAGGGAGTCCTCAGCGGGCAGATGCAATCGGACTACTTTCCGGTCTCGCTCGGCGACCTCGTGTCTTCGATTCACGTCCACGAGTACCAGGGCGAGCCCTTCCGGATCGGGGAGGCCACCGTCTCGGCCACGTACCTGAACCATCCGGGCATGGTTCTCGGCTATCGGGTTGAGCGCGGCGGACGGGCGGTAGTATACGCGACGGATCACGAGCCCTACCGGGCGACCCTGGAGACCGGGAGTCACCGACGCGAAGCCGGCAAGCAGTTCGGGCGCGTGCTCGACGACGCGTTCGTGAGGTTCGTGAGCGGGGCCGGCCTTTACATCGGCGAGGCTCAGTACACGGACGTCGAGTATCCCGGCAAGATCGGCTGGGGGCACTCGTCCCTGAGCGCTACGGTCGAGGTCGCCCTCCAGGCCGGCGTGAAGGCCCTGGCCCTCTTCCATCACGATCCGATGCACTCGGACGACGTGGTGACGGGGATGGAAGTTCTGGCGAAGGAGCTGATCGCCGAGCGCGGCGCCCCCATCTGGTGCTTCGCGGCCCGCGAGGGTCAGCGGGTCGAGGTCTGACGCCGGCAGGGTCAAGGGCCCCTGCCGCCACTCGGCGGCCGGTCCCTCGCTTCGTTGTGAGCCAGACCGTGGCTCAGATGCCGACGCGCGAGACCGCAGGACTCGGCTCCCCGGGCCCGAGCTCCCCGGGGGACGCCTCGTCGTCCGGCGTGCCCGAAGGGCTCTCGCCCGGATCGACCTCGGCCGCGCCTGGCCCCTCGTCCGTCGCCAGGATCTGGATGGCCACCTCGTTCTCGGAGAGCTGGGCGTCACGGAGCTGGTACCAGTCGAAACCCATGGCCGCGGCCCCACGCACGGCCTTGTCGATCGCCGCGATCACCGCGGCCTTGACGGACTCTTCCGACTGGTCGGCGAGCGGCGCCGTCGTCTCGATGAGCGCGCCGCCCGCCAGAGCCGAGGTCTGGCCGGCACACAGCAGCAGTCCGAACGCGAGCGTGGTGCCTAGAATCGTGCGCATCGTCATACCGTCCACCTTTCGGCCAGCTGTCGCGAGTTCCACGTCACGGCAACCAGCCAGTGCGAGGGACGTGCCAGGTCGCATGGCGCCCGCGAGGGGCGTCCGGGCGATCGTGAGGGCCTCGGGCAGAATGCGGGGTCGTGAACGGTCGCCCTTGGCCGACCCTGTCGTCGGCACGACAGCCTGTCGATGCTAGGGGCTTGACGTCTCGTCCGGCCCCGCCGCCTGGTACCGGACGAAGACGTCATAGAGCTGGGCCGGGCGGTCGATCCGGGACGGCAGGTGCGCGCCGACGGGCGCCACGAGGAAGGTGTGCAGCTCCTCGTCCGAGGGGCCCGCATGGGAACCGACCTCGTCGATGTAGGAAACGTGACCCTCGGGCGCCCCGGTGCCGTAAACCACCAGGTCGCCCGCGGTCCGCATGTCCATCAAGGCCGCGAGGCCGCGCATGACGAGGGCCCGGTCCTGTCGTCCCTCGAACAGCGCCCCGTCCGGGTCCGCGAGTCGGTGGCGCTCCCCGCGCCAGAAGTAGACGGGGCCGTTCTCCGCGCGCGCGAGCACGAACCCGACGCCGGGGCTCTTGGAGAGGGCGGCCGCCAGGCCGGGGCACCTGGCTTCAATCGCGTCCAGCGGAACCGGCTCGGGCGTGTCCATGAAGTAGACGAAGGCGTTCGGGCCGGCCGACACCACCCGGATCCCGGCGCGCTCGAACGACTCGCGTACGTCGAGGTAGGGTTCGAACCCGAGCTCCGGCCGCCCCGCGCTCTCGCTGGGTGAAGGGCCGGCCGCGGGACCGGGGACGTGGCCCTCAGGCGATCCGACCGGCGGGCCTGACGCGTCCCTCGCCGGAGCGGCGACCACGGCGTCCACCAGCACCTGGTCGAAAAAGGCCCGCTCGAATCGCTGGCCGCCGGCCACCACCCGGTAAGGCGTGCAGGCCGCCTGCCCATGGTCCGCCAGGATGTAGAGATCGTAGCGGTGCCCAGGCACGCGGCGGAGGACGCGCTGGATCTGCCGCAGCGAGCTGTCGACGCTGCGCAATGCCTTGAGGGCCTGGCCGCTGCGAGGGCCGAACGCGTGGGCGGTCTCGTCGTGGTCGAGGAAATTGACGTAGATCGCCGGCACGCCGTCGTAGACGTCCCGCGCAACCGCGAACGTGAACCACTCGCGCGTCCACACCGAGATGGCGATCTTTTTCTTGAACCACTTCCACTCCGGCCTCCTCCGGCCGGGTTGGCGGATGATGCGGGCGAGCGTGCGGATGAACTCCTTGCACGTTAGCGCCGCGCCCTTGGCCACGACCCAGACGACCACCACGACCGCCGACATGACTCGAACGAGTCCCGATGCCCGCGGCCGCGTGAGCCGAGCGAAGCTGAAGAAGTCATGCGCCGCGCCCCCGGTGAACACGCACCCGTAGACGCTCCCACCCTGCAGGATGCCCGGGCGGTCGCCGGTCTGGTCGGCCTGCACGAACGCCGCGTGGCCGGCGCGCGGGAAGTGGATGTCAGTCCCACGACGCTTGTCGTGGTAGTGGAACCCCGGAATGTCCGGCTCGACCCCGTACATCGCCGCCATCTGGAAGGCGGGCGTGGAGGTCGGGATGCCCACGGTCATCGGCAGCAGCACGTGCCCCCGGCGATCGAGGACGCGCCGGAGAAACGGCATCTGCCCATGGGCGAGCGCCTGATCGAGTACGGCGCGGGACAGTCCGTCGATCTGAACGACCAGGAGCCGCCGGCGACCGGGTGCCGGGGGAGGCCCGAGGCGAAGCCGACGGATTAGCCGGTCGAGCCCGTGCTGCGCTCGCAAGAAGAGATCGCCGGCATTCGTACCGGCATTCATCGGTCGCTCGGATTCGTCAACGCGAACGTCGGGCCATGTGGCTCCTCCGTGAGGGGGGAAGTCCCGCAGGACTCCTCGGGCTCCTTCCCGGGGAGGAGCACGTCCGGCTGGGCTCCGCAGATGGCGCCGAAGCTCACGGTGGGCGGCGCGGAAAACTCTCCGGGCTCATCCAGCGCGGCGGCCGCGCGCATGAAGTCGGTCCAGATGGGGAGCGCGGCCTGTGCTCCCGACAGCCCGAGCGGCGTGCCGTCGTCAAACCCCACCCACACGACCGCGACCAGGCGCGGGGAGTATCCGGCGAACCAGGCGTCCCGCGTGTCGTTCGTGGTCCCGGTCTTGCCCGCGACCGCGCCGCGGAGCCCGAACCCGCGGACCGCCGCGGCCGTACCGCGGTCGACGACGCCGCGCAAGAGGTGGGTGAGAAGATACGACTCCTCCGCGGAGACACCCGGGGCCCCCGCGCGAATGTCTGGCCTGAGCCCACGCCCTTCCACCGTCCGGACGCCATGCGGCCGGACACGGGTCCCGCCGTTGGCGAGCGTGGCGAATGCCACGCCAAGCTCGAGCGGCGTCACTTCAAAGCTGCCGAGGGCCAGGGCGGGAACTGGCGTCATGCGGCTGGTGAACCCGACGTCTCGCGCCGCCCGGACGACGTTTCTGAGGCCGGCCGCCCGCGCGAGGCGGACGGCGACGGCGTTGGAAGACTGCTCGAGCGCCCGCCGGACGGTGATCACCCCTTCGAATCGATCCTCGAAGTTACGGGGCGCCCACACCTCGTGCGACGTCTCCAGCGCAATCGGAAGATCCTCGACGAGCGAGGCCGGAGTCACGACGGGCGGCTGACCGGCCGGGCCGCGGCGCAGCGCAGCCAGGAAGACGAACGGCTTGAAGGCGGACCCTGGCTGCCGGCGGGCCTGCGTCACGCGATTGAATGGCGACACCCCGTAGTCGCGCCCGCCCACCAGGGCCCGGACCTCCCCGGTGCCGGGCTCGAGGGCCACCAGCGCGACCTGGACGCCTTCTCCGTTCCGGGAGCGCCGGAGACGCCGGTGCGCGCTTTCCAGGCGATCGAGCCCCCGCGCGATGGCCACCTCCGCCGCCCGCTGGAGCTTGGTATCGAGCGTCGTATAGATCCGGGGATTCCCCGCGCCCAGGTCCCCGGTCGCGGCGCGCACGTAGTCCAGGAAATAGGGCGCCTGGGAGGGCGCCTCGGCGCCGAGACGCACCTGGGTCCGCTCGGCGATCGCCGCGGCGAGCGTCGGCGCGTCGATCATGCCGAGCTGTCGCATGCGGCGCAGCACGACGTCGCGCCGCTGATGTGCGCGCTCCGGGTGGTCGGTGGGCGAGTAGCGATTGGGCGCGCGGATCATGCCGGCCAGGAGCGCGCTCTCGGCGGCGCTGAGACGCCCCGCGTCCTTGCCCCAGTAGCTCTGGGCCGCGGCTCCCACCCCGAGAATCGCGGCGCGCCCGTGCTGGCCGAGGTACACCGTGTTGAGGTATGTCTCGAGGATCTTCGTCTTCGTATACCGCTGCTCGACGGCAAGCGCGAGCGCGCCCTCTCGGACCTTGCGGCTCCAGGTGCGTTCCGGTCCGAGCGCGAGGTTCTTCACGAGCTGCTGGGTCAGCGTGCTGGCTCCCTGCGCGATCTCGCCTCGCAGTGCGTTAACGCCGAGCGCGCGGCCCACGGCCAGAACGTCAAGGCCTCCGTGATCGAAGAACCGATGGTCCTCGGCGGCCAGGACCGCGGCCGGAATGAACCGGGACATCTCGGCGAGTGCCAGCGGACGCCGCCGCTCCCTGCCCGTCTCGCCTACACCCGTGAGCAGCTCCGGCTCGAGCTCGATCGGCAGGCTGTCCGCGGTGGCGGACAGGCTCGTGACCTCAAGAATCCGTGAACCGCGGAGGTCCAGCCGAACGCGTCGCGGGGGCCGAGGAACATCCTCGCGGGCGCGCAGGTGGATCTCCCATCGCCCCGGACTGCGACGGAACTCGCCGGGCCGACTCGGGGAACCGACGACTTCCCGGTAACGCAAGCCCTTCAGGCCGTCTTCAACCGCCTGGATCGCGGTACCCGGCTGGAGCCGTCTCCCGGTGGCGAAGACAAGAGGCGTCCGCTGAGCCGCGTCGAGGTCCACGGAGGGGGCCGTGACCTGGGCCCAGACCGAGAGGGCAGCGACGCCTGCTCCGATGCTCACCATAGGCATTAGAGCCACGAGGCGGAGAGACCACGGAGCGCGCCCCCACGCCCTATGTCCGGCGTGCGCGAGCCGCGCCAGACGCCGAGCTCCCGCCACCCAGCGGCTCCGACGGTGGCGCGGCCGCCCTAGCCTGGCCATCGCGACATGGAGCTGGTCTCCGCGGTACGGGATAACCTCCCCTGACCGACGGCCTCAGCAAGCGGAGTGCGAAGAGAGTGGAAGGCCACACCGTGCACCGCTGTTTCCTCCTCCCTCTCCGCCGAGGCGCTAGCGCTGGCTCCCTTGACAGGCAATCTCTGTGCCTGGCGTCCCTCATGAAGCGGGTCCGCATCATCCGGCGCCGCTGGTCCGCATTGTCGGGCGCAGCTTTCGAGACGTCAGCGCATCGAGTGCGCCAGCCTGTCGCCGGCGCGCCACTGCGACGCGGGTCGATGCACGCTTGGCGCGCCAGCTCCGCAGCAGATCTCTCGGTCTCAGCGGCATGCCTTTCGCACGGGCTTCGCAGAGCGAAATGGTGTCGCCACGCGAACGCCGGCGGACAGAGACCAACGGCCCGGGCGTATCCCCACCTACCGGAAGCGCCGGGTGGCGAGCGCCCGCGACCCCGGCGCTGCGGGGCCTTCGCCCGGTCATCCTGCTGGTCGGCGTGCTCATGACGGTCGGCGCCCTGCATCTCGGGCGGAGCTTCCTGATGCCGGTGGCGGTGGCCGGTCTCCTGACCTTCCTGCTGAGCCCGATCGTGCGGTTCTTCGAGCGATGGCTGCCACGCGCCGTGGCCGTGCTCCTGGTAGTCGTGCTGACGTTTTCCGTCCTGGGCGCGCTCGCGTGGGCCCTGGTTATCCAGGCCGCAAGCCTCGGCGGAGAGATCCCTGCCTACCGGGACAACCTCAAGCGGAAGATCGCCGAGGTCCGTGGCGCGAGCCGGGGCAACGTGGTCGAGAAGGTCCAGTCGGCGACGAAGGAGGTCGTCGAGGAGCTCCAGAAGGAAGAGACGCCGGTCAAGACGGCCGAAAAGCCCATGCCCGTGGTGGTGAAGCCGACCGCCGCCGCCTGGCAGCCCGCCCTCCTGGAGGCCTTCGGAAACGTGGGTCTGGTGGTGGTGCTGGTGATCTTCATGCTGCTCGAGCGGCTCCAGCTGCGGGACCGGCTGATCCGCCTCATCGGCTTTGGCCGGATCGCCACGACCACCAAGGCCATGGACGAGGCCGCCCGGCGAATCAGCCACTACCTCACGATGCAGACGGTCGTCAACGGCACCTTCGGGATCGGGGTGTCGCTCGGCCTGCTCGCGATCGGTCTACCCTACGCGTTCCTGTGGGGCACGCTGGCGGCCGTGCTGCGGTTCATCCCATACGTCGGCCCCTGGGCGGCCGCTCTCGGCGTCACGCTCGCCGGGCTGGCGGTGTTCGACGGGTGGCTGCAGCCAGCGGTGATCGCCGGGCTGTTCGTCGTCCTGGAGCTCTTCACGAACATGGTGCTGGAGACCTACCTCTACAGTCAGAGCGCGGGTGTGTCCCAGGTCGTGCTCCTGCTGGCGATCGCGTTCTGGACGTGGATCTGGGGACCAGTCGGGCTCGCCCTGGCGACGCCCCTGATGGTCTGCCTCGTCGTTCTCGCGAAGTACGTGCCCGACCTGGAACTGGTGTCGATGCTGCTGTCGGACGAGCCGGTCATGGAGAGGGACCGGAGCTATTACCAGCGCCTCGTGGCCCGGGACGAGAACGAGGCGGAAGGGCTGGTCAACGAATACTTGGAATCGCACCCGGCCCCGGACGTCTTCGACGAGGTCTTTGTGCCTGCCCTCAACCACGCTCGAGGGGATCACCAGCGGGGCCGGATCACGGACGCGGACGCGCGGTTCATCGAGCGAACGACCCGGGAGCTGGTCGAGGAACTCGATGTGCCGCGGTCCCCCGCCGACGGCGACCCCCGCCCGGCCGTCACCGTTCTCGGGCTCCCCGGCGGGGAAGAGGCGGACGAGGTGGCGCTCCTCATGCTCAAGCAGCGCCTCGACCCGGAGCGCTTTACCCTGGACGTCGCCTCGCCCGATCTCCTGGCCAGCGAGGCCATCGCTCTCGTCGAGGCGAGCAAGCCGGGCGCCGTCGTGATCGGCGCGCTGGCCGGGGCGGGCCACGCGCTTCACCTCCGGTACCTTTGCAAGCGGCTCCGGTCGCGATTCCCGGATCTTCCGATCCTGGTCGGGTGGTGGGGTGCCGACGGAGGGGACGATACCGCCCGCGACGCCATGATGGCCGCGGGGGCTGACCGCGTGACCGTGACCGTGGGCGACGCGTGCGTCCGGCTCCAGGAGCTGGTCCAGCTCGACCGGGCCGCAGCGTGGCCGTCATCGCCGGCGTCGGCGGCGCCCGCCGGCAGCGCGACGCAGCTTCGCGACTCTTGAGTCCAGCCGGGCTGACGGTCGCCTGGTGACCGGAGCGACGCCACGTCATGCCGCGTCACGCGCGCAGGCAGAGCCGTCATGTTGTCGCCTCCACGACACGGCGGCCAACGCGCGCTCCGCTCGCCCATCGGGGTGCCCCGGCCGCGTGGCCTGGGGCTATCTGCAGACGGACGTGACGTTTCCCGACCTCGCGTGCCGTGAGGGCACGGCCCCGGCAGGCAAGTTGCTATCGAACAAGCGTCACGCGCGACCCGGTCGGGCGGACGACGCCGAAACAATGCGAGGGAGGGTCGGATGAACACGGATGTCATGGAAGGCAAGTGGAAGCAGATGCGGGGGCACATGAAGGAGTGGTGGGGCAAGCTCACCGATGACGACTTCGACCGGATCGCCGGCAAGCGCGATCAGCTCGTCGGCAAGCTCCAGGAGAAGTACGGGTGGGCGAGACAGGACGCCGAGGCGGAGGTGACGCGGCGCTTCCGTGACCTTGACGAGGCCGCCCAGCCCACGTACCCGTCGGGCACCAACCGGCCGTAGGATTCCTGCCACGGCACACTCGAGAACCAAGAAAGATTGAGGAGAGAGAAGACACATGAGACAGGTGCTTCGTTCCGCGCTGGGGTTGGTCATGCTCATCGCCGTGACGGCAGGCTGCACCGCGATGACGGGCAAGACGGCCGGTGAGAACGTCGACGACGCCTCCATCACGGCGTCGGTGAAGGGGAAGCTCGCCGGCGAGAAGGCGGCGACGTTGACGAAGGTCGACGTCGACACGAACAAGGGAACCGTCTATCTCACCGGCAACGTCGAGAACGCGGCGATCAAGGCGCGGGCCACCGAGCTCGCGCGCGAGGTTGCCGGGGTCCGCGACGTGGTGAACAACCTGAAGGTCCAGTAGCCGCCACCGGAGGGAGCCCCTTCCGGGCGAGAAGACCGCCCGGGACGGGCTCCCTCAGGAGGCGAGGAGCCAGGGAGGAAAAGCGTTGACGACCGTGCTGCTGATCATCCTCGTCCTGCTTCTGATCGGAACCCTGCCCGCGTGGCCCTACAGCAGCGGCTGGGGCTACTTTCCCAGCGGCGGGCTGGGCCTGATCCTGCTCATCGTTCTCATCCTGTTCCTGAGCGGTCGTCTCTGAGGACTGCTGGTTTACGGAAGAACGGCCCTGGAGGACTCCTCCAGGGCCGACGTTCTGACAGGCGCAGCCAGCGCCTAGGCTTGCTCTTCTCGCCCTCGCTGGCTAGCGTCCCTCGCCACCCTCGCGCGGGCGGCCGCCTAGCCCGGGATCCGCATCGCCCCCGCCCGAACCCACCTCCCTCTCGTCGTCATCGTCCAGCTGGACGGGGCGTCCCGACTCCCGATCGCTCCGCTCGCTCTCGAGTATATCCTTCCCGCCAGCCCGCGTTCCCGGGTCCGGCATCTGTTTGTCGATTGGATGGCCCTCGGGCTTTCCGAATCCCTTGCCGCCACGATCCGGCCGGTCGGGCCTGGACGGACCGGAGCCTTGCCCCGCGGGTTTGTCCACAGGCCGACGACCGTCCTGTCTCTTTCCCATAACCGTCCTCCTACCGTGATGTAGCACTCGCGGCTTCCCCGGGAGCAGCCGCCGCATCCACTCCGGGTGCAAGGGAGGTGCCTCCATTCACGCTCGCCCGCTTATTGGTTGTCCGTGCTAACGAGCCTCGGATCGTCATGTTGTCCGGTCCACGACATCGTGACACCGGACCCGCGCCGGGCGGTGCTGCAAAGCGGCAGATTCCAACAGGGTCATCTCGACGAACTCCTGTCCGGAGTCGCTGGCACATGACTTGCGTGAGGTGCGAGGCGTTGGAGCATCTCGCGACAGGAGGACGTCGATGGAAGAGCGTGTTCGCAGGGAGTATCCGGGAACGGAATCGTCATCCGGTGAATGGGCCCGCTCCGAGGCTCGGGACCTGGCCGATGCGGGTCGCCAGGGACTGGGCGAGGTCAAGGCCGGCGTCAAGAACTACGCCGCCGAGGCGAAAGAGTACGTCCAGGGCGCCGTGGAGCATACGAAGGAGTACGTCGAGGACACCGTCCACCAGGCGCGCGACCGCATGGCCGAGTACCGCGAGGGAGGCATGGACAAGGTCAAGCGCGACGTCACAGGGTACACGCGGGAGCAGCCGATGACGGCCCTGCTCATCGCCGTGGGCGCCGGCATGGTGCTCGGCTGGCTCAGCGCGGCGGGCCGCCGCTAGCTGGGGGACGCACGAGGAATCCGTGAGAACCGAGCGCGTGGACCCCGCGACGGGTCTCTTCGATCTCGGGAAGAGGCTGATCGCTGATCTCGGGCGGCTGGCCGATCAACGGATGGCCCTTCTCAAGCTCGAGCTGAGACAAGAGGCGACCAGCGTCGCGAAGAGTCTCGGCTTGCTCGCGGCCGGGGCGGTGGGGGCGAGCGTCGGCAGCATCTTCCTGCTCCTCGCCCTCGGACTCTGGATCGGCGATCTGATCGGCTCAACGCCAGGGGGCCTGGCCATCGTCGGCGGCGCCTTCGCCCTGCTCGGGGGGGGCCTGGGCCTCCTGGCCATCAGGAACCTGCAACGACAGCGGCTCGTTCCGGAAACGGTCCGAGAGCTGCGAAGGGACGCCGAATGGATCCGGAACGGCGTGTAGACACCGACCACATGCATCGCGACATCGAGGTAACTCGCGCGTCCCTCTCCAGGACGGTCGGCCGGCTGCGCCAGAAAGCGGGTGAGTCCATGCGGTGGCAGACCTATGTCGAGCGCTACCCTGCCCAGATCCTCGTCGGCGCGGCTCTCACTGGGCTCGTCGTCGGTCGCCGCATCGCGCGCGGGCTCAGGGCAAACGGCCACCGCAGCGCGGGAGGTCACTGGGCCCCCGCCGCCATCGACTCCGTCACGCGCCTCCCGGCGCGGCTGGAAGCGACCGGCGAGCGGTCCGGCGCGGTGAACGCGTCATGGGAGCGCCTCACCTCGCGCGTCGAAGGCCTGGTGAACCGGGTGATCGACGACGTGGCCGACGCGACGGAGCGGGCCCTCGTGCCCGCGCTTCTCGGAGGCGTCCAAGCGCTGTTCGGGCTTCACGACGCGCGGCCAGGGCACCGGTCGTCCGAGGGGAATCTGCGGCCTGACACCAACCCATCGGAAGGGAGACGCCTGTGAGCCCCACCAAGCTCAACGGACGGATGATCGGCGAGCTGGAGCAGTTCCTGCGGGAGGAGCTGGCGCGCCTGCGCGGTTCCCTGCGCGCGATCGTCCAGGAGAACCGGGACGCCGAGAACCCCAGCTTGACGGACATCAGCGCGCACGCGGCCGAGACTCTTCACACCGAGATCCAGGTGGCCCTGGTGGGCCGCCGGACTCAGCAGGTCGTCCAGATCGAGGATGCCCTGGCGCGGCTGGCCGGGGGGCAGTACGGCTTCTGCGAGGAGTGCGATGCGTTCATCGGGGTGCCTCGCCTCCGGGCGCTTCCCTTCGCCCAGCGCTGCCGGGACTGCCAGAGCCAGGCGGAGCGGCAAGCCCGGCGTGAGGCGGTCCCCGTCCGCGAGCGCCCGCCTGACGTGTCGCTCGAAGCTGCCTGAGACCCCGCTGTCGTGGTCGTGACATGGCCGGGCGCCGGGGGATGGCTTTCCGCCGCGGCTGGGGCCGGCTGGCGGGGTTCGGTCGGCGCCGGTGGAAGTGGTTCGTCATCCCGGTGGCGCTCATCGCGCTCGGTCTGGCGGCGCTGGATCGCCTGCTCGACGAGCCCCTTCGCCGCCAGATGGAGAGCCGGCTCAACGCCAGCTTGCAGGGCTATGCGGTCACCCTGCAGGGGCTGGACTTCCACATCATCGGAGGCTCAGTCGATCTCGTCGAGCTCGTCGTAGTCCAGCAGGTCAATCCGGAGCCGCCTGTCGCGCGGATTCCGAGGCTGACTGCCAGCATCCAGTGGGGCGAGCTCCTCCGCGGTTACATCGTCGCCGACTTCCTCGTCGATCGACCGGTCCTCCACATCAACCGACGCCAGCTCCTGAGCGAGGCGGAGGATCCGGTCCCGGTGGAGAGGAGGGGCTGGCAGGAGGCACTCGAGGCGATCTACCCCTTCAGGATCAACACGTTCCGCGTGGCGGAAGGCGACCTGCTGTACGTGGAGGAGAGCGGCCGCCCGCTCCATCTCCGCCGGGTCACGTTCCGGGCCGGGAACATCCGGAACATCCGCCGGCGGGACAACACCTACCCTTCGAGCCTCTGGCTAGAGGCGGTCGTCTTCGATTCCGGGAGGCTGGTCCTCGACGGCCGCGCGGACTTCCTCGCCGAGCCGCACCTGGGGTTGCGCGCGAATCTGGCCCTGGAACGGGTGACCCTGGACTACATCCAGCCGATCGCCGCCCGCTACAACCTGACGATCAGCCAAGGCACGGTCTCGGTGAACGGCGAACTCGAGTACGCCCCCTGGTTCAAGATGCTGCATCTACGCGAGGCGCGGCTCGATGGCCTTCGCGCCGACTTCTTCCACACCCCCCGGACGGCGACGACCGAGCAGGCCGTGCGCAGGCAGGTCGGCGAGGCCGCCGAGGAGGCGGCAAACGCGCCAGGTCTGCTCCTCCGCGTCGACCGGGCGTCCGCGTCCAAGGCCACCGTGGGCTACGTCAACAAGGCGGCGACCCCCAGCTACCGCGTCTTCATCTCCGACGCCGAGCTAGCGATCGAGAACCTGAGCAACCACTTCACCGAGGGCACCGCGCTCGCCGTCGTGACCGGGAAATTCATGGGGAGCGGCGCCACCACGGTGCGAGCTACCTTCCGGCCCGAGACGTCGGGCCCGGACTTCGACATCGACCTCCGCATCGACAACACGGACATGCGTGCGATGAATGACCTGCTCCGCGCCTATGGAAACTTCGACGTCAAGCGGGGCTCCTTCTCCTTCTACACCCAGATCCGGGTAAAGGACCGTCAGATCGCCGGGTACGTCAAGCCGCTCTTCCGCGACATGGACGTCTACGACGCGCGTCAGGACCGCGACAAGAATCTCTTCCGCAAGCTGTACGAGGGCCTGGTGGGCGGGCTGGCGGGGCTCCTCGAGAACACCCCTCGGGATGAGGTCGCCACGAAGACCACGGTGAGCGGCCGCGTCGAGAATCCGCAGACCAGCACCCTGCAGGTCATCGTCCGGCTCATCCAGAACGCCTTCTTCCAGGCGATCCTGCCGGGATTCGAGCGAGAGCTCGAGCGGGTCCGCCGCGCCTGACAGGCCAGCGTCAGCCTGTCAAGGACGCGACGCCATGTCGCTCCCCCTCGCCTCTTCCTGGCGTCGCCCCTTAGTGCTGTGGGTCTCCGGAGGCGGATATCGCCCGCTCAGCCTCGGCACAGGGCTTGCTGCCTGACAGGCGTGAACGGACGGCAGGCCCACCCCCACCAGAGGAGACGCACGATGCGACAGCACCGACGCACACGATCTCGTGACGGGTTCGCGCGGGACGCCCTCCTGGACCGGGCCCGCCGCTGGACGGACGCGCGGGTGACCTTCAATCGGGTCAGCGACGTGAGTGGACGGTGTCCGCACTGCAATGGCCTCGCGACGCGCACCCTGGGCCCGGGCGTGCTCTGCGGCACATGCGGCCGGCTCTGGGTCGTGCGCGAGATGCTTGATCACGAGATCGACGTCCAGGGCGCCGCGTGAAGGCCAAGGTCCTGCAGGCCGACGGTGCCCGGACGATCGCCCTCGTGTTCGATACCGGAGACGAGCCCATGGAAGGGCTCCTCGATTTTGCGAGGCGCGAGCGGCTCTCGGCGGGGCACTTCACGGCGATCGGCGCCTTTGCGGAGGTGACGCTCGGCTACTTCGACTGGTCACGGAAGGACTACGTCCGGATCGCCGTGCGAGAGCAGGTCGAGGTGCTGTCGCTGGTGGGGGACATCGCGCTCGAGGGCACCGATCCGAGGGTGCACGCCCACGTCGTCGTGGGCAAGCGCGACGGGACGGCTCACGGGGGGCACCTCCTCGAGGCCCGGGTCAGGCCAACCCTGGAGGTCATCCTGGGCGAGCCGCCGGGGCACTTGCGGCGGCGCTTCGACCCCGCCTCGAATCTCGCCCTGATCGAGCTGGAGGGGTGAAGAACGAGGAGGGCCGGATGTACTGCTGCGCTTCATTTCGCCCGCAAGATCGGAGCCAGGCCGGAGGTGCTCGGGTCGCGCTAGCGCGGCGAGGCCGCTTCTTCCGCGACGGTCCGCACCGCGTCGACCGGCACCTCGACGATCCGGATCGGCGGACGGTCCGGATGGAGGTCGCGAAGAAGCGGCAAGCACACGTTGTACACGGGGACCCCGGAGCGGGTCCGCCCCTCCGGCTGCCCGCGATGGGCGTGACCGTGGAAGATAACATCCACGGGATACCGGTTGAGCGGCTCCTCCAGCCGGCTCGAGCCCAGGAACGGGTACAGCTCGAGCGGCTCGCCCTCCACCGTGGCCTGGATCGGGGAGTAGTGCAGGATGGCCACGCGGCGGGAGGTGTGCAGGCGCGCCAGGGCGGACTCGAGCTTGAGCGCTTCCTCAACCGCCTCCCGGACGAAGCGCTTCATGACGTCCTCGCCCCAGGGCTGAAGCGCCCGCTCCCCGAAGCCACCGCCCAGTCCCTTCACTCCCCCGAACCCGACGCCTCCGATCTCGCAGCCGTCCCCGTCCAGGATGACGACGCCCCCGTCCCTCAGGATCTGCGTGACTTCCTGGGCCTGCCCTGACTCGTAGTCGTGGTTACCGAGAACCCCGACGGCGGGAATTCGCAGCGCCGCCGCGATCTCCCGCGCCAGGACGCGCGCCTCGTCGGCAAGCCCGTAGTCCGTGAGGTCTCCGCACAGGAGCAGGACGTCGGCGTTCGCGCTCGCGGCCGCGAAGAGGGGCTGCATCGCGCCCTGCGACGTCCTCGCGCAGTGGAGATCACCGACGGCGGCGACGCGCACCGGAATCCGGACGTCCATTGCGATGCACGGGTGGAGGCAACTCGGGCACCGCAACTTCCGGAATCGCCGAGGTCCAGTGTGCGATCTCGGCGCTGGTCAACTCCCCTCTCGGCGCCAGCCGACCGTCGGCGTACCCATGCTCGCGGACGTCATTCAGGTACTGCTGCCTCGACAGCAGCGTCCCGTCGCACACGCGGGCGTCCTCCGACGGCCAGAAGCGATCCCGCTCGAGCCGGCGGAGGAGATGGCTCATCACGGCCTCGGGAATCGCCGCCCGCTCGCAGGGGTAGACGAAGCCGAAGAGGATCAGGTGACTCAGGAGCACGCGCCACCGCCGGCCGAAGCGGCCGAGCAGGCGGCGCCAGTCCAGCCTGGCTCCGCACGCCAGGATGAGGTGAGCGATGTCGGCGCCGTCGTACCGCTCTCGCTCCATGATGAAGGCCTTGGACCAGATCATCTCCTCCGGCGGGCAGAGACGGACGGGGACGCCAAGCAACGAGGCGGGAACCGCGTGGGTGAACCAGAGGTCGTCGACCACGGCCACGCCGTTTCCCGCGCCGAAGATGAGGTCGATGAAGCGCTCGCCGGAATAGGCCTTGGCCAGCCAGTGCGGGAACGTGCGCTCCGTGGCGAACCCGGCCTCCCCGAGGGCGGCGAGAGCCGCCTCGCACTCGTCTCTGCGTACGAAGACGTCCAGATCCTTCGTGTCGCGGACGACACCGGTGTACTGGGCGAGCGCCTGGGCCCCTCCGATCAGGAAGTCGACGTCAGCCCGGCCAAGGACTTCGAGAGCCTTGACGTAGACTCGCCGAGCCTCCTGGTCCAGCAGGTGGCCCACGTCGGCCGGGCTCAGCCGGTGCACGGAGGACTCCGGATGGCCGTTCGAACGAAGGCTCTTCATGGCGAGACTTCGGTGCACGAGACGTACCGCTCAGTGCGACCCGGAATCGTCCGCCGACGGCGGCGGAATGAGCCCGTCGATGATGTCGCGAAGCTGGCCGAGCCGGAATGGCTTCTCCAGGTAACTCGTCGCGCCGAACCGGAGGGCGCTGGCCGCGACCTGCCGGCCACCGAACGCCGTCACGAACACGACGGGGACCTCCGGGAACTCCCGGCGGAGCAGGGGGAGAAGCTCGAGGCCGCCGAGCCCCGGCATCTCCTTGTCCAGAATGATGAGGTCGACCCTCGCTTCGCGGACTGCCTCGAGCACGTGGGTACCTCGGTCCCGCTCCGTGACCAGGAAGCCATCGGACTCGAGCATGCGTCGCAGCAGGGCTCGCATTTCGTCGTCGTCATCGACGACAAGGACGTGCATCGCCGCGCGCGGAGACCGGTCGGCTACCTCACGCACGGCCGGGCCGTCCTGAGCGGACAGGAAAACAGCGCCACGCATGCCATTCCAGGGAGCAAGAGCCGTGCCAGGATCACGGCTGCCCCTCGCTGAACCCGGGTCCCACCCGCACCATGTTGGCCTGCATCCGCTGGAGGGTCCGGACGCTGATGCCGAGGATGCGGGCCGCGGCACGCTTGTCGCCCCGGACCTCTTCGAGGATGCGACGAATGTACTGGTTCTCCACCTCAGCCAGCGATGGGCGGACCCCCAGCTCACCGGTCGATCCCGGCGTGAACTCGATCCGGAGGTCGTCACGCGTGATGACGCGCCCCTTTGCCAGGGTGGCCGCTCGCTCGACGACGTTCTCCAACTCGCGAACGTTCCCCGGCCAGTTGTGCTCGTGCAGCCACTTGAGGGCCTCCTCGTCGAAGCCCTCCAGCTCCTTGCCCATTCCGGCGGCCGCCCGCTTCAAGAAGTGCTCGGCCAGGAGCGGGATGTCCTCGGGCCGCTCCCGGAGGCTGGGGATCCGGATCGGGATGACGGCCAACCGATAGTAGAGATCCTCCCGGAACTTGCCTTGCCGCACGAAGGCGGGGAGATCGCGGTTGGTGGCGCTGATGAGGCGCAGGTCCACCTTGATCTCCTCGTTGCCACCGACGGGGCGTATGACGCGATCCTGGAGCGCACGGAGAAGCTTGACCTGAAGAGACTGGGGCATCTCGGCGATCTCGTCGAGGAGCAGCGTGCCCCCCTGGGCCTCCACGAAGAGCCCGCGCCGCTTGCGGTCGGCGCCGGTGAACGCTCCTCGCTCGTGACCGAACAACTCGGATTCCAGAAGGGTCTCGGGAATGGCCGCACAGTTGACGGCAACGAGGGGGCCCTCCCGCCGGCCGCTATGCCAGTGGATGGCCCGCGACACCAGCTCCTTGCCCGAGCCACTGTCGCCCAGCAGGAGGACCGGGGCGTCGGTGTCCGCGACCGCCCGGATCTGCTCGAACACGCCTTGCATTGCCTTCGACCGGCCCAGGATGTTGTCGAAGCTGTAGCGGCGCTCCACCTCGGCCCGAAGCCGACGATTCTCCTCCCGGAGTTGCTGGTCTTCCACCGCCCGCTTGACGACCAGGGACAACTCCGGAAGCTTGAACGGCTTCGTCAGGTAGTCATATGCACCCTGCCGCATGGCATCGATGGCGCTCTCGAGGCTCCCGAACGCGGTCATGAGGACCACGCGCGCGCGCGGCTGCACGCGCTGGGCTTCCCGCAGCACGCCCAGGCCGTCCACGGGTTCCATGACGAGGTCGGTCAGGACGACCGCGTACTCCTCGCGTCCCAGCGCGGTCTGGGCATCCTCCCCCCCGGTGACGGCGGTCACCGCCCAGCCGTCCATCTCCAGGTGACGGCGCAGGAGGGCAACCATGTCGGCATCGTTGTCCACCACGAGAATCCGAGGCTTCATGATCGCTCCCTCCTTGCGGCTGACTTGGCTTCTGACTCGGCGTCCGGCCTAGCGTCCGGGCCAGCCTCCGGCATCCAGATGGTGAAGGTGGTGCCCGTGCCAACCGTGCTCGCCACCCGAATCTCACTTCCGTTCGACCGGACGAGATCCCGACAGATCGCGAGTCCAAGACCGGCCCCTTCGCGCGCAGGCTTGGTGCTGAAGAAGGGATCGAAGATCCGGGGAAGCACGTTCTCGGGGATCCCCGACCCCGTGTCGCGCACCTCCAGGGCGACTCCCGAGCGCCCGTCGTCAGCCCGGTGCACTCCCGTGACCGTGACGCGCCCACCCGCCGGCGTCGCCTCGATGGCGTTCGTCAGCAGGTTGATCAGGACTTGCTGGAGATGGCCGGGGTCCACGAGGACCGGAGGCAGGTCCCCCGGGACCGAAACGCCCAGGGTCACGCCCCGGCTCCTGGCGAAGTGCTGGAGCAGCGGCCGCAGGACCTCCGTGACCGATCGAGGATCGGTGGCCGCGCGCTCGGGCTCGCGCTGGCGGAAGGGATCCAGGGCCGCGCGGATCATCCGGGAGATCCGGTCGATCTGGGTGACGATGACGTCGAGATCTTCCCGGAGGGGAGAATCCTTGGGCAGCGCGCGAAGCATCAGCTCGGCCCGACCGGCGATGATGTTGAGCGGCGTTCCCACCTCGTGGGCGATGCTCGAGCACAGCTTGCCGGCGACGGCGAGCGACTCGGTCTGTCGCAACCGTCGCATCAGATCGAGGGATCGCTCCGTCTCGGCCTCCTCGCGCTGGCGCGCCTCCTCCAGGCGCTCGGTCATCCGGTTGAACGCCGCCGCGACCTGGCCCAGCTCGTCAGTGCTCCGGGCCGGAATCACCGTCCGGGGCTCACCGCCGGCGACGCGCTCGATGCCCTGCATCAGGTCGGCCACCGGGCGGAACACGAGGCGCCGGAGGGCGAACCAGACGACGAGGCCGAGGAGGGCCATGAGCGCGGCGCCCTGCAGGGCAATCTTGTAGTTCTCCCCCAGGAGGTCGGCCTCCAGGCGCCCGGCGACGTGGGAGATCTCGAGAATCCCCTCTTCGAGCCCGGGCGACCGGAGAGGCAGTAGCTCGGTGTGGAGCCGAATCCCACCAGCCTTGTGCGCGACGATGACCGGCTGACCGGTCGCCCGAACCTGGCGATGCCGCTCGAGCGGCACGCCGGAGTCGCCTGCCAGGAGGTTCACGTCGACCCGTGCTGCGAGGCTTCCGTCCAGCAGGCGGATGCGCACGATCTCCGTCTGCTTGACGACGAGATCGTTGGCGAGGCGCCGCACGTCGGTCAGAGAGCCCCCTCGCAGGGCATTCTCCACGGCGAGCCGGATCGCGGTGTCGGTCACGCCCACCCTGAGCTCGAACTCCGTCTTTCGCTGCGCCCGCTCCTCTTGGAGGTTGACGTACGCGTAGACGGCAATGACCAGGATCATCGGGACCAGCAGGAGAAGGACGAGGCGGAGTCGCAGTCCCACGGGGGCTCTCAGTCTAGCACGTGCCGGACACCCGACAGTTCGGCGTGAAGACGACACGATGGCGGCGGGCCGAGCTGTTTTCCAGCCAGCCACACAGGCAGTTACGGTACACACGGTGTCGTCGCTCGTGAGGATCCCGTGGCATGTGCCTTGCTCCGACCGAGCCTTGAACGCGCGAGTCGATCCCTGCAACGTGAGAGTCGATCCCTGCAACGTGAAAGGAGCGGGTGACGAAGATGGAGCGCTGGACGATCCAGGGATTGCTTGTCCCACGGGCCGCCGGTGAATCCAAGCGCCTCGCGGCTCTGATGCAGGCTGTGCTCGGACACGGAGCGGAGGGCGCGAGGACGATGAGTCGGTCCATCCTGGGAGGTCTCTTGATAGCTGGGCTGGCCTTGGGTGGCTGCTACTTGCCGAACTCGTCCGTCCAGTCTCCCCCGCCGCCTCCGGCAGCCCCCGTGGAGACGGTGCCGACTCAGCCTGGCTCGGCGTACGTCTGGATCCCCGGCTCCTATACGTGGCAGCCTGCCAGTCGCACCTACGTCTGGGTCCCAGGCCACTGGACCATCCCCCCCAAGGGCTACGTCTGGGTACCGGGCCACTGGGAGACGCAGGCGAGCGGCACGACGTGGGTCGATGGGGCGTGGCGTCACAACTGACGGCAGGGGTGCACGGTCCATGCCGGACACAGGCCCGGGTGCCGTGACGCCCCTGGGGGTTCGCCTTCGCGGGCTGCTTCGGCGACTGCGGCAGAGGCCGACCCTCCCCCGGACTGAGTTCAACCCCGCGCAACCAGCCAAGGGCTCAGAAGTTCGGATCGTTCGCTGCGGCCTCCACGGGATCGCGCATGATAGCGAGCGGGAAGTGTGCCCCGAATGTGCAAAAGGCGCGCTTCCACCAAGCGAGGACCGTGGTGTCCGCGGGCCTCGCTCTCAGCCCCGATAGACCCCTCGGCAGGTCGCGGGCAACCTGACATCCAGGCCGACATGATGTCGCTCAGGCGACACCATGTCGCGGCGCGCGAAAGCGCACCCGAGCGAGAACGGGAACACGCGCGCGAATCTCCAGCGATCCGGGGCCGAGGTCGCCAAGCGACTGCGTGGAACCGGCGTTGCATCTCCCTCCGACATCATGGCGACGGTTGCCGCTTTCGAGCTATCGGCGGGCGCCGTCGCGACCGAGCGATCCCACGCGGCCCTGTGCGACCGACGCGCGGCCGCTGGGTCATCGTCGCTGCTCTGGGCGGTCGTCCTCGCGGGCGGCTGGGGCGTCCGCCTGCGGCCTCTCACGCGCCTGCTATCCGGGGACAACCGGCCCAAGCAATACGCCACCTTGACCGGCTCGCGCTCCCTGCTCCAGCAGACCCTGGACCGTACCGGGCTTCGAATCCCCAGCGAGCGCACCGTCGTCATCAGCCTGGAAGCTCATGCGAGCTATCTGGCGGCCGCGCTCGCCGGTCACGGCGCGCGCGTGCTCCTCCAGCCGAGCGACCGCGGAACGGCGGCGGGCGTGCTCCTGCCTGCCCACTGGATCCGGGGACGCGCTCCGGACGCCACCGTGGCTGTCTTCCCGTCGGACCACTTCGTCCAGGAGGGGGAGGCCTTCATGGACCAGGTGGCGGACGCGGCCTCCTTTGTGGACGAGCATCCCGGGCGGATCGTTCTCCTGGGTATCCATGCCACGGATCCGGAGACGGAGTACGGCTGGATCGAGCCGGGGCCGGTGCTCGGCCAGGCTGGGCGCAACACCGTCCGCACCGTTCAACGATTCATCGAGAAGCCGTCCCCCGAAGTAGCGCGCACATGCCTCGCGGCGGGGGCATCGTGGAATACCTTCGTCTTCGTGGCGAAGGCGAAGACGCTCGTTCAGGCGGGCCGGCAGTGTGTTCCGCGCATCCATTCGCTCCTAGATCGTATTGTGCACGGCACCGGACGCATGGCGCGCCCTGAGGACATCCGACGGGCTTCTGCAGCCCTCCCCCGGGCCAACTTTTCCCGCGACGTCCTCGAGCACGTGCTGCCGATGCTGGCCGTCACGACCCTGACCGAAGTGACCTGGTGCGACTGGGGATCCCCCCGCCGCGTCGTCGCGAGCCTGAAGCTCCTGGGGATCCGGCCGGCGTGGCTCGATCAGCTGACCGAGCCGGTCGAGACCGGCTCGGGGGGATGAGGGCCGGCCCCCTCCGGACGCGGCCCGGCCGCCCCTATCCCCTCGGCGCCACCTGGGACGGGGCTGGGGTCAACTTCGCCCTCTTCAGCGATCACGCGACGGGGGTCGAGCTGTGCCTCTTCGACCCCGCGGACCCGAGCCACGACACGCACCGGGTCCCGATGGTCGAGCGCACCGACCAGGTCTGGCACGTCTACCTCCCGGAAGGGCGCCCGGGACTCCACTACGGGTACCGCGTGGACGGGCCCTACGAGCCCGCCGCCGGCCATCGCTTCAACGCGCGGAAGATGCTGCTCGATCCCTACGCCAAGGCGATCGCCGGGACGATCGAGTGGAGCGACGCCATCTTCGGGTACCGGGTCGGCGATCCCGCCGCCGATCTCTCGCACGACGAGCGGGACAGCGCGCCCTTCGTGCCGAAGAGCGTCGTCGTGGACCCGGCCTTCACATGGGGCGACGACCGACCGCTCCGGACGCCGTGGCACCTGACAGTGATCTACGAGCTTCACGTCAGGGGCTTCACCGCCCGGAACCCTGCGGTGCCAAAGGAGCTCCGGGGAACCTACGGCGGCCTCGCGTCCCCGGCGGCGGTCGAGCACCTGACCCGGCTCGGGGTCACCGCCGTGGAGCTCATGCCGGTGCACCAGTTCGTGCAGGACCGAGACCTGGCCGCGCGGGGCCTCACCAACTACTGGGGCTACAACACGATCGGCTTCTTTGCGCCCGACTCGCGCTACGCGAGCGATGGCGTGCGCGGCGAGCAGGTGCGGGAGTTCAAGCAGATGGTCAAGGCCCTGCACCACGCCGGCATCGAGGTGATCCTCGACGTCGTCTACAACCACACGGCCGAGGGCAATCACCTCGGGCCCACCCTCTGCTTCCGCGGGATCGACAACGCGGCCTACTACCGGCTAACGGCCGACGACCGCCGCTACTACATGGATTACACGGGCTGCGGCAATACCCTCAACATGACGCACCCCCGCTGCATCCAGCTACTCATGGACAGCCTCCGGTACTGGGTGACCGAAATGCACGTCGACGGCTTCCGCTTCGACCTCGCTTCCGCCCTCGCCCGGGAGCTTCACGAGGTCGACCGCCTCTCGGCCTTTTTCGACGTGATTCACCAGGACCCGCTGATCAGCCAGGTCAAGCTCATCGCCGAGCCCTGGGACGTGGGGGAAGGCGGCTACCAGATCGGCAACTTCCCGGCCGGCTGGGCCGAGTGGAACGGGCGGTACCGCGACACGATCCGTCGGTACTGGAAGGGGGACGGCGGCCAGGTGGCGGACCTCGCCTACCGGCTCACCGGGTCGAGCGACCTCTACGAGTCGGATGGGCGCCGCCCATCCGCCAGCGTCAACTTCGTGACCGCCCACGACGGCTTCACGCTCCTCGACTTGGTGAGCTTCAACGACAAGCACAACGAGGCCAACGGGGAGGATAACCGGGACGGGATGTCCGAGAACCTGTCCTGGAACTGCGGCGTGGAAGGGCCCACGGACGATCCCGCCGTCGTGGCGCTCCGGGAGCGGCAGATGCGCAACTTCCTGGCCACCCTCATCCTCTCCCAGGGAGTGCCCATGCTGCTCGGGGGCGATGAGATGGGGCGGACCCAGCAGGGCAACAACAACGCCTACTGCCAGGACAACGAGCTCTCCTGGGTCAACTGGGCGCTGTCCCGAGTCTCGAAGGCGCAGCTCGAGTTCACACGGCGGCTGATTCGCCTGCGGCTCTCGCATCCCGTCTTCCACCGGCGGCGCTTCTTCCAGGGTCGTCGCATCGAGGGTTCGGAGGTCAAGGACCTCTCCTGGTTCCGGCCCGACGGCAAGGAGATGACCGAGGAGGAGTGGACGAGCGCGGCCACTCGCGCCTTCGGCCTCCGACTCGCCGGCGATGCGATCGAGGAGGTGGACGAGTCGGGACAGCCCATCCGGGACGACACGTTCCTGCTCCTGCTCAACGCCCATCACGAGCCGGTCGAGTTCGTGCTGCCCGCCCATCGAGCTCGAGTGCGATGGGAGCTCCTCATCGACACGCGCGACTGGATGGCGCCCGCGCGAGCGTTCCGGGCCGGCGAACAGTATACGGTGGAGGCACGCAGCCTGGCGCTGCTGCGGCTCCGAGCCTCGCGGACGGCGGCGTGACGGCGGCCGAGCAGAGCGCATTGCCGGCCGGCGGCGGTTCGGGCGGAGGGCGCTCCCCCCGGGGGGCACGAATCCCCGGCGCCACGTATCGCCTCCAGCTCGGAGCGAACCTGACGTTCCGCGACGCCCGCGACCTCGTGCCCTACCTGGCCGATCTGGGGGTCACCGACTGCTACCTCTCCCCGATTCTGGAGACGTGCGCGCCGGATTCCCACGGCTACGACGTGGCGAATCACGGGCAGCTCAATCTGGCCCTCGGCGGCGAGGCGGCTTACGAGGCGCTCGCGGACGCACTCCGGACGCGCGGGATGGGTCAGCTGGTCGACGTGGTCCCGAACCACATGGGAATCGCGCGGGGGCGGAACGGATGGTGGCAAGACGTCCTCGAGAACGGAGCGGCTTCGCCATTCGCGTCGTTCTTCGACATCGACTGGGAGCCTCCCAAGCCGGAGCTGCGGAACCAGGTCCTGCTTCCGATCCTCGAGGCCCATTACGGCCGCGTCCTCGAGAATCAGGGTCTGCGGCTGCACTACGAGGACGGCGCGTTCCTGGTCCGCTACCACGACTGGGTCCTCCCCATCAGCCCCTGCACGTATCCTCAGATCCTGACCTGCCGGCTGCCCGAGCTGGAAGAAGCGCTCGGGCGCGACGATCCGCAGGTCCGGGAGCTGCAGAGCATCGCCGCCGCCGCCGCACGCTTGCCTGCGCGCACGGAAACCGAGCCCGAGCGACAGGCGGAACGGGCCCGCCAGAAGGAGGTCGTGAAGCGCCGGCTCGACACGCTCACGCGTGAGGCGCCGGGCGTCAAGGGGTTCGTCGACGAGACGCTGTGGCTCTTCAACGGCGTTCCCGGCCGGCCCGACAGCTTCGACCGGCTCGACGCGCTTCTGAGCGCCCAGGCCTATCGCGTGGCGTACTGGGGCGTCGCCGGGGACGAGATCAACTACCGGCGCTTCTTCGACATCAACGACCTGGCGGCGATCCGCATGGAGGACCCCGCCGTCTTCGAGGCGGCCCACCGGCTCCTCTTCCGCCTGATCCGCGAGGGGCGCATCACCGGGCTGCGGATCGATCATCCCGACGGTCTGTACGCACCGGCCGGCTACCTGGGCGCCCTCCAGGAGCGATGCGGCGGCGAGCACTCCGGCGCGCCCGAGGAGCCGCCGGCGGCTCGTCCCTTCTACGTGGTGGTGGAGAAGGTGCTGATGCCGGCCGAATCGCTTCCCGCGCACTGGCCGGTGCACGGCACCACCGGCTACGAGCTCCTGAATGCGCTGAACGGCCTCTTCGTGGATCCCAGGGGCGTGCGTTCGCTTGATCAGACATACCAGCGCTTCACCGGTCTGACCGCACCCTTCGTCGACGTCGTCCACGAGGCGAAGCGGCTCGTCACCGACACGACGATGGCGAGCGAGCTGAACGTCCTGGGCCGGCGTCTCGGACGCCTCGCGGAGCAGCGGCGCGAGTCACGGGACTTCACGGGGCGGAGTCTCACGGAGGGCCTGCGCGAAATCATCTCGTGCTTTCCGGTCTATCGGACCTACGTGGGCGACGACGGCCAGGCGGCCGGTGTGCGCGACCGCGACCACGTGGCGGCGGCCGTGGCGGCGGCCAAGCGCCGTAGCCCCGCCACGAACGCGTCAGTGTTCGACTTCATCAAGGACCTCCTCTGCCGCACCGGCGACCTGGACTTCGTGCGGAGGTTCCAGCAGCTGACCGGACCGGTCACCGCCAAGGGCGTGGAGGACACCGCCTTCTACCGGTACAACCGTCTGCTCTCGCTGAACGAGGTCGGCGGCGCTCCCGACCACTTCGGCACGCCGGCGCCGGAGTTTCACCGGCTCAATGCAGAGCGACTGGCCCGCTGGCCGCACTCGCTCTCGGCCACCTCGACCCACGACACGAAGCGGAGCGAGGATGTGCGAGCCCGCATTAACGTGCTCTCGGAGTTGCCGCTCGAGTGGCGCGTCCGCCTCCGCACCTGGCATCGCCTGAACCGTCGTCATCGCACCCTGGTCGACGGTCACCCGGCGCCCGACCCGAACGAGGAATACCTCCTCTACCAGACGCTGATCGGCGCCTGGCCGATGGAGCCCGCGCCCGACGCCGAGCACGCGGTCTTCGTCGAGCGCATCCAGCAGCTCATGCTCAAGTCGCTCCGGGAGGCGAAGGTTCACGCGAGCTGGGTGAATCCACATCCCGCCTACGACGCCGCCGTGGTCCGCTTCGTCGCGGCGATCCTCGACCGCGCCGGCCCGCCGCGGCGGGCACCGGGACGGCTGCGCCGCCTCATCGGCGCCATCGTGACCGAGGACGACGGGAATCCCTTCCTCGCGGACTTTTTGGCGTTCCAGCAGCGCGTGGCGGAGGCGGGCATCTACAATTCCCTCGCCCAGACGCTCCTCAAGCTCGTCCTGCCCGGCGTCCCGGACACGTACCAGGGAACCGAGACGTGGGACATGAGCCTGGTGGACCCGGACAACCGGCGGCCCGTGGACTACGCGCGTCTCCGCGCCGATCTGGACGCCATCCGCCGGACCCTGGCCCAGCCGGATCCCGACATTGCCGGACTCGCCCGCTCGCTCCTTGACACCAGGACGGACGGACGGATCAAGCTCTACGTGACGCACCGGGCCCTCGATAGCCGGCGGCGGAGACCGGGGCTGTTCGCCGAAGGCGCCTACCTTCCGCTCGAGACCCAGGGCCATCGCCGGGAGCACGTCGTGGCGATCGGGCGCGAGCGCGGGCGTGAAGCGGCCATCTCCGTCGTCCCCCGCTTCATCGCCCGGCTCCACCTGACGAGCCCACCGCTCGGGCCGTCGGTGTGGGGCGGGACGTGGCTGGCCCTCCCGGAGACGCTGGCATCGCGCGCCTACCGCAACGTGCTGACGGGGGAAGCGGTGCCGGTCGTGACCCGCGAGGGGCGTCCGGGCCTGGCTCTCGAGACGGCGCTCGCGATCTTGCCGGTGGCGCTCCTCGAGGCGACGGACGTTCACTGAACCGATCACGCGGGACCCGATCCAGTCCCGACGGAGGACGCTCATGGCAGGCAGCTCGGCAGCGTTTCACGAGAGGGAAGACGCGCTCGCGCCGGCGACGCGAGACATGCACCGCGCCATCGTCAGCCTGATGGAGGAGCTGGAAGCCATCGACTGGTATCAGCAGCGCATCGAGGCGGCCGGGGACGGCGAGCTGCAGGAGATCCTCAGCCACAACCGGGATGAGGAGAAGGAGCACGCCGCCATGGTCCTGGAGTGGATCCGCCGGCGAGACCCGGGGTTCGACGAGGTCCTGCGGACCTTCCTGTTCACGGAGGGGCCCATCACCGCGCTTGAGCCGGGCTCACCGACCGGCAATGGGCAGCGCGGCTCCGGGAAGGGCGCCGGCGAGCCGTCCGTGACCGTGGGATCGCTCAGAGGAGCACGCCGATGGACATCCTGAGACGCAGCAGCGCCCAGCTGTCGGACCGGGTCTGGAAGGAACTGGACGAGGCGGCGGCCACCGCGGCCCGGAACGTCATGACCGCCCGGCGGGTCGCCACGTTCGACGGCCCGCGGGGTTGGGATTACATCGCGGCGCCGCTCGGCACCATGCAGGCCTGTGCGACGCGCGAGGGGAAGGCGGTCGTGTGCGTCCCGGAGATCGCGCTGCTCGCCCAGCTCCGCGCGGACTTCAGCCTGCCCTGGTCCGCGGTCGAGGCGTTCGAGCGGGGAGGTCCGGCGCTCGACGCGGCGCCCGCCGAGGGCGCCGCACGTGAGGTCGGGCTCGCGGAGGACCGCCTCGCGTACTCGGGGCAGCCCGTGGGCACCGGGTTCCTCGAGGACACGCGCTCGCCGCGGATCCGGCTGGGAGACTGGTCGGACCCGGCGCGCGTCATCGCCGATCTCATCCGTGCCGTGGAGATGCTGGACCGACTCGCGATCCCCGGGCCGTACGAGGCGATCCTGTCCGCCGATCGCTACTACGCCTACCTCTCGGCCGCGAACCAGGGCTACCCGGTGCCCCGCCACACGAAGAACATCGTCGCCGAGGTTCACAGGTCCCTCGTGATGCAGGATGGCGGCGCGCTGTTCTCGATGCGCGGTGGCGATTTCATCCTCACCGTGGGCGGTGATCTCGCGGTGGGCTACCGGTCACACGATCGTGACGCGCTCCACCTGTTCTGCGTGGAGACCCTCGCCCCTCAGACCCTCGATCCCGACGCGGTCTGCCTGCTGGAGGGAGGCGCCTCCAAAGCCTGATCCCACATCGCGATCCGTCGCGCCACCGAGTCGCCGGCTCGACACGGTGGCGCGCGATCCCCGCGCCCCAGCCGCGCCAAATCGCGCTCTCCAGCACGAGACGCCGGGCCCGCATGGCACGTGCCTTGCTCCCCTCCTTGTCATGGCAACTGGGAAACGCAACGCTCGAGGCCCGCTCGCTCCAAGCACGCGCTCAGCGAAGGCGCCTGCGCGGTCCGTCGTCGAGTCCCGGGCGCCCCAGAAGACTCGCCGACAGCGAAGCGCGACCGTGGCGGTCCGGAAGGACACGACGGTCTTGCAGACCGATCACGGACCGCGGGTCGCCTGGAGCGCCGCGAAACCCAAGTTCCCGAAACAGTAGGGGAGGAGACCATGTGGCGGATACGGATGGTCCGAGCGTGGCACGCGGTCGTGGCCCTGACGGGGCTGCTCGTGACGGGCTGTGCGCTGGGTCCCCTCCCCGACGGCTCGGGCTCCCCGACTGGGCAGAGCTCCCGGCCGGGTCCCGCCTTGGAGCGCGTGACTCCCCAGGACGCCGCCCGGCTCCGCCGGGTCATCGAGCCGCTCGCCCGGGCCGCGGACAAGCCGCCCGCCCAGGTGAAGGTCGGCATCCTCTCCGACCGCAGCATCAACGCCGCCAACGCCGGGGGCGGCGAGTTCTACGTCACGCGCGGCCTCCTGGATCAGGCGAACGACGAGCAGCTCCGCGCGATCATGGCACACGAGTTCGCGCACAACGATCTCGGCCACGTGGTGAAGGCGCAACGGCTCCAGGCCGGCGTGGAGCTGGGCGCGGCGATTCTCGAGCAGGTGGTTCCCAATTCGGCGATCATCACTCCCCTCGCCGGAACGCTGATCACACGTGCGCACAGCCGCTCCGAGGAGCTCGAGGCGGACCGCCACGCGGTGACGCTCCTCCGGCGAGTGGGATCGTCCAAGGAGGCGCTCCAGCGCACGCTCGCGTGGCTTGCCAGAGGCTCGGGCGACGGTGAGGGCGGTGGCTGGTTCGCCACGCATCCGGCGACGAACGACCGTATCCAGGCGCTCCGTCAGCTGCCCTGAGGAGCAGGCGGCGCGCCGCTGGCCCCGCCACGTCGAGGCCCTGTGGCGCGTGAGCACGGGATGAGCCGCCGGCACGGGTCCCCCGCAGCCCCGCCCGTGGAGGAGGACGCGCATCCCGCGCGTGACCCGATGCCGGCACGGGTCCCCGCCGACGCAGCGCCCGGGGGAATCCATCCCGCGGTCCGCGAGCGGATCGCGCAGGGCTTCACTCGTGTGGAGGACGTCGTCTACGTCGGCCTCGGAGCGCTCCTGGCCGCCGGCGCGCTCGCGTTGCTGGTCGACGGGGCCGTGACTGTCGGCCGGCAGCTCGTCGCCGGTACCATGCCGGCGACGATAATCGACCTGCTCGATCGGATCCTGCTCATCGTCATGATCGTCGAGCTCCTGTACACGGTCCAGGTGTCCTTTCGCGAGCACTCACTCGTGCCGGAGCCTTTTCTCATCGTCGGACTGATCGCTGCGACGCGCCGCATCCTCGTGCTGACGGCCGAGCTCGCGGAGCTCGCGGAGGCAGGGGAAGGCCTCTTCCGGCGGGCCATGATGGAGCTTGGGCTGCTCACGCTCATGGTGGTGCTCTTCGTCGTGGCGCTGGTTCTGCTGCGGAAGCGCTCTACCCAGGCGGTGGCCGACCGCGCGTAGGCTGGGTCGCCCCAGGCAGTAGCCGGCCGGGCCGGTCAGCCTGACGTCAGCGCGACCGGGTGTCGCGGTGCTGGTGGGCGGGGGGTGTGCCCGGTGGGTCCTGCGTGGACGGCAGGCCCCGGCGGCCGCGGCGCCGTGCTGCGATCGCGACCGCGTAACCGGCGATGATCGCCAGGAAGACGATCGGGATCCAGCCCGGCCAGCGATATCGTTCACGGGAGGCCAGCTCCGCCGGATCCGGGTTCCCGGGCGCGGGCTGCGCGTAGAGGGCCGTTGCCGCCGCAATCAGGCAATACGCGGCAAGAACGAGCGCCACTACCGCCAGAATGCTGCGGATGACTCGCACGTCCCGGAATGCGGACAGCGATCGGTCGACCTGGAGACGGCGACCCTGGGCGGCCTCCGGGATCCTCCGGGACAACGTCAGACGCTTTGCCGGCCGACTTGTCACGATCTCTGGAGGTGCAACCACTATGCCGAACACGTGGCACTCCCCTTGCTGGTTCATCCGAGAGCTGCAACCCCTTGCCCTGGGAGGAGACACGACATGCAGGCAGTGGTGGGCGTCGCTCGACGCAGTACCGATGCGAACCGGATTGTCGAGTCACTCCGGGAGCTCGGCATCTCCGATTTCCGCCTCAGCATCCTCGCGCCCGCGTCGTCGGAATCGGTACTGGGCGCGATCCCCACGACGGAGGCGGAGCAACCAGGTATCGGCGGGACGATCGGGAGCGTCGTGGGCGGGGCTGCGGGGACGGCGGGCGGCCTCGCCGTCGCGTCGCTGGCCCTTCCCGGAGTTGGTCTCGTGATCGCCGCTGGGGCAATCGCGCTGGGGGTCGTTGGCGCGGTGGCAGGCGGCGCCATCGGTGGTCAGCTCGACGACACGCTGTCGAAGGGGCTCCCCACCGACGAGCTGTACGTCTACCGCCACGCCTTGCGCACGGGACGGAGCCTGGTGGTCGTGACAGTCGCCGACGACGCCGAGGCCTCCAGGGTTCGCGAGCTCATGGCCGATCTGGGGGCGGAGAGCGTCGACGCCGCGCGCGAGGAGTGGTGGATAGGTCTCCGTGACGCGGAGGAGGCAGAGTACACGCGTCAGGGAGGCGATTTTGGGAAGGACGAGGCGCTCTACCGGCTGGGGTTCGACGCTGCGTTCCGTCTGCCGGGCGAGGCCCCCCTGTTCGAGCAGGCGCGGCGGATCCTCCGAGACCGGCATGGGCCCAGCGCCGAGGCATCGGCCTTCCGCACGGGCTACGAGCGCGGACGCGCTCATCGGGCTACGCACGACGAGGGAGCCGGCTGTCATCAGCCCGCCGAGGACCGTGACGAGGGGCCCGGCGTGCCCGAGGCCCATGGGCGACGCGGTCCGAGGTAGGTCGCCGCGAAGATGACCAGCGCGGAGTCAACGAAGAAGTCCGGCACGAGCGCGGCGTTTCCCGAGCGCCGTGCGTCCGCGGACGTCGTCCGGCGCAAGGCGGGCCCCGCGGTCGCCGCCGTCGCGCGGATGGCCCGCACCAGGCGTACCAGAAGCCCGAACGATCGAGCCAGGCTCGGTTGCAACCGTAGGCACTCGGTTGCGGCGCGACCTCCGTCGGCCGGTCGCATCACCTCCGTTCGAAGTCACCCCCACCCCCTGCAACGGTAGCTCCCCGCGGGCGACACTCATCTCGCGATGGCGAGGCACTCCGGGAGCCTGCGGTCGGAACCAGCACACCGCGATGCATCGAGGTGGCGCCTGTACCGCCGGGAATCGGGTTGGTCACTGCGAGGTGGTCACATTGTCTCAGGGACGACACGATGTCTCCGCGAGACGGGAGAGCGCCATGGAGCCAGAGGAAGGGCTGACTCCGTGAGCCACGACACCGCGGCACGCAGCTTGCTCCCGAAGAAGCAGAGGCGAGCCCCTTGCTGCACGTTGGCTACAAGCTCTCGAGTGAGGAGTTCGGCCCGAGCGACCTGGTCCGCCAGGCCGTTCAGGCCGAGACGGTAGGCTTCGACTTCGCCCTGATCTCCGACCATTTTCATCCCTGGACCGATCGCCAAGGACAGAGTCCGTTTGTGTGGGCCGTGCTGGGCGCGATCGCCAACGCGACCGCGAGGCTCAAGGTGGGAACGGGCGTGACTTGCCCGATCATCCGGACGCACCCCGTCATCGTGGCCCACGCCGCTGCCACGGTGGAGGCCATGATGCCGGGGCGCTTCTTCCTGGGCGTCGGGACGGGCGAGAACCTTAACGAGCACGTCACCGGGTCGAAGTGGCCATCCGTCGACGTGCGGCGCGAGATGCTCGAGGAGGCGGTGGCAGTCATACGCCAGCTCTGGCGCGGCGGCGTCCAATCGCATCGCGGACGGCACTACACCGTGGAAGACGCGCAGCTCTACACGTTGCCCCCGAAGCCGCCGCCGATCATGGTGGCGGCCAGCGGCCCCAAGGCGGCGCGCCTGGCCGGCCAGGTCGGCGATGCCTTCATCACGACCGACCCCGACCCGGCCCTACTTCGCACGTTTCGGCGAGCGGGCGGCCGTCGCAAGCCGGGCTACGTCGAGGTCACGGTCTGCTGGGCCCGCACCGAGCAGGAGGCGCGTCGAACCGCCCACGAGGTCTGGGCACTGGCGGCCCTCGAGGGCGCGCTGTTCACCGAGATCGCTCAGCCCGCACACTTCGAAGCGGCCTTCAAGCCGATCACCGAGGCGCGGGTGGCCGAGGCCGTGGTCTGTGGACCTGACCCCGCGCACCATCTGGCGGCGATCCGGCGAGCGAGCCGCGCGGGCTACGACCATGTCTGCGTTCATCAGATCGGCCCCGATCAAGAGGGCTTCCTCGGGTTCTACGAGTCCGAGGTCCTCCCGCGGCTGCGTCGACTCCGGGTCGCCAAGCGGCGTCAGCTCGCGGGACGGCGCGCCGCATGAGAGACCATCGGAAAGCGCTGCCGCGCGCCGGGGACGCCCCGGTGTCCCTCAGAGGGAGGGCCGCTGAAGACGCGAGCCCCACGCAGACGGTCGCGGAGCTGCGTGATTCCGCAGCCGGATGCCGCGCGTGCGACCTCTGGAGGCGGGCGACCCAGACGGTGTTCGGCGAGGGGCCCGCCCCGGCGGACGTCATGCTGGTGGGCGAGCAGCCCGGCCACGAAGAGGATCTGGCGGGCCGCCCGTTCGTCGGCCCCGCCGGGCGGCTTCTCGCCACGGCGCTCGAGGAGGCGGGCCTCGACCGGCGCCGTGTCTACGTCACAAACGTGGTGAAGCATTTCAGCTGGGAGCCGCGAGGGAAGCTGCGGATTCACAAGAAGCCCACGATCTGGCAGGTCCGCGCTTGCCGGCCATGGCTCATGTCCGAGCTCGACGTGGTGCGCGCGCGCGCGATCGTCTGCCTCGGCGCGACGGCCGCCCAGGCCCTGCTGGGGCGGGGCGTCCGTGTCACGCAGTCCCGGGGACAGGCGATACCGTCGGCGCTCGCACCGTACGCGTTCGCCACGCTCCATCCCTCGGCCGTGCTGCGAGCGCCGGACGAGGCCGCGCGCCGGGCGGCGATGGAGCGCCTGGTGAGCGACCTGGCGACGGTGGCGCGCCTGCTTGCCGGTGGGCCGAGGTGAGAGGAAGGAGCCAAGCATGGACCAGCGCACGTTGGACAGCATCGTCGAGTTGTTGCTGCGGCAACTCGGAGCGGCCTCCGACGGCAGCATGCTGCCGGAGAACGCCCAGATGGTGATCCGTCCAATCTTCACGTGGCCGGACGGCCAGCTGCGCGTGTGGATGGCCGTCAACTGGCCGAACTGAGCGCGCGCGGACTCGCGCGGCGCGCCGCCCGTCGCCTTCTCGGACGACCTCGACCGCGGCGAGCCACACCGCGAGATCGCGCTCGCGGACACCGTCCGGGAGCTTCATCCTGCCCCGACTCGAGTCGGCTGAGGCGACTTCCAGGCTCAGTACACGACGGGCGTCGGCTCCATGCGCGCCTCGTCAGCCATGATCCTGGCGCCCTTCGACCGGCGGCGATCGACGAGCCAGGCCAGCACAATCGCGGCCGCCAGCCCGACAAGGCCATACCACGGCCTCATCGCCGGCGTGCCTTCCGGGTCCGCGCGGCCTTCCGGGCGGCCGTGGAACGCTCTTGCGGGCTGCGCTTGGCGGCCACGGAACGCGCCTGTCGCGACACCGCCTCGGGTGACGCCGCCCCATGGCCTTCGCGCTTCAGCGCCCGACCGATCGCCCGCGAGCGCCGCGCCGAGGGCGCCCGCCGCGGGGAAGCCCCGTGCCCGCGCGCGTAGGCACGTTCCGCACTCCTTCGCGTGCTCTCACTGACCTCCTTCCGGCCGGGCGGCGGCAGGTCCACTCCCGCTCGCCGCGCCTTCGAGAGGCCGATCGCGATGACCTGCTTCGTGGAGCGAGCGCCGTGCTTGCGTTTGCGAACATGGTGCATCTCTTCACGGATGAACTCGCCGGCCTGCGTGGTCGCGGCCTTGCCCTGACGCTTGTCCTGTCTGGCCCGCGCGATTGTCTTCTTCTCCGGCATGATGCTGCCTCTCCTTCTTCCTGCTGCGGTCAACGGACCGCGTCAGGGCAGCGCGTCCAACCTCGACGGCACAAGAACGCGGAGTCCTGCTCGTCTCTGGGCGCCTCGTTCCCTATGCATCCTTGGGTTCATGCGTCGGCGCCCCGCGTGATAAGCGCGGCCCTTCCCGCGCAATCTTCCGGCGCCCCGGGCCCTTGGATGGGCCGCCTGCGGGCGCGGCGCCATGCGGGCCTCGATGCCCGGCTGGCGGCGCTGGCGCTTGCGGCGGCCGGAGGACACGCTTGGATGAGGTTTCTGAGGCACGGGGAGGTTCTCCGCTCGCGGCGCGCTTCCCGGATCAGATGACCCCGGGCACCTGGTTGTTCCGGCGCGCTGCGCGGTCTCCGAGGACGGTGAGCACCGACGGCGAGAGCGCGGAGGTGCTCGCCTCGCCCTTCCGACCCTTCTGTCCCGAATCAGCCTCGCTCGATGGAAGCAGCCGGTTGACACCGGCCAACAACTCCGCCGTCACCCCGGGAGCGAGCGCCCGCGCCATCGCCGCGATGTTCGCGGGCACCGATAACACGCGCTCGGCGTCGCCCCGCCGGATGGACTCGACGATCTGCCTGGCGGCCCGATTCGCGTCCATGGACAGGAACGGCAAGGCGTCGCTGATGCTGAACCAGGCGTACTCCGCCCGATGGCGACCCTTGAAGATCGCGTGGCGCGGGCTGCCGGTTCGCATCAGGCCAGGACAGATCGTGATGACCGAGATGCCGTCCTTGGCTAGCTCGGCCCGGAGGCCTTCCGAGAGCCCGAGCAAGGCGAACTTGCTCGCGCTGTAGGGGAGCAGATGCGGCACGCCGATCTTGCCTCCGATCGAGACGATGTTCGTGATGCGCCCTTCCCGTCGCCGCCGCATCTCGGGGAGAACCGCCAGCGTCGTGTAGAGCGGCCCCCAGAAGTTGACGGCCATCGCGTGCCGGAAGTCCTCGACGCTCATGGTCTGCACCGGCCCCACGCTGATGATGCCGGCGTTGTTGACCAGGACGTCGATCGGGCCCATCCGGTCGCGGACCTCGTGGACCAGCGCCTCCACGTCTCCACGAGCTGTGACATCGCACGCGACGGCCAATACGCGAGCTCCCCGTCGCTCCAGGTCCTCACGGGCCCGGTCGAGCGTGGCGGGGTCGCGTCCGCAGATCGCGACCCGAGCGCCCGCCTGCGCCACCGCGCGCGCCAGAACCAGCCCCAGGCCGCGGGAGCCCCCCGTGATCAGCACGGTCCGGCCCTCGAGGTCGTACGGGCGCGGCCGGTGCGTCAGGAGGTAGGCCGCAACGAGTCCCGTGGCGCCGACGAGCAGTGGCGCCAGGGACGTTCGCGAGCGCGCAGTCGTCATGCAGCAGGGTCCAGCACGACCTTGGTGCAGTCGTCCCTCTTGTCGTTGAACATCCGGTAGGCCTCAGGCGCCCGGGACAGAGGCATGCGGTGACTGACGACGAACCCCGGATCGATGTCCCCGCGAACGATCCGATCGAGGAGCGGCCGGAGGTACGCGTGGACGTGCGTCTGACCCATGCGAAACGTCAGACCCTTGGCAAAGGCGGCACCGAACGGAACCTTGTCGAGAAACCCACCGTAGACCCCCGGAATCGACACGGTCCCGCCTTTGCGGCAAGCCTGGATTGCCTGGCGGAGCGCATGGGCCCGATCGGTCCCGAGTCGAACCGCGAGCTTGACGCGATCGTACCGCGCGTCGAGGCTTCGGCCATGGGCCTCCGTGCCCACCGCATCGATGCAGGCGTCGGGTCCTCGCCCGCCCGTGCGTTGCTTCAGTTCCTCGACCACGTCTTCGACCACCTCGTAGTTGAGGGTCTCGGCTTTGCCGGCGGTCTCGGCCAGCCGCAAACGCGCCTGCCATCGGTCGATGGCGATCACCCGCTCGGCTCCGAGCAGGTAGGCGCTCTGGATGGCAAACTGACCGACGGGTCCGCATCCCCAGACCGCGACCACATCGCCCGGCTGGATCCCACAGTGCGCGGCGGCCATGTACCCCGTCGGGAAGATGTCGGACAGGAACAGGACCTGCTCGTTCGTCAGAGTCTCCGGCACTGCAATCGGCCCGACGTCCGCGAACGGCACCCGCACGAACTCCGCCTGTCCACCCGCGTATCCGCCGTACAGGTGCGAGTAGCCGAACAATCCACCGCCGGAAAAGCCGTACACGCCTTCCGCCATCTCGGCGTTCGGATTCGAGTTGTCGCAGAGGGACGTGAGGCCCTGGCTACACGGCAGACACGTCCCGCAGGCGATCGCAAACGGGACGACGACACGTGACCCGCGAGGTAGCGAGGTGACTCCCGACCCGACCTCCACAACCTCGCCCATGAACTCGTGACCCAGAATGTCGCCCGCCTCCATCGTCGGGATGACGCCGTTGAAGAGGTGCAGATCAGAGCCGCAGATGGCGGTCGATGTCACCCGGATGATGGCATCCCGCGGGTTGAGGATCTCCGGCTCCGGAACCGATTCCACGCGAATATCATGGGGGGCGTGCCAGCACACTGCTCTCATGGCTAGGCGCTCCGGGCGAGGTCCGGATCCGTCCCGTATCCCTCCTGCCTGGCCTCGCGGGACCTCGCGGCCACGGAGATCTCACCTGTCTCCATCACTTGCTTGAAGCGTCGCAACGCCTCACGGACGAGGCGGTCGCCACCCTGTCCAAGGAGGGCCGCAACCGCCGCTCCGACCTTGCGCCCAGGCGGGGCATAGGTCAGGATCACCTTGATTTCGGTGCCGCGTTCGCCGGGCGCGGGCGTGAAGCGTACCGAGCCAGCGACGTCCAGGTCCGCGCCCGGGTCCGAGCGCCAGGCCAGAAGGCGGCCTGGCTCGTCGGCAGTCAGCTCGGCCTCCCAGATCATGGTGACCCCCCCGGGCCCCGTCATGACCCAACGTGACTGTCCAGGGCCCAAGGCGGTCACCGACACGAGGTGCTCTGGCAGGAGGCGCGGCAGCCGCTCGAGGTCGCGCCACGCCTGGTAGACGTCGTCCGCGGAGCGCCGTACCGTCATCGTCCGCTCGACGTGCAGGCCTCGACCCGCTGCCAGCGTCGGCATGTCCGGGCGGCGCTTGGGGGATACGCGTCTGCGAGGACCCTTCGACCAGATCCAGAGGACCCCAAGGCCGGCTGCCACCGCCATCAGCGCGAGCTCCCGGCCCCGGTGGTCGACCGTCCTCCCGCCGAGCCCGCTCCCCCACATCTCGTGGTCAGGCGCGTCGGTCTGTTCGCCCCGGTGAGAGCGGGCGCCTGATGTCCTGGCACTGTCCATGAGTAGGATCCCTCCTCAGCTGACCGTGACCCGCCCGGTTGGTGTTCACCCGGCAGCGTTCGCGCCAAGATGGAGCTCATATTCCGGAGATCCGGCGCCACGTCCCAACGGACGAGCTAGCAAGGGGCGTGCCCTCACTTTTCTCCGCGTGAGGTCGGAGCCGGGGGGCCGGGGTCGCCCCGGCCGGCCTGACCGTGGCACTTGACGCGCCGACAGGCGCGGAGAGGAGGATCCGGTGCCAGGGTGTCGCGATCCAGGAATGCGCGCCTGGCGGATCGCCCGTGGCAGTCTCCTTGCACCAAGGCGTGGCTGAGGTGAAGGAACAGCTGGACTCGGCCGCCGTCGCGGTGTTCCAGCAACGAGTGTGGCGTGCCCAGCGCGTGGCTTGGGCGCTGATGGCTCTCATCGTCCTGGCTGCGGTCGCCGGGCTCCTGGGACCGGGTCCGCTCAGCTCGAGGACGGTGACGAGCGCCGATGGCGCGTTCCGGGTGGACTACGCGCGTTTCCTCCGGCGCGGGACCCGAACGACGCTTCGGATTCACGTCCGACCGGCGACCGCGGAGGCGTCGACCCTCGCCCTGTGGCTCGCGCGATCCTACCTGGAAACCATGAAGGTCGACGGCGTGGTCCCGCCACCGGGACGAGTCCAGGCCGGTCCCGACCGCATGACCTGGAGCTTCGAGGTGAACCCGCAGCCAGGGAAGCCGCTGACCGTGACGTTCCATCTTCTCCCGGAGGGGAGCGGTGGGCTAAGGGCGGAGGTCGGCCTGGGGACGGGGCCCACACTCGGGTTCCGTCAGTGGGTCTACCCCTAGCCGGGAAGGAGGGGCCGCGTGGACTCCGTCGTGCGGGCTGTGCTCGTGTACGCGCTGCTGCTGGGTCTCTTCCGGTCGGCCGGCAAGCGGACTCTCGCGCACACCACGACCTTTGACCTGGTGCTAGTCCTGATCATCAGCGAAGCGATCTCGACTGCGCTGGGAGGCGACGACTACTCCCTCACCAATGCCGCGATCATCGTGGTCACGCTCATCCTCCTGGACATCGCGTTGTCGGTGGTCAAGCGGCAGTCGCCGCGCGTGGAGGCGCTGATCGATGGCCTGCCGCTGGTCCTCTTCCAGGACGGCCGACCCCGAGCCGAGCACATGGCGCGCGAACGCCTCGATATCGACGACATCCTGGCTGCCGCCCGCGAGCGGCATGGGGTCACGCGCGTGGAGGATATTGAGGAGGCGATCCTCGAGCGGAGCGGAGAGATCTCGGTGATCCTCCGGAATCGCCCATCTTCAAAGGGATGAAACCCCCCAGGAGTCATGGGACCACGTAGATCCTCCCGAGCGCTCGTCCCCCTCAGGTTCGTGATGACAGGGCGTCACCCCCGCGACATGTTGTCGCCAGGCGTACCGCAGCAAACTTAACGAGGTTGCCAGTCCGGCCGCGCCAGGCCAGCGTCCTTTCGACCTCATTCTTGACTGCCTCGGCGCGCGCGACTACCTCGGCGCGTTGTCGAGGCGACGGCATTCACGCGGTTGGCGTGACGTGACCGTCCTCGTACCGCCGGCCGCCTCGGCCCTCTGAGCCGCTTCGCGCTGTGCCGCAACGCCTAAGGGACGCTGCCCGACGTGGACTGTCAACGCGCCACGGCATCCGACTCACCCCGGGCATGCGTCTTGCTCCGATGCCGCCGGACATTGCGCGTGGAGGTTTCGCCATGACTAGCGAGGACGCGTGTCATCCCCTGACCCCCAAGCCGGCGCGTCAGGAAACCCGGGGCGGAGCCCGAGGGCTTGACAGGTCTGGCACGCCTTCGTGCGGCGCTCGGTCTTCCGAAGAGCAAGACGCACCGGTCAGGGCAAGACCCGCTCGCGTGAGCTTCTCGCGCGCGACCTCGCCTTGCGACTGTGTGGTGATTCGACTATCCTGGCTGCGCATCGGGAGTGTCGGGCGCCCTTCCCGACCTCGGAGCATGTCGGCACGCACGGGTATTGATCCCGCCGGCCCGTGAGGTCAGGCGGGTGACTAGCGTGAAAGGAGTCGTCCCGAAACGTGCGGACCGATCTGCCCGTGGGAGCGCAGCGAGGAACCGGTCTCGTCGACCTGCTCGATCGGGTCCTGGACAAGGGACTCCTCATCGCGGGGGACATCCGGATCTCGCTGGCCGAGGTCGAGCTCCTCACCATACGGATCCGGCTGATCGTGTGCTCCATCGACAAGGCTCAAGAGATCGGACTGGACTGGTGGAAGTACGATCGGCACCTGGCTCCAGGGACTCGAGCCCTGGCGGGGGAGACGGAGGCCCTGCGTCGCCAGGTCAGGGCCCTCGAACGCCGAATCGCTGCGCTCACCACGCGCCAGGCGCCCCCCGGGCGTCGGGTCGCGCGCAAGCGGACGGCCCCCACGGTGACCCCCACGGGAGGATGAGCGATGCCAATTGAGCGCACTACAGGCGGAACCAGCCTCATCGACGTCCTCGATCGCGTGCTCGACAAGGGCATCGTCATCGACGCCTGGGTCCGTGTGTCCCTCGTCGGCATCGACCTGATCACGGTCGAGGCCCGCGTCGTGGTGGCCTCCATCGACACCTACCTGAAGTACTCGGAATCGATGGCTCAGGTGGCTCCAGTGTCGCGACCGGCCGCGGTCGCGTCCCAGGAGGCCGTCCTCGCCGAGAACGTCGCTCTCAGGGCACAGCTCGCTGCGACCCCCTCGAGATCCTCGCGGTCTGGTCGCGCCCGGCGGCGACGGACCCCCCAGCCCGCCTGAGCCGTGAGCCGGGGCGCTGCGTCGGTGCGAGCGGCGCGACGGTCCGAGCCGCGATCCGAGCAGCGGCTCGGATTCCTGGAGTTCCTGCTCGCCTGTGAAAACCCGGCCGAGATGGCCGAGCGATCCCTGGAGTGGCTCAGCGAGCACGCAGGGGTGCGCGAGGGCCACTGTTTCCTGCTCAACGCGGACCGAACGCGGCTCATCCACCTGACGGCCCATGGCGTTTCGGTTACGGCCGTCAACGGCCGTACGGTGGACCTGGAGTCCGGGGACCACCGGCTGACCCGGCTGCTATCCGCCTCCCGACCCGTCGTGCTCTCCAGAGACCTGGCCGGCCTGCTGCTCTCGCCGCGGGTCCCCGTCCTGGCCATGCCGCTTCATAGCACCGAGACTCAGGAGCAGGCGCCGGGAGGGCTGCTCGTGGTCCGCCCGGTGACCGCCAACCGGCAGGAGCTCGAGTGGGTGACCCAGTATCTCGGCTACCGGTTCACCCGCGCGCGGATGAGGGGGACCGTCATCGAGACCGAGCGTCGGCTTCGCCGAGAGCGCGATCTCCTCCAAAGCGTCCTTGACCGCGTCACCGATCCGATCATGCTGACCGATACCGAGGGCCGCATGGTCATCGCGAACGGGCTGGCCGAGCGCCTCTTCGCGACCCACGAAGACGAGAGCGAAGGCCGCCGCCGGGCGGTGGCCATCAACAACATGCTGTTCTCCTCGGCGCTGGGCCGGAGCGCCGTGGAGCAGCGGACGTCAGGGCCCCGCGAGCTCGCGCTGGTGGACCCCACCGAGGGATCGGATCTTCTCTTCGAGTTGATCAGCACGACCGCCGGAGACGTACGGATGGGCATGGGCATCGTGTCGATCCTGCGGAACGTGTCCGACCTCCGGCGTGCGACCGAGGAGATCGAGAAGAACTACCAGAAGCTGCGCGCGGCGGAGGCGGAGGTCCGCGCCGAGCGCGATCGGCTGGGGCTCGTCATCGATTCGGTCGCAGACCCCATCTTGGTCACCGATCCCTCCGGCAACCTCGTCATGATGAACGCGCCGGCCGGACGCCTGTTCTCCGCGTCCGAGCAGGCCAGCGTGGCTGAGATACAGCGCGTGCAGGCGAACGACGCCAACTTCAGCTCGTTCGTGTCGAACCTCCTCTTCGACAAGAGCGGAGGGTCGAAGTACCAAGGCAGCGTGAGCCTCGTCGACCCGAGGACCGGCGAGCCGATCCCGGTGGAAGCGATATCGGGCAACGTGTACGGTGATGCCGCCAAGGTGTCGGGCATCGTCACCATTCTCCACGACCGGACCGAGGCCATCGAGCGCGAGCTGCTCTACGAGCAGCTCAAGGCGGCCTCGGCCCAGCTCGAGCGGCGGGTCCAGGAGGCGACGTCGGCCCTCGTTCACCAGAACGAGCTCCTCCGCCGGCAGGCCATCGAGCTGGAGCAGGCGTCGGTGGCCAAATCCCAGTTCCTGGCTAACGTCTCGCACGACGTACGCACGCCGCTCAACGCCATCCTCGGCTATACGAGCCTGCTTCTTCGCGGCGTCTCGGGTCCGCTGGATCCCACCCAGCAGGAAGCCCTGTCCCGCATTGACGCCAACGGGCGTCACCTGTTGGCCTTGATCAACGAGATCCTCGACATCTCGCGCATCGAGGCGGGTAAGATGCCGGTCCGCTTCGCCTCGATCAAGCTGAACGACCTGATCCGCGAGATCATGAGCGAGGTCGAGCCGCTGATCGCCAGCTCGAATCTGACGGTGACTGCCAGTGTGCCCCACGGTCTCCCGATGATCCGGAGCGACCGCCAGAAGGTCAAGCAGATCCTGCTGAACCTCCTGACGAATGCGCTCAAGTTCACCCCGCGCGGCTCGGTATCCGTGTCGTGCACACACCGGCGAGCGCACCGGGAGATGGCCATCGCCGTCGCTGACACCGGCATCGGTATCGCGGCGACGGATCAGATGCGGATCTTCGAGGCCTTCTCCCAGGCCGACCCCACCCAGACGCGGGAAGTCGGCGGAACCGGTCTCGGGCTGGCCATCTGCCGTCGCCTCGCGACCGTGCTCGACGGCCGGATCACGATTGAGAGCGAGCTCCGCCAGGGCTCGACCTTCACCCTGATCCTTCCTCTGGGGCCGAAGCGGACGTGACCAGGAAGGCCACCAAGCCTGAGGCGCGGAAGCCTCCGACGGCCGGCGGCGGGAAGGAACCGCTCGTCCTCATCGTGGACGACGTCCAGGACAACCGGACGGTGTACGTGCTGTTCCTCAGGTTCTCGGGCTTCCGGGTCGCCGAGGCCGAAAACGGCGTGGAAGCGCTTCGCCAGGCCGAGGCCCTCGTGCCGGACATCATCGTCATGGACCTGTCGCTCCCGGTGATGGACGGCTGGGAGGCCACCCGGCATTTGAAGCGGGGCCGCCGGACCGAGGGGATTCCGGTCATCGCACTGACCGGCCACGCCCTCCCGGAGCATGCGAAGGCGGCCCGCGAGGCCGGCTGCGACCTGGTCATCACGAAGCCATGTCTGCCCGATCAGCTCGTGGACGCGATTCGGCGTATCCTTGACTCGTCGAAGCTCCGGCCGAAGGGCGGGAGGTGATGCCGTGAAGAGGAAGCGCTCGAAACCGGGGGCCCGGCGTGCGGGAGTCTCCCGTCCGGACGCGCCCGGACGTGCGGCCCCGACGAAGCGCCCGACGTCCGCCACGCCCCCCGCGAAGCGGAAGCTGGGCGGGGTCGCGGCGCCGACTGGCGCCGTCGCTCGGAGCGCGTCTCCCCGGCGGCCGCCCGGCGTGGTCGACACCCCTTCGGCGAGCCGAGCGCGCGAAAGCCGCGGCAAGTACGTGTACTGCATCATCCAAAGCGGCGCGGCACGCCGCTTTGGGCCGATCGGTCTCGGTGGCACGCCGACCGAGGTCCATACCGTCAGCTTCCGGGAGATCGCCGCCGTCGTCTCGGATACGCCCGAAGAGGTCCTGGACGCGACGCGCGAAAACGTTCTTGCGCACGAGCGGGTGAACGAGACGGTCATGAGGAGCTTCACGGTGATCCCGATGTCCTTCGGGACCGTGTTCAAGACGCGCGACGACATCGTGGAGCTCCTGCGGGGCGCCTACGACGCCTTCCGCGACGTTCTGGACAAGATGCAGGATAAGGTGGAATTCGGCCTCAAGGTGCTGTGGGACCGGGATGTCATGATCCGGGAGATCGAGAACGACGACGACGACATCCGGCGGCTCAAGAACGAGATCTCCGACGTTCCCGGCTCGACCTACTTTGCGCGGATGCAGTACGGCCGGCAGATCGAGGCGGCGCTCCAGGGGCGGTCCGAGCAGTGCGTGGCCGACATCTTCGCGCAGCTTCGGGACGTGTCGGTGGCTGCCCGGGCCAACAAGCCCATCGGCGACAAGATGATCATGAACGCGGCCTTCCTGGTCTCGCGGGACAAGGAAACGGCCTTCGACGCGAAGGTCAAGGAAGTCGGCGCCCTCTACGACAAGTTCAATTTCCGCTACACGGGGCCCTGGCCGCCGTACAACTTCGTCAACATCCGCCTCAAGCTCGAGCGCGCGCGGGAGTCCGAGTGATCATCCTCGACACGCTCCTCGTCGGCGGCCTCAAGTTCGTGCTGGGCAAGATCGCCGCCGCCGTAGACGCCGAGCTGGCCGACGACGCGGTGTGGCGCGAGGAGCTGCTGGCCGCCCAGATGCGCCTGGAGCTCGGCGAGATCACGGAGGACGAGTTCGCCCGGATCGAGCGTGAGCTGCTGGGCCGAATCCGGGAGATCCGTGAGCGTCAGCATGGACGCCCGGAGCCGCCGGGCACCTTCAGGGTCACCGGGGTGGAGGCGAGCGTCGTGGACGACGACGCGTTCGTCGAGGGCCGCGACGGCGGCGCTTCCACCCGGTGACGCGGCCGGTCCCCGGACGCCCGGCCCCCCGCTACGAGTTCATCGGGGGCAAGGGCGGGGTCGGCAAGACGACCGCGGCGGCGGCCGTCGCGCTCGCCGCCAGTGTCGCCCGCCGTCGGACCCTGGTGGTGTCGACCGATCCTGCGCACTCCCTCGGTGACGCGCTCGGTCGGCGGGTGGGTGCGCGGGTCACGCGGATCCCGGTGAAAGGCGCGGCCTTCGACGCCCTGGAGCTGGACGCGGACCGTGCCCTCGTCCGCTGGCTCCGCGCGCGCCGCGCGCCCCTTCAGCTGATCGCGGAGCGCGGCACGTATCTCGACCCCGCGGACGTGGACCGCTTCCTCGGATTGAGCTTCCCCGGCGTCGACGAGCTGGGGGGGCTCCTGGAGCTGACGCGAGTGGCGGAGGCAGGCCGCTACGAGACGGTGGTCGTCGACACCGCGCCCACCGGGCACACGCTCCGGCTCCTGGCGGTCCCGGAGGCCTTGCAGCGGATTGCGGCCGTGCTCGGGGAGATGCTGGCCAAGCACCACTTCCTGCTCACCCGGCTCTCGGGCCACGACCGCCGCGATGCCGCCGACCGCCTGGTCGCCGAGCTCGACACCGAGGCCACCCGCCTGGCGAGCCTCCTCCGCGATCCCCGTCGCTGCCGGTTCCGGTGGATGGTGGTGCCCGAGATGCTCGCGGTCGAGGAGGCGCGCGACGCGGTCCATGCGCTCGAGGTCAGCGGCATCGCGATCGGTGAGATCCTCGTGAACCGGGTGACGCGGCCCCGGGCTGCAGGCGGCGCGCTGGAGCGTCAACGGGTGCGCGCGGAGCGCGAGGCCATCGCCGCCGTCCGGGCGGCCTTCCCGGATCGACCGGTCCGGCTCGTTCCGGCGCTCCACGAGGAGCCAAGCGGGCCAGCCGCGCTGCGACGGCTTGTCCGCAGCCTCGGCCTGCGCACGCGCGCTCACCGGCTCACACCGCGTCGCCCGGTGCGGCCTGCCACTCCACGCCGCCCGGCGCCGCAGGCTCCCGGGATCGCGGTCGCCTGGGCGCCACTGCTCGCCCCCGCCGGTGTCCGCCTCCTTCTCGTCGCCGGCAAGGGTGGAGTGGGAAAGACGACCTGCGCGACCGCGGCGGCCCTCGCGCTCGGCGAGACCGCGCCCGGTCGTCGCATCTTGCTCCTGTCGACGGACCCGGCCCATTCGCTCGGCGACGTCCTGAGCACGCCCGTCGGCGACGAGGAACGGCGAGTGCCGGGCGGGCCCGCCGCCCTCGGCGTTCGGGAGCTCGACGCGGACCGCGCGTTTGCCGCCCGACGCGAGCGCTATCGGGCGGCGGTCGACCAGCTCTTCGACGCGATCCGTGGCGATTCCCGATTCGACGTCGCCTTCGACCGAGCCGTGGCGCGCGATCTGCTCGACCTGGCCCCCGGCGGCCTGGACGAGCTGTGTGCGCTCCTGACCGTGACGGAGGTGCTGTTCCCGCCCGGGTCCGGCACACCTCGCCACGACCTGGTGATCGTCGACACGGCGCCCACGGGCCACACGCTGCGGCTGCTCGCGATGCCGGGCTTAGCCCTCGAGTGGGTGCGGGCACTGCTGACTACCCTGCTCAAGTATCGTCAGGCCCTTGGCCTGGGCGCCCTGGCGGCGGATCTCGTCGAGCTCTCGCGGGGCTGCCGGCAGCTCCAGACGCTTCTCACGGATCCCCGTCAGGCCCGTGCCGTCGTGGTGACCCGCGCGGCCGCACTTCCCCGTCTCGAAACGGTCCGGCTGTTGCGCCGACTCGGCGCCCTCGGGCTCACGGTGTCCGCCGTCGTCGTGAATGCCCTCACGCCGTCAGCCGGCGCCCGCGCGGCGGTCACGCGCATCGAGGCGGCCGAGGTGGGGCGTCTGCGCGCGGCCGTCCGTTCCCCTCTGGGCCGGACGTCCCTGCTCCTGGCGCCTGCCGTCGCTCCGCCACCGACGGGCGTGGAGGCCCTTCGGAGCTGGGCGCGGACGTGGAGTCGAGCGGCCTCGTGACCGGCTCACCGAGAGCCGCGACACGGCCGGGGGCCGGCGCGCCAGCGAGGGCGTCCGGCCGGACGGCGACGTACGCGTACTGCGTGGTGCGAAGCGCCCGCACCCCGGACCTTCGGAGCGCGCCTCGCGGGCTGCCGAGCACGGGACGGCCTCGCGCCGTCGCCGCGGGGCAGGCGCTCTGGCTGATCGTCGCCGACGCGCCGCTCCCCCACTACGGCGAGGAGGCGCTTGGGCGCGTCGTCCGCGACCTCGAGGCCGTGTCGAGGTGCGCGGTAGCCCACTCCGCGGTCATCGCTTACTGCGCCGGGCGGGGTCCCGTCCTGCCGCTGCGCCTCCTGACCCTCTTCGCAAGCGACGAGCGGGCGCTGGCCGAGGTGCGCCGGCGGCGGGCCGCCATCGAACGCCGGTTGACGCACGTGGCCGGCCGCGCGGAATGGGGCGTCCAGGTGCGGCTCGCCACGCAGGGCGGGCGCCCGGCCCGGCGCGCCCGGACAAGGGCCCGCCGGCAAACGGCCGGGCTCAGCCCGGGCACACGGTTTCTCGAGCTCCGCCGCCAGGAGCGCGAATCGACGCGCGGCCTTGCCGACGAGGCGCGGACCGCGGTGGCCGGTCTGTACCGGGCACTGGCCCGTAGGGCCGATGACGCCCGCCAGCGGCCTCCGGTGGCCGTGGACGGCAGGCCGGCGCTGCTTCTCGACGCGGCGTTCCTCGTGCCGCGGGTCCGCGCCGCGGCCTTCCGGCAGGCCGTCCGGTCGGAGACGACGCGTCTGGCTGATCGCGGAGTGCACGTCCGGCTGACCGGCCCATGGCCGCCGTACAGCTTCGTCGCAGGACGTCTCTGACTCACCGCCGGCGCGCGCGGCGGACCCGCCCGCGTGCTCCCGACGCGTCTGCGTCGCTCCTGGACGTCGTGGATCACGTCCTCACCAAGGGCGTGGTCGTCTCGGGAGATGTCGTGCTCGCCCTAGCCGACGTCGACCTCGTATACCTGCGCTTGTCGGTGCTCCTGTGCGCCGCCGATCGACTGGCTCCGCGGCGGGGCCGAAGGTGAGCGTCCTCTACATCTACGCGCTCGTCAGCGGCGGGCCGCGAGGCGACGTAGGCCGCGGGCTCCGGCGGGAGCGCCTGGAGGTACTCGCGGGCCGCGGATTCCACGTGATCGCGGGCCGGATGGACACGTCACCCGAGCCCGCGATGGCCGCTTTCCGGCGGCACGACGCCACGATCCGCCGGATCGCCGTCAGGGTCGACGCCATCCTGCCTGTCCGATTCGGCTCGACGGTGCCGGACGAGGGCGCGGTGGCGCGATTGCTCTCGGCGCGGGCGCCCGAGCTTGCGAGTCGGCTCGCGCACGTGCGGGGACACGAGCAGATGACGCTCCGCCTGTACGGGCCCCGCGGAGGAAGACCCCGGCCCACCGCGTTGCCAGCCGACACGCGCCCCAGAGCCCGGCTCGGCCCCGGCGCGCGCTACCTCGCCGCGCGGCAGCGCCTCGGCGCCCCGACCGTCCCCGAGCTCGACGCGATTCGCCCGCTGCTGCAGGGCCTCATCGCAGATGAGCGGGTTCAGCGCCACAAGACCCCGCCGCTTCTCGCCAGCGTGTATCACCTGGTGGCGCGAGATCGGCGGGCCCAGTATCGCGCGCGCGTCACCCGGGCCGCTGCCCGCCTCGCGCCGCTCCGCCTCACGGTGAGTGGTCCGTGGCCCCCGTATGCCTTCGGGACTGACCCGTGGCCGTGAAGCGCCGCCGGATGAGCGTGAAGACCGTCAGGGCGAGGGAGCTCCGCGCGCTGCAGTCGGAGCTACGGCAGCGCCGCCCTACCGGCGGGCCCGCACGCTGGAACGCTCATCCCGACGATGTGCAGCGCGCCATGGCACAGCTGGTGCTGACGCTCGTCGACTTCGTGCGTCAGCTTCTCGAGCGTCAAGCCATCCGGCGGCTCGAGGAGGGTACGCTGTCCCCCGCGGAGATCGAGGCCGTGGGACTTGCCCTGCTTCGTCTCGAGAAGGCGATTCGCGCCCTGGCCCGGCGTTTCGGTCTCACGCCGAAGGACCTGACGCTGGACCTGGGTCCCCTGGGACGCCTGACCTGAGGCGCCCCGCCCCTCCCGCGCGCCGGAGTCAGCCTCCGGGCGCAGGATGCTCGTAGTGGCGCCGGGCCCGCTGGAGAAGCGGCTCCACCGCCTCCGGAACGAACTCCTGCGCGGCAAAGATCGCTGCCTGCCCGTCCGGCATCACGACCGGACGTGCGTAGTGGGCGAGAAAGGCTCGACGAAGAAACCCCGCGTCCCGTGCGGACCCGAAGACCTCGGCGTAGGCGGATTTCACCGCGTGATCGAGTCGCGCGTAGTCCTCGACGGGCACGAGATACGAGTGCGCCGCGAGGACGCGCTGCAAGAGGCCCTGGTAGGCATGGGCATCGAATGCGTCGATGGAGTAGCCGCACAGGAGTGCGATCCGTTCGGCCGCCACCAGATGGTTCCACATCTCCTCGATCTGCAGCACGGCATCAAGGTTGGTCCGACGCAGCAGGTTCACCCACTCGCCGAACGCGCGAAGCTGCTGGTAGCCGGCGAGCCTCGCCGCCTTGACCATCCCGCCGATCACGGTCTGGAAGCGCTCCCGGTCGGGGAGGCTGCCAACCAGCAGCTCGGACAGCGTCTGCGAGGCGTCGAGCATCGTCAGCTGCCCGCGACGAGACAGATCGGCCAGCGCGAACCCGTCTGCCTCGAGTCGGCGGACGACGGCTTGACGGTGCGCGATCGTGGCGACCAGGATAACCGCCTCGTTCCGGCGAAGGCCCGCGCCGGCGAACTCGACGACCGCGCGGACCAAGCTGTCTTGCTCGGTGTAGAGCTGGGCGACGTGTTGCCCGTGCGGGGGCGCCCCGAGAACGCTCTCCCGGGTGCCGTCAGCTCGAAGCGAAGGCATGGCGTCGTCGCTGGCCATGTGGCCCACTGTTACGATCGGCGCACGACCAGTCGGGGTGGATCGTCGGGCCGCATGTTGGCCGCGGAACTCGTGAGAGTTAAAGCGCATTGCGTGGCGACCGGGATCACGGGGCATGCGGCAGACTCCGGGACCTGCGACGATGTGTCGCCTCCGCGTGTCGAATGGCGCGCGCGGCGGCGGCCGCGTGGACCAGGGCCTCATGGAGAGCGAGGGCCTCCTGGACCCGGGCGCGTGCAATCCGACGGGCCGTCTGTACCTCGGACCGGAGGTCCAGCGCCCGCTCCAGGGCCCCCTGTAGATAGGTGGCGCTCAGACCGCTGGCCCAGTACAACACGTGCTCGCGCTTCCCTTGCGTCGTTTCCCGATCGGTCGCGATGACGGCGTCCGTCGTCAACGAGAAAAAGACGAGCCACGCTTCCCACAGCCCGCCGGGTTGTCGATCCATGTAGGCCCGAGCCACGTACTGCTCGCCGGAAGAACCCCTCAGGACCGCGGTGTACTGCTGAACGAGCTGGAAATTCCTCGTCATCAGTCAGCCCTGCCCGCCGCCGCAAGCCGGGGGTCGGGCCTCGCACCTCGACCGCCGCGCGGGCCGTGACATCGCGTCCTCGGCCGCCCCGGCGTCGTGGACACCGTGGCCCTTGGACTATCCATGGACCGACACGCCCGCGGCTTCCGACTCCTCCAGCTCCTGTCGCCCGGAAGATCCTCGCCCGGCTCTCTTGACCGGCTCGGCGCGCGACGATCCCGGCGTCTCGACGAGCATCGAGACGACCAGCGCGCAGAATCCGGCCAGCTGGATGACAAAGCCTGCGGCGTGTCCATACTCCCATCGGATGCGCAGCTGCATCCACAGGTCCGGTACCGAATCCGGGGACACGCGCAAGGCTTCCGCGATCTGCTGGTTCGCGGGCGCAACGAGGGCCAGCCACGATCCGAAGGCCATCAGGAGACAGGCCGCACCGGCCAGGGTCCAGCCGAAGGCGAGCCGGCGCCGGCGAACAAGGAACGCCAGGATACCCGCGGCGGTGATCGAGCCGAGCGTATAGACGGCGCCGACGATCGCGAAATACCGGTACAGGGTCGTGTTAACGGCCGAGTACAGCTCCGCGTCGTACAGCATCTTCTGAGGCAACTCTAAGACGTGGGCCGAGGTCATGGTCAGCGCGAGCGCGGTGCAGACGAGCGTGAGGAAGCGCCAGACGCGCAGAAGCATCAGTAGTCCCGAAGGATCGGCAAGCCGTTACTCGGTCCGGAAAGCGGCCGCCAGCCCATCGGCCGGTGGGCCGCTTCTGGATGCCTCACGCGGCCGCGACCGGTCACTCCGTGGCCTCGACGCTGTTCGTCGCCCCAGGCGACCATGGCGGCGGCGCCGACCCCGAGCGCCAGCGTGGCGAGCGACGCCATTCGCGTCCGCGCCATCGCGCGCCCCACTCCCCTCAGCCCGACCGGCGTCGCCGCCGCAGCACGGTGTCAGTGTCCCTCTACGATGTCGAACCGCACCGGAGCGACGCCACGCTCCAGCATGCCGAGTGCCCGGGCGGCCTCCCGGCTCAGGTCGAGCACGCGGCCGTCGATGTACGGGCCTCGGTCGTTCACTCGCACCAGGACGACTCGTCCGGTCTCAAGATTCATGACCCGGAGGCGGGTACCGAGCGGCAGGGTGCGATGAGCTGCCGTGAGCCGGGTCATGTCGAAGATCTCGCCCGACGCCGTGGGCTGGCCGTGATGGTACGAACCGTACCAAGAGGCGAGCCCGACCTCGGATCGAGCCAGCCCAGTCGATCCATCCCAGCCCTGGCTGGCCGGCGTGGGAGCACGCATCGATGTCCTGCCTTCGACGCAGCCCGAGGTCGTCAGCAGAAGCGACGCGGCGCCCGCGAGCAGCGCTGCACCATGCCGAACCCGTCCTCGGGGCGACTCTGCCGGGTGGTACCCGCCCGTCCGGCTGGCTGTCAGCGCTCGCCGGCCCGCTTCCAGCGTCTGCCGCGGTGAGGACGCTGTCTCGCGCCTCTCTCCGTGTCGGCGGCGATCGTCATGCGTCACGCGCACCACGGCCCGTCGTCGGGATCGTCCGTGGAGGGGACCCCCGTTCCGATCAACAGGGCACGGGATACCCTTGTCCGCGGGGGCCAGCACCGCTCGGTTCGACTCCCGGATAGCAGCGATAGGCGGGGCGCCAGCCGGAGGGGGACGCCCCTTCCAGTGGCCAAGCGCGGCCGACGCCAGGCCGTCAGACGCGGGGCCATCAGAGGCGGGGCGTCGGTCGCCAGTGGCGGCACTTCGCAAGCAACGGACCGAAGAACGGGACCGCCCGGGAAGGTACGGCGCGAGCTCATGGCGAGGGGTGGTCGCAAGCCACGTGCCACGCATCTACTTCCAGAGGCGAAACCTCACGCGATCAGGGCTTCCGCTCCGGCCGGTCGGAAACGCAGGGCGAGCCCCGGCGACGAGGTGTCACGGAGGCGACAGGTTGACGCTCGAGCGGTCCGAGTCATCCTTGCCTCCATCCCACCTTCCCGATATCCTGAAAAGTGAGGATCCGTGACCGTCTCCAAACCGCCTCTCACGCGCATCGTCCCTCGGGAACTAGTTCGCGTCGCGACCTACAACATTCATCGAGGCCGGGGACTGGATGGCCGGATCAGCCTGCCACGCATCGCCGACGTCCTCCGCGAGCTCGATGCCGACGTGGTCGGGGTCCAGGAGGTCTACAAGGCCCAGGCCGAGAATCTGGCGCGCGACCTCGGCATGCAGCTCGTTACCGGCGTCACGATGCACCGGCACGACGGTGCGTATGGTAATGCCATCCTCACGCATCTTCCGCTCCAGGGAGTCGTCACCTTCGACCTATCCGTCCGCACGCGCGAGGCTCGCGGAGGGATACGTGTGGACCTAGGCTTCCAGGAGCAGACGCTCCACATCTTCAACGTTCACCTGGGTCTCAGGGGGCACGAGCGCGCAGAGCAGGTGAAGTGGCTGGTCGAGCGTCACATCCTCTGGGACGACCGCAGCGGGCCGCGCATCGTGGTGGGTGACCTCAACGAGTGGTTCCCGGGCCAAGTGGGCCGGGCCCTGAAGCGAGAGTTCACGAGCCTTCGGCGGCGCCGCACCCACCCTGCCCTGTTGCCGCTGTGGGCCCTGGACCGCATCTACTGGGACCGCGCGGTCCGGGCCGAGGGGTTGAGGGTCCATCGGACGCGCCTGGCGCGCGTCGCGTCCGATCACCTGCCGCTGGTCGCCACCCTTCGGATCATGCCGGGCCCATCAGGGTGAGCCGCTAGCTGCCCTTTCGGACTCTCCCGGCACGCGTCAAACTGCAGGGGGCACCGACGGCCCCGTCCAGCCCGGAGTGCGTGGCAGGATCCGGCCAGGTCAGAACCCGCGCGCGGCCACCTGGCGCACGACGTCATCGACCGCCAGCATCGTGCGCGGCCCCTGATCGACCAGCGCCTCGATGGAGGGGATCAGCCCCGCCAGGCGAGACGAGATCATAGCGGCCTCCCCGGTCACGCCGTTCCCCGTGGGCGTGTCACCCCCGGGGCGTGGATGGCGACGCGTCGCGGCGTGACGGCGGCGCCGGAACTGCCACAGTGCGAGCATTGCCCGGGCTCGAACGCGTGGGCTGGCCAGCGTCAGATTGACGACCGAGTGCGCCTGGCCGCCCCACCGGAGCTTCTCCTGGTCGTGGCCAAGCCCGAGGTCCAGCTCGCTGAACCCTTCGATGATGGCCCGCTCCACACAGCGGCGGAACAGAAACATCATGACTGCGTGCCAGGCCCACGCCGGGTCGTAGCCCGAGTAGGAGGCGTGGAACCGCCGCTCGAGACCGAAGCAGAGCTGAGTCGCTACCGGCTGGCCACCGATCTTGAGCTGGCCGAACCACAGGCATCCACGCTCGGCCAGCCGGCCCACTACGGCTCGGAGGAACGCACGACTCCGCGGGGAGCGGAATCGGTCGGAGTGGCCTTCCCCCAGGTCCATGGCAGCCCGCCGTCGGTGAAGGTCGAACAACACATCGAGGGCTCCGTCGACGGCGCTGGCTTCACGGACGAACAGCACCTCGGGCTCCCGGCTGTCCCGCTCGAGCCGGTTCGCGAACTTCCGCAGGTGCTTCTTCATGTTACGTCCGAGAGCCGCCTGGAACGCTTCCCAGCTAGCCGGCAGCGGCACCCTGATCCGCGTGGTCTCCTCGGCGACCATCGCATAGCCTGCCCGCCTCGCCCGCTCGGAGAGCCGCCGCACGAGCGGACTCTCGACGGGTGCCCACGGCAGCGTCCACAGATCCCAGTGCCGACGCTCGCGGTCCCAGCGCTCGAAGACCGCGTCGACGACGGCGCTCGCGAGGTCGGGGCGGAGCAGGGCATCCACGTACTCAGTCAGCTCCTTGCCGCGACCGAGGAAGTGAAGCAGCCGGGGCCCCACGGGCGTCAGAGACGTGGTCGAGAGCGGGACGACGCCCACGAGCCGACCGTCCTCGTCACGAGCCGCAAGTACCTGAAGCTCCTTGCCCGTGCCGAAGTGCTCGTACCAGCTGACCACCCAGGCCCAGGTCTGGTAGATGGTCGCGGTATCGACCTCACGCTCGAGTCGCTCCCATTCCGGGCGCAACTCATGGAGGGCCGCCAGAGACGTCGCCAGTTCGAAACGGAGGGGCGGGGACGCCGGGCTGGTTCTCATGCTAGTCGTCGTGGCATTGCCACTGCTCCCTAGCCGACTCGATCGCCAACCGCCGTCGCGAGGGGGCCGGGAGAGCGCCCCGCCGATCCGACCCGCGCCCGCGAGATCCTGGGGGGAGCCGGAGTCACCTGCCGCCGTTCTCAGTTCGGTCGCCAGCTGCTTCATGACGGATCCTTGTCGGGTCAATTGCCAGTTTCGCACATCGGCCACGAGACCGTCGAGCTATTCCACCCGGAGTCACAGCAAATGAGATACCAGACGTCCAAAACCTCGACATTCCTAGTATTTACTACCGAATCGCGGCATCAGACGAGGAAATCCCCACCGAGAGCGGTTACAGAACACGCGAGATTATTACCATGGTGTCTGGATTTTTTCCCATCTAGGGGTTCCTCCTCGAGCCTGGTCGTGATCGTTCGCGCCGGGGCGTTTGCCCAGTGGCGGTTCCCGTCGCGACGCCTGTCTGAGCGACGGCATGTCGGCCCGGCGACAGAGTGGCGCCTCACCCGGCTCGTTGGACCGTTGCGGAACTGCGCAAAAGGTTGCCTCAGGGCAGCCGCACCGCGTGGCACTCCGCTTGCTCCACGCCCGCCGAGAGGAACCACACGATGGAGATGCTCAATCAGACTCCGCCCGGCCAGACTCCGCCAGGCTCGCACGTGCGACCGACACGGTCTCGGCCTATCCAGATCGTCGTCACGCCGGGGTCCGGGGATGGCCGTGCCATGGCCACGGCTCTCGAGCTGCGGAATGCCCTCGCCGCGCACCGTTACCTTTCCAGCCTCGAGGTCTTCCCCACTCTGGGGGCGCTCCGCAAGTGGACGGAGACCCCGTCCAAAGACTTCTCGGTCCTCCTGTGCGTTGGCGGCGATGGCACGCAGAGCACAACCGCCCTGGCCGCCCTCCGCCGGTCGGTACCGTTCTTGCCAGTGTCGTCTGGGTTCGGCAATCTATTCGCGCAAGCATTCGGCCACCACGGCCGGGTCGAAGAGGTGCTGAGCCTCCTCAAGCACGGCCGGATCGTCCATTCTGACGTGGGAACGTGCAACGACGAGCTGTTCCTGTGCCAGCAAAGCTACGGCCTGATCCCTGAAGTGCAGGACGCCGTCGAGGCCGCTGCCGACAGGCCCCGTGCCCGGTGGCAACGCTGGCTCGCGTACTACGGGGCGGCGGTCCGGCATCTGCGGGACGCGCCGCCCAGGCGGCTGCGGGTGCTCGTGGACGGCCGCGTGGTGGCGGTCGACGCGGCACTCGTCATCGTGGCCAACGTCAAGACGTACGGGGCCTGGCTCCCGCTCGCCCCGAACGCCTCGCCGGTCGACGGCCTGCTCGACGTCTTCGTCATGAGCGCGGCCACGCACCGGGAGGTGATCGCAAAGCTGCTCCGGCGACACCTGCGCATTCCCGGGTCCGATGCGGGAACCCTCCTGTGCCGCGGCCAGCGGGTGTCAGTGTCCGGCCTGAAATGGGGGCGCGACCAGATCGAGGTGCTGCGGCATCGGCTGCCGGTCGTCGTGTCACCGGCTACGGCCGCCGCTCTCGAACGGGACCGGACCTGGAATGAGCACCAGGTCCCGCTCGTCTCGGGCCTGATGGCGTGAGTCCGCTCAGTCGGCGCGGGCCGACACGGGCACGGCCGGTTTCCCCCCGGCGGCCCCGCTGGCTCCCATCGCGCCCAGGATCGCCAGCCCGAGACCGATCCACACGGCCTGACGACCGCGGCGCACCAGACTGAAGGCTAATCCATCGCTCGCAGCCCATCCGAGGGCCGCGAACGCCGCCGCGATGGCCCCCTCGAGGGTACCCAGGCTGGCCGGAACGAAGAACGTGGCGAAGCGCACACCGGTCCCCAGCCCCTCGATGATCGTGGCCGTCACGACCGAGCCCGGCACGTGCAGGCTGTGCAGAACGAGCAGAACCTCGACAATCCCCACGAGCCAGCCGGCAAAGTGGAATCCGATCGCGACAAGGAGCGCTCGCCAGTGCACGCGGTAGAATGCACGGACGGCCCCATCGACCCGCCGGGCGCCGCGCCCGGCGCCTACCCACGCCAGGAGGCGGCCGACCCGCCCGACCCCTCCCGCCACCTGCGCCACGATGAATCCGCTCACGCCGACCACCTCGACCAGGAGCAGGTAGCACATCGGGCCGAGGAGGTTCGCGCCGACGGCGCCCGTCGCCCACCCGACGAGGATCCCAGTGGCGAGGAGCAGCGTCTGCCCCACTACCTCGGCGGTCTTCGCGAGGATGAGCGACGGCACGCTGGCCTCGTAGGGGAGGTCTCGACGCAGCAGCCACGCCTTGATCGCCTCGCCGCCGAGGCCGCCCAGCGCGGTGGCCACGTTGACGGCCTGGCCCGCGCAGCGGGCCGCCAGGAGCTTGAAGAAGGGCGGCTGGTCAACAACGAAGGTGAATCGCCATCCCAGCGTATCGAGGACCAGGCTGGCGGCGTAGACGAGGCAGATCAGGACGAACTGCCACCACGTGATTCGCGTGAGGGCGGAGGCAACGGAGTCCAGGCCGAAGTGGCGAATCAGCAAGACGAGCGCGAGGACTCCGGCGGCGAGAGGGAGGATGCGGAGGATTCGCACTTCCACCTCGTGGAGCAAGAACCATGCCTCATTCGGGGCCGGCTATCGAGCGCGCTTTCCCGGCTGTTGTCCCGAGCCTTCACCATGCTAGTGTGGATCGGTCATTCTCATGGCACTGGAGTCGCCGCCCAGGATAGATGCGGGTCGAGTGGTGCTCCCGGGCGGACTCCTGTGCGTGCTCGCCTTCCTGATCCTGACCGCCGCCGTCGCCCACAACCGCCTGGACCACGTGGACCTGGCGGCCCGATCCCTGGTTCAGCAGTCGCATCGCCCCTCCCTCCTGGGCTTGATGGCGGGTGCCTCCTATCTTGGCGGGCAGCCGGGTCAAGTCGTGGCCGTCGTGGTGGGTGTCGCGATGCTCTGGCCCAGGCGGCGTCGATGGGCGCTGGCGCTGCCCCTCGTGATGGCGGGCGCGGGAGTCGTCCAGTACCTGGCGAAGTGGTCGGTCGACCGGCCCCGCCCGAACCTCGAGTCGTGGGGCTTCCCCAGCGCCCACGTGCTCAGTCTCGTCGTGCTGTGTGGGTACCTCGCCTACGCGGTCAGCATCGGACGGTCCCGGCGGCGACGGCGGCGCCTGGCGATGGCCGCGTGCGTGCTGATCATCAGCACCGTGGCGTACAGCCGCCTGTATCTCGACGCCCACTGGCTCTCCGACGTCCTCGGCGGTGTCACGGCCGGCATGGCCTATCTCCTGGGCGCGATCTGGCTCGTCGAATCGGCTCCGCGCCTCGGTCGCGCCCTGAGAGGAGCGCCTCTCGCGAGCGGCACCGATGGCGGTCCGTTGATCCCGGCTCCCGCTGGGTTGCCCGCGGCCTCGCTGGTCGCCGCCGCGACGACTCCTGCAGCGCCCGCCGACGGGGCGCCCGTCTAGGCTTCCCCCCCGGGGAACTGCGCCAGCTCCGCCTGGAGCCGGCGCCCCGCCCTGCTTCGCCCTTGAGGCTTGCGCGCGTCATCCCGACGCTGTGTCTCCTGAGTCTCTGGGCCCTCCCGGCCCAGGCTCAGGAGGAGTTCATGAACCTGTTCTCTCCCGAGCTCGGCGGCGCTCCGATCCGCTCCGACTACCGAGTCACGTTCTTCCCGGACCAGCCGGTGGCAGGCCAGCAGGCCGAGCTCGGCCTGGTCCAGCAGGATTTTTCTCTCCGAGGACCTCTCCGGCAAAGCGTCACCGACGAGTTGTCAGCCTCCGTCCGAGTCCGGAATCAGGAGTTCGCCACCGGAGCCGAGCTTCCGGATACCGGAGAGCCGTTCCCGGACGAGCTGTGGAACGTCCGGATCGGCGCGAGCTATCGACACCGTTTCGACTCGGGCTGGATCGGGGCCCTCGACGTCAACGTCGGATCGCCCAGTGACCGACCCTTCGCGAGCGTGCACGAGCTGGACGTGAGCGCGACGGCCATCCTGCGCGTCCCCGCGCGCGATCGCGACGCGTGGGTCTTCTTCCTGAACTACGGAAGCAACCGCGAGTTCCTGCCGCACGTCCCGATCCCGGGCTTCGGATACTCGTACCAGCCATCCGATCAGCTGACGGCCGTGGTCACCACGGGCTTGGTATCGCTGGAATACCGCCCGGTGGAGGCGCTGACGCTCACGGCGTCGTACGTGGCCGTCCGGACCGTGGACGTCCGGCTCACCTACCAGGTCGCCCGTCCGGTTCGTGTCTGGATCGGTTTTGACTGGACGAACGAGCGCTATCTCCGTGCGAATCGGGCCGATCCCGATGACCGCCTTTTCTACTACGAGAAGCGCGTCCGGGCCGGTGCCATCATCGGCCTCGCCCGGCAGCTCTTCGTCGACGTCGCCGTGGGCTACAGCTTCGACCGCTTCTACTTCGAAGGCGAAGGGTACAGCGATCGCAACCGGAACCGTATCGACGTCGGCGACGGTCCATTCACCCAGGTACGGCTGGGGACGAGGTTCTGACTAGCATGGAGGCCTTCGCGCGCCGCCGCCCGTCGTGGCACCCGTAACGCCCCCCGCACGACCGGTCGACCGGACCGCGGAGCGTCTGCAGGCTGACGATCGCCGCGGCATGCGGGTTGCAGCGGCTAGTGGTGATCCCAGATCGGATCGTGGAGCCGTCGAAATGCCAACACACTGCCGAGCCCTGCTCGTGGCGCTCGCCCTCGGGATGCTCCCCGCACCCGGTGAGGCGCAGGCACCGAGCCGGCCGCCGATGCACCTCGCCGGACCGACGGTCGAGGGGCAGGAGGTCGAGGGGACGATCACGCGGATCGACCCGGAGTCGGGCACGATCACGCTGGACAACGGAGTGGACTACGTGATCCCCGGCGCGGTGCTGGCGGATCCTCGGGTGCTGGGCGAAGGGACCGTCGTCCGACTTCGTTATGCCGTGGATGGCGGACAGAATCTCGTCACGTTCGTCCAGGCTCGTCTCTGACCGCTCGGGTCTCGCGACTCATCGAGCCGGAGGCTCGGCGGCCCCGGGCCGGATCGCCGGCTCCCCATCGAGCCAGATGGCCAGCGCATCGCCGATTCGCCGGTGGCCCTCGCGGTTCCAGTGCGAGTCGTGCGCGAACGTGAACCGCGCGGTGTCGGCCGCGGAGATCACCCGCGCAGTGTCGAAGCATGACGCTTGACGGGCCGCGCACGCGGCATGGAGGCCCGCGAGCGCGGGGTCGGTGGGCCGTGTCTCGCCGCTGTGGGCGACGAGCAGGATCCGGAGCGGGACGCTTCGCCCGCGCGCCTCGCGCTCCATGGCTTCCATCAGGAAGTGGTGATACCGGAGACGGAAGCCGGCGCTGGCGGCCAGGGCGCGTTGCAGCTCGCCTGATGACAGGCGATCGATCGGACGGGCGGGGTCCCGGACGAGCCACTCCGGCTCCGGTGGCCGGGCTCGCCGGACGGCTACGGCCGCCGACAGCTTCGCCAGGCGAAAGCGCAGCCAGTGGTAGACGAGGGAGTGATCCTGCAGCCAGGCCTCTCCCGGCCATGGCTGACGCGGCAGGGCCGATCGCCCCGAGCCGATGTAGCGCATGCGCCCGGCCGCGTCGATGATCCGCCACATGGGCTCGATGCGGACGGGCAGTCGGTTCTCGTCGAGCGTGAGCCGGTTGAAGCCAATCTCCTGGATGTCGTTCTCGCTCGCGGCGAGCAGGATGAGATCCGGCCCGAGGGCCAGACCCTGGGTCCGCAGGTAGAGGTACTGCTGGTCGGTGCTCCAGCCCGGCACCGCGGCCGATAGCACCTCGACGGGACCCGCGCGCTCGCTCAGGCGTCGTTCGAGACGCGCCCCGAAGGTCTCGTCCTGCTCGACGCCCCAGCCGAACGCAAACGAGTCTCCCAGGAGAAGGATCCTCGCGGTGCCGGGCGGCTTGAGCCTCTCACGCTCCGGCCCGCGCCCGCCGAGCGCATTGATCGCGACCGAGACGGAAAAGTCCCGGTCGGCGTGCCGGACCCGGACGCCCGGGCGCAGGGTGAAGCCCAGACGGCCGTCGGGGCGGTAGGGATTGAAGGCGAAGCGCTCGTCCCGCGTCGTCGCGCGGCTCCACGCCGGCAGGAGCCGCAGCGCGGCCTCGACAAGCCCGAGCGTGGCCACGCACGAGACGACGACGAGGGCCAGGCGGCCCCGCATGCTCTCCAGTGGGGCGCGCCGCCGACTCGCGGTCCGGGTCACGGCCGATCGGGCCTGCGCCGGGCCGGTCACTCCGACCGCGCGGGCCGGAACGTGGTCATCGGCGGCAGCACCATGCTTCGGTTCCCAGCGCGGTCGCCGGCGGGAAACCAGTCACGGCGTGGCCGCGCCCGGAGGCCAACCGGTCCGGCTCCCGATGGCCCGGGGTCCGGCCCGTCCCTACCCGGTCTTGGCCATCGCGGCCGCTCGGCGCGCCATCTCCTCTGGCGGCACGTCCTCCGTGTGGGTCGAGACGTGCCAGTGGTGTCCGAAGGGATCCTCGATGCTGCCGGACCGATCGCCGTAGAACTTGTCCTCCACGGCCCGGAGAAGCTTGGCGCCCGCGGCCACCGCCGTCTTCACCGTGGCATCCACGTCCGCCACGTAGAGCATGATGCTCACCGGGGAGCCCCCGAACGCCCGAGGTCCGCGCGCCCCCATCTCCGGGTGCTCGTCCGCGAGCATGATCACCGAATCGCCGATGCCGATCTCGGCGTGGCCCACCTTGCCGCCGGGGCCCGGCATGCGCATCCGCTCGGTCGCGCCAAAGACCCTCCCGTAAAAGTCCAGGGCCTTCGCCGCGCCGTCGACGATGAGGTAGGGGGTCACGCTGTGATACCCGTGGGGAACCGGCTTCACCTGGGTCTTGCTCATCCCGGGTCCTCCTCTCGCGATCGCTCCGCCGCTCAGGGAACGGACCAGAGCGGCGGCTTGGGCCGGAGCGCGTGAACGCGGCTCACGAATCCATACTACGCCCTCCGGGACCGATCGCACGGGCCACGGGCACGTCGCACCGACGTGGCATCCGCGCCCTCCATGTATTATGGTCGAGGCCGCGCCGTGACCGCCCTGCGGCGAGGGAGACTCCGTGAATCGCAGCGACGGGGGCTTATATCCGAAGGTCTTCGCGCTCATCACCGCAGGCCTGCTCGCGTACGCCCTGGTGCGCATGGCCCTGCCATTCGTGGGGCCGATCTGCTGGGCGCTCCTCCTGGCCTTCCTGCTCCACCCGCTGAACGACGCGCTCGGGCGTGCCCTGCGGGACCGGCCCGGCCTGGCCGCGCTCCTGGTGACGCTCGTAGGAATCGTCCTCATCGTCCTGCCGGCGTCGCTCGTCGCAGTGGCCTTTGCCGCCCAAGCCGCGGAGCTCGTGCACCACATCCAGGATCTCGCCGAGCGTCACCACATCGCGCAGCTGAGCGACCTGCTCTACATCCCGTTTGCCACGCGGGCTATCCAGTGGCTCGGGTCGTACATGCCGATCACCGTCGATCAGATCCAGACCTGGCTGGTCGAGAACGGCCGCGGCCTCCTCCTGACGCTGATGGGAGCGAGCGGGGCCGCGCTGGCCAGCGTGGTCGGTGCGGTGGTCGGTCTCGCGCTTGTGCTGTTCCTGCTCTTCTTCTTGCTTCGGGACGGTGAGGTGATCGTGCGCAGGGTGATGCGCCTGGTGCCCATGGAGGAGGAGCAAAAGGCCGGCCTTCTCGACCACCTGTCGGCCGTCACCCGGGCGCTTGTGCTCGGCACCCTGCTCACCGCGGCGGCGCAGGGTGCCCTCCTCGGAATCGGCTTCGCGATCGTCCGCTTGCCTTCACCGGTGGTGTTCGGCGTCCTGTCCGCCCTGGCGTCCGTCGTGCCATTCGTCGGCACCTCGCTCGTCTGGGTCCCGGCCGTGATCGTCCTGCTCGCCCAGGGGCGCCCGGGAGCCGCGATCTTCTTCGCCATCTGGTCGATCGCCCTGGTGACCTCCGTCGACAACGTCATCAAGCCGCTCGTCGTGTCCGGCCGTGCCGGGCTGCCGACCTTCGCCGTCTTCCTCGGTCTCGTGGGGGGGCTCGCGGCCTTCGGGGCTATCGGGATGTTCCTGGGGCCCGTCATCGTCGCTCTCACGATCGCACTCCTCCGGTTCGCCGAGGAATCCCTGGCCGCGGAGGGATCGGGCCGCTGAGCCGGGCGGGCTGGGAGCCGGCGCCCCGGCGACGCACGAGCGGGGCGCCGGTCCGCGGCCCGGGCCGCCCGGCGCGAGCGACCGGGCAGCCGCGACGGCGCCGCAGCTCGATGATTCGGTGAGAGATCTACCTCCGGGCGGCGACGAGGTGCCCTTCCAGGGGGATCTCGACCTCCCCGGCTGACCCGGTGAAGGGTCGCAGTGCCTCCCGGGCGCCGGCGCGGATCCGCTCGTAGACGTCCGGGCTGATCCGGCTGACGAGAGGAGTGCTCTCGACCTCGGTGGCCACGAACTCGTCAACGGACGCGAACCGCGCACGGCCGAGGCGGCTCCGTGTCCCCGTCACTGCCAGCCCGGCCGACTCCACCAGGGCCGTGAGCTCCGCAAGATCGCCACAGACGAAGTAGGCGCCGAGCAACGACGCCGCCTCGGGGCCTGCGTGGCGGGCCGCCATCTCGACGAACGGCGCGTATGCGGGCTGCGCGTCCAGACGGCCGGGGACCAGGACGGCGACGGTGCCGCCGGGCGCGGCGACCCGCCTCATCTCCCGCAGCGCCCGAGACCGATCCGGAAAGAACATGAGCGCCATCTGGCACAGCACCACGTCAAAGGTCGCGTCCGGGAAGGGCAACGCCGCGACGTCCCCTTGCCGCCACGTGACGTCCGGACGAACCCGGCGGGCGACGGTCAGCATGGCCTCATTGAGGTCGAGCCCGACCACCCGGCCCGAGCCCGCCTGGCGCGCGGCGACGGTGCGAGCGACGATGCCGGTGCCGCACGCCACGTCGAGCACGGCCTGACCCGGAGCCACACCCGCGAACTCGACCAGGTGCGGCGCCCAATCCGCGAAGAACACCGGCACGAACTTCGCCTCGTACATTTCCGCCGTTGCGAGCGACAGCTGGAAGGTCTCAGTGGACGTTCCCATCGTGGCCTCCTCCGGACCGTTGGACGTGCCATCGCGCGTTCCCGAGCCACCCGGCAGACCGGTCTACGCCGCAGTGTATGATCGCGCCGTGAACTCACGCGATGACCGAGCGTCCAGATTGCGTGCCTCGCCATCCAGGGCGGCGGCGCCGCTTGCCCACGCGTCCGGCGAGCTTGCTCCGCCGTCCAGCCTCGGCGGGTTCGCAGGCGCCGACGCGCTGTCGGACGTGCTGCGGACCGTGAGGCTCACGGGAGCAGTGTTCTTCCTGGTGGAAGCGTCGTCCCCGTGGCGCATCGCGCTGCCGGACAGCAGAGCCCTCGCCCCCCTCATCCTGCCGCAGGCCCAGCACATCATCTCGTACCACGTCGTGACCGACGGCTCGGGATGGGGCGGACTCCTGGACGACTCCCCGGTGCGGCTGGAATCCGGCGACGTCCTCGTGTTCCCGCACGGCGACGCGTACGCCATGTCGATCGATTCCGGCGCGCGCGGAGGGCCGGACATTGCGGAGGTCATGACGTTCATGCGGGAGATCGCCGCCCGACACTTGCCGTTCACGATCCGAGAGGGCGGCGGCGGCTCGGGCCGCCTCCATCTGGCGTGCGGCTTCCTCGGCTGTGACGTGCGGCCCTTCAATCCGCTCCTGGCGACCCTGCCCCGGCTGCTTCACGTGCGCCGGGACGCCCATTCGCCGGGCGATCCACTCGGCCAGCTGGTCGACTTCACCCTCGCGGAATCGCGCGAGCCCCGCGCGGGCGGCGAGTGCGTGCGGCTGCGCCTTGGCGAGCTCATGTTCGTCGAAGTGGTGCGGCGCTATCTCGCGACCCTTCCAGCCGAGCAGACCGGCTGGCTCGCGGGCTTGCGCGATCCCAAGATCGGGCGCGCCTTGGGCCTGCTCCACGAGCGGCCTGCTCGCCCCTGGACGCTGGGCGGCCTGGCAAGGGACGTCGGGCTGTCGCGCTCGGCGCTGGCGGACCGCTTCACGCACTTCGTCGGCCAGCCGCCGATGCAGTACCTCACGCGCTGGCGGATGCAGGTCGCGGCACGCCACCTCGCCGAGGGCGTGACTAAGGTCGCCGCGGTCGCCGCCGAGGTCGGCTACGACTCGGAGGCCGCCTTCAATCGCGCATTCAAGAAAGCGGCCGGCGTCCCACCCGGAGCCTGGCGTCGCCGACACGCGGGAGGTCTCCCCTCGCCGGGATAGGCCCAGCCGCTCCGCTCCCGAGCGATCCGGCTGCGCCCGTTGTTTGACACCCGCGGTCGCGTCATGCTCCATTGGTGGCCATGGACGCCGCAGCCAACCGGCGGCCGTCGCGGCCTCGGCTCGACGCGACGGGCCGGTGATCGGGTCCTTCACCCGGCGCATCGCGGCAACCGGCGTCCTCGTCCCTCTCGCCATCCTGGCTGCCCTCGCGCCTGGCCCGAGTTGTGCCCAGCCTCGGTACGGCGCGCCGCTCTCGGAGGTCTTCGATCCGGACGAGCCGCCCGAGACCAACTACCGCCTGGCGCCCTACCTCACCTTCGGCGCCGAGATCGAGCTCCAGTACGAGTACCGGAAGAACCTGAGCCTGGACGATCGCCCCGACAACGAGGCGGCGTTCTTCGAGCCCGAGCTGTCCCTGGCGTTCTCCTTCGACCCGGATCCGCGGTTCCAGGCGTTCCTGAACGTCGTGGTCTCGCGCGAGGTCGCCTGGAAGATCGAGGCCCATCAGTCCAAGCCGAGCGACGACGTCGCGCTGACGATCCAGGAGGCCTTCGTCTGGGTGCGAGCGCTCCCGAGCGGGCTGTCCCTTCAGCTCGGGCGCCAGCGCTTCGAGGACGAGCGCCAGTGGCTCTACGACGAGGAGCTCGACGCCTTGAGGGTTCGATACGAGCGCGAGGCCCTTGCGGCCGAGCTCTCGGCGAGCCGCGATGGGCTCGTCCGGAAGAACGTGCTCAGCGGACACACCCCGGATCGGATCAACAACTACATGCTCCTCGCGAGCTATCGTCCGCTCGAGGATCTCACGCTCGAGGGGTATGCCATCGCGCGCGACAACCGGGACGCGGATCGATCACGTCCCGTCTTCGTCGGCCTGCGCTCGTGGGGCGAGCCCATCGAGGACCTCGATTACTGGATCGAGCTCGGATACGCGGCGGGCCGTGACGGCTCGAACCGGATCCGCGGGTGGGGCGTCGATCTCGGCGCCACCTACGAGTTCCAGGTCGGACCGAAGCCGGCTCTGACGCTCGGCATCGCCTTCGGCTCCGGCGACCGCAATCCGGATGACGGCACCGACCGGAGCTTCCGGCAGACCGGGCTCCAGGAGAACGAGGCCGACTTCGGAGGCGCGACGGAGTTCAAGTACTACGGCGAGGTTCTCGATCCCGAGCTGAGCAACCTCGCCGTCCTCACGGCCGGGATCGGGATCCGGCCGAGCGACAACGTCTCCGTGGACCTCGTCTATCACTACTACCTGCAGCATCGGGCGTCGTCGACCCTCCGCAATGCCGGGCTCGAGGCCGAGCCGTCCGGCCGCAGCCGACGGCTCGGCAGCGAAGTCGATCTCATCCTCGGCCTTCAGAACCTCTTCGACCGTCTCGAGGTCCGGGCCGTGCTCGGGTACTTCTCCCCGGGCGCGGCCTTTGCGGAGCGGAACGGCGGCGCGTGGGTCGCGCGCACCGAGGTGCAGTTTCGCTTCTGATGCGGCTCACCCGCCGGCGGGCATCGACAGCGTGACGCGGAACGTCCGGTCGGGGAGGAGGAGCCGTGTCTCGATCTCGATGCCCAAGAGGTCGGCGAGAGCGCGCACGAGGGCCAGTCCGAGGCCGACCCGGTGGACGCCGGCGCGGGCCTCGTCCTTTCGCCAGAATCGATCGAACATCACGCCGAGGTCCTCCGGCTCGAGATTGGCGGCTCGGTTGCTGAAGCTCACCGAGGCGCGGCCGCGGGTCTCCTCCGAGGCGCAGACCACCGGCGTGTCCGGCAGGCTGTAGGCGACCGCGTTGGCCAGGAGGTTGGACACCGCCAGCGCGAACTTCTCCGCGTCCGTCTCGAATCGAAGCTCGCGCGAGATCTCCTGCCTGAACTCGATGCCCCGGGCCGCCGCCTCCCTGGCGAGCGGTTTCCAGGCGGCGTCGACGACCTCCGCCACGTGGACCGGAGTCGTCCAGATCTGCTCCCGACCCTCATCGTAGCGCGCCAGGGCCAGCAGGTGCACGACGACGCGCTCCATCTGCTGAGCGATCGCCCCCGCATCCTCGAAGAACTGGCGGACGACCGCCTTGTCATCGGGCCAGCGCACGCCGACCTCGCTCAGGTTCCGGAGCTCGGTGATCGGGGTCTTGAGCTCGTGGGCGATGTCGCTCGACAGCCGCCGCTCCCGCTTGAAGCCCGCTTCCACGCGAGCGAGCAGGGCGTTGACCTGCTCGACGACGACCGCGATCTCCTCGGGCGGCGCCCTCACGGCGATCCGAGTGTCGAGGGAGGTCACCTCGAGCGCCCGCACCTGGCCGGTCATCTGGTCCAGCGCGCGGAGGCCAATTCGCAGCCCGAACTGCATGAGCGCGGCGAGCGCCACGATGAGGCCCGTCCCGAGGCCGGCGACCGTCAGCTCCATGCGCCGGATCCCGGCATCGAACTGCTCACGCTCGCGCGCGACGAGAAGCGTGAGGGTCGGGGTGCCGGACGCCGTCGGGGCCGGAGCGGGAGCGTCCTTCGCCTCCGCCGGGTCCTCCTCGACGTCCAAGGGTGGAATGAAGTCGACCTGGACCTGGCGCCCCCGGCGGCCGTCAGGCAGACGCACGTCGCCGAAGCGCGGCATCGGCGCGGGCTCCAGGGACCGGGCAAGACCCGCCTGGCGGGTCTCTTCGCTTGCGTCGAATGACGGGGATCGCTGGAGGAGGGAGCCGTCCGCCATCCACAGCTCGAAGTACTCGGGGCTGGAGCCCGCCCCGAACTCGGGCATGTGCTCGCGCTCGAACTCGAACTCGATCTGGTCGGCTTCCTGCTCGGTCAGCGCGATGAGCCCTTGCGCCCTGGCGAGCAGCGCCCGGTCGTACTCGCGCTGCAGCGCGTCGGCGACGACCGTCCTGAGCGCGAATCCCGCCACGAGGAGAGCCGCCGCGGTGCCGCCGAGGAGGTACACGAACAGACGCGCGCGGAGCGAGCGCATGCTACTCGACGAAGTACCCGAAGCCCCGTCGTGTCTGCACGATCGGAGGCTCCCCCTGGACGTGGATCTTCCTGCGAAGGCCGGAGACCAGCACCTCGATGACGTTGCTCGACACGTCCGAGTCGCTCCGGTGCAGGTGCTCGACCAGCTGCTCCTGCGAGAAGACCTGGCCGCGCTGGTAGGCGAGGAACTCCAGCAGCGCGTACTCCCTCGGCGTCAGGCGGAGCACGGACCCGAGCCGCGAGACCTGTCGGCGGGCGGCGTCGATCTCGAGGGAGCCCAGCCGGAGGATCGGGTTCTTCGCCTGGTGCCGGCGGCGCACGAGAGCCTGGATCCGCGCGCAGAGCTCCTCGAACGCGAAGGGCTTGACCAGGTAGTCGTCGGCGCCCAGCTGGAGACCCTTCACCCGATCGTCCACCCGGTCCCGGGCCGACAGGATCAGGACGTGGGTGCTGCGCCCCTGGGCCCGGAGCCGGAGCAACACCTCCAGCCCGGACAGGCCGGGGAGCATGAGGTCGAGCACGATGACGTCGTACTCGTAGGTCTCGGCGAGGGCGAGCCCGTCCTCACCGTCGCCGGCCAGATCGACGGCGTAGCCGAGCTTCCTCAGGCCCTGGCTGAGGGACCGGAGGAGGCGCTGGGAATCGTCGACGAGCAGGATCTTCACGGGCTCCTCGACGGCCGAGGCCGGCCGTCTTGTCCGGCGAGCGGAGGGCGAGACGCGGGAACCCTGCCCCGTCCACGCCGGGTGGTCCGGCGCCGCTAGGGTAAGCGAGGAGAGGAGGCGCAGGCAACGACAGACCCGGGGATCCTTCGAGGGCGGCTCGGCGCCGATCCGGAGCGGCCGGAGACCGGCTCCCGGCGAACCCTCGAAGGCGGCCGGGAACCGATCTCTCCTACCCGCACCGGCGCGTCACCCCGGCGGCATGCCGCCGGAGCCTCACTCGTCGAAGTCCGCGACCTGAAACCGAATCAGCCTCGTGACGCCGTCCGCGACGAGCCCGACCTCGGCGCAGTACAGCTTGATGCTCTCGGCACCCGGCTCGAGCGGCGACGTCTCCGTAATCTGGACGCACTCCTCGAACGTCCCGGCCGGGGTCTCCACGGTGAGCCCCATGCTGACGTGCTCCGCCCGGTCCAGCGCCACCGGGGCCGCCTGCTCCTGCGCATAGCGCGCCCCGAGCAGGAACGATCCGGGCATGATCAGGCCCGGGCGCGCCTTGCCCTCCTCGGTGTCCCTCCCCGCCAGCCAGGCACCCTCGTGGCTCACGACCTCCCCGTCCTCGTAGATGTCGACGGCCTCGCCGAAGTAGTAGATGTCGTTCGTCTCCTCGCATCGCGCGTAGTAGTTCCGCGAGACCTCGACGAGCTCCCCGTCCTTCCACTCCCGTTCCTCGACCACCCGGGCGTTCACGGACAGGGGCTCCCCTTCCTCGTCCTTGAACCGGATCGTCTTCGTCTCATTGAGGACACTGATCAGCACCCGCACGGTCTCCCCATCCTCGTCCCCCTTGAACAGAAGCCAGTCGCCGGGCCTGATGCTGAAGTAGAGATTCCGTCCCGTGTTCGAGAACGTGCACTCGTCCAGCGGGAACTGGGTCGTGAACTGCGGCTCGGCTTGCGCCCGGGCCGTCCCCAGCCCCCCGCCTAACAGCATGAGGGTCAGGACCACCGTCACCGCGCTCGACTGCGCGATCCTCCGCTGCCGCTTCATGTGCCATCTCCCCTCTCCGGGACGGGCATGGGAGAAACCCATCCCGCGGGCATCGTGCGGCGGCAGCCTGAGGATTCCCTGAGGACTCGGCGGATTTCTTCCGGCGGGCAGGGACCCGGGCCCGGCGATGGCCCGGCGCCGATGGGCGCCGGCCTATCTTGGCGGCTTAACCACGACCGTCTCGGAGGGCGGTCGGCTCAGGAACCGGGCAGGGCTCAAGAGGAACTGATCGAAGCCGACGCCTTCCATCCCCGCCTGCACGCGAACGCTGACCTCGCCGCTGGCCCGAAAGTGGACGTGCGACCCGGGTGCTCCGCCGTCCGCCGAGTCGCACCCCACCCAGGTCCAGCCCTCGCGCGCCGGCCCCTGCGCGGCCAGGTAGCTCCCCGTCGCTGGCCGGAGCACGTCCCGACCCTCCCGGTCGACCGCGTCGGTGAACTGCACGTAGAGCAGGTTCGCCCGGGACTTGCCCTTGGGCTTGCCCACCTTCATGTGAATCCAGCACCGGTAGGGCACGCCGCCCTGAACCCTGACCCTGAACCGCACGTGGGGGTCGTTCTCGGGCGGAGGGTCCAGCTCGTCGCCGGTGTTTGGCGTGCCGACCAGCCTGCCTCCGGGCGAGGCAGAATCCGTCCAGAAGTCGAACTCGTAGAGGGCGCTCCTCGGCAAGTCCGCCACGTGAACGACGACGTCGAGGAGAGGCCCCGCGGGCGCCGGCCCCTGCGCCCTTGCCGGGCTGAGGCCCGTCCCCAGGCCCATCAGGCCGAGGACTCCCGCAGCCGCGAGGATCGACGTGGGGAGCCGGCGGCCCCGCGTCGGCCGCACCGGAGCCCTGAGGCCATCAGGCTTCATCCGCCGGCGCTCCGTGGCAACCCCTTGCCCGGGCGCCGTCCGGCCGTCACGTCCGCGGGTGCAGGGGGAGGGACGGGCGGCATCCCGGCGGGCCTACCGCTGGCGGCTCCACAGCTTCCTCCCGCCTGCATCGTAGGTGATCCGCATCGTCTGCCCGTCCTCCGTGACGCCATACCGTCCGACACGCTGCCACTGGCCGCTCGGACCCGCCAGGTAGAGCACGCCGTCCTCTCCCGCCAGTCCCGGCGCCTGGCCACCGGACCGTTCTCGTCGGCGCTAGCGCCTTGCGGCGCGCGCTCCGCAGCGGCCGGCACCCTCCCCGGGGGCCCCGGCCGCGGAGCCGCCAGGCCCCCGACCCTCGGACGTCGCCGCGCCGGCCTCCCCGGGCTGGCCGAGCGCCAGCGGAATCAGGTTCCTGGCCTCTGAAGACGGCATCCCCGAGAACGCTCCCGGCGCGCTGGGGGCGCCGGAGCCGGTCGCCGGATCGAGTGCCAGGGCGGCGCTCCCTGCCGCATCAGGCTCCGCGTGTCCTGTACCAGTAGTGCGACGGTCGACAAGGATGACGCCAGCCGTCATCGGGCTCATCTCACGTCTCCCGCTTCTGCTACCGGCCTCTGCGCGCGCCGGTCCAGGTGCCTCCGCCGGCGAACGCGTCACCGTAGCCCCACGTCCCGTTGAACTCGACACCCCCCGGAGTCGTCCGGACCCGGCCGCGTCCGCGCTGGCCGCCCGACTGCCAGACGAAGATCAGCGTATCGCCCCGGGCGATCCCCGAGATCTCGCCCTGGCCCGCGCCGTAGCTGTAGACGCCCGTCACCCGGTCACCCTGCCGCCGCAGGGCGGTCCGCGCCGGCAACGCGCCCGTGTTGTCGCTCAGCTGGCCATCGAAGACGCCGTCGAACGACGGCGCCGGCCGGCCCGGAAATGGCGCGGACGGCTCCGGCGCCGCCATCGTCTCCCCGGGCCGACGGGGTGCCAGCGTCTCGAGGCTCACCCGCTGCCCCTTCATCGCCATGAGCCGTTGCTGATCCGGATCGGCCAGAACGGGCAGGACTTCCAGCTCGATCGCATCCGCGGTCCCGCGAATGACCTCGGCCGCCCGCGCCGGGTTCGCCTGGAGCCGGCCGTAGTCGGCCGCGTGCATGCGGAGGTACTCGCTGAGCCGCCGCGCCCGCTCAGTGGTCAGCGGGTGGGTGTCCGTCCGGAGATAGGCCTGGTACTCCGCATCGGAGCCGAAATCGGCCCGGTGCGCCACGAAGTGCGCCGCGGACAGGAACCAGAACAGGAGGCCGTCAACCGGCTGGCCGACCCGCCGCAGCACCTCGAGCGCGAATCGGTCGGCCTGGTCCTCGTTCTCGCGGGCGCGCTCGCGAGGCACGCCAGGGCCATACCCAGGGTGCCGAAAGAGGATGTGGCCGACCTCGTGCAGGAGCACGAAGCTGAGCGATTCGTTGAGGATCTTACCCGAGATCAGGTCGACGCGCGGGTCGTCGGTGGCGTTGGACGGAATCTGCAGCGCCGCCCTCGGATCGGGGTAGCGGCCCCCGAATCGCGACGACGGCTGGTACTTGAGCATCGACACGTAGTCGGTGACGGTCTCGAGCGTATAGTTCTGGCTCTGGAGCCAAGCGTACGCCACCGAGAGGTCCGCCAGGAAGCGGATGGCCATGACGGGCAGGACGACACGCGCCGGAGCCGTAGCGAAGTACTCGAAGAGCTGACGCTCAGGGCCGCGGAGCGGGAACTGGACATCCAGTCCCTGGAGACGTCGGCGCTCCTCGGGCGTGAGCTTGGGCAGGAAGACGCTGTTGAGGTTCCAGAGAACCACGTCACGGTAGCCGGACTGCTTCTCCTGCAGCAGCCGGTCCTCGTACATCGAGCCGTAGTCGCGGTCCGGGGCCCGGGTCTGTGCGCGCGCCTCGCCGGCGCCGGACCCGACGACGCAGAGGGCCGCCGCGAGCGTCGGGACAAGGCCGGCCCATCGCCGGCGCATCACCGGCCCCTGAAGGCCCGCACGCCGCCCGCGATGGCGCGCGGCGGCGGCTCCGGCTCTCCGTCGCGGATCCAGCGCCGGAACTCGGCGAAGGGGCCCCACGCTTCCGAGTCCCAGACGCTGGCGAGCAGGCGCACACGGGCATCGGCAAGCGCGAGCTCGAAGTCCAGGCGCTGCTCCGGCGACACGGCGGGCGTCGCCTGCTGCCTGATCGTCTCTGCGACCCTCGTCAGCGTGCCAGCCAGCAGCACAACGTTGTTGCGTTCGGCCGTGCGGTCCTCCGGCGCCGTCTGGGCGCTCTGGGCGCCGCTGTAGCGGAGGCCGCTGACGTCCGTCGGCCCCGGGACGGTCGCGCCCGCCCAATCCCCGGACACCGCCACCGTGCGCGCCGGATTCACCTCAATCTGCACCGCCTGGTGCAGACCGTAGGCCAGCACGCCTGCCCCGAACAGCGCGAAGAACACCCCGGGTCCTACCCGCGAGATGAAGATCGACACGCCGCCCGGGAGCTGGAGCTTCCCCGTTCCCTTCTCCGCCAGCGGCATGCTCACAAACAGCCGGTAGCCAAGCCAGATGGCGAGAGCCCCCGACAGCGCGATGACGAGCCGCTCGAGGTGTCTCGCCCCGATCCCGATCAGTTGCGGCTCAAGCATGTCCTAACCTCCTATCTGAAGGCTTCGTCGGCCTCGGCCCCCCTACGCGGCTTCCAGTCCAGCGCGTAGTAGTCGCCGCGGTCCCGCGCCCATGGATCGAAGACGTTGACGACTCCGGCCAGCTCGGGCTCGAGCTCCGGGATCGTCCGGAGAAGCACACGCTTCAAGGGAGAGACCTCCACCTTACGACCGCCCGGTCTCCCCTGCTCCACCATCTTTCCGTCCGGACCGTTGTCTGTGACCCATCGCACGCCGAGGTGGCTGTAGAATTCGGGCCGGAAGCTGGAGGTGAAGAAGCGATCGCTGAACAGCCGGCGGGAGGCGTTGAGGATGAATACCTGGAGCTGCGTCTCCGAGATCGCGAACCCGTGAGGACGGGGGAACTCCGCGAGCCAGCCGACGACGGTGTCGATGTCCTCGACGTTGTCCACGATGCTCCCGTCAGGATGACCCAGGCAGTCGTTGATCGGTGTGCCGTCGTCGTTCACCTGTGCGCTCGTGATCGGCTTAGAGGCGTCGCATCGATGCCGCCCGTACACGTCGCGCAGGACTCCGGTCAGACGCTCCTGCTCGATGCGCTCCGGGGTCCCCGCAACCAGCCGCCGATCCACGAAGTCGTCGAAGCTCGTCAGATGCCGGAGCCCGTACTGCCGCCGGAACTCGTTGAACCTCGGGACGCCGCGCTCGCGGTCTCGAATCAGGTCGAGGGCGGCCACGTCGATCTTGCCCGTCGGACTCCCGGCCCCAGGCCGCTCGAGGGCCTGCAGAAACCGGGGGTGGTTCTGGAGCGTGAGGCGGCCGGCTCGCTGGCGCCCCAGGGAGACCACCCAGCTCACGAGCCCGTGCGCATGCATCGCGGCCGTCGCCTGGCCGCGGACGGTATCCACGACCGGGACCTTCATCCGGATGGCGGCGGGCCCGCCGTCCATCGTGCGGAGCTCGATGAGATCCGGAAGCATGGGGTGCAGTCGGTAGACGGTGACGAACTCCTCGGGAAAGCTGAACGGCGAGCCGAAGTGGTTCGTCCCGCCGTTGACGTGCTCGGGGTTCCGAAGGCTCCAGACGTCCGTCCTCGCGGGGTCGTGGCGGCTGAAGGGCCGGCCGTCGGCGTACACGCGGCTGCCGAGCCCGAAGATGCCCGGGCCCGACGCGAGGACCGAGTACCAGGCGGTCGCCTTGTCGGCGTCCCGGGACCGGGCGAGGGACTGGAGGACCTTCGCGAGCGCAACCCGGACGAGCTCGCTGTCGCTGGCGAGCAGACCGGACCAGTTGGCCTGCAGGGCCAGGTGGAGGGGCTCGTTGTAGAGGAGCTGCGGGGTCCACTCGATCGTGTGGATCTTCGCGATCTCCGCCGCGACGACCAGGCGCGCGACCTCGAAGAGCTCGCCGGCCCCGACGTCCCGGTAGCGCAGGACCCGCTCGGGCTGCCCGGGGTTCCGCAGGCCCGAGTCGGCGGCGGGGGTGGCGGCCGCCTGCCGCCGGAACGCGTCCACGAACAGGTTGTGCTCGCGCGCGAAGACGTTGTGGAGCACGCTGAGCCCGATGCTCCAGTTGTCAGGGAATGCTGCCGCTTCCTGGCCGGACCACCTAGCGTTGATCGGATCATCGGCCCCGAACACGGGGAGATAGCCGAGACGATCACCCGCGGCGGCGCGAGTGTCGAGAGGCAGCAGACGCAGCCTGGCCGGGTCGGCGGGATCGCGCTTGACACGGCGGCGGGACGCCTCGTCGTAGCCGTAGAGCTGAGAGGCGTCCCACCAAGCGGTGACGGTGTTGCCGGTGGTTCGAAAGGCGCGCGCGAGGTGCGCCCGGCCCCGGTGGTCGAAGATGGGCGGATCCGCCGCCTCCGCCAGCGTGGCGACGTCGACTCGGTCCGCCGCACGGCAGCCGAGCCGGGCCTCCGCCTCGGGCGTCAACGGCCGCTCGGCCTCATCGCTCCGCTCCGTCGCGCACCCCATGCCCATCGTCTCCGACCCGTTGCGACCCTCGGTGAGGTGGGAGAACCAGTCATGCGTCATGAACTGGATCCAGAAGGCCGCCAGCACATTGAGGGCCGGCGCCTTCTTGTAGTCGCAGCTCGCCTCGGGAGCGTTGCCGGGCAGTCCACGGCCCGCGCGGCAGGAGTCGGGCGACGGCGATACCCGGCCGAGCAGCCGGCGGCTGATCACCTGGGGGTCTGGCCTCAGCAGGCCGAGACGCGCGCCGTGGCGGTTCCGCGCGAGGTCGGTGCGGCCAAGCTCCGGAAACGTCGCCTCGAACTCCACGTTGCGGGCGAACGGCATGCCGGTGGAGCCCATGAGGGGATTCCGGATGTCGTTGCAGATCCCGGTGAGCGCGCGGTGGCGAATCAGGTCGCCGGTGCACAGCTGCGCACCGGCTCCGCCCACGGCGGCGAAGTCCGGATGGCCCGGGGGTAGCCGCATCGCGGGCCATACCCTCAGCGCGGGACCGAGGACCCCGTCGCGCCCGCGGACGTAGTCCCGATACGTCCCGCTGTTGTCGAAGAGGTTGAAACGGATCAGCTCGACGCGCTGGTACTCCAGGTCGATGAGGGCCCCGTCGATCCCTCGCTGGTCGGGCCGCAACAGGCGAATGCCCAGGTCGGGCGAGGGCATCCGGCTGCCCCCGTCACCGGTCGCCCAGTAGCGGGGCCAGTCGACCCACGGGCCGCGGCGGACCTCCAGCGCCCGGGCTCCGCCTCGACAGCGGGCGCGCTCGTCGCCAACCTGGCCGAGAAACCGGTGAACCCGGTCCTCCGCGACCGGGCGCAGCCCGGCCCACACGGTGCGGAGACAGGCCTCGAGATCCGCCGGCGTGTTGCCGCATCCGGCGATGAGCAGCCCCGCACCCAGGACGAGCCAGAGCGCGCGGCAGTTCACCGGACCGCGTCCCCCTCCCCGCCCGAACGACGGGACGGCCGGATCGGGTGGAACCCGACATACAATGAGACACGCGCAGACTGGACGGCTCGGCCCGGGGGAAAGGCAAGGTGACGCTCCTCAAGGCATTCCACGACGCGGTCATCGAGCTCACCAAGCTGGAGCGCCGAATCGATCCGTTCTTTCGCCCGGCCCTCGACGGCCTTCTGCGGGAGCCGCTGGCGGCGCTGACCCAGTTCCTCATCAACCTCGGGCGCCGGGACGAGGGGCTCCGGCTCGCCGAGGAGAGAGCCTTGCCAGGCGAGGAGGCGTTCCTCGACTCGATCATCGCGGACATGGCCGCGTACATGCGCGCCCACTACTCGCCGGGCCAGTTCGAGCGCGCCGGGAACACCAAGACCCATGGCGTGCTTCGCGGCGAGTTCACCGTGCGTGACGACGTGCCCGGGGAGTGGCGCCACGGCGTCTTCGCCGAGCCCCGGACCTACCGCGCCTGGGTTCGGTTCGCCGGGCCGGGCCCGGCGAGTCCGCCGGACATCGAGGAGGTGGGCGTCCTGAGCATCGGCGTCAAGCTGATGGGCGTGCCGGGGCCGAAGCTCCTCAGCGACGAGCGCTTCACCCAGGACTTCAGCGGCATCAGCGCGCCGACCTTCACGACGCCGGACGTCCGGGAGAACGCCAAGCTGCAGGCGGCCAGCCTGAAGGGCACGCCCCTCTTCTACTTCATCAATCCGTTCGATTCGCACCTCCTCGACGGCGTGATGCAGGGACTGTGGGCCCGGACGCACTCCAGTCCGCTGGAGACCCCGTACTGGAGCTGCGTCGCGTATCTCCTCGGGGAGGGACGGGCCATGCAGTACTCCTTCCGGCCCCGCCCGCGGACCCGGAGCCGGGTGCCCCGGCTGCCGCTGCGCCCACCAGACCACTACTTGCGGGAAACCATGGCGGCCACCCTCCGGCAACAGGACGCCGAGTTCGACTTTCTCGTGCAGGTGCAGACCGACGCCCACCGCATGCCCGTGGAGAACGCGTCCGTGCGCTGGCCCGAGCGGCTCTCGCGGCCGGTGCCCGTCGCGCGCCTCCGCTTGCCGCGCCAGACGTTCGATTCCCCGGCGCAGCTGGCGTTCGCGCACAACCTGTCGTTCAATCCCTGGCACTGTGTCCCCGCCCACCGTCCGCTCGGGAACCAGAACCGGGGACGGCGTCGCCTCTACGGCGAGCTGTCTCGCCTGCGGCAGTCCATGAATGGCACGCCGCACCGCGAGCCGACCGGCGACGAGGTGTTCGAGGATTCCTCGGATCAGTCACCGAAGCTCGTGAGGTAGCGCAGGGCGCGCAGGCCCGGCAGGAAGAAGTACGCGCCGCCCCGGACCGTGACGAACTGCGGGAGGCCGGTGATGCGCCGGCGCACCCCCCCCGCCTGCGGGAGGGAGAACGTGCTCGTGACGGGACAGCCGGAAATGGGCCCCCGACCCCCGACGATCGGGTCGCTCTCTTCGGCGAGGCCGTCGAACTTGGTGCCCATGATCCAGGCGCTCTGCACGAACTCGAACTGCCGGGCGATGTTGGCGCCAAGGCCGATGAAGTAGAGTCCGCGCTCCGCGTCCCCCGCGCCGCCGGGCCGAAGCGCCTCCTCGACCGGCAGCGACGTGCCGTACTCTCGCCCTCGCCGGAGGATCCGATGGAAGCGGGTGGACGCGACCACGTCCTCGCGAAAGCTCTTCCGGCCGAACCCGAGCGTCCGGATCAGGCGGCGAATGAAGCCCGCCGGGCCACCGGGCAGGTCGGCGTTGCGCGGGTTGGCGCGGCGAATGTGGGCCCCGAGCGGGCAACGCGTGCCCGCGGCATCGGAGTCGAACGTGAACTGATTGTACCGAACCCCGTCCGGCGAGCCGGTCGCGAGCCCGGCGATCGGCCGGCCGCCGACTGTGATGAGCGGCTCACCCGTCATTGCGCGGCCGACCATGGCCTCGGCCAGCGCCCGCCGCGCCTGTGGATCGCCGTTCGTCTGCCGGTGCAGGAACTGCCAGAAGCCCCGCACGTCCTGCCGGAGCTGGCGGACGACGAGATAGGTTCCGTTGCGGCCAACGTCCCGGCGGCCGGGAGCGCTGGCCGCCGGAGGCAGGTCGGCCACACGGTCGCCCTTCGGATCGATCAGCGGTCGGTCCGTGTACTTTCCGTACTCGTTGGGGTAACCGAGCAGGAACTCCCCGAGCGACACGACGTTCCCGTACTCGAGCAGGTCGCTTCCGTTCGCGGTCCTCCGCCCCTCCCAGTCGAGCACGGGCTGGCTGATGCCGTCGACGAAGCCGAACGGCTCGACGTCGTCGAGAGGGGCCGGGACCGGGCTCTCAAGCACCTGGAACGCCCTCGCCCAGGGATCGCACGTCGCCGTCAGCGTCCAGGACTCGATCTGCCCGGGCTCGGCATAGAGGAGGACCGCGACGTGAGGCACGTTGCCGGGTCCGCCCCAGTCCCAGTGCGCGGGGTCGCTGCCGCCAACGTCGCCCAGACGGCGGGAGCGGCTCTCCTCACCGGTCATGCCGGAGATGAACTCGGCGGAGAAACCGCGGACGACCGCCGCCGGCACCGCCAGCGCCTCCAGCCCCTCGCGCGTGAAGGCCACCTGGAGGGCCGTCCTCGGCGGGGGGGCCGTCCGGACAGCCGTGGTGACCGGGGCCGCCCGCAGCCACGCCCGGGCGGCGCCGGGATCGACGACCCGGAGGAGGAAGAAGCGTGCCTCGGTCATGTGACCGTAGCCGTAGCGCACGAGCCCCTGCACGTCCCCGTACTCGACCGCGAAAGGCGTCATCGGCAGGCCTCCATCACAGGAGCAGGAGCCACTCCCGCGCCTCGGCGTCGGTCATCGGAGGGCGCTCCAGGCCCGTCCGAATGCGGCTGTTTCGCTCCAGCTCGAAGGCCGTGAGACCGGGATGGGCGTTGTACCAGACCTCGGTCGCCAGCTCGTGTCGGCGAATGAAGTACTTGAACTTCTGCTCGTCCTTGGCGCCGTCGAGGACGAGCCATCGCGTCCGCGGGTACCCAACGCCGTTGGTGAACACCACGTTCAGACCGAAGGCGACCTTGTTGATGAAGTCGTCCATGTAGCTCTCGAGGCTGCCGTCGTAGTTGCTGACGAAGAGCAACCGCCGCTTGTCGTCCAGGAAAGTCCAGCGAGCGAAGTGGATGGTGTTGACGCGCGCGAGGAACCCTCGCGTGTAGACGTGGCGGGTCGTGTAGGCCACGATCCAGAGGACGAAGATCAGGGTCGTGCGACGGAACCGACCCGGCTTGAGCGTGCCCATCGCGCTGAACTGATTGGTGACGTCGTGATCCTCGAGGTCGGCCAGACGCTTCACGTGCTCGAGGTCCGGCCGCGGCGCGATCTCCGGGTCCGTCCGCTCCCGACGGCGGAGCAGAAACGCAAACAGCGGGAGGTACAGCAGGAGGAGGGGCAGGGCGAGCAGCAGCGCCAGGGGCACGCCCGCCGCGTGGAGAAGCTTGCGGACTCGCCAGCCGGGCGGGGTGGGCCCGGGCGGGGTCAGGGCGAGGCGGCCGGCCTGGCGCTCCCGGCCGACGAAGGCGCGCAGATCGTCGTAGACCTGCGCGGGCGCCCGCCCGGCGAGGGCCCGCGCGTTCGCGTCCAGGTACGTCTCCAGCGCCTGGCGCAGCGCGCTCTCCTCCCGGACCTGCCGGACCGTTCGTCCCACCCAGTTCACGTAGTGGGCGGCCGCCGGGTGGTCGTGCGCCTTCATCCAGGCGAGCAGGTCACCGTCCGCCGGGCGTCCCCGACAGTGTGCGAATATGCGGTGGAGCCCCGGTCCGGCGCGCTCGCTCAGGTCCGCGAGGAGCTCGTCCGCCGGCCCGTCGCAGTCCCCCACGAAGGCGAGCGAGACGGCGTCGCGCGGCGGGGTCACTCCGTGGGCGGCGACGTCGTCCGCCGCGGGGTCGTCGAGCACGACGAAGCGTGCGAAGTGCAGACGCTCGAAGCGACCGAACGGAACGAGGTCGTTCTCCGGATCGACCACGCCGGGCCGGCGGTTCATGGAGGCGAGCAGCGTCCGGAGGTAGCCCTCGCGTCCGGGCTCGATCGCCGCCACGACCGCGAAGCTCGATTGAGGCGTCATCGTCCTCAGAACTTCAGCGCGAAGTCCATCAGGCGCTTCTGGTTCCAGTAGACCTTGCCCAGGTAGAGTCCCGGCCCGATCTGGCGGATCTCGTCGCGGATCCACTGCGCGATGATCGACGTGTCCGAGTAGTCGAGGACGATGCACTCCTTGCCGTCGAGCCAACTCGGTCCCTTGTAGATCCGGGCGAGGATGGCGTTGAATCCGAAGGGGAGGATCCGGTTCTTCAGCAGGCCCTTCTTCCCGTCGAACGTCTTGCCCTGCCACGCGAAATGGCTGATGAGCGTCGCGACGTCCGCGCTGTAACTCGTGCCGGGGGCGACGATCGCGGTGCCCTGCGCCTCGCCGTCGGGAATCTCCCCCGCCGGGCTGTTCGTGAAGAGGTCGTCAAGCTCCTTCTGGGACATCGTCAGGAGCTTCGGGACGTCGTATGTCATGTCGGTGATCTCCTCCGCGGGCGACCGCTCGTCAATCGCCCCGCTCCGCGAGAATGTCGTCGGCCGCCTTCTCGGCGACCATGTAGACCGCGCTGACCGGAAAGAAGCCGGGGATCCGCGGGAAGACCGACGCGTCGACGACCCGCAGACCTCGGGTACCGTGCACGCGGAAGTCGCCGCTGAGCACGCCGCCGTCGTCGCGCGGTCCGATCGGGCAGCTACAGGACGCGTGGTGGCCCCAGGCGTTGGCTCGCACGAACTCTCGGAGCTCTGCGTCCGATTGCCGATGGTCGCCAGGCTGCTCCTCCGCGACGATGAGCCCGCCGCGTCTGAGGTGCGCGTTGATGCGACGCACGAGCTTGATCCCGGCGACGACGGAGTCCAGATCCTCGCCAGCCGCGTCGTCGCCCTCCTCGAAGTAGCGGAAGCTGACGTGTGGCGGCTCCCGCGGATCGGGCGAGCGGAGCGTGACCTCGCCCGCCCGGTTACGGGTGTGGGCCTTGAGGATCGTCCACGTGAGGTAGTTGAGGCGCGTGGCGACGAGCGTCGAGTAGCTCGGGAAGTAGCCGTCGAACGGGGCCAGAAGGCCGAAGCAGTAGAGGTCCGGCAGCACCCGCTCCGGGGCGGAGCGCGCGCTCACGCCGAGGATCGCGCCGTTGCTCGCATACACCCCTCTCCGCCGGTTCGCCCACTCGCGGTGCTGCGGATCCCCCTCCGCGAACCGGGCGCCTTCGAGCACCTTCCACTGCGCGAAGGCCATGCGGCTCACCACTCCGATCTCGTAGCGGTCCTGGAGGTTCTGGCCCACGCCGGGGAGGTCAACTCGGACCCCGATGCCGTACCGCTCGAGCACGCCGCGCGGCCCCACCCCGGAAAGCATCAACAGCTGCGGCGTGTTGAAGGCCCCGCCCGCCAGGATGACCTCCGCGGAGGCACGGATCTCCCGGCGCTCCCCCGCCTCGCCGCTTGGGAACCGGTGCGCGCGGTAGAGCCGTTCTCCGCGCAGGTACTCCACGCCGAGCGCCCGGTTTCCCGCGCCGAAGAGCACGCGCGTGACCAGCGCGTCGAGCTCCAGCCGGAGACGGTCCGGATGCCGCCGGGCCACGTCGAGGACGCGCTCTCGCGCGCCCATCCGCGCGTGGTCGCGGGTGGCGAGGGGCAGGTACCCGACGCCCACGGCGTTTTGCTTCACCAGGCGCCAGTCGTTCGGATCGGCCTTGCCCTGGAGCAGCCACCACAGCCGGGTGATCGGCGGTGCAACCTCGCGGATCGCCAGGCGTGCCGAGCGCTTCATCACCTTGGCCAGCGCCCGGTCCCGCAAGATGGGCCGGATGTCTGCCCGCTCGGTGTGGAGCCAACCCGCCCAGCCGTGATGCGTGGGATCGATCCCGAGCTTGGCGAGCCAGCGGTAGACCGGGCGATGGTGGCAGTTCTCGACGCGCCGGAGGTAGCGGCGCATGTTGCCGGCGCTCCACGAGCGATCCCCGGTGAGTGCGGCGATGCCATCCCAGTCGGCGTCGTGGGGATAGACGAAGATCAGCGCGTTGTGCGCGGTGCAGCCTCCCAGCGTCCCCGCCCGCGGGTACAGCACGCCGTTGACCTTCCGGCCGTCCCAGGTCTCCCGGTATTTCGGGTCCCGGCGCTGCTCCGCGTCGCTCTCGTAGTGCCGGACGAAGAAGTTCCAGGCGAGCGCGTCGTTCTCGGACGCGAAGGCGTGGAAGGCCGGGACGTCGTAGGCGGCGGGGAGGCGGTTGCCGCCCGGGTCGACCGGGTCCCCTCCCGTCAGCCGGCGCGGATCGCCGCCGGCCTCGAGCAGCGTCACCGTGCGTCCCGCCTCGGCGAGCCGGGCGGCCACCGTCCCTCCGCCGGCGCCGGAGCCGACGACGACGTATTCGCACTCCGTGGAGCGAGGGTCAGCTGCCATCAGAGCCCGTGCCGCCTTAGAAGGTCTTGAGGAACTCGATCAAGGCGCGCTTGTCCTCGTCGCTCAGCCCCGGCTCCTCCGTGAAGACGCTCGTGCCGAAGTAGTGGCCCCGGTCGACGACGAAGTCGGGGCACTTGCTGAGAGCGAGCAGCCGGGGCACGAGTGGGGCGAAGGCGCGGCGCGCCTCCTCGTCGCTGCCCTTTCCGTCCAGCTTCTTCAGGTCCCGAATGAGCTCGTGCAGCAACGGGAGCATTCGCTTCAGGTGCGCCGCGCGCTGCGCCAGGTCGGCGCCGTCGGGCATGAGCTCCAGGTTCGCCAGCAGGTTCACTGGAGTGCCGGCGGGAATGGGCCCGATCTGGACGCCGCCCTCCCCGAAGAGCCAGGGCGCGTGCCGGTTGAGCCGCCCGAGCAACGGCGCCAGCTCGTCGGGGAGGTACCCCGCCGGCACTCGGAGGAAGCTCTGGGCCGTCGTCCGATCGATGGTTCCCGGCACCTTGTCGCCCAGCACCGCGTCCTTGTCGCGGCGCTCCGGCCAGAGCAGCTTCTCGATCGAGTCCTGGAAGGATCCCAGGCGGGCCTCGACCGACGGGCTCGGGTCGAAGCGCCCCAGGCTGTTGTTCTGGAGGAAGGGCGCCGTCGACCAGACGCTCACGAGCGAGGACGGGCGCGTGTACCCGCGGCCGCCGGCCGGCATCTGGTAAGGCCGCGGCGCGCCGGTGAAGGGATCGTGCACGGTGATCGTGCCGACCGACGGGAGATCCTTGTAGGACTGGGAGGAGAAGTTGTCCCAGATGTTGCCGCCGATCGCGTTCGTCGCGAGCGGGCTGCACGCGTTGGTCTCGAGGAGCGTGACCGGCACCCGAATCTCGTTCGACAGGAAATTTCCCTCGAGGAAGTCGTCGGCGAGCACGATCTGCCGCATCTTCTGCTTGTACTCGTCGGTCTTGGTCCAGTCCCAGTAGCGGTTCCAGCAGGTGAGGTAGCCCGGCCCCGCGCAGCCACCCGGGTCCATGCCGGGGGCGGGCTCGGGGCCCTTGCTCGAATGGCAGCGAGCGCAGCGGTCGGCGAACGCGAGCTTCCCGCGCCGGAGCGCGGCTTGGTCCTTGGTCAGGAAGGCGGCGCCCCCCGGGGCGTCCCGCAGGCGGTGCGGGGTCGCCGCCCTCAGGAAGAAGAGCGCCATGGCCGGCGACTGGGCCTCGGTCGCCAGCCAGTAGTTGGAGTTCTTGCGGGCGACGCTGATCTCAATCGGCGTGATGGGCTTGCCGCCGACCAAGGCCTTGAAGTGCAGCAGCCACTCCTCGCTGAACAGGCCGATATTCAGGTACACACGGTTGAGCGCTCCAAGCGCGCCCACCGAGTCCGAGCCGTCCTTGAGGACGCGCGGCGTCCAGACCGTGTCAGGCTTCTGGAAGAACTCCGTCAGCGGGCCGGTCGTGACGTAGTCGTTCAGCTGGCGGTTGTGGAGAGCTCCTCCTGTGAGCGTTTCCTTCCCCCACCGCTTCGCGAGCTCCAGGCGCGGGCCCAGTTGGTAGACCGCGTTCATCGTGCGAGGGTTGTTGATGTAGTCGGTCGACACGAGGGAGGTGTCGAGGGCGCCCGGCCGGGACGTGTTGAGCAGCTGGTACATGTAGTTCGTCCGGTCGTACTTCCAGCTGAAGATGCGCTGGACCCAGAAGTACTGGGCGCCCACGTTGGAGGCCAGGTTCTCCCACCTGGGGTTCTCGGCGTCGCTCGGCGGCTTCGTGGGGCTGGGGCCTACGTGGCAGAAGCCGCACGACATGCCCACGCGGTAGGGCCGAACCAGGTCCTTCGAGTTGTAGTACTTCTCGTCCGTGTAGTACTTCACCGGATCCCACTTCTTGGCGGCCGCCTCGTCGAAGTCAGGGTTCGGGAACAGCCGGAGACCCACGATCCCGGAGGCGTGTCCGTAGTAGGACCCGACCGGGATGCTCCGGCCGCGGGCGCCGATCCGCACGCCGGGGTACTTCTGTTCGTTCTCGAAGGGATCGGGAGGGCAGTCCGCGCGGCGATTGTCGAGCCACAGCCCGTATCGCCGGGGATCCGGCCCGGTCGGCTTTTCGAAGCAGGGCTCGTTGATCAGCCCGAGATACGACCAGCGGTTGTGCCGGCCGAAATGCTTGAGGGTCGGATCGGGATGGGACGACACGATCTTGAGGAGGTCGAAGACCCCGAAGCTCGATACGCTGATCGCATCCCAGAAGCGGTCGTTCCCGCCCGTCCAGACGATCCAGGTATTGCGGCCCTGGACCTCTTCGGGAGTCAGACTGCCGCCGCCGTCCATGTCATGGAAGTAGTCCTCGGTCGCCGCGGGAAACGAGGCGACCGGCCGGCCGGCCCGGCTGGCCTCGTCGAGGACCTCCCCCGGCCGTGGCTCGGTCTTCCCGCAGGCCGCCAGCAAGAGCGTGACGCACAGGAACAGCAGCACTCCACGCCGGCATGAGCCACGGTCGGCCATGTAGGTCTCCTTGAGCGCTTCGTGTCCGCTCGGTCGCACGAGCCGCGACACCCCCGGACGCTGAGCGTGAACGGTGTCCCGCTGTGGTACCCAGCCGAGCGAGGGCAGTCCCCCGGTCGCCCGGGGCCGGCGCCGGCCCCGGCCGGCCGGGCGGCGGGGGCGGCGCGTCGAGCCGATCAGGCGCGCCTCCGTGTCGTCGAGGCCCCTCCGCGGCGCCCGACCGCGCGGGACATCGCCGAAGCACGGCGACATCGGCGCCCTTCCATCCCGCACCCTCAGCCCAGCCGGCCCGCCGGACGTCGGGGGGCGAGGCGCTGCACGACGGCCACGGCGCGTGACGCGTCTCCGTGCACCGCCGTCACGCGCTCGAGGCCGCGGTCCAGGAGCACGCCGAGGTCGGGATTCGCGGGATCCAGGGCCTGGACGAGCGCGTCGAGGTCCTTCTCATCGAGATCGACCCCCTGCGTCCGCGCGTAGATGATCACGGCAAGCCGGACCGTCCGGTTCTCCGGCCCGATCAGATCCCGGATCGTCTCGACGAGCACACCCGGGGTGGAGTCGACGAGCAGAACCTGCAGCGTGTTCGTGAGGACCCGCCGGCGGTGGTCGAGCTTGCCGTCCCGGAGATCGAGCACCACGTCACGCGGGCGTCGCGACGCATCGTCCTTGAGGTCAGCCCGGATCGCCTCCACGATCTCGCGCGGAAGCTCCGGGAGGGTCAGCACGTCTCGCGTGACCGCGACGGGTACCCGCGGCACGAGCGTCAGCACGACGCGGAGGCCCCCGATGGTGTCCCCCACGAACTCGCCGGTGGTCAAGAGCTCCGTGGCGGCCCGGGCCTCGTCTACTCCGATCGGGCTTCCCGCGAGTCGACCGAGCTTGGACATCGCGCGGGCGATCGTGGCCGGGTCGATGTCGTCGGGCACCAGGGCCTGCCGCGGTCGATCCCTTGCACCCGCCGCCAGGAGCGCGATCAGCCCGGGCAGGGTGAAGCGGCCGGCCGCCGCCTCGTCGGCCGGATCGGAGGCAGACCCCCCGAGGCGGCTCAAGAAAGCATCCGTCCGGCGACTGATCCGGTCCAGCAGCTCACGCGCTCTCGTCATGGTCACCTCCATCCCGAGCCGGCTCGGGCAGGCGCGATGCGCAGCGTCCCCGACGGCGCCCTGCCCGGCCGCGGCACGTTTTTCAGACTCCCAGCTCGCTCAGGAGCACGTGCTGGGCGGCTTTCCGGGCGGCCGTCCCGGCGAACGCACCGGCTGCGGCCGCGATCAGGGGGTTCGACTGAAAGGTCGAGACGCCCAGCGTCGCTTGCTCGACCGCGCTCACCGCCTGCGACTCGGCGACTCCCGACACGCCCCGAAACCACCGCATCAGCTTGTCGGAGTGGCCCTGGGCCTGCTCCCGCGCAGCTTGATCCGCGCCTCCATGTCTCCATAGCGGATGTCGTCCACGGACTCGACCAGGAGGCGCACCAGGTCACGGAGATACCGCTCGCCCGTGCGCTCCGCCAGGATGGCGCGAAGCGCGGCGAGCCCCTCGGGCCCCGGGCTCGCGACCTGCACCGGGGACACGATCCGCGTTCCGTCCACCGCGGGGTAGCCGTCCCCGAAGAAGTAGCCGAGATAGGCCGCCGGACCGCGTCGGGAACCCGGCCGTCGGTGAGGTTCCGGAGCGTCGTCACGAACGAGAGCACGATCCCCGGATGGCCGCCGACCAGCCGCGCAACACCGCCGAGGGCCGGCCGCACCAGCGCCGTCCCGAGGTCGCCCCCGACCGCGAGGATCGCGTCGGGGTGCCGGGCCGCGAACAGCCGATCGATGACGTCGCGGGATCGGTTGAACACGCGGGGCCGATCGAGCAGGTTATCCTCGTCCAGGAGGTCAAGCAGGTTGAGCTCGTGGAACGACGTGAGCGCGTCCAGGATCTCCATGTCCGGCATCTCGGAGGGGCTTCGAAGCAATCGCCAGAGCGGACTCTGAGCGCCCCGCGTCGTCGAGCCGCCCGCCTTCGTCCGCGCCCCCCTCTCCAGAGCCTCGCCAACCTCCATCTGGAGGCGGGCAGCGCGCGCATGCAGCCTGTTCGACAGATCGCTCACTGGCCTCGCCTCCCGCGCTATTTCCCGGCGCTTCCCAGACGAGGCACCAGGACCGAGGCGAACCGAGTGGCCGCCCCGTCCTCCGGTGGGCCCATGATGATTCGGCCGCGCTCGGCGCGGATCGCCCGTCCGGTCCGGGAATCCACCAGGGAGAACGCGTCACCCTCGCGAATGACCTCCGCCGGGCTGCCCGCTCGCTTGTCGAGGCGGAATAGCGTGGCCTCGGCCGGGCCCCGGAACGCCACGAGCCGCCCGTCCGGCTCCGCATTCACGTACGGATCACCCCACACCCCGCGCAGCGACACCAGGTCGCCGCTCTGCAGGGGGCCTCGCGAGCCGCCCCGCTTGCCGAACACCCAGGAGCTCGCGGCATCGGCCCCTCGGTCCGCCTTGACGTCCCTGTCCTCGATCCGGAGCCAGGCCTCGCTGGTCGCGGCCGCCGAAGACGAGACGGCGCCCGGCGGTCGCCAGCCGTGGATCAGCACGAGATCGCCCGCGGCGATCGTCCGCGGCTCGGTGTTGGAGACGGACAAGGCTCTGGCGTCGGCGAATCGCGGGTTCAGGGTGAGGATGGCGACGTAACCGAACTCGCGCCCCGTCCGAAGCTCCTTGTTCGGGTAAACCTCCTCCACCCGGGCGAAGCGCTCGACGTACTCGCGAAACGACTCCGCCGGGCGCCGGCCGCCGCCTTGCCGCGCCAGGTACTGGGAGGCCTGCCCGACCGCCCCCTGCAGGGCGTTCTGCCGGGCCTGGTCGGGGTAGGTGCTCCGGCCGACCCCGGAGAAGCACAGGCTCCCGGCGGCGGGCCAGCGCGCACACTCCGCAGACTGCTGGGCCCCCGGCGCGGCCGCCCAGGCCGTCGACGGTGCGAGCGACGCCCGCTTCGAATCCGGACCGAGGGCGCCGATGATCGCAGCGTAGCGCGCCTGCACCTGTTGCTCCAGCTGCAGCAGGGCCTCGCCGCTCGCCGACAGGTCGGCCGACTCGGCCACGACCTTGCCCAGCTCGCGCTCGTGTCGGGCCCGGTCGATGTTCCGCCTGAGCGCACGGTGATCGTCCGAGAACAGGGTGTTCGTGGCGAAGGTCACGGCGGAGATGACCACGCCCATGACGAGCGTGGACACACGGGCCCTGGTGCCCTCGAACTTCTGGACCGCCGCGCTGGTGGCCCCCAGGATGCCAACCACCAGCACCAGCGAGAGCAGGATTCGATGCTCCCACTGCTTGTGCTGGATCTCCACCTCCGTCTTGTCGATCAGCGCGGCGTAACCCGCGATGCGCTTGATGGTGGCCCGCCTGTCGGCCTCGGACTCCTGTCCCGGGCTGGGCCCCGCGCAGAGGAGGGTCGCCGCCAGGACCGCGCCCGCGACGGCGACCCGTGGGCGTCGGTTCATGCCGTGCGCCCCTCCCCGCTCACCACCACATCACCGCCGTCTCGCCGGCATCGGCGGTGTAGTACAGGCGCAGGCGCAGCACGTACGTGCGGCCCTCGTGCAGCCGGCGCCGGATGTAGGCGTTCCGCTCCTCGCCGCTGTCGTCGTCGCCCTCGAGGTACACCTCCGCGCCGTCCGGCCCCCGCTCGAAGAGCACGATCACGGTGTCGGAGACGCCGAACGTCCGGATCTCGTAGTGACGGTCGGCCGTCGGCTTGAGCAGGAAGGCCCGCTGCTCACCCGGGTTGATCTGGAGCCGCTTGGCCTCGAGCAGGACGAGCTCCTCGTCGTCGGCAGGGGACAGCGAGGGATAGAAGGTGGTCACCCACTCCCGGTCGCGCTGGGACAGCCCGCCCGCCGGGTGGAGTCCCTGACGGTACTGCTCGGGCTCCAGGATGAGCCCTGGCCCGAACGGGTAGTGCATGACCGAGTCGGGATCCCACGAGGAGCCCTGCACCTGATCGGGCTGGATCTTCCGGATGATGTTGTGGAACGTCATCTCGCGGGGCCAGTTGTTCGGCGGGCCGGCGAGGGCTCGGTACACCGCTTCCTCGTCCCAGACGATGCCGGCGTTCGGATTCTGGTGCTCGTGAGGAAAGCCGAGCGTGTGACCGATCTCGTGGGTCGCGACGTCGACGCCGTAGTCGCCGCTCGCGATCCCGTCCGTCGGATCCAGGTTCATCGTGCGGTCATCGGCCCCCTGCCGGAGCACCTGACGCCCGAGGTACGACCAGTGACCGTCCCCCGGCTCGAATCCGATGCGCACCTGGGCCGTCGCCCGGTCCGCCACGGGCTCGAACCGAACGCCGATCCGGAGGTCCGTGTAGCGCTGGAAGGCCTTCCGCGCTTGGCTGCGGAGCGCATCCGTCCCTGCCCACCGCGTGAACGGCTCCTTGGGCTCGAAGAACGCGTACTTCACGGTGGAGCCGTTCACCCACTTGTCGGCGTGCATGACGATAAGGCGCGTCCGTTCCCCCGAGAGCGTCGAGGGAAACTGGCGCGGCGTTCCCTCCCGGATCGAGCACAGTCGCCGTAGACCACCCAGGCCGGCAGCAGAGCCGCCGGGGGCGTTCGCCGTCGTCCGCGGAGCGCGCGAGAGGTGCCGAGGCGCTGACTTCTTCATGGCGAGGTCCTCCTGTTCCCCCGATCGGCCTACTGATCGAGCCGCAGCTCGGGCACGGGCCACCCGGGGGTCGGACCGGTACCGCCCGTGACGTGCCGCCGCATGGCGGCGTCGCAGACGGCGTAGCCCCAGTTGATGAGCCGCCCCTGCTCGGCATCGGTGAAGTCGTCCAGCCTGGTCCGCAGCCCGGCGAGCTCCCGGATGCGGCCGGGAAGCACGGGGAGCGCGTCGGAAAGGCCGTACCTCAGGATGTCGGTGTCGATGCCCCAGTAGGCGCCCTTGCGGGCGCCGCGCGTGTACTCGTCGACCAGGGCACGCTTCCGGAGACCGCGAGACTGGCTGGTGGCGATGTCCAGGGCCCGAAGCACCTGGCTGTGCCACGCCGTTTCGGGATCGAGCTGAAGCCCGAACGGCGCCCCGGCATCGCTCGCCAGGATCGTGTCGTAGCGGTTCCACACGGTCTCCAGGCCCAGGTTGTCGTACACCCCGCCGTCCGTCAGGAGGAGCCGCTCCCGGTACGCGACCTGGTCGAAGAGGTCCGCGCCTTCGACGCGCTGGAATGCACTCGGCTCCGTCTCGATCGCGACCGGCGACAGGAACGGCGGGAAGGCGCTCGACGCGGTCACCGCGAGCGCGACCGGGAAGGCCGGGTCCTTGATCAGACCGATCCGGTAGTCGCCCGCGTAGGGCTTCGAGAAGCGAAAGCTCACGCCGGTCGCGAGGTTCGTCGCGTTGAACACGAAGCGCGGTCGATCGGGAAGATCGCGGAGCGTGGTCGCCCCGTACAGGTGCTTCGCGTACTCGGCCTGGAGCAGGTCGCTTGGCCGGCGTCCCGGGAGCACGGCGCCAAGCCCGATCGCCGGGGCATCGACGGTCCGGTGGCAAAAGGCCCGGAGCGGCTCGATGACCAGCTCGCGAAGGTTCCCGCCCCCGGCGCCGTGGAAGCGCAGCGCTTGCCACCGGATGGCCAGAACGCCTGCCGTGATCGAGCCGCCCGAGATGCTCGAGACCCGGTCCAGGCGGGCGAGGATGCCGAGCTCGTCGAGCCGCCACAGCGCGCCGCAGTGGAACAGCGTGGCCCGGAACCCTCCTCCCGAGAGGGCAAGACCGATGCCAGGCTCAACACCCTCGTTCCCGAACGGCACGGTCCGTCTCCCCCTGACCTCCCTGCACTCGGGCGGGCGGTCAGGCAGGAGTCAGCAACCCGAATGCCATGGCGATGGGTCGCGATGAGGCCCGGTGCGATGCGGGGTTAGGGGGGCGCGGGGGGGCCGCCCCTTGCACAGTCTAGGGTGCAGGTCGCGTCGTGCGCTCGGGCCAGTCAAGGCGAGATGCCTTATTCGGCGGCAGCTTACGTCGCCTGCACTGTGCACTGTGCAAGGTGCCCTGTGGACTGTGCAGCCCGGGCTCCGTTCCTGTCGATGCACCACCATACGGACCACCAGCTCCCCCCCGGTGGTGGTGCTTCGGTAACCGGTGCACGCTCGACCGAGACTCGGGACCCGCCACGCCGCACGCGGCGCTCTCCGGGCGACGACCGATAAGGCTTGGTCCTCCGAGACTCCTTTGGCATCCTCGAGTCCAGGATGAAGCGCGGATCCTCCGCCAGGGCAGGACGGCGACCGACGGCGAGTGCGCGGCGCAGCAGCCAGGCGCACGCGCGAGGCGCCCCGGCACGTCGCGCGGGGAAAGTACGGCTGGGGCCTTCGCCCGGCGACCTCGTCATCGTCAGCCGCGCGCTGGCCGATCTCGCGGACTCGCTCCGGTCCCGGCAGGAAGCCTCGGGCCGCGGCCGCGTCATCCTGGACCGGCGACTCACGGAGCGGCGCCGCGCGCTTCAGCGGGTGGAGCGGGACCGCCGCCAGAGCGACCGACGTCGGCCGCCCACGAACCCCACCGAGGCGCTCATGCGCGTCCTCGGCTTCATGATCGTTCCCACCGGGGGACCGGGGAATGGATCGACCACGCGGCCGCGCGCGAAGCCACCGGCGGCCGAGTCGGGCAGAGCCCGGCAACTCGCCCTGCGTCCTCGCGGCCGGCCCGGCCGCGCCTGACGCGCCCGCCCGAGCCGGTCGGCCCCAGGAATCCCCGCGAGCGCGCGGACTACGCGAGCACGACGCGGATCGACAGCTCTCCCGACGACCGCGTCGCGACCTTGTAGCGCCGGCCGGACTTCCGTTCCGCGGCGAAGAACTTCTCCACTTCTCGCCCGATCTTGGGCACGCTGAACTCGTCCAGCGGGTACGTGAGGTGAACGGTGAAGTCATCGTCCGGACGCGCGGCGGAGATCATCTTCAGCGTGCCCACATCCGGGTTGTCGAACTTGCCGTCAGCAGAGACGACGTAGTGCTTCGCGACGATCGTCTCAAAGTAATCAAGCGCGACGTTTCGCTCGCTGCCGTGGTGGGGCAGCTTCAACACGTCGACCGTCAGCTCGCCCTTCTTCAGAAGCCTCGACGCCTTCAAGCCGTCGAGCGTGTGATCGCCCCGGCCGTCACCCGTCAGCAGGATGCGCTTTCCCTGCGACTCGACCAGAAGCACGATGCTCGACAGGTTGTGGACTGACGTGTCGACGTAGGCGGCGATCTCGGCGAGTCGGGCCCGGCTCGTCTCCTTCTTGAGGAGCGGCCTGATCTCCTTGTTCCACTTCTTCTGCAGGGCCAGCAGCTCGGTCTTTCGGGGCGCGATGACCGTGATCCTGAGATCGCCCACGGTGACGGCCTTCTTGGTGCCGTCGGTCAGGACGAGCCCCTTGAAGGGTATGTTGCCGCCGAGGCTCAGCGCGTCGAGGAGCTTCCGCAGGTCGCGCCCCTGCTTGACGCTCGCCAGGATGAGCGACCCTTCGGGCCGCAGGAACTCCCCGAGGGACGCCGCGGTCATTGACGACGCGCTCGCGGCCACCTGGAGGTCGTCGTTGTCCAGGATGTCGTCGAAAGAGTTGTGCCAGAACCGGCGGATCTTCCACGGCGGGGGCTGGCCCGACTCGCGGCGGTCATTCAGCTTGCTGGCGAGCTCGAGGAGGCCGGACACGTGGTCGTCGTCGATGTGGCTGACCATCATCAGCTCGATGTCCAGCGGCGTCCGGGCGTCGAGATCACGCTCGGTGCGGATCGCTTCCAGCCTCGGCCGCAGGGCGTCGTTGTAGACGCCGGGCGGGCCCCCGTCGATGACGGTGAGCTGGGGCTTCGTCCCGGTTCCGGAGTGGAGGATGAGCGAGTCGCCGAATCTCGCGCGCAGCGCTTCGAGAACCAGCATCGTCGCCTCCCTGACGGTCAGACCGATTGCAGCGCGCGCAGCACGTCGAGCATGCCCGCACCCTGGAAGTAGCGCTCGCGGCCGAGGTCGGTCGCCGTCGAGCACAGGATCTGCTTGAGGCGTCCCGGCCGACCGACCAGCTCGTTGTGCCGCGCCATCAGGAGCGCCGCCGCGCCGCTCACGTGCGGGGCGGCCATGCTTGTGCCGTCCTTGAGCCCGAAGGCGCCCTCGGGGACCGGCGAGGTGATCTTCTCTCCGGGGGCGACCAGGTCCGGCTTGTTCCGGCCGTCACCGGTCGGTCCCCGGCTCGAGAAGTAGCTGACGCCGTAGGTATGCGGGCGGTAGCGATGGGTCGCGCCGACCGTGATGACCTGCTCAGCGTTGCCGGGATCGGTGATGCTGATGCTCAGGTACGCCTCGGCGACGCGGCCCTCGGCCGTCGTGTACCGCTGGCGGCCCTGGTTCCCGGCCGCCGCCACCACGACGATGCCCGACGCGACGACGCGCTCGCACTCATCGCAGACGGGAGTGCGGCCACACGCGTAGTTCGAGATCTCGTGCGGGATGGACAGGCTCAGGTTCGCCCCGTGGACGACGACGTACTCGTTCGTCGAGTTCAGATATCGCACGAACTGAAGCGCCGCCATGACGGCGAACTCGTCGCCGCGCCCGGCCTCGTTGAGGACGCGGAGGTCGTACACGCGAAGGTCCGGGCAGACACCGACCAGGTCCTCTTCCAGGTCGACCGCCTCCCCCTTTCTCCAGTCGCCGGCCAGGATGCCCGCCACGTGGGTGCCGTGGTCGTTCTCCGGTCTCACGTACTCGCCGTCCACGTGCGGGATCCGGAGGAAGGGTGAGACGAGAGCCCAGTCGATCGAGCGGCCACGCTGCAGGGCCTGGTTGAGCTCCTCCAGCTGCTGCCGGAGCCGCTTGGCATCGGAGGAGCCGGCGTCCAGCCGCTTTCGGAGCTCCCCCGGCAGCTCGGGCGAGTCCGGGTCGAGGAGGAGGTCGACCTGGGTGAAGTCGTACGTCTCGACGACGCGCGTGCAGTTCGCGGAGCGCCCGTTCGTGTCGAGGAACGGCTTGTCGCTCACCGGCGCCCCCGTCTTCGGATCGCGCGTCCGGAAGGCCGGATGCCGAGCGTCGATACCGCTGTCGATGACCGCCCACGTCAAGTCCCGGCAGGAGATGTCGAAGAGACGGCGCGCGGCGTCCGCCTTGACGGCCAGCGTCGATCGCGCCACCGTCGGGGACGCCTCCCGGTTCAGGCTCACCGAATGGACCATGGCGCGGGGCTCGGACGCGACCCCCCGAACCATCTCGGCGACGGCCCGGACCAGCACGAGCCAGTCGGCCTCGGTCGCCGCGGCAACGCCCTCCGTGCGCTCGGTGAAGACGCGGGGCAGCCGGCCGCCCCTTCGCACGATCGTAAGCGCGCCAACGACCCGGATCATCCACAGGAGATCGGCGCGCACCCGGAGCCGCCGTTTGACGCTCTCCGGCCCCGGAGCGATCGGCGGGTGCTCCGGGTCCTTGATCGCCTGGGCGAGCCACCGCTGCGAGGTCCCGACTTGGACGTCATCGACGCTCCAGTCCCGGGTCAGGCGGTGCCACCACTCGGTCATGGGCAGGACGACGCGCACCAGATCCTCGAAGTGCAGCGTGGCGGCGACGGTGGACTGGTTGTAGACGACGCGGGGCAACGGCTCCGGAGAGTGGCCGAAGGCGCGCCACGCGGGGGTCTGGCGCTGGACGGGTAGGCGCTCGCGAATGACGCGGCGCACCTCGCCGGCCGCGACTTCCCGGTAGGGCGTCAGCAGGAGCTTGACCGGCGGAAACAACGCCTCCGCTCGGCGCGGGGTCCGAGGCCGGGCCGGCCCTCTTCGGTCGGTGTCGTCGGCCGGTTGCCTGGCGTATTCCAGCCAGACGTCGGGCAGCACCGGCGAGTCCTGGGTGAACCGTCGGGCCTTCCCGATTCCGAAGAGAAGCTGCTCCATCAGGTCCCAGTCAAGCTTCTGGGGAGCCGAGGCCTTCCTGCGCTTGGTCGCCATGGTGGTGGTCTCCGATCAGATTCGGTGCCCGTGCACGGTGCCCGGGTGATGCGCCCCCACCCGGAGCGGCCCTTGCCCGCTCGCCGCGGCCCGCTGTAGCCTCGCGTCTGGCCCGGAACGCTGGTGCCCGCCCCATCCGGGGCTCCCGACACCCGCGATCGAGCCACCGGAAGGAGGAACAAGATGGTCCGCGCCTATCTCCTGATCGACGCCGATCCGGCCGCCGGCTCCGACCTGCTCCCACGCCTGAGGAGCCTGAGCCTCGGCAATTGCCTGATGCTGGCGGAGCAGATGATCCCGGGGGAGATCATCGCGCACCTTCACTGCAACGAGCTCGCGGACGTCACCCGGGCGATCGTCGAGGACATCTCCGGGCTCAACGGCGTCAGGCGCACGACGGTGCTGGCGTTGAACAATCGCGGATAGCTCGGCCGCGCTCCGTCCCGTCCCCGGGGACCCTGCGACGCGCCACGGCGTCGAGCCTCGCCCGCTGCCCGGCGCCGGGCTCCGCGCCGCGTCATGACGGAACCCGCGGACGGCGACGCCTTCCCGGCGACTGCGGTGGTCGAGGCGATCCGCGCGGTCCCGCACCCGCTCGCGCGCAACCTGGCCCAGGGCGAGCTGTCGCAGAAGATGGCGGGGCTCGCGGGACCTGCCGCCAACTGGTACACCTTCGCGACGTGGGCGTCGACGCCGGCGGGGCGAGCGATCCGCCAGGAGGACCTGGCGCGGCGGATCGAGGCTGACCTCCACGGCTCCGGCAACCTCAAGGTGTTCGCGGAGGTCGGCCGGGGTTCGCGCGCTTCCCGGCGCTGCCGGGAACAACGGGCGCCAGGAAGCCTGGGGCCATCGATCGGCGCGGCGGCGGACTGCGCCCCGGCGACTCTCGCGACGGCCAGGGATTCCTCCGCTCGGTCTTCGCGGACTGCCACGGCACGCTCGCGACAGCCGGCGCTGAGCGCACCTGGCTTGCAACCTGCGCATCGGGCTTCACGAGCATGCCCGCTCCAGCCGGAGATCCCGGAGGCGCTCGATGCGCCGGTCGCGGAGCCGCGAGACCCCGGGAACCCCCTCATCGACCGACTGCCGCCACGTGACCTCCGGATCAGTCCTGGTGGAAGTGGCCGAGCTCGACGCGACTCCGGACGGCGCTCAGCTGTCGCTGCGTGTACTCCCCGAGCGTCTTGCCGCACCGGTCCTTGGCGTCATTCTCCAGGATGAGCGCCGTCGTCTGGGGAGCGGCCGCCATGACGGCCGCGACCACTTCGATGTAGTTCGACCAGATGTCGTGTAGCTCCCGTCGCTGGTTGCTGAGGTGCGCGTCGGGGTCACCCGGATGCCCGTGCCAGTTCCACTCGGCGTAGGAGCGCGACAGCGTGTACCAGAGCGCATTGTCGCGGCCCCGGAACCCCGCCTGGCGCATCCGGCCGGGCACCTGTCCAAGATCGGCCAGCACGAGCTTGGTCGGCCCGCCCAGGCAGTGGCGCCTGAGCCAGGTCGCGAACGCCGGGTCGACCTGCGTGAGGGTCCCCGGGAGCCAGACCGCCTGCTCTGCCAGCACGTTCACGGTCATGGGCGGGTGCGGGATCGGCTCCTCGCCCTCGGTAGGGGTCCCCGGCTGGACGACCGGAGGCTGGAGAGGCGGCGGCTGACCCGGCGGCACCGAGGCCGGCAGGGTCCGGAGGATGAGGGACCCTGTCACCCCCGTGGCGCCGCGCTTCGGCACGATTGCCGTCACGTCGACCTGGTACTCCGTGCCCGGGGTCAGGTCCGGAAGCGTGCGCTGATGGTCCCGCTGCCGGCTCTCGTCGACCACCTCGGCCCACGCCTCGCCGCCGGCCGGGCGGTAGCGCACGAGGCCGCTCGTCCGCTCGTCGGTCTGCCACTCGACACCGGCCACGTTCCGACCCACCCCGAACGCGCGCGGGCCCATCGTGAACGTCGGCGGTGGAGGGGCCGCCGCGTCGGGGGCCGGCGCTTGACTGCTGTCCAGCCACTTCCTCAGATCGTCGAGCCAACCCATCTGTTGCCTCCTCGCCCCGCGGACGGGCGGTCAACGTCCCTTGCCGAGACGCCGCTCGTGCAGCGGCCTGAATATTCCTCGACGGGCGCGCAGGACACCGTCGCCCGAGCCGTCGGTGCTCCAGAACGGCGCCCCGCCCTTCTCCACGAAGTCGGCCAGCTCCGTCTCGCGCGCGTCGTTGAGCAGTCGCTTCCGGATCACGTAGCGCACGCTTCCGTGTGGATCGAGCAGCACCGTCGCCCCCCCGTACACCTCGACCGGTCGACGGTGCCCCGGGGGCACGCGGACGACGCGCTGGGTGATCTCGGCGACCGTGTCGAACACCACCTCGTGGTTAGGACCGATGCGGTGGGTCGACCGGACCGATTCCACCGTGGGCGGATCGACCGCGCGGACCGCCGCCCTCACGTCGGGGTCTTGCGGATCGAGAAGGCCGAACACCTCGCGGAAGCGCGGGTCGGTGACCAGCCGCCCGACCTCCGCCGCCTGGCGGCGAAGCTCCGCGCGGGCGGGCGGGCGCCCCGGATCCCCCTCGAAGGCCAGCTCGGCGAACGAGAGCGCCGGCACCCGCGGTACCACGCGCTCGGGGCTCGCCCACAGGAGCGAATCCTCCCCGAGGTTCGGGACGTGCTCGGGATAGATCCGTCGGCGTCGGAACGCGTCAATCCACGCCTCGCGGTAGCCGTAGGGATCCTCGGGGACAAGGTTGTAGTCGGCCGTGATCACGGCGCGCAGGAAGTCGCCGAAGCGGATGTCCACCGGCGGGCAGTAGTCCAGCGCGCGGATGCAGATGTTCAGGAACTGCCCGGCCAGCTCGCGCGCGAGATCGACGTAGAGGTCGAGGAGCGCCGAAGGAAGCTCGGCGTCCGGAGGGCGGACTCCCGAGCCCCCGGTCGCGAGAAGCAGATAGCGTCGCTTCTTTCGGTCGAAGATGCGCGTGAACGCCTCGTAGATCGCCGCCGCCAGCACGCGCCCGCGCTCGTGCTCCTCCTCGTAGTCCGTGTACGGCTTCGGGTCCTCCCCGGGATGCGCGATGTCGCTCACCAGGCGGATCGGTCCCATCTCGCCGCTCGTCTCGCCGAACTGCACGCCGATCGCGGTCAGGGCGGGGACGTCCAGCGCTCCGCGCGATTCGGCCAACACGCGCCGGACCACCTCGGCGTGCGAGAAGCGATGCAGCACGGCCACGATGTCCGCGAAGCCCTCGTGGAACGCCGCCACGTCGGGATGGGTGGCGAGCGTGAAGTGCGCGCGCAGCCCGTCGAGCAGCGCGTGCGTGCACTCGTGGGCCACGATGTCGTGGGACAGGCTGGTGAACACGTACCCGCCCGGGAGGTTGCGGCCGGCCACCGCCCGCTCGGCGTGGTAGTAGCCGAAGAGCAGCGCTCCCTCCTCCGGATCGTAGTACGCGTTCTGCTCGCGGCGATGGAACGGCCGGATCTTCAGCCGGAGCGGACGGTCGTCGGGATCGCCCTCGTCGTCCTCGTCGGCCACGAATCCCCACGCCACCGTGCGTCCCAGCGCCATGCGGAAGCGCTGGTACACGCTGCTGCAGACGGCGTAGGTCATCTGCATGTGGAATTGCGGGCGCGATTGGGTGGGCTCGAGCCCGGCCGCCAGCATCAGGGCCGGGCTCTCGAGGTCCACCGGGACGTGCACGCGCCCCTCGGTCGCGTCGGTCCCCTCGACCTCGAGCAGGTGACCCACGGGCCCCGGCAGGAGCGGCTCGTACGGTACCCGAACCTCCGCCACGTTCCCGAGCAGCCGGGAAGCGGACGGATCCAGCGCAAAGATGCGGAGCGGGCGCGACACCGGGTCACCAGCCTGGCGCTCGTAGGGCACCACGCGGGCGGCACGCTCTACGCGGGGACCGAACCAGAAGGTCGCGCCGGGGTCCCGGCGGCGGGTGCGGCGCGCCATGGTCAGAATGGACGCAGAAGCCGGAGGGCGCGCGACGCGTCAGCACAGTTGAGCTGCGGCTCCTGCCGGGCTCCGCTGCCGAACGCGCGCAGGATGCGGGCGTGAAACTCCGCGTAGCTCTCGTCAGGAACGCGGTCGCTCAGGAGCTCCGTCACCAGGCGCGTGAAGTCGCCTTGGCCGTCGCTCTCGAACGCGACCTGGTCGGCGCGACAGGCCGTGAACACCATCTCCCGCATGTCCGGCAGGACGCCGCCCAGCGCCCGCCGGCCCGAGCGGCCGCGCCCCACCGGCCGCCCCTTGCGGAAGGCGCGGTGCGCGTCGATCATGGCGTCCGTCGCGCGCAGGTAGCGCTTGCGCGCGGGGCCGCCGCGCACGCCCGCCGCCGCGGCCACGGGGCCGGGGCGCACCAGTCGCGTGACGGTCCCCGAGTGGCAGCAGTCGAAGAAGCACGTGAGGTTGACGCCATCGGGGACCCTCGTCAGCACCTCGCGCAGGTCGTCGTCGATCAGGAAGCGCCCCTGATCGAGATCGACGGGGCACAGGGCCTCGTCCTCGCTGTCGTCCTCGTCACCGTCCACGTCCGGCAGATGCGTGCCATGGCCCGAGTACTGGAAGACGACGACGTCCCCGGGCCGCCGACCCTGGATGAGCTTGTCGAGCGCCGCCAGCATGCCGTCGCGCGTCGCCTCGCCGTTCGTCAGAAGCTGGACGTCCGTGAATCCGGCCCGCTCGAGCGTCCGCTTCCATCGCGTCGCGTCGTTCACGCACCCCTCCAGCGGCGCGCTGGCGTACTCGTCGATCCCGACGCACAGTGCGACGCGCGCTCCGGTTCCCTCGAGGGGCCCGCCCGGAGCCGTTGCCGGCGAGGCTTCGTCGGCCACCCCCGGGCTGACCGCGGCGGCAGCGCTCGGGGCGCCGCCGACCCGCGTCACCCACTGGAGCTCCGGGGGCCATGCGTCCTCGTCGAGCGACCGGCTCCGCGCGTCGGGGGTGAACGCCTCGATCGAGTCCAGGTCGCCCACTCCGAGCACGCGGCGTACGATGCTGTGCATGGTGGGAACGTCCTCGTCGAAGCCGCCATGGGTGGACGAGCGCGACGCGTGCCGTCCCTCGCTGGCCTCGCTCTTCGACCACACCACCGTCGCGGCGCCGGCGGCCGGTGTTCCCAGCCCGAAGAGCGCTCGACACGCCGCATTGTCCCGCACCGACTCCTCGAGTCCCAGGATGGGCGTCTCCCCGTTCGGCTCGAGGGCCCGCGAGACGAGATAGAGAAGCGACTTCCGGTAGATGCCGGCGACGCTGTCACGACGCTCCCAGTCGCGCGCCATCGTGTACATGGTCAAGGCTGCGATGGCGTTGCCCTTGCCCACCTGGGGTCCCAGCCGCTCGAGAAAGCTGTCCAGCCGCACCGCCGGCGCCAGCAGCTGCAGCGTCTCGAAGCGCGCGACGCCCGCGGTGAGCGCGGCGGGAACGAAGTGCGAGTGGAAGATCGAGCCCGCACTGTGTCCGACCGCGTGCACCTGCACGCTGGCGCCGTGGGCGCCGCAGAACCTCGCGAGCCGCTCCGCGACATACCGGGCCCCGCCGCCAGGCTCCGACGCCCGCGACGCGCTCCACTTCATTCCCCCCCACACCTTCTCGCCCCCCAGCGCCCGCGCGGCCACCTCCACCAGGGGATCGCTGGTCCAGTCGAAGGGATCGCGGGAGAGGGCGCCGGGCATGCGCGCCGCCGCCTGCTTCAGGAGCTGTGCGATCGTGGGACCGAGCCCCGTCTCCCACACGAAGTGGATCGGATAGACGCCGTTGCGCCGCCACCAGTCCACCTGACGTGCCGCGATGCCCAGCCCGGCAGCCTCGCTCACCAGTCCCCCATGGGCGAAGATGACGAGACGGAGCGGGTGTCCCGCCTGCTTCGCCTGATCCAGCGCCTGCGTCATGTGCTCGTCGAACATCGCGTCCACGTCGGCCCGGCTAGTCTGGAAGATGCCGGATGACGAGAAGACCCCCTGCGTGAGATTGACGACGTGCCGGCGGAGAAGGCCGAACATCGCGGGATCGAGGGGCGCGTCCCCGCCGCGCACGGCCACCGGCGCTCGCTCCACCCCCCCTCCGTCCCACTCGATCCTCGCCGCACGCATTCCCTCGGCGTGGTCGTCCTCGGCGGACTCCGCGGAGAGCTTGGCCCGGGCCCGCTCGCGCATCGCGAGCATCGCCGAGGCGACGGCGTCCTCGGCGTCGCCGAACGGCGACCGCTCCTCGTCCTTCCGGGCCGCCGCGCCCCGGCCCCGCACCGCCCGGCGCCGGGTCGAGGCCGGGGCGGCAGCGTGGGCACCGCGGCAAGCCTCGACGAACCCCGCGAACTCGATGCCCTGGCCGGGGCAGGTCTTCGGGGAGCCGAGGTCTCGATGGAAGCGCAACGTCTCGGGACCCAGCCCGTGGCGGCGCTGGATGGCGACGATCACGCCGATGACTGACTCGCGCTGCTTCCCTTCGAGACGGTCCTGTCCCGCGTCGAAGTCGCCGATGATCTCGAACATGAAGGGACCGGCAAGCGAGTTGCCATTGTGCCCCACCGAGCTCGCCGGCGGCAGGTCCCAGCTCCGCCCGGTCCAGATCGTCCCGTCTGGCGCGATGGTAGCGTGCTGCGCGATGTCGCTCCACCCCTTCTCCTGCGTGTGGTAGCGCCACATGCCGACGATGGTGGCGTGCCCGGCGTAGTCACGATGGCGAGGGCGCCACGTGTGGTGCATGTGTAGGGCCGTGATGCGACGCGAAAAGGTGTAGCGTGCGGCGAGCTCCTCGAACTCGGCCAGCGTGAGCGGGATGAAGCGGGGTGTGGGCATGCTAGCTCCTCCCTGCTGCCGCGAGGGCCCACGCGGGCCTGGACGCTGCCACGGCCGCCGATCGAGCGTCGAGGGTGGTTTCCGTATCCGGAGGCCGTTGGCCGAGGTTCCCTGGCTCGGCCAGTCTCTGGTGGTGGTGGACCGGCGGACCCTGGGCGTGCCCGGAGGCGACGTCGGGGCGGCGGCCCGGGATGACGTTCGGCGTGGCCAGCAGAAACCAGCGCTTGCGAGCGGGCATGCCCCTCCTGGCCTGCGGGTCCAGGCTCATCTCGGCGGGAGTCAAGTAGGGCAAGACGCCTTCGCCGGTGCATGGCCCGTGCCGCTCTCGAACGTGCCCATGAAGGCAGCGGCCATCGACAGTTGGGTCTCGGAGGCCGGGCGGAGTCGCAGGCGTGGACTGCACAGTCCACTGTGCAGTGCCGGAGCCTCCGCCGGCCCGTCGCCGGCGAGGCGCCTAATAATTCAGGAGGCTACGCGGACTGCACAGTCCACAGTGCACCGTTGCACAGTCTAGTGTGCAGTCCCGGCGGCACGGTCGCCGGCGTCTGCAAGTCGGTCAGGTCTCAGCGGAACGGGCTCGCGCGCCACCGGCCCGGCACCTTACCGTTTGTCCCTTCCCGCGGCGTAATGACCTCGCGTGCCCCGAAGCTCGGAGAGGAATCGGCCGGCCGCCGCCTGCTGCGCGTCGACAGCCTCGTCAAAGCTCAGGGCCGGAGGGCCCGAGAGCAGCTGGAAATGGCCGAACCGGTCCCGGCCCCGCGCCAGCACGGCGGTGGGCGGCTCGCCGTCGATCTGCCGGGTCTGTGGCGTCGTGAAGCGGGGCGCGAAGCCGATCCGCGATCGATCCGACGGGTTTGCATTCGAACCGTGGATGATGTTGACATGGTGGAGCGACATCTCTCCGGCCCGCAGGACGACGTCGACGGCATCCGCCTCGTCGACGGCCACCTCGATCTCCTGGCCCCGGCTCAGCCGGTTGTCGGGCGCGTACGTGTCCCGGTGCGGCAGGATGGGCCGACGGTGCGAGCCCGGAACCACGCGCATGCAGCCGGTCTCGACGGTGCTGTCCGTCAGGGCCAGCCAGGCGGTCGTGACCTTGGTCGAGTCCAGGCCCCAGTAGGTGCCGTCCTGGTGCCACGAGATGAATCCGGGGTCCCGCGGGTACTTGGGGAAGATGGACACCGTCCAGACGAGGATGTCCGGCCCGAGCACGTCCTCCACAGCGTCCAGGAGCACCGGGTGGGTCGCGAGCTCGTAGGCCCAGCGGAAGTAGAGCTGGGTGTGCCCCAGCGCCTGCGCGACCGGCCGTCCCCCGAGACGGGCAGCCAACTCGTCGAAGGCCGCCCGAAAGCGCGCCGTCTCGTCGGGCACCAGGACCGGGATCGGGAAGAGAATCCCGTCCCGCTGGTAGCGCTCGACCTGCGCCGTTGTCAGGAGCTTGCCCATGTCGTCCTCCTCCTCACACGAACCGAGCGCTCACCGACCCGAGGCGGGTGAAGCGCGCCGTCACGACGTCCCCGGCCTTCGGGCGCAGGAGCGCCGAGATAGACCCGCTCATCACGAGATCCCCGGCCCGCAGCTCCAGGTCCCGCGCTCCGAGGTGGTTGGCGAGCCAGGCCAGCGAGTTCAAGGGATTTCCCAGCACCTCCGCGGCCGTGTTCGTCGCCATCACCTGCCCGCTCATCTCGTAGACGACGCCCTCGACCGAAAGGTCGAGCCCGACGACGGGCGTCAGGGGCTGGCCGAGCACAATCGCGTTGCCGTAGACGCCGTCCGCGACGAGGTCGCCGGCTGTAGGCTTGCCGTCCCAGCGGAACTCCACCAGCTCCAGGGCGGGAAGCGCGCCCTCGACCGCCAGCAGTGCCGCCGCCGGCGTCACGCCCGGCCCCGCGAGATCCCGCTTGAGGAGGAAGGCGAGCTCCACCTCCACGGCAAGCTCCGCGAATCGCGACAGCGGCACCGGGCCACCCGTCGCGTAGACGCCCTCGCCGAGCAGGAAACCCGACACGGGGTGGTCGATTCCCATTGCCTCCTGGGAGATCCGGCCGGTCAGACCGGCCTTCCACCCGATGACCCGCTCGCCGCGGGCGACGAGCGCCTGCCGCAGCTCGTCCTGGATGCGGTAGGCCGCGTCGAGCGCGATGGATGGCGATGGCAGCGGCGCTTTCCGGTGGGTGCGGCGCGTCTCCAGCAGGCGATCGAGCATGACGATGTCCGGCCTCCTTGACCTGAGTGGCTGGGGCATGCGCCCGAGCACCTCTCCGACGATAGAGGCTCGGCCGTCCCTCGACAAGGCACCCCCGGAAGCGCGGGGACGTGCAGGGCGACGGACGCGGCGGGCACGCGTCTCCCCAACGAGAGCCTATCCCGCGGACCTCCCCGCCCACGCCCGGATCGATCGCCGGTAGCCCTCGGGCATCACCAGCGCCGCCAGGCCATCGAGCGGAGCGAGCCGAGCGTCGCGGTGCTCGGCGGTCCACCGGATCTCGTCGAAGGGCTCGGCGTGACAGCCGTAGGTCACGATCACCACCTCGGTATCCGGCACGTCGGGCTCGATCCGGTAGATCCACACGTCGAGGAGCGGGCCCGGCGTCACGCGAACGCCCAGCTCTTCGCGGATCTCCCGCACGAGGCACGCCTCGGGCGTCTCCCCCCGCTCGAGCTTCCCGCCCGGCAGCTCCCATTCGCCGCGCTCGTTCTCCAGGACGGCGACCCGCCGGCCGGCGCGCGACGCCGCCGGCCCGGCGAGCACCACTCCCTTGATCGAGACGGGGAATCGCGGGACGGGCGTCACGGCGCCATCGCGGCCTGCTGACCGAGCAGCCGGTACATGAGGAACAGGGGCGCGGCGGCGGCCACGATGAGGATCGACGCCAGCGCCGACGCCGTGCCGAAGTGGTTGCTGAAGACCTGCGTGAAGATCTCGACCGACGTGGTCGCCCACGGGCCCGAGTAAAGCAGGATCGACGAGGACAGCTCGCCGATGGTCGTGATCCACGCGAGGGTCGCCCCGGAGACGATCGCCGGGAACATGAGCGGCGCGGTGACCCGCCAGAAGGTGCGGAACGGGGGAACGCCGAGGCTGATCGACGCCTCTTCGACCCGGACGTCGATCTGCTGGAGCATCGCCGCGCAGGCTCGCACCGGATAGGGCAGGTGTCGGATGAAGTAGGAGACGAGAAGGATGACCCAGGTGCCCGTAAGCACGATGGGCGGGTGGTTGTAGACCAGGATGAGGCCCACCCCGACCACGGTGCCGGGGATCGCGTAGGCCAGCATGATGAGGGCGTCGAGCGCCGCATGCGTCCGCGACGGGCGCCGGGCCAGGCAGTAGGCGAGCAAGACCCCCAGGCCCACGTCGAGAGCGACGGCCAGGCCGGTCAGCATGAAGGTGTTGGCGACGGCGCGCGGAACGAGGTGGAGCACGGTCGCGTAGCTCTGGAGGCTCAGCCCGAGGTACATGACTGGTCCGCGCGTGGGCATGAACGACGACACGAGGATGGTCGCGGCGGGAACGAGGGCCAGCGCGATCACGCCGTAGACGGCGGCGGAGGTCAAGGCGAGCCGGAGGCGCGACGGGCGCCGCGGTTGAAGAGGCCGGAGACACACCACGTGGTATGCCTTCCGAAACGCGAAGTAGCGCTGGCCCATCAGCGCGGCCGTGTTGATCAGGATGAGCAGGCTGCCGAGGGTGCTGGCCATCGTGGGGTTGCCGCCGAGCTCGTTGATGAACTCGCCGTACATGAGCGTGGGCAGGGTGCGGAGACCCTCCCCCAGGACCATGGGGGTGCCGAAGTCAGCCATCGTCGCCATGAAGACGAGGAGCGCGCCCGCCGTGAGCGACGGGAGGATGACGGGCAGGATGACCCCGAAGAACGCCTGGCGCGGCCGAGACCCGAGGCTGAGCGCGGCGTCCTCCATCGACTGGTCGACGGCGGCCAGCGCCCCGGACACCAGCAGGAAGACGAGCGGGAAGTACTGCACGACGAAGGCCAGCAGGATCCCGCGATAGCCGTAGATGGTGGGCACGCCCCATCCCAGCGGCTCGAGCCACCGGGTCACGAGGCCGTTGCGCCCGAGGAGAACGACCCAGGAATAGGCGCCGATGAACGGCGGCGACAGCAACGCGAGGTTGGCAGCCGTCCGGACGAGCACCGCGCCCGGGATCGGGTAACGCGCCAGCGCGAGCGCCAGCGGCGTGCCGAGCAGGACGGCGCCCAGCGTCGCGGCCGCGCTGAGACCGAGACTGTTGAGGACACTCGACCAGTAGTAGCGGTGAGCGGCCACGCGGCCGTAGGTCTCGCCGAAGGCCAGCCATCCTCCCTCGCCGAGCACGCTGCCCGCCAGCACGCGGCACAGGGGCCAGACGAGGAACGCGAGGACGATCGCAAACCCGACGCCGCTCACGACCCACCACGCGTCGCGGTGCCGGCGGCGGCGCGCGACCGAACGGAGGCCCGGGACCTTCACGGGTGCGGGGCCAGGATCCGCACCTTGACGGGGTCGCACCAGAGGCGCACCGCATCGCCGACCCGCCGAAGGGCGGCGAAGTCCGGATCATGGACCTCGGCGGTCAACGAGACTCCGGCCGCGACCTCGACCTGATACCGTGCCACCGCGCCCAGATAGCCGACGTCCGTGACCGTTCCGGCGACCTGGTTCCACCCGGCGGCGGCGCCAGGGGGCGGCGGCTCCGCCCGAAGCGACTCCGGCCGGATCCCGAGCCACACGGGTCCGGCGCCGGTGGCCTGGCCGTTCACCGAGACCGACCACGTGGCGCCGAAGTCGGTCTCGACCAGGACGACGTCGCCCGAGGTGGGCAAACGGGAAAGCCGCCCGGCGAGAACGTTCATCCCGCCCAGGAACTCGGCCACGAAGCGGTTCCGGGGCGCGCGGTACAGCTCGTAGGGCGGACCGGTCTGGAGGACGCGGCCGTGGTCCATGACCGCGATCGTGTCCGAGATGGCCAGCGCCTCCTCTTGATCGTGGGTGACGTAGAGAGTGGTGATCCCCAGCGCCTGCTGGAGGCGGCGGATGACGGTGCGAATCTCGACGCGAAGCCGCGCGTCCAGGTTGGACAGGGGCTCGTCCATCAGGAGGAGACGCGGCTCGATGACGAGGGCCCGCGCCAGGACGACCCGCTGCTGCTGGCCGCCGGAGAGAGCGGCCGGCATCCGATCCAGCAGCGGCTCCATCTGGACCATCCGCGCCGCTTCGACCACCTTGGCCCGGACCCGCTCGGGCGCCATCCGCCGCGCCCGCAGCCCGTACGCGATGTTCCGTCGGACGGTCAGGTGGGGGAAGATCGCGTAGCTCTGGAAGACCACGCCGATGTTGCGCCGGTACGGCGGGACGTCGTCGACGGGTTCACCGTCGAACGCGACGGAGCCGACGTCCTGGGGGAGCAGCCCGGCCACGATGCGGAGAAGGGTAGTCTTCCCGCATCCGCTCGGGCCGAGCAGCGTGAACAGCTCCCCGGGCGGCAGCTCTAGGCTGACGTCGTTCAGCGCCACCGCCTCGCCGAAGCGCTTGACGATGCCGTCGATGCGGACCCGTGTCATCAGCGCCCGGCGGTGGGCACCCCCCGAAGATGGAGGTTGAGCTAGCGCGCGCTCACTGAGTCTTGATCAGCGTGTCCTGGAACCTCTTCAGGATCTGGCTGCGGTTGTCGGCCGCGTACTGGAGGTCATAGGCGATCTGCTTGATCTTGTCGAGCGTAGGCAGTCCGGCCGGGGTCGCCACGTCGCGGCGCACGGACCGGCGGCCGAACTTGTCGACGATGATCGCTTGCCCCTCCTTCGACACCGTGAAATCGAGGAACAGGCGCGCCGCGTTCGGGTGCGGCGCGTTGGCGATGACGGCGCTGCCGTCCGGAATCACCGCCGTGCCCTCGGCCGGGTACACGATGCCGATCGGGGCCCCGCCCTTGAGGTAGTCAAAGGCCGCCTGCTCGAAGGTCAGGCCGATCGGGATCTCCGCGTTCGCCACCATCTGGTACGTCATGCTGGACTTGGGCAGCACCTTGGACTGCCGGAGGACGTCCTCCACGAACTTCCAGCCGGTATCGTTCTTTCCGAAGATGGTCAACCAGGTCACGAGCAGGGTGTATGACGAGCCCGACTTGGTCGCGTCGGCATACGCAACCTTCCCCTTCCAGCGGGGGTCGATCGCGTCCTTCCAGGCCTTCGGGGCCTCGGCGTCCGGCACGAGCTTCTTGTTGTACATGATGATGTAGGGCATGACGGTGAACGGCGACCAGAGCTTGTCCGGAGGCCCCAGGCCGGGGTAGAACGCCGCCGCCTCGCGGCTCTCGTACGGCGCCAGGAGATTCTTCTTGGCGCCGAGGCTCTCGGGTCCCACGCTCCAGATCACGTCCCCGAGCGGGCGGGCCGCCTCAGCCTCCACCCGTTTGATGATCTCCCCGGTGCCGGCGACCACCGTCGAGACCTTGACCGCCGGGTACTTCTGCTGGAAGGCCGCCACCATGGAATTGACCATGTCGGCGTCGGCCGCCGAGTACACGACGACCTGGTCCTCGGGCTTGGCCTGGCCGCTGGCCGAGCCCATGAGGCCGATCCACACCAGCGCGCTGGCCAGCGCGATCCTGCATGCCCCTCGCGTGGTACCCATCATTGCCCGAGTCCTCCGCGGCTCGTCTCGCCGCCTCCGGTCTGCTCCCCGTCCGGCTCTCTCGGATGCGCCGGATCCCGCCGTATAGAGAACACGGCTCCCACGGGTCAGGCAAGGCCTACTCCGTCCGCCTCTCTCCCCGGGCGCCCGGCAGGGCGTTCAGACGGTGCGGATGATCTTCACGAGGCCGGGGGGCCGATCCGGGTCGAGCCCCTGGGTTACGGCGTCCCGCAGGGTCAGCCACTGTCCGGCCACGGCGATGGAGATCACGGCCAGGCTCTCGGTCGTCGCCTGGACGGGGATCGCCACGCCGGCGCCTTCGCGAAGCTCCGGTGCATCGCTGATCACGATGGTCCGCGCCCCGCGCTCGCGAAGGGCAGCCAGGCACTCGAGCAAGCTTGGGACGGTGGGGCCGGCCGCCCCCACCAGGATGGCCGCGGTACCCGCGCGCACGGCCGCGATCGGCCCGTGCAGCAGGTCGGCCCCGGAGAACCCCTGGGCGTTCCGGAGTCCGACCTCCCGGAGCTTCAGCGCGATCTCCAGCGCGATCGGAAAGCTGTAGCCGCGCCCGACGACGACCGCCGGACTCGCCGCATGGCCGAGCGACGGCGCCGCGAGGGCGCGCTCGGCCCCGCCCAGGGACTCCGCCGCCTGCTCGCCGAGGCGGCGCGCCGCACCCGGGTCGCGGCCCGTGACCGCGCCGACGAGGAGCCAGAGCGCCAGGAGCTCGGCGGTGAACGTCTTCGTCGCGGCTATGCTGCGCTCCGGGCCGGCTCGCAGGGGGAGCACGAGGTCGGCGACCCGCGCGAGCGGCGACGTCTCGTCGTTCGTCACCGCGAGCGCCAGGGCCCCCGCTCGCCGCGCCCCGTCAATGGCAGCGACGATGTCGGGCGACTGGCCTGACTGAGAGATCCCGATGGCGAGGGCGTCCCGGACGTCCGGGCTTCGTCCGTAGACGGAGTAGACGGACGGCGCCGCCAGCGATGCCACCAGGCCGGCCTCCGTCTCGAGGAGATACTTCCCGTAGATCGCCGCGTGGTCCGAGGTGCCGCGGGCGGCCAGGATCGCGAAGCGCGGCCGACGGCGCGCGATGGCCCGGCCGATCTCGGCCACGAGCGGCGCCGCGTCGTCGGCGAGCCGCGTCAGCAGGGCGGGCTGGCTCCGGATCTCGGTCTCCATGAACGACGCGGTCATCTCGGGTCGCTCGCCTTCCTCTTCAGCAGATGGACGCTGCGGGGAATCTCTACCGCGACCCGCTCCGCCTGCTTGAAATGCCGGGCGTCGCGCGGGTTGTACTGGTCGACGACCATGGTCCGGTCGCCGATCGACACCGAGCACTTCGCCAGCGGCCCCGCGTACATGTACGTCTCGAGGGTGCCGCCGAGGACGTTCCGCTTCGGGCTTCCGGAATCGAGCGACAGAATGACGCTCTCCGGCCGGATGACCATCACGACGTCGTCGCCTTGCTCGATCCCCTGCTGGTCGAGCTGGATCTCGATCTTCCCGTGCCCGGTGTCGACGACGGCATTCCGCGTTGCGTCGTCGATCGCCTCGATCCGCCCCGCCATGAAGTTGACGTAGCCGACGAATCCGGCAATGAACTCGTTGGCCGGCCTCTCGTAGATCTCGATGGGGGTGCCGACTTGCTCGATCAGGCCATCCCTCATCACGACGAGCCGGTCGGAGATGGCCATCGCCTCGAACTGGTCGTGCGTGACGAAGACCGTCGTGATCCGCAGCCGCTCCTGGAGCTTCCGGATCTCCTCCCGCATCACGAGCCGCAGGTTCGCGTCGAGGTTGGAGAGGGGCTCGTCCAGGAGCAGCACCTTCGGCTCGACGCAGAGCGCCCGTGCGAGGGCGACCCGCTGCTGCTGCCCGCCGGAGAGCCGGTCGATCGCCCGGCCCCCGTAGGCCCCCAGCTCGACCAGCTCCAGGAGCTCCTCCACCCGGGCGGCGATCCGCTTCCGGGGCCACTTGCGGATCCTCAAGCCGTAGCCGACGTTCTCCGCCACCGTCATGTGAGGGAACAACGCGTAGTTCTGGAAGCAGATTCGGGTGTCCCGGAGGTTCGGGGGCAGGTCGTTGATCCGCTGGCCGTCCAGGATGATGTCCCCGGACGTGACCTCGGTGAAGCCGCCGATCAGCCGCAGGAGGGTCGTCTTGCCGCAGCCGCTGGGGCCGACGAAGGTGACCAGCTCGCCCTTGCTCACCTCGAGGGAGACGCCGCCGATGACCTCGTGGCGGCCGTACGACTTGTGGACGTCCCTCAGGATCAGCATCGGCCGCCCGTCGCCCGCGCCCTCACTCATGCAGCCGCCTCCCCCGCCGTCATGTCGCCGTCCTCGCCATGCCGCCGCCCAGGCGGGTCTTCCTCGTGACGTAGCTCAGCACCGCCATGCAGAGGGCGACCGTCAGGACCAGCTTCATCGTGGTCGCCGCGGCGATGCCGATCTCCCCGTAGACGGCGGCGTCGAAGATCCGGACCGCGGCCAGCTCGAAGCCGGGGCTCACCAGGAAGACGACCGCACTCAGCGAGACGATGGCGGTCATGAAGGTGTAGAGGAAGCCCGCGATGAAGGCGGGAAACATGATCGGCAGGACGATCCGGACGAAGGTGGTCAGCGAGCTGGCACCGAGGTCCGCCGAGGCCTCCTCGATCTCGATGTGGATCTGGTGAAGCTTGCTGATCCCCGCCTCTACCCCGACGGCGAGGAAGCGGAAGACGCAGTTCAGGGCCAGGATCATGATCCCGCCGGTGAGCTTGAGCGGCGGGGCGCTGAAGGCCAGCAGGTACCCGATACCCAGCACCGTCCCCGGAAGGGCGAATCCGGACAGGGAGACCATCTCGATGAAGGAACGGCCGACGAACTTCCCCCGCACGATGACGTAGGCGAGGAGAACGCCGATGAAGGCGCCGATGATCGCCGCCACGAAGCTCACCTGGATGCTGTTGTAGATCGCCTGGTTGGACGTGAAGTCCAGGTAGTTGGCGAGGGTGAACTGGTTGGTCACCCCGAGGATCTTGTAGAAGGACGCGGCACAGACGACGGCGAAACAGGTGAGGATCGCTCCCGCCGCCGCCGCGGTGACGATGACGAAGGGGACCTTGATCAGCGGGGTAACCCTTCGCGGCTCCGCCGCTACCGGCTTTCCCCCGATCGTCGTGAACTGCTTCCCCTCGAGCAGGTAGTTGTGAACCAGGAAGGCCACGACGCAAGGGGCGATCAGCACCACCGACAGGACGCTCCCCATGTTGAAATCCGACTCGCCGGTGATCGCCGTGTAGGTGTCGGGCGCCAGGAAGGGGGTTCGGCCGCCGAGGATGGCAGCGTTGCCGAACTCCGCAATCGTCATCACGAAGATCAGAAGCGCCGCCTTGAGGAGCCCGGGCGCCAGGAGCGGGATGGTGATCGTCCGGAGGATCGTCGCCTCCGTGGCTCCCATGTCATACGCGCTCTCCTCGAGGTTCGGATTGAGCGACATCATGGTGTTTTCGATCATCATGTAGGCCAGCGGAATGAAGGCCAGGGCCTGGGAGATGGCGACCCCGCCGAAGCCGTACAGCTGCCAGGGCAAATCCAGCGCCCGCGTGATCAGGCCGTTACGGCCGAGGAGAATGATGAGCGAGAGCGCGAACAGGTACGGCGGCGCGATCAGCGGCACCAGCGAGATGATCCGGAGGGGCCTTCTGAGGGCCCAGGGTCCGCGCGTCGTCATGTAGGCGAGACAAAACCCGACGACCAGGCAGACGATCGTGTTGATCGCCCCGAGCCAGAGCGTGTTGTACAGCGACTGGTAGTAGTAGCCCTTGCCGAAGAAGGTCCGGTAGTGCTGCAGGGTGAATCCGGACGGACCCTGGACGGACTTGATGAGAACCGCAGCGATGGGGTAGAGGAGAAAGAAAGCGAGCAGCAGAAACAGACAGCCTGCCAGGATGCTCGTCAGGTTTGCGTTGACGAAGCCGGTCACGCTCCGGCGGCTGCCCGCTTGCGAAGGTCGGCGGATCGCTCCGCTGCCGCCATCTGCCTCGCCTTGACGGCCTTGAGAATGGGTTTCACCGGCGCTCGGGGGTGTCCCTCGACCTCGCGACGTCCCGCCTGGACGCACGGGCACGATCCGTCCGGGGGCGCTGACACCGTCGCCCGCGCTCTGGCTCCGCTCCGACGGCACGGTATCTCGGAGCGCTTCAGCGCGCGTCGCGCCGCGTGAAACCCGTTCTCATCGGCGGGCAGGCTCCCGACTACTTGAAGTCGGTCCGCAGCTTCGACTTCCAAATGTCGTTGTTCTTGGGCCTGTCCTCGGCGGCCTTGGCCAGGTCGATCTTGATGTAGCGTGGCAGCGTATTCCCGTAGAGGGCGTTGGGGGCGGGCCGCGGCGTTATGTAGCCGATCTCCGCCATGAGCGTGCTGAACTCGGGCGTGCCCAGGACGTCGATGACCTTCTTCACCGCGTCGAGCTTCTTCGTGCCATTCAGGATCAGGGCGAACGTGCCGTCGTAGCCGGTGCCCTCTTCCGGGATGGACCAGAGCAGCGGATAGCCGTCGTTCAGGCGCTTCTTGACGTTCTCGTCGGACGTGAGCCCCAGCATGAACTCGCCGCGGCCGACGAGGTCCGTGGGGGCGTTCCCACTTCGCGTGTAGTGATGGATGTTCTTGTCGAGCGCCTCGATGAATTTCCAGCCCTCCGCATCCCCGTAGAGAGCCAGGAACGAGTAGCGCATCATGTTGGCGGTTCCGGAGCTGAACGGCGAGGGCATGACGATCTCGCCCTTCCACTTCGGATCGAGGAGCTCCTTCCAGCTCTTGGGCATGGCGAAGCCTGCCTTGGCCAGCCGGTCCTTGTTGCCCACGAGGACGAAGGAGAAGTTGGCGATGTTGTACCAGCCGCCCTGCGGGTCCATGAAGACGTCCGAGACGCCCTTCCAGCCGGGAGAGACGTACGGGACCGACCAGCCGCTCTTCTTGGCCATGAAGGCCGCGGGGGATCCGCAGCCGATGATCATGTCCGCGTTGAAGTTCGGGGCCTCGGCCTTGACCCGCGCCTCGATCTCGCCGAAGGACTGGAAGGTCTGCTTGACCGTGATGCCGGTCTTGTCCTTGATGAAGTTGACGATCTTGACGTTGTTCTCCGGCGAGGTGCCCATGTAGGCGGTGATCTCCTCCGCCAGGGCGCTGCCGGCCAGCGCCAGCGAGAAGATCGCCGCGGCTGCGACTGCGATGAGCTTGCGTGTCATGGTTCTCCTCCCGTTTGGGTTGTCGGACGAGCCAGCCGCCGCTCCCATCATGCCGCCGGGCCGATGGTCTCCCTGGCCGGCTCCGGCCGATGCATCCTCATACGCGCTCGACCTCAGCCAGGCACCCGTCCACGATGCCGATGGCGCGATCCAGCTCCTCGCCGGTGATCGTCAGCGGCGGAGCCAGCGTGAGCACGTTGCCGGCCGTCACCTTGAAGCTGAGCCCGTGGTCGAGGGCGCGGTACATCACCGCTTCCGCTTCGGCGGGGGCGGGCTGACGCGTCTGCCGATCGCGGACGAGCTCCACTCCGAGCAGGAGGCCGAGACCCCGGACGTCTCCGACCAGCCGACGACGGGTCGCCACCTCCTGCAGGCGAGCGAGAGCCCGCTCCCCCAGCGTCCGGGCCCGCTCGACGAGGCCCTCGCGCTCGACGTACTGGATGGCCGCGAGGGCCGCCGCGGCAGTCACCGGGTTCTTCTCGTGAGTGTAGTGCCCGAGGGCGCGGTCGGCCATCACGTCGAGCTCCGGACGCGTCACGAGCGCGGCCAGGGGCAGGATGCCCCCGCCCAGGCCCTTGCCGAGCACCAGGATGTCGGGGACGACACCGAAGTGCTCGGTCACGAACATGCGTCCGGTCCGTCCCAGGCACTGGGGAATCTCGTCGAAGACGAGAAGGACGCCGTGGCGGTCGCAGGCCTCGCGGACCGTGCGCCAGTAGTCCGGGTGCGGGAGGGACGGCGTGCTGCGAATCGGCTCCGCCACGACGGCCCCGATGTCGCCCTCCCGGTCGAGCACGTACTCGACGGCGCGCGCGCAGCGGAGGTCGCAGCGCCCTGCGCAGCCCCACAAGCAGCGATACGGGTCGGGAGGCGGCACGTGCTCGGTCCCGGGCAGCAGCGGCCCGGCGTCGCGGCGGAACATCCGCTCGCCCCCCACGCTGCTGCCCTCGAGCGTGGCTCCGTGAAAGGAGTCCCACATGGAGAGGGTCTTATGTCGGCCGGTAGCCGCACGCGCGAGCCGGAGCGCCATGCCGATCGCCGCCGCCCCGCTCGGGCAGAGCAGGCACTTCCCGAGGTCGCCGGGCGTGATCTCGGCCAGCTTCCGCGCCAGGGCGATGGCGACCTGGTTGGTGTAGCGGCGGGTGCAGAAGGACAGCTCGTCGAGCTGCGTCTTGATGGCCTCGATCACCACCGGGTTGGCGAAGCCGACCTGGTGGACGCCGTTGCCGTGGAAGTCCATGTACCGGCGGCCCTCCAGGTCCTCCACGTAGATGCCCTCGCAGCGGGCCATCACGTTGAGGCACGGCGTGGACAGAGCCTGCCGGAGGAAGTAACGCTCGTCCTCGGCGAGCCAGCGGCGCGTCTCCGGGGAGAGCCGCCGCGTCCACTCGAGCCGGCGCGGCGTCTGGTTGACGTCGCCCTCGAAGCTCTCGGCACCGGCGGTCACGGGACGGCCTTGCGCGTCCTCGCAAGGATCACTCGGAGCGGGGACGGGCACTGGTCCGCGCTCCTCGCGAGCCGTCATGGCCTCACGGGCACCGGTGAGCGCCGTGGCGGGCCGGCTGTCTCGACAGGCGCCCTCTCCGGTCAGCCATGACAGTCCTCGCGCAGCGTGGCGCGGGCCACATCGAGGAAGGCTTCGACCTCCCGCTCGGTGTGGGCCAGGGACAGGTAGAGCTTGGTGGACATGGGGTTGAGGAAGATGCCGCGGCGGAACAGGCCCAGCAGGAAGGTCCGGGCGCGCTGGCGGTCCGCGCGGAAGGCCGAGCGGTAGTCCACGACCTCCCCGTCGGTGAACACCACCGCGGCGAGCGGGCCGTCACCCTGCACGTGCGCGGTCACCCCCTCCTCGCCGAGCACCGTCCGCAGGCCGGAGCGGAGCGCCTCGCCCAGGGCGAAGAGCCGGGAGTAGGTGCCCGGCTTCCTCAGCTCGGACAGCGCGGCGAGCCCCGCCGCCGAGGAAACGGGATTCCCGCCGAGGCTCGAGGCGAACCAGACGTAGCGCTCCTCGCCAAGGCGGTCCTCGCGGATCAGGTCCAGCACGTCCGCCCGCCCCGCCACCGCGCCGAGCGGATAGCCGCCGCCGAGGGCCTTGCCGAGGGCGCACAGGTCCGGCCGGACGCCATAGTAGGCCTGGGCGCCCCCGTAGGCCAACCGGAAGCCCGTCACCGTCTCGTCGTAGATCAGGAGGCCGCCCGCTTCCGACGCGAGCCGCCGGAGCCCTTGGAGAAAGCCCGGCCGCGGCGGGGTGCAGCGGTGGAGCGGTTCCACGATGATCCCGGCCAGCTCGTCACGGTGGGCGGCGACGATGGCCTCGGTCGTCGCGAGGTCGTTGAAGGGCGCGACGAGCAGGTCCGCCACCGCGCTCGTCGAAAGCCCTGCCGAGGTGGGTTCGCCGCGCGGGAACTCGTGGAGGCGCCGGGGGAACAGGCTCACCGTGCCGATCTCGTTGGCGCCGTGGTAGGCGCCCTCGAACTTGAGCAGCCGGGGCCGGCCCGTGAAGGCCCGTGCGAGCCGGGCCGCGTAGGCCGTCGCCTCGGTGCCCGAGGCGCAGAAGCGCAGGCGCTCGGCGCAGGGCACCGCTCGCCGGAGCTCCTCGGCAAGCTCCAGGGCGGGCGCGCTCACGTAGGCGAAGTTGGACCCCAGGCCCGCCTGGCGGCGGACGGCCTCGACGACGGCGGGGTGGGCGTGGCCGAGGAGCACGGAGCCCCAGCCCATCGTGAAGTCGAGAAAGCGCCGCCCGTCGACGTCCCACACCGTGGCCCCCTCGCCCTTCGCGAGCACCACCGCCATGTCCTCGGGCAGGTTGTACTCGCCGAGCGAGGCTCCTGGGAACACGACCGCCGAGCGCCGGGCCAGGTCCGCGCCCGGCTCCGCCACCGCGGGCCCGCCGGGTCGAGGCCGATGCGTCATCACGCCCCTCAAGGACGCTCGCCGCGGGCGATCCGCGTCTCGATGTCGTCGAGACAGGGCATGACCTCGGCGAGGCTGTCGACGACGTAGTGGGCGCCCGCCTGGTGGAGCCGCGTGTAGGCGCGCTGGCGCCTGCGATCGCGTTCCTCGGGATCCAGGGCCTCGACCTCCTTCAAGGGCAGGCCGATCTCGTTACCGCTCATCGCCAGTCCGACCGTCCACATCCCGGCGTTCAACCCTTCCTCGACGCCGGGCGCCGTGTCGTCGACCTTGACGCAGGCCGCCACCGGCGAGACCTGCAGATTGATCACGTTCTGGAGGCACATGAAAGGATACGGGCGGCCTGCGGGGACGTCGCTGGCGCACACCGTGGAGTCCGGCTCGTATCCCTGGCGCTTGGCGTCGCGCAGGTTGATCTCCATCATGTCCCGGAGGTACCCCGTGGTGGAGCCGATCTTCATCCCGCGGGCCCGCATGGACTCCACGGCCTCCAGCGCGCCGGGAATGAGCGCCGAGTACTCCGACAGGCAGGCCAGCTGGAGCGGCACGAAGTCGGCGAACATTCGCCCGACGTCGTCGTCCGACGGCAGGCGCCCGTGGACCTCCTGCCAGCGGCGGCGCACGCCGTCCAGTTCGCTGATCCGCTGGATGTGGACGCGCTTGTGAGCCCCCATGGGCGCACGCGCCTCCTCCATGGTGATAGGCACGCCCTGGCGCTTGTAGACCTCGACGAAGACCACGGCCGGCGCCATGCAGCCGTAGTCCATGGTCGTGCCGGCCCAGTCCAGAAGGACCGCCTGGATGCGCCCTCGGTAGCGTCGCTGGTAGCTGAAGGTCATCGGCCCCCCTCGTGCTCGATCGGCTGTGGTGCTCGATGCGCCACGGACGCAGGCGCGCAGGAAGTATAGCGCGTCGAGAGTCGGCCGCGGGGCCAGCCCAGGAGGCGGGCCGTCGCGCCGGCGCAGACGCGGGGGGGGAAACCCACCCCACCCGCGTCGTTCGACACCGCGGAGTCGGCGCTCCGGCGCAGATCGCGAAGGCGTCCGTGCCCGCGATCGCGACGGCCGAGGCCGGCGCGTCACCGCCAGGGGCGCGGCGGCGCGCGGCACGGATCTCAGAGCGCGGCGGCGAAGGATTCGAGCCGACCCGCGGCGGCGGCCAGGTCCAGGAAGGTCCAGCGGCTCCGGATCTCTCGCGCGTGCAGCACCGCATCCCGGAAGAACGCGCGCGGCCAGCCGAGGGCTTCCGGCGTCGCGGGAGCGCCGGCCCGGACCAGGGCCTCCCGGAGCTCGCCGGCGGGCCGCGTCACGCGCAACAGACGGCTCCGGATCTGCTCCCAGTCCGCGGCGAGGCGCTGCGTGAGGTCCCGGGCGGCCGCCGCATCGAGCCCCTTCCGCGCGAGCTCGCGGCAGCACGCGGCGCCGAGCGTGGCGCCGAAGTGGCGGACAAGCGCGGATTCGTCGGCCTGCGTCGGGCCGATCCGCGGCGGGGGGCCGGCGAGAATCTCTTCCTGGAGCGCCGCCATCGCGAGCGTGGTCACCCCGACCTGCTCCCCGTGGAACGAGGGCGGCCAGGCGGGGGCGCCGAGCATGTCCGCGTAGTGACTGATGAGGTGCTCGCCCTGGCTGGCCGGATAGCTCCCGCCGCAGATCGCCATGCCGAAGCCGGAGAGGACGAGCGTCCGCGCCAGCCGGGCCACGGCCGCGTGATCTCCTCGCACCAGCGCTTCCGGCTCGGCCAGGAGCCCGGACTCGTCCGCGACCAGCAGCGCGAAGGGAGCCTCCCGGTACGGTTCGCCCCGCAGGAGGTGGGCCAGCAGCCAGTCGGCCTGGGCCGTCGAGCGGCAGAGACTGTCACCGAGCCCCGCCCGGATGAGGCGAGCCGGCGCCGCCGCGAGGACGGCGAGATCCAGGAACACGCCGGCTGGCGCCACCGCAGGCAGGGACTTCTTGAGGCCGTCGACGGTGATCGCCGCGCTCGGGGACGTGTACCCGTTCATGGACGGCGCCGTGCCGAACGCGACGCATGGCTTCCCCGCTCGCGCCGCCGCGCACTTCGTGAGGTCCGTGAGCGTGCCCGAGCCCACCGCGATCAGGGCGTCCACGTGGGCCGTCTCGCCCCCGACGAGGGCCGCGGTCGTCTCGTCGGCGTGGGGCCGGCCCGGGAGCACGAGGCTCGTCACGGAGCCGAGCGCGGCGAGGGCCCGCTCGACGCGACCGCCCAGCACTTCGTGCGTGATCGCGTCGCTCACGACCGCAAAGGACCGCCCCAGGTCGAGACCGCGCACGAGATCGGCTTCGGCGCCGGCCAGGGTGTCCTCGATGACGACCGCCCGCGTGGGGACGCGCAGGGGTCCGCTGCCGTCGGGATCCGGATGGCGCCCCTCGAGGAGACGCTCGATCGTCCCGCCGCTCACCGGGCTTCTCTGGCTGAGCGGGAGTTGATCGGACGGTTTCGATCCGACGGTCTTCGACCTGTGGCAGCCTGTGGGCGCATCACCGGTCAGGCGCGCAGGCGGCGAGGATCTCGAGGAGCTGGGACCGGAGCAGACCCTTCCGCGGCGAGAACGAGCCGTCGAACGCCGCCGTGCCGATGGTGAAGGCGTCGGCCCCGGCCTCCCGGAGCGCCCGCACACGCGCCAGGCTGTTCACGCTGCCGGCCACGATGACCTGCCCCGGCGTCGCCTTGCGAGCCGCCCGTACCAGGGCGAGCGGATCCGCGTCCGTCGCGCGATAGGCGAGAAGGTCCACGCCCGCGCACCCCAGCGCGGCAAACCTTCGGCAGTCCGCCGCGACCGTCTCCGGCGTGCCCCCCAGGCGCGTCGGGTGTCCCTCCGGCCGGCCGGGAAACGGGTAGTAGGCCACCCGGGTGCCAGCGAGGATCTCGAGAATCGGCTCGACGTCTGTCCCGCCCAGGAGACGGTCCACGCCGATGTCAGCCGCCACGCGCGCCGAGCGCAGGCACGCCTCGGGCGTCGTGCTCACCACCTCCAGGTGGCTGATCCCCCCTGCCCGCTTGATCCGGCCGTTCAGGGCACCCAGGGTCCGCGGATCGACACCGACGTCCTTGAAGCCCAGGTGGGTCAGCCCGACGTCCTGCACCGCATCGAGCACCGCGAGGCAATCCTCGACCGTCTGGTCGTCGCGCGTCAGCATGAAGACGAAGTCCACGGCCCCCCCCGTGCGCGCCCCAATGTTCGGCCTTTCGGGCGCCGCCTCCCGATGCTACCCTACCAGCCGTGCCGGTCACCGACTAGAGTCCCCACACGGAGGGAAACGATGAATGCTGCGCTGCGCCTCCTGAGTTCCCTCGCCCTTGCCGGACTCCTGACCTGGCCAGCGATAGCCGGGGCCGGGACGATCACCGCCTACACCGCGCTCGAAGAGGACGACGTCAAGATCTACCTCGATGCGTTCAACCGCGAGGTGCCGGACGTCAAGGTCAACGTGCTTCGCCTGTCGACGGGCGATCTCATCGCCCGCATCCTCGCCGAGAAGGCCAACCCCCGCCACGACGTGATCTGGGGTGTGGCGGTCACCAACGTCGTCGACCCGCGCATCCTCGAGATGGCCGAGCCGTACAAGCCCAAGGGGATCGACGAGGTCAAGACGCTGTTCAAGGACCCGCAGCACCGCTGGTTCGCGACGACCGGCTACTACGCAGGCTTCTGCGTGAACACCGAGGTCCTCAAGGCGAAGAACCTCCCCATGCCGGCGTCCTGGCAGGACCTCTTGAAGCCCGTCTACAAGGGCGAGGTCGTCATGCCCAACGCGGCTAGCTCCGGGACCGGCTATCTGCAGATCGCGAGTATCCTCCAGATGAAGGGAGAGGAGCAGGGCTGGAAGTTCCTGAAGGACCTCGACGCCAACATGGCCCAGTACATCAAGTCGGGGTCGCGGCCCTGCCGCATGGCCGCCGCGGGCGAATACGCCATCGGCCTCTCCTTCGCCTTCAGCGCGGTCAAGCAGATCCAGCAAGGGTTCCCGATCAAGCTGGTCGTGCCCAGCGAGGGTGCCGGCTACGAGATCGAGGTCTCGAGCCTCATGAAGACGTCGGGCAACAAGGCGGATGCGAAGCGCTTCTTCGACTGGCTCCTGACGCCGACGGCCGCCCGACTCTACGGCGAGCGCGCCGAGCTCTCGACCGTGCCCGGCTCCAAGCCGCCCGACGCCGTGCTCGCAACCGGGCTCCCCGCCGATGCCTCGACGGTCCTCTACAAGATGGACTTCGACTGGTCGGCGAAGAACCGGGACCGCATCCTGTCGCGCTGGAAGAAGGACATCGAGCGCTGACGGCCGGTGCAACCCCCGGCCGAGAGCTGATCATCGGCGCGCTCGGGAGCCTCGCGGCCCCGGGTGCGTCGATGTCCGCCCGTGTCTGACGCCTTCCTGAGCCTCCGCCACATCACGAAGCGCTTCAGCGCCGTCACGGCCGTCCGCGACGTGAGCCTCGACGTGGCCGAGGGCGAGTTCGTGTGCTTTCTGGGCCCGTCGGGCTGCGGCAAGACCACGCTCCTCAGGATCGTCGCCGGCCTCGAGGCCCCGGACGCCGGCCAGGTGCGGCTTCGGGGCGCGGACCTCCTCGCCGTGCCGGCCCGGCGACGCAACTTCGGCATGGTGTTCCAGTCCTACTCCCTTTTCCCGAACATGACGGCGGCCCGGAACGTGGCGTACGGCCTCGAGTGCCGGCGGTGGTCACGGAGCCATATCGACCGCCGTGTCCGCGAGATGCTGGGTCTGGTGCACCTCGAGGACGAAGCGGACCGCCACCCCCACCAGCTGTCGGGCGGCCAGCAGCAGCGGGTCGCCCTGGCGCGCGCCCTCGCGCCCGAGCCCTCGATGCTGCTGCTCGACGAGCCGCTGTCCGCGCTCGACGCCAAGGTGCGGGAGAGCCTCCGCGGGGAGGTCCGGGATCTCCAGCGAACGCTTCGCATCACCACGATCATGGTCACCCACGACCAGGACGAGGCGATGGAGATGGCCGACCGGATCGTCGTCATGAACGGAGGCGCGATCGAGCAAGCGGGGAGCGCCGAGGAGCTCTACCAGCGTCCCGCCACCCGGTTCGTCGCGGAGTTCATCGGGCGCATGAACGTCCTCCAGCTGGACGACGGCGCGGGGGTCACGCCGACCCTCGCGGGCGCGCCGATCCGGCTGCTGGCCGGGGGGAGCGGCCGGGTGCGGCTGGTCGGCCTCAGGCCCGAGGACGTCGAGGTCGCGAGGGCCGGCGCGCCGACAGACAACCAGGTCACCGGCATCGTCGAGAAGGCGGTGTATCTGGGAAGCGTGACCCACGTCACGCTGGCGGTTGGGCGGCAGCAGCTCATGCTGGAAGTGCGCGGGCCCCGCCGGGTCCTCGAGCGGAGCGCGCCGCTCACCGTCCGCCTGCCGCCCGAGGCCTTGAGGCCGCTCGCGGAGACCTGAGACATGCTGTCGACGGCGGCGACCGCGATCCGCGCACGGTGGCTCGACGCCGACAAGCTGACGGCCGCGGCCCTGCTCGCAGGGGTCGGCATCCCCCTCGTCGTCTTCGTCCTCTACCCCCTGGCCAGCATTCTCGGGAAGAGCTTCGAGACGCCCGGCGGCTTCGGCCTCGGCAACTACGTCCGTTACTTCGGCGAGCCCAAGCTCACCCAGGTGATCGGCAACAGCCTCGCGGTCTCGATCGTGGCCACGATCCTGACGACTGTGCTCGCCTACGGCTTCGCGTATCCGCTTCACCGGGCCCGCCTCCCCGGGGCCGGCGCCTTCCGGTTCATCGCGCTGCTGCCGCTGTTCGCCCCCTCCCTGGTCCAGGCCATGGGCCTGGTCTTCCTCCTGGGACGCAACGGCCTCGTCAACCGGACGTTCGGCCTCGGGATCAACGTCTACGGCTTCTGGGGCATCGTGATCGCCAACGTCTTCTACGCCTTCCCGCACGCGCTCCTGATCCTGTCGGCCGCCCTCGCGGTCGCCGATGCGCGGCACTACGAGTCGGCTCGTATGCTGGGGGCCTCGGACTGGCGCATCTTCCGGAGCGTGACGCTCCCTGCCACGCGCTACGGGCTCGCCTCCGCCGTGTTCGTCGTCTTCACGATCGTCATCACCGACTTCGGCAACCCGATGGTGATCGGCGGCGACTACACCGTCCTGGCCACCGAGATCTACAACCAGGTGTCCGGCCAGGCGAATTTCCAGATGGGCACGGTAGTCGGGATGATCCTTCTCCTTCCCGCGGCGGTCGCCGTTATCGTGGAGAAGGCCATCGCGCGCCGCCAGCACGCGTCTCTGGCCGCTCAGTCCGTGCCCCTCGTCGTACGCCCCAGCCGGCGCCGTGATCTGGCCTGGCTCACGTACGTGGTGCTCGTCTCTCTCGCAATCCTCACGGTCGTCGTCACCGTGATCGCCGCGAGCTTCGTTCGCCTGTGGCCGTACCGGATGATCCCGACCCTTCACCACTACCGATTCGATGTGCAGAACGGGATCACTCCGCTCTGGACGAGCATCGAGGCGTCGCTGCTGGCCGCCGTCATCGGCGTCGTGGTTGTAATCGCGGCCGCCTGGGCGCTCCACCGCTTCCAGGGGCCCGTGACGCGCTTCCTCTACTTTCTGTCGATCCTGCCGGCCGCGGTGCCGGGCATGGTCCTCGGTCTCGGCTACATCCTGGCGTTCAACGATCCGGGCAACCCCGTCTATCTCATCTACGACACCGTGCTGATCCTGGCGATCTGCAACGTGTACCACTATCACGCCCAGGGCTTCCTCGTCGCGACGACGGCCGTCAAGCAGATCAGCCGGACGTTCGACGAGGCCTCGGCGACGCTCGGGGCCGGCCACCTGCGCACGCTCGGCCACATCACGCTGCCGATCATCTGGCCCGCCGTCGTCAGCGTCGGCGTCTTCTTCTTCATGCGAAGCATGGTGACCCTGTCGGCCCTGATCTTCCTCTACACACCGGAGACCCAGGTCGCCGCGGTCTCGGTGCTGCTCCTCGACGAGTCCGGTCAGCTGAGCCAGGCGGCCGCCTTCTCGACGTGCATCATCGCCGTCGTGATGGTCAGCCTCTTCGTGTTCCAGGGCCTCCTCCGGCTGGCGGGCGCGCGGAATGTCTCGCTGATCCGCTGACACCGCCGGCCGAGGATCCCCTGGCCAGAGAGCGTCGACTCGTCTAGCCTGGCCCCGCCAGGCACTGGTACGGAGGACCCACGTGTCCGACCCGCTTCTCTGGCATCGGCTGCAGTTCGCCTTCACCATCGTCTTCCACTACCTCTTCTCCCAGCTGACGATGGGCCTGGCGCTGCTCATCGTCGTCATGAAGGCGATCGGTCTCCGCACCGGTGACGGTCGCTGGGACGACGCGGCGCGGTTCTGGATCCGGATCTTCGGCGTGAACTTCGCCGTGGGCGTCGTCACGGGCATCCCGATGGAATTCCAGTTCGGCACCAACTGGGCGCGCTTCTCCGGGACATGGCCGCCAGCGTCGTCACGGCCTCCCTCGTGGTGGCGACCGTGCGCGCTTACTACGCGCTCCAGGGCCTGCACGGCGATCGCGCGAGGTGGTTCCACCGGATCGGCGTCACGGCGGGGATCGCGTCGAGCCTGCTGGTCGCCTTCCCGACCGGCGTCTATCAGGCGAAGCTCCTCGCCCGGTATCAGCCGGCCGCGCTGGCGGCAATGGAGGGGCACTTCGAGAGCGAGACCGGCGCGGGCATCGTGATGATCGGACGGCCGAACGTGAGGGAGAGGCCGCTCGACAACCCGATCGTCATTCCCGGGTTCGTCAGCTTCCTCGCGTATGTAACGTTCCACAGCAACGTCAAGGGCCTCACCGAGTTCCCCGAGACCGCTGGCCCGATACCATCGAGCTCCTCTACCCTCCTTTCACATCATGGCGGACCTCGGCACGCTGTTCATCCTCATCATGGGCCTCGCGGCCTGTTCGCCCTTGCCGCCATCGTCGGCCACGGCGCCACGTTCCTCGCGTGGAAGTCGGCGGGGCCGGTGCACGATCGAAGCCGCCGAGCGGCGGGCTGGTTCTACGGAGCGGTGGCCGGGCTGTGGCCGGTGCTGACGGCCGCGTCGTGGCTCGTCAATGCCACGCTGCTCGATGCGCTCAGGCGTCGACCGCTCGCGTGGCTGTCGCGTCTGCTGGCCATGGCCGGCCTCGTCAGCGCGCTCGTGGGCCTGCGGATCGATCGCTCCCTCGGAGCGTTCCTCGGCTCCTGCGCCTTCCTGGCGGGCATCCTGGTGGTGACCACGGCCTGGGTCTTCCCCGCGATGCTACGCTCGATCACCGACGAGAGTGCCTCGCTCACCGCCTACAGTTCCAGCGCGGCGGCGGGCGGCCTCGCGACCGCTCTACGCTGGTGGGCCATCGGGATCTCGCTGGCGGCGACGTACGTCGTCACGCTGTTCCGTCTCCACCGGGGCAAGGTGGTCGCCCCACGGGGGCGTGAGGGATACTGAAGCGGGCGAGCACCGGTCCCGGCGCCGGGCCGAGGTCCGAATGGAGACTGGACGTGACGGGGAGGCGCGCATGACGCTTGACATCGAGATCACCGAGGTAGGGCACGGAGGCCGTCGGGTGTCGCTGCGCGGGCGTCTCGACACCGAGACCGCGCCGACGCTCGAGGATCGACTCCGGCCTCTTCTGGAATCCCCCGGCGTGACCGCCGCCCTCTTCGACCTGTCCGGTCTCGAGTACATCGGCAGCGCGGGGATCCGCGTCCTGGCCAAGACCCGGCGGGCGCTCGAGGCTCGCGGAGGCGGCATGGCGGTGGCCCACCTGCAGCCGTCGGTGCGCCAGGTGTTCGACATCGTGAAGGCCCTGCCGTCCACGGACGTCTTCGCAACGGACGCCGAGCTCGACGCTTTCCTCGAGGCGATGCAGCGTCGCCCGCCCACCGGCGGAGGGGCCTGAAGGGCGGCCCGGCCGCCGGGCGCAGCCCGTGTACACTGACCCCGACTCGCCGGGGCCGCAGGACGAGCGCCCGCCAGGTCGTACGGCCCGGTGACCCGGGACGACCGCCCCGCCGGACGCCACGCGGTGCCACCCAGGCGGGAGGCCGTGGTCCTCAGTGGCTGTGTGAGCCCGGGCCCGGGCCGTGGCGATGGCCGTGGTGGCCCCAGCCCCGCGCCACCGCGGGGGCTCCGGTGGATCGTCTCGGCGGGCTCGACTTGGCTCTACTCCGAGCCCGGGCCGTCGGGCTGGCTGGCCGTCACGTGCGACTCACCCCGGATGGCGGCCTGGCTGTGCGCGACGATCATCCTGGAGAACGTCGAAGCACGCTGCGACGAGGAGCGGCTCCTGGTCCCGGCCGCTTCCAGCTTCGCGCTGGCGGACCAGGTCAAGAGCGTGATCACCGTGGTGGGGAAGACACATCACTACTGGAGTGCCCACATCGCCGGCACCGCCAGGGAAGACTGAGCGTCGGGAGCGCCGGCGCGAGGCACTCAGTTCACGCGCCGCTCGTGACCCTTCCAGTAGGGCTCGCGCAGCTTGAACTTCTGGAGCTTTCCGGTGGCGGTGCGGGCAAGCTCGCTCCGGATCTCGACGGAGGTCGGGCACTTGAAATGCGCCATTCGCCCCCGGCAGAAGTCCATGAGCTCCTGCTCGGTCGCCGCCGTGCCCGGCTTGAGCACGACCAGCGCCTTGATCGTCTCGCCCCACTTCTCGTCAGGGACGCCAATCACCGCGGCTTCGGCCACGCCGGGGTGCTGGAAGAGGCAGTCCTCGACTTCGATGGACGAGACGTTCTCGCCGCCGGTGATGATGACGTCCTTCTTCCGGTCGCTGATCACGAGGCACGGCCCGTCCATGTGGCCACCGTCGCCGGTGTGGAACCAGCCATCCACGATGGCCTTCGCGGTCTCCGCCGGCTGCTGCCAGTAGCCCTCGAAGACGTGGTTCGAGCGCGCGAGCACCTCGCCCTGCTCGTCCACCCGGATCTGCACCCCGAGCGCGGGGACGCCGGTCCGCGCCAGCAGGCGCGCCTTCTCCTCGTCCGCCAGCCCGTCCAGCTCCGGCCCCGCGCGGTTGAAGGTGAGGAGCGGCGACGTCTCGGTAAGCCCGTAGATCTGGATGAACTCCCAGCCGAGCTCCTCCTGCATGCGCGCGATCACCTTCGAAGGCGGCGGCGCGCCCGCCACCACCATGCGCACGGTGCCGCGCCCCGGAACGGCGCGACCCGCGGCCCGCCGCTTCTCGGCCGCGCCGAGGATGGCTGCCACGACCGCGGGCGCGCCACACATGAGACTCACGCCCTCGGACTCGACCCGCTTCAGGATCTCCTCGCCGTCGACCTTCCGCAGGACGATGTGACGGCCCGCCATGCCGGTCACCGCGTAGCCCATGCCCCAGCCGTTGCAGTGGAACATGGGAAGCGTGTGGAGGTAGACCTCACGCTCGGAGACACCCGTGTGCCAGCCGAAGATCGCGGCGTTGAGCCACATGCACCGGTGGGTCACCTGCACGCCCTTCGGCCGCGCGGTGGTGCCGGAGGTGTAGTTGATGCTGGCGGTCTCGTTCTCGTCGATCTCGCGCCGGCGCGGCTCCGCCCCAGGCGGCGCCTCGGCGAAGAGCTCGGCGTCGTGGACACCGTCCATCACGATCCGGCGCCTCGCCTTCACGGAGGCCAGCGCCTGGTCGAGCTCTGGATCGACGAGGAGCACCGAGGCTCCGGAGTGGTCGACGATGTAGCGGATCTCGTCGGCGGTCAGGCGGAAGTTGGCGGGCACGACGATGCGATTGAAGCCACTCACGCCGAAGAACGCCACGAGGATCCGGGCCGCATTGGGGCTGACAATGGCGACCCGCTCCCCGTCTCCCACGCCCAGCCGATCGAGCGCGATCGCCATGCCGCGGGCGCGCGCCTCGAGCTGCGAGTAGGTCAACGTGCCCAGGGACCCGAGCACGCCCGGCTCGTCCACGACCGCCACGCGGCCGCCATGAACATTGGCCGCGCGCTCGAGATAGTCCCAGACGTTCAGCGGCACGCGCATTGACAGCCCTCCATTCCCGGAACCGCGAGTTCGCCGACTTGAGCGGGAGGGTCCCCTACGTCGCCCGCCGGCGAGAAGGGCGAGGCTGCCACGGCCTGGAGACGCCGCAAGGCAGCTCTGCAACCGGACCTCCAGCTCGAGACACGAAAACCATGCCCGATGGCCATGCGAGCGTCAAGCGCTTCCCAGCTGCCCCCTGCGCGAGGGCTGCGTGCACCGGCGTCCGGCTGGAGGGACCCCGCCGGCCGCCTGCCCGGGGCCGGCGCGGCGGGGACGCCGGCTCGCCGACTCAGCCCGCGGCAAGCACGCGCGCCGCGTCGCCGACCACCCGCACGCGAACCCGCAGGGAGTTGCCGGGCAGGTACGCAATGGGCAGGTCCTCCACCTCCACCGTGTCCAGGGTTGCGGGGTCGGCTCCGGCCTGGACGGCCCGTTCCTCGGCCAGCCGGCGCCCCTCGGCGATCGCCCCGTCGCGCGTGAGATCCTGGAAGACCTGATCCACCTCCCCGCTGACCTGGGCGATCGCGGCTCCCACGGCGTTGGCCACGGCCTGGTGAGGCACGTGCACCACCTTAGAGATGCCTGACATCCGGCTCGGCAGGAGGAAGCAGGCCCCACCGACGGCGACGAGGGGCACCTCCGCCGGGTCGGCCTTCAGCCGGTCCACGCCATCCTCCAGCATTGCGTGCATGCCGCGGAGGGCGGCGGCGACGAACGCAGCCGGAAGCGACGCGACCCGGCTCCGGTCTCCCAGGTCGACGAGTCCGGCCGCCACGGCGACGTCCGTACAGGTGAGGTCGGGACCTCCGAAGACCCTCGCCCGCTCCAGGAGCCGGTACCCGACGCTCCGGGGTCCGATCCGGGACGGGTCTCCCGGGTCGACCAGGGTCCCACCGCCGAGGCCGAACGACAGGAGGTCGGGCATGCGGAACAGCGTCCGCACGCCCCCGACGTGCACGACGTTGTTGGCCTCGCGGGGAAAGCCGTGCCGCAGGCTGCCGATGTCCGACGTCGTGCCGCCCACATCGACGACGATCGCGTCCCTGAGGCCCGAGAGAAACGCCGCACCCCGCATGCTGTTGGTCGGGCCCGACGCGAAGCTGTACACGGGGACGGCCTCCGCGACGTCCGCCCGCGCCACGGTCCCGTCGTTCTGCGTGAGGTAGAGCGGGCTCTGGATGCCACTGGCCTCGAGGGCCTGGGCGAAGGCGCGGGTGGTCCGGCGGGCCAGGTCGATCAGCGACGCGTTGAGCAGCGCCACGTTCTCCCGGGCCAGCAGGCCGATGCGCCCGATGCGGTGCGACGGGGTGACCGCGACGTCCGGACACTCCTCGGCCAGGATCCGCACCGCCTCGTCCTCGCAAGTGGGATTCAGGGGAGAGAACGCCGCCGTGACGGCCACCGCGCGCAGACCGGCGGCACGGATCTCCCGGGCGACCCCTCGCATCCCGGCCCGATCGAAGGGAGCGATCGGGCGGCCGTCGACCTCGTGGCCCCCGCGCAGCATGAAGGTGCGGCCCCGGACGATCTGGGCCAGATCCGGCGGCCAGTCGACGAACGGCTCCAGCGTGGCGGCGGCCGGGAGCGCGATGCGCACGGCGGCCACCGGAGCCAGGCCCTGGCGCTGGACCACCGCGTTGGTGAAGTGCGTGGTCCCGATCATGACCGCGTCGATCCCCCGGGGCCCGACGCGCGACTCGGCCAGGAGCGCGGCGAGAGCCCGCACGATGCCGGAGGTCACGTCGGCGGTGGTGGGCGTCTTGACCGCGTGCAGCACCCGCTGGCGGTCCAGGAGCACCGCGTCGGTGTTGGTCCCGCCCACGTCGACGCCGATCCGCTTCATCGCTCCGCCCGCTCGAAGATCGATCGAAAGTCCAGGTCGTACCCGAAGGCTCGGGGCCCCACGTGCCGCAGGCCCTTTGCCGACACCAGGAGCGGCGGGGCGGGAAGTGCCACCACCGTGACCCGCTGTCCGTACCGGAGCGTCTCGGTGCCGATCGCCTCTCCGGACTCGGTGTCGAGCACGCAGATGAGGTCGGGCACGGTGACCCGCACGGCCCCGTCCTGCCGCCCGACCGTGAACTCGTTCTGGAAGTCGAGCGTGAGGGCGGACTCGCGCCACGCCTCCGTGCCCTCGATCGTCGCGCTGCCCCGGAGGTAGCCTTCGGTGGTCCGCCGGTACACGTCGCGGACCTTGCCCCGGAAGATCAGGAGGCCATGCTCCGCCTCGATCAGGACCGCGATCGGGTCGGCATGTCGCGCGCGGGCGTCCTGGACCAGCCGCCCGATCCGCATCGCCTTCGAGGCGGTGTGGAGGATCGTGCAGGTCTTGATCTCGCGTCCGGTCCGGGGCGCCTTGCAGGTGGCGGCGACCGAGCCGAGGACGGTGCAGGCCTTGCGCGTCAGCCGCTCCATCCACGACCAGTCCTCGGCCTCCGTGAAGATGAGCGAGTTCCGGCGGACGTCCACCATCGTCCAGGGATAGCTGGGGAGGTCGCAAATCGCGAACGTCGTCATGTCCGCCTGGGGGAAGGCACGGCCCATGGCGTCGGCATCCACCACCGGCAGGCCGAGGAGCGCGGCGGCCAGGAACGGCTGGAAGGCGTTGTTGCCGCCAATCTCCCAGATGGCGATGGCCTCGAAACGTCGGCCGAGATGACGCTCCATCATCCGGATGGTCTCGGCCATCACCCCGGCGTCCGTCATCCGCTCCTGGATCACCAGAGGGGCGCCCATCTGACCGACGACCGCGACCAGCTGGTCGTCGCCGAGATCGAGGGGGTCCATCAAAGAGACGCGGTGGCCCTCCCGGTGGAGCTTCTGTATCTCCAGGAGGCTGTGGTACGGATCGCCCCCGCCCCCGGTCCCGAGGATCCAGGCACCGAGGGCGAGGGCGTCGAAGTCCGCCTCCGCCATCGGGCGGAGCGTGGGCACGGCTAGTAACCCGGCATCGCCATGACCCGGCACAGCGCGGCCAGGTCCGGGTGAACGTACCGGCCGTCCTGCTCGACGGGCTGTCCGTTCAGGATGAACGTGGGCCGCGTGATGATCCCGTCCTGGTGTCCGGCGGCCTTGATGCCCTTTCCGCCGTGGTTGGGGCCCTGGGAGCCGATCCCGATCGTCACGCAGCCGAACAGGCGCTCATCCTCGAGGATCCGCCCGGTGAGGCGCCGGACGCCCGGGTTCATGCCAAGGGAGAAATGCGAGAGACAGAACATGTTGGGGTCGTTCAGGGATCGAAGATAGCCCTCCATGAGTTGGGCCTGCCGGCCGCCCTCGACCTTCCGGATGATGCCGTCCTTCACGGTCAAGCGCACGAGCTCGCTCAGGAGGCCGATCTCGTCGGGCGGCCAGATGGTGCCGTCGAACACGATGGTCCCGTTCAGGGACTCCTCGATCGGCATGAAGGTGACCTGGCCGGCCAGGGTCACCGTCTCCCCCTTCTTGTCGGCGACCTTGCCCTGGTGCTTCACGCGCCGGCCCTTCATGCTGCCGCTAATGTCCGTGCCGGCCTCGCTCCGCATCGTGATGGTGTCGGTATTGGAGAAGACGCTGGTGAGCTTCTCGCCGAGGGCCAGCATCTTCGGGATGTCGACGTTCCCGATCGAACGGAGGAGCATGTCGACGTCCATGCCGGTCAGGACGTTGAAGCGGCAACCGGCGTTGATCGCCGCCGTATGGGCGGCCGTGTAAATCGTGTAGGCGACGCTGAACTCGATCCAGACGTCCGCGCTCTTGACCGCGGCGGCCACCGGGGCGGGCGGCTCCAGGCCGGGACGCGGCTGGGTCTCGTACCGGACAACGATCGGATGAGCGCCGGCGGCGAAGGCCGCGTCGGCGGTGGCCTGGACGACCCGCATGTCGCAGGCGGTGTCGGCCGTGATCACGACGTTCTCCCCCGGCTTCACGAGCATGATCTGCTCGATCAGCTTGCGGGCGGCGCCGGCGACCTCGAAGGACCGGTATTGTGTGGTGGGCTCGGTGCCCAGGGCCAACTCCATGGGGCATCTCCTCAGGCGGCCTCGGCGGCCGTGGTGATGAGTTCGATCAAGTACTCGGTGGAGTGAACAACGTCCTCGACCGCGATGTGCTCGTCGAGGCTGTGCGGCTTCTCCATCCCGACGCCCAGGGCGACGCTGGGCAGGCCGCGCTCGTTGAAGGTGTTGGCGTCGCTGCCGCCGCCCATCGCGGCGAGCCGGGAGGCCAGGCCAAGCTGCCGCGCGGCACGCAGGGCCAAAGCGACGCCAGGGTGGCTCTCGTCCAAGTCGTAGCCCTGATACTCGCGGACCATCTGGAGCTCGACGCGGGTCCCGGTGTCGCGGGCGGCCTCCTCGATCGCGGCGCGAATGCGCACGATGAGGCGGTCCAGCTTCTGGGGGACCAGGCTCCGGGCCTCGCCCTCCATCTCGGCGAGGTCCGGCACGGCGTTCCGCGCGGTGCCGCCGCGCAGCAGTCCCACGTTGGCCGTGGTGTCACCGTCCAGGCGGCCGAGTGGCAGGCGCCGGATCGCCTCAGCCGCGCCCACGAGCGCTGACACTCCCTTCTCGGGCTCGAGACCTGCGTGGGCGGCCAGGCCGCGGAACGTGGCACGGAACGACTCGTAGGAGGGCGACTGGGCGAGCACCGTGCCGGGCGGCCCGACCCCGTCCAGGACGACCGCCAGCCGGGCGCGGAGACCGCCGAGGTCGAGCGTCTTGGCGCCCGCATGCCCACGCTCTTCGCCGTAGGTGAGCAGGAGCTCCAGGCGGCCGTGGGCCAGGCGCCGCTCGAGGACGATGCGGATGGCCTCGGTGATGATCGCGAGTCCCGCCTTGCAGTCGGCTCCCAGGACCGTGGTGCCGTCGCTCCGGACGATGCCGTTCTCGACGCGGGGCTTGATCCCGCGGCCGGGCTCGACGGTATCGAGGTGGGCGCTGAGGGCGAGCGGCATGCCGCGGGTGCCGGCCAGGACGGCCACGAGATTGCCGGTCCCGCCCGGCCCCGAGCGGTCGTTCCGGACCTCCAGGCCCAGACTCCGAAGGTCGCCCGCGAGCCGGTCGGCGACCGCGTGCTCGTGAAAGGACGGCGAGTCGATCCGGACGAGGTCGAGGAAGTGAGTGATCAGCCGGTCACGGTTCACGGATGCGGCCATGGGCACGCCCTTTCAGACGCGAAGCCGTGGATCGACGGCGTCGCGAACGGCATCGCCGAAGAGTCCGAAGGCGAGCACGGTGATGAAGATGAACAGACCGGGGAAGGTCGCGTACCACCACTGGTCGATCAGGAAGAGTCGCCCGGCCGCCACCATGGCGCCCCACTCCGGGGTCGGGGCCTGGGCCCCGAGCCCGATGAAGCTGAGCCCCGCGGTGACGAGAATGGCGAAGCCGTAGTCGATGGTGGCCTTCACGATCAGCGGGCCGACGCAGTTCGGCAGCACGTGCCGGAACATGACGCGCCCCCGGGCGGCGCCGGCCGCCCGGGCGGCTTCCACGTACGCGACGTGCTTGGCCGACAGGACGATGCCGCGGACGAGGCGCGCGTATCCCGGCCACCAGACGACGCCGACGGCGATCATGGCGTTGGCCAGTCCCGGCCCGAGCGCCGCCACGACAGCCATGCCCAGCACCAGCGTCGGGAAGGCCAGGAACATGTCACCGAGACGCATCACGATCTCGTCGAGCATGCCCTCGACGTAGCCACACACGGTGCCGACGGTCACCCCGATGGAGCCGGCGATCAGCACGACGACGACGCCGGCGGTCAGCGAGACGCGGGTGCCGTGGATGATCCGGCTCAGGACGTCCCGGCCCAGATCGTCAGTGCCGAAGAGGTGGCCGGGGCCCGGGGGCACGAACTTGGTTCGGAGGTCGATCCGGAGGGGGTCGTGCGGCGCGATGAAGTCGGCGAACACGGCCAGCACGACGAAGCCCGCGAGCAGGACGGTCCCCGCCAGACCCGTGGGGTTCCGGACGAGCTGACTCCAGGCCCGGCGGGTCCCGCTCACGGGCCGGGCTAGGGCGGCGGAGGCGGCCAGACTGGTCAATAGCGGATCCGGGGGTCGATCAGCGTGTAGCTGAGGTCGACGAGGAGGTTCACCACGACGTAGATCGCGGCGAGCAGCATCGCGGCCCCCATGATGGCGGGGAAGTCGACCGTCGTGACGGCCCGCACGGCGTAGGCGCCGACCCCGGGCCAGAAGAAGACCGTCTCCGTCAGGACGGCACCACCGAGCAGGTGGCCGAACTGGAGGCCGAAGACCGTGAGGACGGGGATCAGCGCATTCCGCATCGCGTGACGCAGGACGATGAGGCGCTCGGCGACGCCCTTCGCCCGCGCGGTCCGAATGTAGTCCTCCCGGAGCACGTCGAGGAGGCTCGACCGGACCATGCGAGCCAGGCCCGCGAGCATCACGCCCGAGAGCGCCAGCGCCGGCATGGCGAGGTGTCGCGCGGAGACCCAGGCGAGCGACCAGTGGCCCGCGAGCAGGGCGTCGACGGTGTACAGCCCGGTCACCAGGGCCGGCGGCAGCTGGCCCTGGGGCAGACGCCCCCCGGCCGGGAGCCAGCCAAGGTGCCGGTAGAAGACCAGCTGGAGCATGAGGCCCGACCAGAACACCGGCAGGGCCGCGCCGGCGAGGGCCGTCATGCGGGTGCCATGGTCTACCCACTTGCCGTGACGGACGGCGGCGAAGACGCCGAAGGGGATCCCTATGACGAGCGCGATCCCGGTCGCGGCCAGGCCCAGCTCCAGCGTCGCCGGGAAGAACTTCTCGAGATCGTCCCGCACGGGGCGCCGCGTGCTCAGCGACTGGCCCAGGTCCCCGCGGAGGAGCCCGCCGAGGAACCGCACGTACTGTTCGGGCAGCGGCCGGTCGAGGCCAAACTCGCGCCGAACCGACTCGACCTGATCCTGCGTGACCTCGAGCCCGGCCAAGAGGCGCGCGGGATCGGCGGGAATCGCGTGAGAGACCACGAAGGTCACCAGGGACATGCCGAACAGGACGAGGACCAGGAACAGGAGGCGGCGGACGACGTACCCGATCATCGTCGGCGGACGGGCGAGTTGCGGGCGGGGGCCGGCTTGTGCGGCAACCCGCCCGTAGCGGCTCTGGCCCTAGGCACTCTTCCCTTCGAGCCACATCTCGCGCAGGCGGAACATCTTGATGTACATCGGGTTGTACGTGTAGCCCTTCACCCACTTGCGGAAGTAATCGACGTTCACGGGCCGATTCACGTTGATCGACACGGCGTCCTCGGTCACGATGCGGCTGATCTCCTGATACATGGCGATGGCCTTGGCCCGGTCCACCTCCCGGCGGCCCTGGAAGATCAGCTCGTCGACCCGGGCGTTGTCGTAGAACCCCCAGTTGCGGTTCCCCTTCGAGTAGTAGAGGAAGTAGAGGAACCCGTCCGGATGGTTGATGGTCGACGACGTGTACAGCGGCACGATGTGGGGCGCGGTCTCCGGCTTCGCCATGAACTGGATGATCTGGGGGAACGCGAAGGCCTGAATGGAGATTTCGATGTTCAGCTCCTTCAGGGCGCTCTGGAGCAGCTCGCCGCTGATCTTCTCCTCGGACAGCCCGCTGACCCAGTAGTAGTCGAGCTTGAAGCCGCCCTTCGGCCACTGCGACCTGGCCAGGGCTTCCTTCGCCTTCTGCGGGTCGCGCCGATACGACACGATGTTCGGGATCGTTCCGCCCGCCATCTCGACGGGGAACGGGCCCGTCGCGGGCTTCGCGAATCCCTTCAGGGCAAGCTGGTTGTGGGCCTCGTAGTCATAGGACCAGGCGATGGCCTGGCGGACGTTCCGGTCGGCGGTGGGCCCCTTCTTCGTGTTGAGGAACAGGTAGTACTGGCGGAGGATCGTCGGGTCCGCCTGGACGACGAGATCCGAGTTGCGCTGAAGAGCCGGGATGTCGTCCACCGACGTGATCTGAGCCACGTCGAGGTCGCCGCGCTCCAGCATGAGCCGCTGGGGCGACGGCTCCATGATGACCCGACCGACCACGGCCTCAAGGGGCGTGCGGCTGGCGAAGCCCTTCCAGGATCCCGGGTTGCGGACGGTGAGAATCTGCTGACCGGGTTCCCAGGTGTCGAGCTGATAGGGGCCGCTCCCCGCCGTGTGATTGCGGAGCCATTCCCGCGCCTGATCCCCCTTGTCGTGGGCCTGCACGGCGGCCGGGCTCGGGATCCCGAACCAGAAGAGCGTCTCGATGAACGGCGTGTAGCGCTCCTTGAGGTCGATGCGCAGCGTGGTCGCGTTGACGGTCGTGATCTTGTCCACGACCGCAAGCATCCACGCCACGCCCTGGTTGATGGTCCGGATCCGCTCGAGGCCGAGCCGCACCGCCTCGGCGTCCAGCCGCGTGCCATCGGCGAACTTGACGTCGTCCCGGACGTCGAACGTGTACGTGCGGCCTTCGTTCGAGATGGTCCACTTCCGGGCCAGGCTGGGCTTCAACTCGATGGAGCCGCCCTCCCGGTCCACCAGCGTGTCGTAGGCGTTCTTCAGGATCGAGCGGCCCCACTGGTCGACCTCGATGGCCGGATCCATGGTGCGGGGCTCGGACCAGCCCCCCACCACCAGCGTGTTCGCGGGGCTCCGGCCCGTCTGGGCCGGGGCGCGGCGGCCGGCGAGCGCGACACCCAGCCCGGTGGCTGACGTGGAGAGGAACCTTCGGCGCGTCACGGAGGCGGTGGTCGGGGCGTTGTGCCCGGTGGAGACGGTGTCCATGCGTGTGTCCTCGCTGTTCACGGTTAGGCGTGGCCCCGCTTCCGAGCCGAGGCGCGAAGGGCCGGGCCCGGGGGGCGGGGCCGGTCTCGGCCGGCGGCGCCCGCCACGGTTTCGTCGCGGACCGGAAAGCGGAACTCGCGCCGCACCACCCGGACGATGCTAGACGTGGACGTGCGCGAGATTCCCGGAATGAGGTTGAGGCGCTTCGTCAGGAACGCGTACAGGTGCTCGTTTGAGCGAAAGACCGCGGCGGCAAAGATGTCGAACCCGCCCGTGCACACTCCCAGGAAGTAGATCTCGGGGAGCCGGGCCAGGCGCTCCGCGACGCGCTCGACGGCCGGAGGCTCCGCCTGGATCTCCATGACCGCGTACACCTGATACCCAATCTTCAGGGGGTCGACCCACGCCTGGAACTGGATGACCTTGTCCCGGCGCATGCGGGCGATGCGCTTGCGCACCGACGCCTCGCCCACGCCCAGACGGCGCGCCACGGCGCTGTTGCTCATTCGACCGTCGCCCTGGAGGAGGGTCACGATCTTGGCGTCGAGTTGGTCCAGCACGGTCGACCTGGCTCCTGGATCGTGCCCGTTCAACGCGAAGTTCGTCTCAGAATCGCTCATGGAAGGGCGAATCTCGTTCTCGACTATACGGAGCCCGCTCGACGGCTGTCAAGGCACATGGCTCGCGCGCCGGCACGCCCGGGATGCGGACGACGGCAGGGCCGGAGCGTGGGATCAGGGTCTCGCCCCGGCGAGCGCGGCTCCTGGCGTAAGATGCACCGCGGTGAGCTACCATCTGACCTTTCCTGTCCGCCCCTGCCCGTGGATCCTTCCCGGCGCGCGCCGCCCGTGAAGGCGCTCCGGCCGCTCGCCGCCCTTGCGGGGATCCTCATCCTCGTCTGGCTCGTGTGGGAGATCGGGGTCTCCACGCTCATCGCCGAGCTACGCAAGCTCTCCTGGCGGCTGCCGCTGATCCTCCTGCCCCAGGTCGTGACGAACGTCTTCAAGACGATCGGGTGGAGCACCGCGTTTCCCCGGGGGTGTCCGCGCTTCGGACTCCTGTTCTCGGTCCGCCTCGCCGGCGAAGCGGTGAACGAGACCACGCCGACCGGCACGATGGGCGGCGAGGCCCTGAAGGCCTTTCTCCTCGTGCGGGCGGGCGCTGGCGTAACCGTGGAGGAAGGGCTCGTCTCGGTCATGGTCGCCAAGACGGCCCTGGTGGCCTCCCTGGCGGTCTTCATCGCAGGCGCGCTCGTCCTGGCCTGGGCGTTCTCGGACACTGGGCCCGGGATGCTCTCGCTGCTCGCCCTGCTGGTGGTCTACATGGCCCTCTCGACCGCCGGCTTCATCTGGGCGCAGGTCAAGGGGGTGCTCCGGATGGGCGGCCGCGCCCTCGCGTGGGTCGGCCTCGGCGAGCGCGTGGCGGCCGGAGCCCAACGACTGGACGCCGAGCTTCGCTGGTACTACCGGGAGCGGCGCGGACGGGCGGCCGCCACCGTCGCCCTGAGCCTCGTGGGGTGGGCGGCCGGCGCGGTCGAGACCTGGCTGATGCTCCTGCTGCTCGGAGCGCCGGTGCCGCTGCTGACCGCGCTCGTCGTCGAGGCCGGGGCCACGGGAGTACGCGCCGCCGGGTTCCTGATCCCGGGCTCGATCGGCGTGTTGGAGGGCGGGCTCGTCGGCATCTTCGCCATGCTCGGAATCGCGCCGAGCACCGGCCTGGCCTTCGGCGTGGCGCGCCGGTTCCGGGAGGGGGTCTGGATCCTCGCCGGCTACGCCTGTCTCGCGGTCATGCGCGGCCCCAAGTCAACCTCGGCCGTCACCACCACTGGGTCCCCTTGACCCTCCAGAGGTAATCGTCCCAGTTTCCCGCCACCCCGCAGTAGACGAGGATGACGCCCGACACCAGCACGGCGAGAGGCAGGGTCCAGAACGGGCACACGCTGAGCCCGAAGAGGACCAGGCCCTTGGCGTACAGACCCCGGCGGAGATACCAGAGCGGCCCGAAGACGAAGGCCGTCCAGTTCCACGTCGGGGCGAATCGCCCGCCGCGATGCTCGAAGATCGCGAAGGCGGAATCCGCGGGCGCGTGGCGGCGTGACACCCCCTCGCCGACCGGACGCAGGACCACGGCAACGGGTGCCGCCCCCGTGGCGTAGAGATCCCGCAGGAGCGCCGGCGCCTCGGCCTCTCCCAGCGACAGGCGCATCGTGATGGCCCTGCGACTGAGAGTCTGACCGAGAGGCGGGCCCGGCTGGACCGGGGCCCATCGATTCAGGACCGCCGACACCGCGTCTCGGACCCGCGGGTCGGCGAGACTCGCCAAGCGCAGCTCGTACGGTTGCGCCGCGGGGTCGCGGATCACCCCGTCACCGCGCTGCCGCCGGCCCCGAGCCGCTCCCTGGTCGGGCACGGTAGCGAGTCTAGCGCCGTTGGGATCGAAGCGGAACGGATTCCCTACCGGGCCGCTCCCGCCGTCGAACGGCGGTGCCCGCCGGCGGTCCCGCGCCGCTGACCCGCCCGCTGGACTCGCATGGCGGCGAGTCGCTCGCCGAGCGGGATCTCCAGGCGCTCGGGGGTCCTCTGCCCGTAGTCGAACCCCGGGAGCGTGGCCCGGGCGATCCGGATCCCGATCGCACGCTCGATCGTGCGCAGATCGGCCTCCTCACCCGGGGCGACGAGCGTCAGCGCGTCGCCCAGGGCGTCCGCCCGCGCGGTCCGGCCCACGCGGTGGATGTAGTCCTCGGGCAGCGGGGGGACGTCGAAGTTCACCACGTGGCTCAGGGCGTCGATGTCGATTCCCCGTGCGGCGATGTCGGTCGCCACCAGCACCCGGAAGTGCCCGCTCTTGAAGCCCGCAAGGGCGTGCGTGCGCTGGGCCTGGCTGCGATTGCCGTGGATGCGCTCCACCCGGACGCCGTTCCGGCCGAGGAACTCGGCCAGCCGGTTCGCCCGGTGCTTGGTCCGCGTGAAGGCGAGGACGCTCCGCGTGTCGGGGCGCCCGAGCAGCGCCAGGAGCAGCCGCGACTTCAGCTCGGCCGCGACCGGATACGCGGTGTGCGTGATACCGGCCGCCGGCGTCGCCGGGCGCTCGACCGCGATCGTCACGGGCTCGCGGAGGATCTCCCGGGCGAGCGCCACGATTGGTGGCGGCATCGTGGCCGAGAAGAAGAGGGTCTGGCGGCGCGCGGGAAGATGCTGCAGCACGCGACGGATGTCGGGCAGGAAGCCCATGTCGAGCATGCGGTCCGCCTCGTCGAGCACGAGCACCTCCAGGCCGCCGAGGTGGCCGTGGGGCTGCCCGAGGTGGTCCAGCAGGCGGCCCGGCGTGGCGACGAGGACGTCCGCCCCGCGTCGGAGCGCGTGCTCCTGCGGGGCGTAGCCGACCCCGCCGAAGATGGCGGCGCCGGTGAGGCGTGTGTGACGGGCCAGCTCCCGCCGGTGCTCGTCGATCTGGGCCGCCAGCTCACGCGTGGGGGCGAGGACGAGGACGCGCGTGACGCCGCGCGGGCGCCCGAGGAGGCGATGGAGGATCGGCAGGAGGAAGGCCGCGGTCTTGCCGCTCCCGGTGACGGCGCACGCGAGAACGTCCCGGCCTTCCAGGACCCGCGGGATGGCGTCCAGCTGGATCGGGGTCGGTGTCTCGAAGCCAAGGGCGGCGACGCCGCGCAAGAGATCAGGATGGAGGTCAAACGCATCGAACGACATGGGTGAGTTCCTTCGGGCAAGCCTGGGCCCAGCCAGTCTTCCGCGATGTTGACGTCGCGTCCCACCGTGCGGAAGAGGGGGCGGGGATCCGCGGTCTGAAAAGGACTCGGGCTCGAAGATGAACCGGCGGTCAGAACCAGACGCCGGCAGTATACCGCGCGCCGCGGCGCGCTGCACGGATTTCGTGGGGGGCCGCCCCTCGCCGGACCGGCCGCCGGGAGTCCTGACGCCGGGCTCAGTCCCGGCGGGCCCGCGTGGCCCCGAACGCGCTTCGGAGAAGGGGAACCGGGGCCGCCTTCCGGGGCGACGCGATGCGCGCTCCTAGATCTTGCCCTCCACCCCCATCTGGAAGTACCGGTGGACGATCTTGTCCTGGTTCTCGAGCAGCCAGTCGATCGACGGCTCGTGATGCATGGCCTTGTTGATAGCCCGGGCCATCCCCCGCCGGTGAATGTCAAACAACACCCGGTGATCGAGATCCGTCACGTCGACGATCGTGGGCGCCAGCCAGACGGCGCAGATGATGCCGAGCTCGTTCGCCTGGCTCTTCGGCAGATCGCCCGCACGCACCGCGTCGAGCACGCCATGGGCGATCGCCGCCTGCACGGTGCCCATCAGGATGTTCGTGTACTTCGTCGCCTTCTCGCCCCGGACCGTGACCTTGCTGACCATCAGCGTGACCGGGCGGACCTGGACGTCGGTGTTCAGGAGCGCGAAGACGCGCGTGTGCCCCTTGACCTGGTCGCCGACGAGCGTGGCCATCGCGGTGCCGACCGGGCCGTCCAGGGCTCCGATCACGATCTCGGGCTCGGCCGCCGTGCCCGGCGGCCCTCCGGCCACCAGTGCCTCGCCCGCTCGGAGGATGATGCGTTCCGTCATCGATGCCTCCCGTCCTCGGATAGGGTTGTCGCTTCACGCGCCCGCACCCTCGGATGCAGCCCGCGCGGCGCGCAACTCGCCGAGCCGGTGAAACCACACCAGATTCCCCGGGGCGCGTCAACGCCATCGTCACACCGAGGTCCGGCGGAGTCGCCCGGGGTTCCGGGGCTCTTCCCGCCCCGGCGTCGTCGCCGGCGACGGCGGCCTCCTCCCTGAACGCCGGCGAGCGCCGGATGCTGGCGATCGGCATCGCGCTCGTGAAGCGACCGCGCCTCCTTTTGCTCGACGAGCCCTCCCTGGGGCTCGCCCCCGTCCCGGTGAGGCGCCTCATGGACGCCACTGCCAAGATCAACCGGCAGTTCCGTACGGCGGTGCTCGTGACCGAGCAGAACGTGCGGGAGGCGCTCCGGATCGCCCAGCGGACGGTCGTTGTCCATACGGGTCGGGTCGTGCTGGTCGAGCGCGCGGACACGCTCGGTCAACGCGAGGACCTCCTCTCGCTGGTGATCGAGGGCGGGCGGCGCGCGGCTGAGGGCCCGTCGACGCCCCGGCACCGGCTCAGTGCCCCAGGTACGCTTGCCTGATCTGTCCGTCGGCCAGCAGGTCACGGCCAGTTCCCGCCGCCACCACCTGACCGACCCGGAGCACGTAGGCGCGATGCGCGATCGCGAGCGCCTTCGTCACGTTCTGCTCGACCATCAGGATGGTCGTGCCGGCGGCGTTGATCGTCGCCACCGCTCCGAAGATCGTCTCGATGACGCGCGGTGCCAGCCCGAGGGACGGCTCGTCCAGCAGCAGGAGCCGCGGGCCGCCCATCAGCGCTCGGCCGATGGCCAGCATCTGCTGCTCACCACCCGACAGCGTCCCGGCCATCTGCGCCGCCCGCCCGCCGAGGATCGGGAAGAGATTGTGGACGCGCTCGACGCGCGCCGCCACCTCTCCGCGCTGGCGGCAACGATGGGCGCCGAGCAGCAGGTTCTCCCGCACGGTCATGCGCGGGAACACCTGGCGGCCTTCCGGACACTGCACGACGCCCTTGGCCACCACCCGGTGGGCCGCGAGGCCGACGATCGGACGCTCGTCGAGCAGGATCTGGCCGCCCGAAGGGCGGAGGAGCCCGGAGATCGCGCGGAGCGCCGTGCTCTTCCCTGCCCCGTTCGAGCCCAGCACCGCCACGATCTCCCCTGACCCGACGCGCAGCGACACGGCGCGAAGGGCATGGATCCGGCCGTAGTGGACGCTGAGATCGCGCAGCTCAAGCATGGTCGGCGGCACCGGCGGCGGATTGGATCTCGGTCCCGAGGTAGGCGGCGTTCACTGTCGGATCGTCACGGATCGCGTCCGGCGGTCCCTCGGCGATGGGCCGTCCGAAGTTCAGCACCAGGATGCGGTCGCAGACCGCCATGACCACCTGCATGTGGTGCTCGACCAGCAGCACCGTGACGCCCCGGTCCCGGATCCGGCGGATCAGGGCGATCAGCTCCTCGCACTCGCTCTCGTTCATCCCCGCCGCGGGCTCATCGAGAAGCAGAAGCCGTGGACTGGTGGCCAGCGCGCGCGCGATCTCGAGCCGCCGCTGATGCCCGTACGGGAGGTTCCGCGCCAGCTGGTCAGCAACCTTCTCCAGCCCGACGAATCGGAGCAAGGCGTCCGCCGCGGTCCGCACCGCCCCTGCCTCGGCACGCGCCGCCCGGGTCGCGCAGAGGTGCGCCAGCCCGCCGCGCCGCAGGCGCGCGTGGAAGCCGACCTCCACGGTCTCCCAGGCGCGCATCCCCGCAAACGCCCGGATGTTCTGGAACGTCCGCGCGACGCCCGCCCGCGCCCGCCGGTAGGGAGCCAGGCCCGTCAGATCCAGCCCGCCGAGCTGGATTCGGCCCCGTCCGACCGGCGCGACGCCGGTGATGGCATTGAACAGCGTGGTCTTCCCCGCTCCGTTCGGTCCGATGATGCCGTACACCTCCCCGCCCTCGACGGAGAACGACACGTCGTCGAGGGCCACAAGGCCGCCGAATCGTACCTGGAGGTCCTCCACCCGGAGGAGCGGATTCTCCGGCCGCGTCGCCACGGGCCCGGACTCGGCGGCCGCGCCCGGCCGGGCCCGGCGGCGCGCCAGTCCCACCCGCCCGACGAGACCGTCCGGCCGGAAGACGGCCGCCCCCACCAGCAGCAGCCCGTAGATCAGGAGCCGGTACACGTTGACCACCCGGAGGAGCTCCGGCAACGCGACCAGTAGACCCGCCCCCACCACCGCGCCGAGCGTGTTGCCGCGGCCCCCGACGATCAGCATGGTCACGATGAGGATCGACTCCACGCTCGTGAAGTTCTCGGGGCTGATGTACGTGAGGTAGTGGGCGAAGAGGCTGCCGGCGAGCCCGGCGAGTCCGGCGGCGGCGCCGAAGGCTGCCACCTTGTGCGCCGTGGTGTTGATGCCCAGCAGTCCGGCGGCCAGCTCGTCCTCGCGAATCGCCAGGAGCGCGTGGCCGACTGACGACTGGTAGATCCGCTGGGAGAACAGGACGCTCAGCAGGACCGCCGCCAGCACGAGGTAGTAGAAGCGATCCTGGGTGCCGAAATCGATGCCGAACGCGATCGGCGGGAGGATCCCGGTGATTCCAAGCACGCCCTTCGTGAGGCCCTCCCAGCTTCTGAGCACCACGTGGACGATCTCGGCGAACCCGAACGTCGCCATGCCAAGATAGATGCCGCGCACTCGCAGCACCGGGAGCGACACCAGCATGCCGACCGCCGCCGCCAGGGCCGTCGCCGCCGGGGGCGTCAGCCAGAATGACCAGCCGATCGTGGTCGTCAGGATCGCCGCGCAGTACGCGCCGATCCCGTAGAAGGCGCCCTGGCCGATGGAGAGCTGTCCCGCAAAGCCGTTGATGACGTTCAGCCCGAGCGTCAGGACCGCGTAGATCCCCCACATGATGAGCACGTGGAGGATGTACTGATCGCCGACGAGGAACGGACACGCGGCGGCGACCACGATGGCGCCCGCGACCAGGAGGCCCGCCGTCACGTCACCGCCCCGACCGGTCCCGGCGACGCGGGCGCGGCCGCCGCCTACACCTTCTCGCCGGTGTCATAGCCGAGGATGCCGGACGGGCGCACGATCAGGATCAGGATCAGGACACCGAACACGATGGCGTCCTTGTACTCGAACGACAGGAGTCCGCCACCCAGGCTCTCGACGACACCGAGCAGGAGCCCTCCCAGGCCAGCTCCCACGACGCTGCCCATTCCCCCGAGCACCGCGGCCACGAATCCCTTGATCCCGGGCAGGAATCCCATGGACGGCTGCGCGAAGCTGAAGTAGGCGCCCGTCAGCATCCCCGCCACCGCGCCGATCGCCGACCCGACCGCGAAGACCGTGACGATCGTCCGCTCGACGTCGATGCCCATCAGGCGGGCGGCTGACAGGTTCTGCGCGATGGCGCGGATGGCGCGCCCCGTACGCGAAAGCCGAACGAACAGGCCGAGACCGATCATCAGGACCGCGGCGATCCCCATGATGGCGCACTCGAGATAGGTCACCCGCGCGGCGCCGAGCGTGAAGCCGCCGGGCGGCAGCGGAGAGGGGTATCCGCGGACCTGTGCGCCCCACACGAGCTGGGCCGCCGCCTCCAGCGTGATCGAGGCGCCGATCGTGCTGATCAGCGCGAGAACCCGCGGGGCCTCCCGCCGCCGGAGCGGCGCGATCGTCGCGCGCTCGACGATGGCCCCGGCCGCGGCCACGAGTAGCGCGCTCGCCGCCACCGCCGGCAGGAAGCCCCAGCCGAGCGCCCCGATCATCACGAGGCCGAAGTACGCCCCGAGCATGAGCATGGCGCCGTGGCTGAAGTTGATGATCTCGAGAACGCTGAAGACCAGCGAGAACCCGACTGCGATCAGCGCGTAGACGCTACCCAGGACGAGGCCGTTGACGGCTTGCTGGAGAAGCATCGCGGGGCGGGGGCGTGACGCCCGGCGGACGTGATCCCGGCGCGTGGCGGTCCGGAATCACGCCCGCGGCGCGCTGGCTACATCTTGAACTTGGTCGGCTGGTACAGCACCCACTTCCCGCCCTTCACCGTCGTCCAGAACAGGTCCCGGACCGGGAGGCGCTCGGCGTCGTAGGAGATCTTGCCGACGAGTCCGGCGAAATCCTTCAGCTGGCCGACCGTGCGGGCGATCACCTCGCGGTCCTCGGCGTTGCCGACCTTCTTGATGGCGTCGGCGATCACCATGACGCCGTCGTAGCTGGTGATGTGGTAGTTCAGCGCCGGCTTGCCGTAGGCCGCCTGGAACTTGGCGACGGCGCGCTTCACCCCGGGATCGTCCAGAGTCGCCAGGAAGTCCACCCAGCCCAGCGCGCCCTCGGCCGTCGAGCCCGCGATCTCCGCGTACTGGGGGTACACGTTCGTGCCCTGCGCCAGGATTGGCACCGCGAGCCCGAGCTCCCGCGCCTGCTTGGTGATGATCGCGCCCTCGGTGTAGTGGGTGTTGAGGATGATCACGTCGGGGTTCTGCGCCTTGACGGCGGTCATCTGTGACTTGAAGTCACGGTCCCCCTGCGCGTATTCGACCTCCGCCACCACGGTCATTCCGTTGGCGCGCGCGTAGTCGGCGGTCGCCTTGCTCACCCCCAGGCCCCAGTCGTCCTTCACCTTCACGATGGCGAGGCGCTTGGCCCCGAGCTCCACCTGGGCGAACCGGGGGACGAGCGGTCCGTAGAACGGAATCGCGGGCGACATCAGGTACATGTACTTGTGGTCGGTCACCAGGCTGGCCGTGGACGCGCTCGGCGAGATCGTCACGAGCCGCGCCCGCTCGAGGATCGGCAAGGCGGCGCGGCAGCTCGCGGTGCTCGACGGCCCGATCACGCCGATCACGTTGCGGTTGGCGGCCAGCTTCTGGGCCGCGGCCGCGGCGTTCTTCGGCTGCCCCTCGTCGTCGAGGAGCTCCACCCGGAGCTGACGACCGAGCACGCCTCCGGCCCTGTTCAAGTCGGCGACGGCGAGCTCCGCTCCCTCCTTGAACTGCATGCCCTGCTCCGCCTTGCTGCCGGTCAGCGGGGCGATCACGCCGATCACGAGCTCCTGGGCCGACGCCCCGGCCGCGCCGCCAAGCGCGCATCCGAAGGCCACGCCCAGCCCGAGCAGCCCCCGCACGACCGTCCGTCTGGCCATCACCGTTCCGCGCATCTCGCTCGCCTCCTTCAGTCCCACCACCGCTCGGGCGCCTCGGACAGCCGCTCGCACCCGGTGGCGGTAACGACGTATAGGTCCTCGACGCAGGCCGTCCCGAAGTCCTTGCGCACGAACATCGGCTCGTAGGCGAACGTCATGTTCGCCTCCAGGATTGCGTTGCTCCCCGGCACGAAGCTCGGCGGGATGTGCGTCGTGGCGCCGATTCCGTGCCCGCGGAAGTAGAACCACTCCTCGTACCCGAACTCCTTGGCCATCTCGATGCCCCGCGCGGCGACGTCGCCGATGCGGACCCCGGGGCGGATCATGGCGATCGTCTCGTGGACGATCTGGATCTGGGCGTCGAGGAACCGCCGCTGCTCGGGCGTGGGCGCGCCGCCCACGACCTTGCCGCGCGCCGTGTCGCTGCAGTAGCCCTTGAGGCGCGCCCCCAGGTCGGTGAACGCGATCTCCCCCGCCCGCAGCTTCCGGTTGGTGGGGATCGAGTGCTTGAACCCGGACCGGGGCCCGGCGCACCCGGCCAGCGGAAACGCGGTGTCCTCGGCCCCCGCCTTGAAGAGGGCGTAGTTCGCCTCGGCCGCCAGGTCGTGCTCGCTGACCCCCGGCTCGGCGGCCTTCATGAAGGCGATCATGCCGGCGTCGCTCATGAGCGCGACCTCCTTCATGAGGCGCACCTCGGCGTCGCTCTTCCGCATCATCGCCTCGCCGACCAGGGTGCCCGCCTCGACCAGCCGCAGCCCCGGGAACTTCTGCTTCAGGAACTCGCGGGCATGGTAGGCGTACTCGCCCGACACCCCCAGGGTGCCGGTCACGAGACCGCGCTCGGTGAGGAAGTCCTCCAGGTGGTCGTAGATGGTCGTCGTCTGGTAGTCGACCGTCCGCGGGTGCGGCGCGCAGCGGACGTCCCGCACCCACGTGTCCTGGATCCCGGAGTGCATCGGCTCGCCGTGCATCACCGCGTTGGTCGTGAGTCCCACCGCCCCCGACGCCGGGATGACCATCAGGGTGTCGCCGGTGTAGTAGTCCTCGAAGTTCGACAGGTAGCGGATCGGGGCCCGATCGGCGCGGGTCCCGTGGACGAGCAGGCCGTCGAGCCCCCGGGCCGCCATCATGCGCCGAATCCGTTCGACGCGGCCCTCGTACTCCGAGACGGTGAACGGAAGGTGTAGCCAGGGCTCCCGCTCTGCCCAGCTGTACCCCACTCGCCCCCAACCATACGGCCATTTCACCTCGCGCATTGATCCTTGCTCCCTTCCCGACGATGGACAGCTCGGAGGGCCCAGGTGTGCAGGGGGGGCCCATCGGCCGATCACGCCGTTGTCTCAACGACCTTACTGCAGGGCCCGGTCGCCGACAACCGCCGGCAACGGGCAGAGCTGCCGCCGGCCGCCGCACGGCCTTGACAGGCGCGCGCCGCCGTGGCGACCCTACGCAGGACCGGCTCATGGCTTCCTTCGACGTCGTCCCGATCGGGCCCCTCGAGCGCGTGCCTCGCAGTCAGCTTGGGACCGGCGCGGCCGATTGCCACGCCCACGTGTTCTGCGGCGGCGCCTATCCGTACTCGCCGGATATCGTGTACGAGCCCCATCCGAGCCAGGCGGGCACGACGGCACAGTTCCTCGCGGTGCTCGAGGCCCACGGGCTGACGCACGGCCTGCTGGTCGGCGCCGGGGCCTACGGCGCCGACAACCGTTGTCTGCTGGACGGCCTCGCCGCCGGCGAGGGACGGCTGAAGGGCATCGCCCTGGCGCGCGCGGACATCTCCGACCATGCCTTGCGCGCGCTGGCCGATCGGGGCGTGATCGGGATCCGCTTCAATCTCACCACCCACGGCATGAGCCAGCTCGTGGAGCCAGGCGCCGATCGGCTGCTGGCCCGGGTCAGGGAGATGAGGTGGTTCCTGCAGGTCCACTGTGAGAAGGACGAGCTGGTCGAGGCAGCGCCGACACTGCGCCGGGCCGGCGTCCGCCTCATGGTGGACCACTTCGGTCGGCCCGACGTGGCTCGCGGCCTCTCTCATCCGGGATTCCAGACGCTGCTCGAGCTCGGCCGGTCCGGCAGCGCAGTGGTCAAGCTCTCGGGTCCGTTCCGCTCCTCCGTCGAGGGTTACCCGTACCGCGACGTGGACCCGTTCGTCGAGGCCGTCATCCGAGCGTTCACCCTGGAACGCTGCGTCTGGGGCTCGGACTGGCCCTTCGTCCGCATGGACGAGCGGATGGACTACGGACCGCCTCTGGTGTGTCTCCGGCGCTGGCTCCCCGATCCGGGCGACCGGCGGGCCGTGCTCTGGGACACGCCGTCCCGCCTGTTCGGCTTCGGCTAGACCGCCGACTCGGGTAGTTGGCCCAGTGCTTGTGCGCGAACGGCGGGCGCCACCAGGTCGAGGGCTGGCCGATCGCCATCTCGATGAAGCGGTTCCGCTCGAACACGGAGTCGGCCGAGATGGACCGGCGCACGGGCAAGAGGCCGCGCCCCTGCGTGAATACCCGGGACGCAGGGGGTGTGGCCCCGGCCGACCGGCCAGGACATGCAGACCTGCGAGACGAGACCGGGCTGGACTTGACGGGCTCCGCGCACCGGCGATAGGCTCCACTCGATGACCGGCTCGCACCGGCTCACGCGCCCGCACGTCCGATGATCACCAGAAGCAGCAGCCCCGACGTCAGGATCCCGGACGTCACCATCACCGAGTACGTCTTCCGGCACGCCGAGCGCCTCGCCGGCAAGCCGGCTCTCATCGACGGATCGAGCGGCCGCATCCTCACGTACGGGGAGCTGGTCGACTCCGTGCGCCGCGCGGCGACGGGTCTATCGCAGCGCGGCCTCCGCAAGGGCGACGTGGTGGGCATCTACAGCCCGAACTGCGTCGAGTACGCGGTGGCGTTCCACGCGGTGGCGTCGCTCGGGGCGGTCAACACCACGGTCAATCCGCTGTACACGGCCGACGAGCTGGCCGTGCAGCTCAAAGACTCAGGCGCGCGGTTCCTGGTCACGGCTTCCGCCGTCCTCGACAAGGCCAGGAACGCGGCGGCGAGGACCGGGATCGAAGAGATCTTCGTCTTCGGGGCGTCCGGAGGCGCCCGGCCCTTCGCCGAATTGCTCCAGGCGCCGCCGGCTCCGCCCGCGGCCGCCATCGACCCGGGGCGCGATCTCGTCGTACTGCCCTACTCGAGCGGAACGACGGGCCTCCCCAAGGGCGTCATGCTCACCCATCGCCACCTGGTCGCGAATCTCAGGCAGTGTGAAGGCATGCAGGGCTTCGAGTGCTTCGGCGAGCGGGACGTCGTCATGGCGGTGCTGCCGTTCTTTCACATCTACGGCATGGTCGTCATCATGGAGCTCTGCCTCGCCAACGGCAGCACGGTGGTGACGATGCCACGCTTCGACCTCACGGAGTTCCTGGGACTCATCCAGAAGCACCGGGTCACCGTCCTGCCGCTTGTGCCGCCCATCGTCCTGGGACTGGTGAAGCACCCGGCGGTCGCGCAGTTCGATCTATCGAGCGTCCGCCTGGTGTTCTCGGGTGCGGCGCCGCTCGGGGAGGAGGTGGCCCGGGCGCTCGCCGGGAAGCTGGGCTGCCCTGTCGTCCAGGGGTACGGGATGACGGAGGCGAGCCCCGTCACCCACCTGAGCCCGACGATCGACGCTCCCGCCAAGCCCGGCTCGATCGGCAAGGTCGTTCCGAACACGGAGGTCAAGATCGTCGACCTTGTCACGGGTGCCGCGCTCGGCCCCCGCGAGTCCGGGGAGCTTCTGATCCGCGGGCCTCAGATCATGCGAGGCTATCTCAACCGGCCGCAGGAGACGGCGGAGGCCATCGACCTCGACGGCTGGTACCACACGGGCGACGTCGGCTACGTAGACGACGAGGAATGGTTCTACATCGTCGATCGCACGAAGGAGCTCATCAAGTACAAGGGCCTGCAGGTGGCGCCCGCCGAGCTGGAGGCGCTCCTGGTGACCCACCCGGCGGTCCTGGACGTCGCGGTTATCCGCAAGGCCGACGACGAGGCGGGCGAGGTTCCCCTGGCGTACGTGGTGCTCAAGCCCGATGCCGCCGCCCGCGAAACCAGCGCCGACGCGCTGATGGCCTGGGTGGCCGAGCAGGTGGCGCCCCACAAGCGCATCCGGCACGTCCGATTCACGGACCAGATTCCCAAGTCGGCCTCGGGCAAGGTCCTGCGCCGCGTGCTGCTCGACCGGGAGCGGGCGCAGTAGCGGGGACGCCCGCTCGCCGGGCGGAGGTGTGGGTATGGCGCCGAGAATCGCGGTCTCCGCCGCGGCGCTTGTGTTGGTCGCCCTCGTCTCGGCTCGGCCCGCGGCACCGGCCGACCTGACGGGCACGTGGCGAGGCCCCGTCAGCATGGACGGGGAGACGAGCGAGTTCACCGCCACCTTCAGCGAGGCCGGCTACTTCCTGTTGACCTACGCCAACAATCAGGGACTGGTGCGGACACTCGAGCTCGCCGCTCCCGGACAGATCCGGTTCGTGCCTCCCGGCGGGGGCGTGATGACGCTGGCCGTGGAATCCATCGTGAAGCGGCCGGGCGGCCTCTCGTTCGTCCTCCACACCGGCTTCGAGCGCACGAGCGGCGGCTATCTGGACCAGCAATACGTCACCGAGGAGGTCGACTACGCGCTGACTACCGAAGGGTTGCAGGTGCGCGTGGTCAGCCGCGCGGCCGCGTACTTCGGAGACAAGAGCGGCCCGTCCGGCGGCCCCCGAAACGAAAAGGTCCTCCAGGGCGTCCTGAAGAAGGTCGAATGATGCACGCCGTGCCCGGCGACGGGCGCGTCGTGGCCGCGCCCTGACCGAGCACTCCGGAACAGGCGTTTCCAGACTCATCTCGTCCCGCCCGGAGCAGGCAGCCGCCGACCGGACCGCCGGCCGGCCGCGACTCGACCGAGCTTCCTTCCGGCGTCGTGTTGTCGCGATGGCGACAGCATGACGTTGCCGGGGCCCAGGATGCCACTCCAAGCCCGCTTCCAGGCACCGATGGCGTGGCCGACCCAGGGCATGAAACTTGCCGATCCCGCGTCAAATGGATTCGAGAAAGGAGGTCTCTATGAACAAGACTCGGATCCGCTGGATGGCCCCTCTCGCGGGCCTGGCCCTGGCGACATCCCTCCTCACGGCCTGCGGCACCATGGGTGGTGCCGCCGTTGGCGCGGGATCCGGAGCGGCGATCGGGGCCGGCACCGGCTATGGCGCCGGCAAGGGTGCGCTCATCGGAACGGGCGTCGGCGCCGCCGCCGGCGCGATCTACGACATCATGAAGAAGAACTGAAGGGAGGCGTCATGAAGATCTGGACACGGTTCGGCGTCGCCCTCGCGGCCCCGATTCTGCTGTGGAGCGGGACCGCGCTCGGGCAAGCGGCCAAGCCACCGGCGAGCCAGGGCAATACACCCCGGACGGTGGAAGGCGAGGTCATCAAGATCGACCGCGCGCAGGGGCGCGTCACGATCCGGGCCAGCGACGGGACGATTCACGAGTTCCAGGCCTCGAAGGAGACCCTCCAGGATCTGAAGGAAGGCGACCGCATCGAGGCTCGGCTCCGGCAGTGAGCGCGAGCCGGCTGGCCCGGTACGCGGGGTCGGCGGGTGCTCGGGATCGGTGAGCGCCCTCCCGAACGGGGAGCGCTCGACTGAGGACGGCCCGGCAACGGCGCCGGGCCGTCCTCCGGCGTTCGTGGACTGGCGGTGGAAACCGCGGGAGTGGCGGCGGCGCCGGCAGACCAGCGACCTGGCCCGAGTCCGGGGAGACCTTCAGTGTCGAGACGTCCACCGCCTCGAATGCGCCCCCCGGGACACGCCGCAGCCACGTCACGAGCTCGTCGTTGTTTCGGGCGCGGTGACGAAGGGAATCTCCTATCGGACCGCCGTCCCACATCCCCGCCCCGAAGTCCGGAGATTCGGCAAGCGCGGCGCCGCGGGGCGTCAGGGCCCGCCTCTCGGGGGGCGCGATACACTGGGGCTATGGCAGGGATTCATCCGGGAAGTCCGCCGGATGGGGTGACGAAGGGATGTGGCTGGCGAACCGGTGGGGTAGCGGTCGAGCCCGAGCCCAGGGTAGCGGTGGCTACGCCATCCGGACGTGGCGCCGTGACCGTCGGGGGTGCCCCCTTCGACTGGTTGATGGCGGGCCTGGGCGCCTGGCTTCTGGGAGGCCTCTATCTCGACGGGTGGGCGCACATCCACGTTCCCGCCCTCGAGACGTTCTTCACACCGTGGCACGCGGTCCTCTACTCGGGCTACGTGGCGAACGCCGCGGCTCTCGTCGTGACCTTCTGCCGGAACCGCCGCCGGGGCGCGGCGCGGTCGAGGGCCTTGCCAGCCGGCTACCGGCTCTCCCTGGTCGGCGTGTTCATCTTCTTCTTCGCCGGCGTGGCCGACATGCTGTGGCACGTCGCCTTCGGGATCGAGGACGGCGTCGAGGGGCTCATCAGCCCGAGCCATCTCGCGCTCGCCCTGGGCGGCGGGCTCATCGTGACGGGGCCGCTCAGGGCCGGGCTCCGCGGCCCTGTGGTGCCCAACCCGACCTGGCTCTCCCGGATGCCCATGGTCGTGTCCATGACCCTCGTCCTCTCGCTCATCACGTTCTTCACCGAGTACGCGAGCCCCTACGGAACCACGTGGGTGAGCCAGGCGGCGGCATCCGGAACGCAGGGGGAGGCGTTTGTGTACCAGTCGGTCGGGCTCGCCGGCTTCCTGGTTCAGGCCGCCGTCCTGATGGCGCTGGTTCTGTTCGTGCTTCGAAGCCGGCCTCTCCCCGTCGGGAGTCTCACGACCCTGCTATCGGTGAATGTCGCGCTGATGGCGATCATTCATGACAAGTACCTCGACACGGGTCCCTACCCCCTGATCGGCGCCGCCGTCCTGGCGGGACTGATCGGAGACGCTCTTCTCTGGTGGCTCCGGCCCTCGCCCGTCCGCCCGCGCGCGTTCCGCACGGTGGCGTTCGCCATCCCGGCCGTCCAGTATCTCGGGTACTTCGTCGCGGTCATGTGGTGGGCGCACGTCACCTGGTCCGTCCACCTCTGGACCGGAGCCATCGTCATCGCCGGAGGCGTCGGCTGGCTCGTCAGCTACCTGGTCGTCGCCCCGCGCCTCGGCCTCGCCCCGGCTCCGCCGTCGATTCCCGAGCGATAGCCGGCGCATCAGTCCGGCTCGAGCCGGTCCTCGCCACGCGCCGGCCCACGACGTGGGTGGCGGCGGCCACCAGGGCGAGTTTCCACACTGCGTTGCGGCGCTCGGCTCGCGAGTAGCGTAGGAGTGTACGGCGGGGTGACGCGGCGAGGCCGGGGTCATCGACGGCGTTTGCGTGAGCCCTCGATGTGTCTGGCTGCGGGGCAGCTCACCCAGCATGGGCACCGGCTTCGGCATGCTTCCTCGCGGGAGAGGTAGCCCGCCAATGTGTCCGGCAAGCTCCGCTTCCCGTCCGTTCTCTCCAGGCTGAGGTGTCGCCTGGGCGGATGACGGGACGCCCGCCCTACGGAGCCCACGGAGCATCGACGGGCACGCGCGCCAGCGACTGCGGGACGCCGGCGCCGCCTTCCGGGCCTTGCCGGTCCAAGCCTGGGCACGCTAGACTCCGGCGACCCCGGCGACGATCCCCCGGGGCGTGTTGGCGCCCTTCATCCCGGGCCGGCGAGCGGCGGGTCCGGCCGTCGAGGAGAATCATGCTTCCGCTGACCGGCTATGCCGACCGCTTCTCCGTCGCCCCTGGCGAGACCATCGCCTTCAAGGTATCGAGCACTGCCGCGACGCCCTATCAGGCCCGCCTGGTGCGCCTGATCTCGGGCGACCCGAACCCCGCGGGCCCGGGGATCAAGGAGGAACCCGTCCCCGCCCCGTTCGCCGAAAGCTACCCCTCTCGCGTCCAGCCGGTCCCGCTCGGCTCCTACCTCCGTGTCCCGGACGCGCCGGTGTTCCGTCAGCTCGACAGCTTCACGGTGGTCGCGACGATCTGGCCCACCACGCCCGAGCAGGGGCGCCAGGGCATCGTCGCGCGCCTCGACCCGAGGGCCGGCAAGGGGTTCGCGCTCTTCGTGGACAGCCGGGGCGTCGGCGCCCTGATCGGCAACGGACGCGGCGGCATCGAGACGGTCCAGGTCGGCAAGCCCCTCCTGGCGAGGACCTGGTACCGCGTGTGGGCGACGTACGACGGGGCCACGCGTACGCTCGCCGCGGGCCAGACGCCCCTCCTTCCGCGGGTACGAGCGGACGACGCCGGCCACGCGGCCGTCACCCTCGATTTCTCACCCGCACTCGACAGCGGCACCCCCCTCCTGGTCGCCGCGCTGGGTGGCGCCCCGGTGGCAGGTCACTACAACGGCAAGATCGAGCGGCCGGCGCTCTACGACGTCGCGCTCGCAGGAGCCGCCATCCCGCCGGCGCCGGACGGGGAGTCCGGCCGGCACCTGGTAGCGGCGTGGGACTTCAGCCGCGAGATCTCCAGCACGTGCGCAGTGGACGTGGGACCGAGCAGGCTTCACGGGGAGCTGGTGAACCTCCCGGCCCGCGCCATGATGGGCTCGACGTGGACGGGCGAGGAGATGTGCTGGCGCCACGCGCCCGATCAGTACGGCGCCATCCACTTCCACGACGATGACCTGTACGACTGCGGGTGGGCCACCGATTTCAGCTACACCGTGCCCGAGGGGCTCCGGAGCGGCGTGTACGCGGTGCGGCTGCGCGCGGGCGACGTCGAGGACATGATCCCGTTCTTCGTCCGCCCCCGGCGCGGACGCCCGACGGCCGACGTCTGCGTGCTGATGCCCACCTTCACCTACATCGTGTACGCGAACATCGCACGGGGCGTCACCGACGACGAGTACCGGACCCGCGTGACGGCCTGGGGGGCGCGTCCGTGGACCACCGACGAGCACCAGGACTACGGGCTGTCGACCTACAACTATCACCACGACGGGAGCGGGATCGCCTACTCCTCACGCCTCCGCCCCATCCTGAATCTCCGCTCGAGCTTTCTGGCGTACGTGGACCCGCGCGGGTCGGGAGTCCGCCACCTGCCTGCGGACCTCTACCTCCTCGACTGGCTGGAGCAGATGGGCCACCGCTACGACGTGGTCACCGACGAGGACCTCCACGCCGAAGGGCTCCAGCTGCTCGCCCCGTACAAGGTCGTCCTCACGCCGACGCACCCCGAGTACCAGAGTCTGCAGACGATGGACGCGCTGGCGGCCTACCTTGAGCGCGGCGGCCGGCTCATGTATCTCGGCGGTAACGGCTTCTACTGGCGGGTTGCGGCCCATCCCGCCGTGCCGGGCGCGCTGGAGGTACGGCGTGCCGAGGGCGGCATCCGGGCCTGGGCCGCCGAGCCGGGCGAGTACTTCATGTGCCTGGACGGCCAGTATGGCGGGCTCTGGCGCCGCAACGGACGGCCCCCGCAGAAGCTGGCCGGCGTCGGGTTCACTTCCCAGGGTCCGTTCGAGGGCTCGTACTACCGCCGCCTCCCCGCGTCGCAGGACCACCGGGCCTCCTGGATCTTCGAGGGCGTTCCAGACGAGATCCTCGGCGACTTCGGGCTGTCCGGCGGCGGCGCGGCCGGCTTCGAGCTGGATCGCGCCGACCTGCGGCTCGGCACGCCGCATCACGCGCTGATCGTGGCCTCGTCGGAGAAGAAGCACGACCTCGCGAAGTTCGTGCTCGTCCCCGAGGACTGGCTCACGCACGTCGCGACCTGGCCCGGAGACCCGCCCGACAAGCTGATCCGGGCGGATATGGTGTTCTTCGAGACGCCGAACGGCGGGGCCGTCTTCTCGGTCGGGTCGATCACCTTCTGCGGGAGCCTCTCGCACAACGGCTACCGGAACAGCATCTCTCGCATCACCGAGAACGTCCTGCGCCGCTTCGCGGCGCCGTGACCGACGCGCACGCCACCCGCCTCGGATCCCGCCGGTGCGGCCGCCCCCCGCGACGTCCCCGGCCCGCCGGGCCCCGGGAGCAGGCCGGGCTATCGTGCGGTACCCGTCACGTCCAGTGGCGCCGGGCTCTCGCCCCCAGGCGCACTGACGGGCGGCTGGGCGGCGGGCCCGTTACCGGGAGGGGGCGAGAGGTTGATACCACGCTTGATAGCCTGGCTCCGCACCGCGTCCGGGCTCCGCTGGAGCTTGGTCCCGATCGTGTGCGCCGGTGTGTTGCGTGACGCGAGCTGCTGAAGGGCGCGGAGCTCGTCCACGGTCCAGTGCTTTCCTTGTCGCTCCGACGGCATCTCAATCCCTTTCACCGCACGAGGCCGAACCTTGGTGGCCCCACGCCTGGTTGGAGTCTCGCTTCACGGGGCGCCTCGCCGCGACGAGGGGCCGGTCACAGGGCCTTCGACCGACGCGTGGGCCACGCGATTTCGAGTGGTTGCGCGTCACCGACAGTCCGGATGGCCGCACGCGCACCGGGGGGCCTGCTCACCCTGGTGCTGCTCACAGTGTGGACTGCAAAACGTGCGTCCCGCTTCCACCCGGCACTTGCATGCGTCGTGTCTACATTTCATGACGTTCCCTCCCTGCGTGCATGTCGCACCGAGGCTCGCTGCATGTTCAAGACGAGTGCCAGCGGGACGCGAGAGCGCCGGCAGGACCTTTGCTCCGGTTAGCGGGCTTCCCCGGGTTCCCAAAGCGTGTCGCGGCGTCAAGATCCCTCGCCAACATGTCGCGCCGGCGTCAGCCTGTCGGACGCATCGAGTGAGCCGGACGGTTGCCGGAGCGGAATTCCCCTGACCTGCGCCGATGCGCAGGGACGTGACTCACCCGAGCATGCCGTCGCGGGTGCAGGGGAGCGGGCGTGTGGGTCAAGCTACCACGCGGGCGGACAGGCGAGGTGCCAGCGAGACACCCCGTCGACCACGAGGGGATCGTCGGCCAGGAGAGGTCCCTCACAGTGGGTGCAGCGGGGTCCCGGCAGCGACCGCACCCTGAGCGCCGCGAAGTATGAGAGGAGACGGGGCTCGCCGGGCCCCCGCCGGCTCCTCAACGCCTCGACCGAGGCCCGAAGGAGGTTGCGCACCCAGGCCCTGGCGACCGGGTCGATGACGCCGCGTTCCAGCGGGCGCCGGGGCAGGAGGACCCCCTTGCCCGCCTGCCGCGGGATCTCGAGCAGCACCGCGTACTGGCGGTCGGCAGGAAGCAGCCTGCACTCGACGTCCTCTGCCGGGATGCGAGCCTCGGCGAGCAGGGATACGATCCAGGAGACGATCGGCGGAGCCGGCCCGTCCAGCGCCGGAAGGCCTACGGCTGCCTGACATGAGACGTCAGGACGTCTTGGGGCGGCATCGGCCTCACCCACCGATCCGCCTACACCAGAGATGTCAGGCCCGTCGGACATGCATCGCTCGCGGCAGCTCGTGGACCAAGTTGACGAATCTACGTGCAACCCTCAGGCCGGGCGCCGTTCCTCCGCCGGTCGCGCGACGCCACCCTGTACGAGCCCGCGTGTGGCGGCCATCTTGTCGAGATGGCGTCAATCCTGCCGTTCGCACCATGGCGCCGGCGGGCGCTGGATGGGCGAGCGGCGTCTGGGTGCCACCGACCCGCGCCTCGCTCCGCCGCCGAATCTGGGGTGGCTGATACACTTCAGTGGTGCGTTACTGCGCGCTGGCGTGCGACTACGACGGCACTTTGGCCTCCGAGGGCCGCGCCGGCGCTGAGGCGCTGGACGCGCTGCGTCGCCTTCGGGAGTCCGGCCGGAAGCTGATCCTTGTCACGGGCCGCCTGCTGCCAGACCTGCGCGAGCTGCTGGCGCCGCTCGACCTCTTCGACCGGATCGTCGCCGAGAACGGCGCGGTCCTCTACCATCCCGCAACCCGCGAGGAGCGGCAGCTCGCCGAGCCGCCGCCGGCGGAGTTCCTGTCGACGCTCGTCGGTCGCGGTGTCGCGCCGCTCGAGTCGGGCCGCGTGATCGTGGCCACCGCGCGTCCGCACGAGACGACGGTCCTGGCAGCCATCCGCGACCTCGGCCTGGAACTGCAGGTCATCTTCAATCGCGAGGCCGTGATGGTGCTGCCATCCGGAGTCAACAAGGGAACGGGCCTGCGCGCCGCGCTGGGCGAGCTGGGGCTCTCGCCCCACAACGCGGTCGGCGTGGGTGACGCCGAGAACGACCATGGCTTCCTGGAGCTGTGCGAGTGCGCGGTCGCCGTCGCGGACGCGCTGCCCTCGGTCCGGCAGCGCGCTCATCTCGTGACAGGCGGCGAGAACATCCTGGGCGTCGCGGAGCTGGCGGCTCGGATCCTCGATGACGACCTCGCGGGTGTCGTCCGCCGAGACGTCGTCCTCGGACGAACGCTCGATGACCGCGAGGTGACCGCGGACGCCTCCGGGGAGAACATCCTGATCGCCGGGTCGTCAGGCGGCGGGAAGTCGACGCTCGCGAGCGGATTCCTGGAACAGCTCCACGACCAGGAGTATCAGTTCTGCATCGTCGATCCCGAGGGAGACTTCCAGGGAATCGCGTCGGCCGCGGTCATCGGGGACTCCCAGCGCGCCCCGGCGGTGCGCGAGGTGATGCAACTGCTCGAGACGCCCACCCAGAGCGTCGCCGTCAATCTTCTCGGCGTTGGGCTTGAGCATCGGCCGACGTTCTTCGCGCAGCTCCTGGCGGCGCTCCTTGAGCTGCGGGCGCGCAGCGGCCGCCCACACTGGCTGGTCATCGACGAGGCGCATCACCTGCTCCCGCGGGAGCGTGCCGACGCGCAGCTCACCGTGCCGCAGTCGCTGCAGGGCATCCTGCTGATCACGGTGCATCCCGAGCACGTGGCGCCCACCATTCTCTCGTCGACGGACCTCGCGGTCATTATCGGAAAGACTCCACGCCAGACCCTTGCAGGCTTCGCCGCGATGCGGCAGGTTCCGGTTCCACCGGTGCCTCTTCCGGACCTTCCCATGGGCGAGGGCCTCGCGTGGCGCCCGGCAAGTGGAGAGAGCCCGGTGCAGTTCCGCGGCGTCGTGCCGCGCGGAGAGCGGCGGCGGCATCGCCGGAAATACGCCGACGGAGAGCTTCCGCCCGAGCGTTCCTTCTACTTTCGCGGCGTCGACGGCAAACTGAATCTCCGGGCGCAGAATCTCAGGATCTTCCTCCAGGTGGCGGACGGCGTGGACGAGACGACCTGGCGCCACCACCTCGACAATGGCGATGTGGCCCGCTGGCTGCGCGATGCGATTAAGGATCCGGAGCTCGCCCTGCAGGTGGCCGCTCTCGCTCAGCAGCAGATGTCCGCGGACACGACGCGCCGGCAGGTGCGGGCGCTGATCGAGGAGCGCTACACCGAGGCGGGCTAGGACCCGGTGCCGGGGAATGGCCCGGCTGGGAGGGGGCGCGACCGCTGCCGGATCGCGAGGCCTCGCGGGCGGCGACGGCAGGCAGGTGCGCCGCGGTAGCCCGTCGCGCCTACGCCCGCCGATGCAACCGGTGGTCGACGACCAGGAGCGCCGCGTTCGCCGAGCCCGCGAACGCCACCAGCATGAAGGTGAGCGACATGATCACGTCCATGTTGTGGAGCCCGATCGCGTTCATCAGCATGAAGCCGAGGCCGCGACGCGAGCCGAACATCTCGCTCAGCAGGGTGCCGATCAGCGTCAGCGCGAAGCCGACCCGGAGCCCGGTGAACACCTCCGGCAAGGTCGCTGGCAGGAGCACGGAGCGCAGCAGCGCCCAGGGGGAGAGGCGCAGGATCCGTCCCGTCTTGATGAACACGGGATTGATGTTGCGCACGGCGTTCATGGTGAAGAGCGTGATGGGGATCACGCCGTGCAGCGCCCCGAAGGCGACCTCGGCGCGAATCCCTATGCCAAAGAACAGCAGGATGATCGGGTAGAGCGTCACCTTGGGGATGGAGTAGACGGCCACCAGGACCGGCTCCGCGACCTCGCCCGACAGCCGGTGGTAGCCGAGAAGCGCGCCGGCCAGAACGCCAGCTCCCGCGGCGAGCAGGAGTGCGACGAGGAACGCCCCCAGGGTGGCGCCGGCGTGGGGCCAGAACTCGGCGGAGGCCAGCGTCTGGACCGTGTGGCGCAGCGTGCCGAGGGGCGTGGTCATCGCGACGTCCCCGCCCCACAGGTGCGCGAGCTGCCACAGCCCAAGCACCACGCCGCTGAGGATGACGAGGTCGAAGGCCCGGCTGCGGAGGATCGGGGGCGACGCGACGCGATTCACCGGAGCCCTCGCCGGGCCATCAGCGCCTTCTCCCAGGCGTGCAGCGTCATGTTCACGACCAGGACGAAGGAGAGGATGAACAGGATCAAGGCGTACATGGTCGGGTTGTTGAAGTCGTGGTACGCGAACCCGATCTGGTAGCCCAGGCCTCCGCTCGAGAGGATGAACTCGGAGCCCACGACGCCGATGAACGAGTAGGCGATGGCCAGCTTGATCCCGGTGAACAGATAGGGCGCGGCGCAAGGCAGCACCACGCGGAGCGCGGTGGCCGCCCGGCTCATCCGGAGCACCCGGGCCGTCTTCAGGAGGACCGGAGCCACGCGGTCCAGCCCGTTGAGCGTGTTGATGATCATCACGGCCACGGCGTAGAGGAAGCCGATCATCACCTTGGGGATATCGTTCAGCCCGAAGATCACGATGAACATCGGATAGAAGACGAACACCGGCACCGAGTAGTAGGCGGCCAGGAGGGGATCTATCGTGCGCCGGAGCCGCGGCAGGGCGTGTACCACGGCGCCGGCCACGATCCCCACGACGATCGACGAGCCGACGGCGATGCCCACGGCGGTGAGGGTGCGCCGCATGTCGGCCTGCACCTGGCCGGCCCTCAGGAGTCGCCAGAGGCTCAGCGCCATCTCCGACGGCGGGATCATGGTGAACGCGCCGATCACGCCGGCGCGGCACAGGCCCTCGACAAGGGCGACGGTCGCCACCAGGACGCCGATCCGTAACCGGGTGGCGAGTCGCACCGGTCAGCGCGGCTCCGACTGGTGGCGCAGCGCCTTCAGCGACTCGCCGCGCAGCAGCGACCACAGCCGGCCGGTGATGCGCCCGAACTCCGGGCGCGCCACGATCGTGCTGTCCCGATCGCGCGGCCAGCCGGTCTCCACGATCTCCAGGAACCGGCCGGGGCGGGCCGACATCACCCCCACGCGGTCGGCCAGCATGGCGGCCTCGTCCAGCGCGTGGGTGATGAGTAGCACCGTGGCGCGGGTCTGCCGCCAGAGGTTAAGCAGCTCGTCGCCCATGAGCAGGCGGGTCTGCTGGTCCAGGGCGCCGAACGGCTCGTCCAGCAGGATGAGCCGCGGCTCGAGCACGAGCGTGCGGGCGATGCACACCCGCTGGCGCATCCCGCCGGAGAGCTGCGCGGGGTAGGCGCGGGCGAAATCTGTGAGGCCCATGAGCTCGAGCGCCCCGGTCACGCGCTCCCGGATCTCGGCCTGCCCGACGCCGCGCTGGCGGAGCCCGAAGGCGATGTTGTCCCGGACGGTGAGCCAGGGGAAGCTGGCATCGTCCTGGAACACCGCTCCCAGGCCCTCTGGCACGCCCTGGCCAACCGGCTTGCCGTTGATCGCGATGGCGCCCTCGGTAAACGGCGACAGGCCGGCGATGACGTCGAGCAGGGTGGACTTCCCGCAGCCCGACGGGCCGACCACGGCGAAGAACTCGCCGGTCTGCAGATCGAGATCGATCGGCCCGAGCGCGTGCAGCGACGCCTGCCCGGGGCGTGCGAACACCCGCGTCACCCCTGTCAGGGCGACGTGCGTGTCACTCAGGGCTCGGTCTCCCCGGCGGCGCCAGACGGCGCGGATTCCACCCCCCGCCGTCCGGCGCCACCGCCGGTCGCGACGGTCACGGCTTCTTCGTGCGCGCGTCCTCCGGCAGGAAGCTTTCGTCGATCACCTTGGACCAGTCCATCGAGTCCACCTTGTGGCCCAGGAGCCGCTGCGCCTGCATCAGGTTGTTCAGGGTCTCCACGTGAATCTGGCCCGTTCCCCAGTAGGGCAGGTTGGCCGACGTCTCCTTCTTGAGGAGCTTCCGGATGACCGCTTCCGCCACCTCCACGTCCACCTTGTAGTCCTTGGCGATGAGCTGGGCGGCCTCGTGCGGGTTTGCGTTCATGAAGTCCACGGCCTTGCGCCAGGCCTTGAGCATTCCCCGAAGGAAGTCCGGGCGCGCCTTGATGGCCCGCTCGGTGGTGATCGCGAGCACGTCGACCATCGGCGGGAGGACGTCGGTCGACCATGTGAGCAGGCGGTACTTGCCCTTCGCCTGGGAGAAGAGCGGCTCGGCAAACGGCGCCACATCAAGCTCGCCGTGCTCCAGCGCGGCCAGACCGGGCCCGAAGCCCCCGGTCGGCATGGTCTTGGCGTCGGAGGGCTGGAACCCGCCGGCCTCGAGCAGCATCAGGGCCAGCGAGTGCGTCGTGGAGTTGGGGTTGGTGAATCCGATGCGGCGGCCCTTCAGGTCCTTGATCGACTTGACGGGCGAGTCGTGCTTCACGACCCAGCCGATCTCCGCCGTCGTGTTGCAGGTCTCGGCGATGATCCGGATGTCGGCGCCGCCCCGGATGGCCGCCACGATTGCCGTCAGCCCGGCCTCGCCGAAGGACAGGTTGCCGGCCAGGAGGTTCCGGATGGTGGGGGCGCCGCCGGGCGAGCTGCGGATGCCGGTGATGTCGATCCCGAACTCCTTGAAGTACCCCTTGGCCAGCGCCACGCCGTACGGCATGCCGTTGGTGCCGACGCCATAGTTGGAGATCTCGATCTCCTCGGCGCCGGCGGGCACGGCCGTCGCGGCCCAGATCGCCAGGACCAGCATGCCGCCGCGGATCGCCTTCATGAACGTGGCCATCGCATCGCTCCTCTCGCGCGTGGGGGGCTGGGACGGAGCACAGTCAATCGCGCGCGGTGACTGGGCGAATCTCTCCCGGAACGACCGCGCGCGCATTAGTATTACACTGCCGTGGGCGGAGGCCACAACCGGGCTCGGCGGCCGCGCGGGCGCCGACCGAACACCGGTCACCGGCAGGTGAGCGAGCGGCGATGTCGGAAGGGAGAGGAGCCATGAAGTCCACCGACCGTCCCGAGCCGCCAGCGGCCGGGCCGTCCTGGGGCAGCGACGCGATCGCGGGGTTGCTGCGCGCGATGGATGTCGAGTTCATCGCGCTGACCCCGGGCGCCAGCTTCCGCGGCCTGCACGACAGCCTCGTCAACTATCTCGGCAACGCGCGGCCCGAGCTCCTGCTGGCGGTCCACGAGGAGAGCGCGGTCGCCATCGCCCACGGCTACGCCCGGGTGGCCGGCCGACCGATGGCCGTGGCGCTGCACAGCAACGTGGGACTGATGCACGCGACCATGGCGATCTTCAACGCCTGGTGCGACCGCGTGCCCATCCTCCTGCTGGGCGCGGTGGGCCCCGTCGACGCGGTGAGACGGCGCCCCTGGGTCGACTGGATCCACACCGCGCGCGACCTGGGTTCGATGATCCGCGGGTACGTCAAGTGGGACGACCTTCCGGGCTCGGTCCCCGCGGCGCTGGAGGCGATCCTGCGCGCCCGCCTCATCGCGACGACTCCGCCGGCCGGTCCCGTCTTCGTGTGCCTGGACGCGACCCTGCAGGAACAGCCGATCGACGAGCCGCTGGAGGTGCCGCCGATCGGCCGGTTCCTCGCGGCCCAGCCGGCGGACCCTCCGGCCGAGGCGCTCGCGCGCGCCGCGGCACTCCTCGGCGAGGCGCGCCGCCCCGTCATGCTGGTGGGCCGGGTCTCGACGGACGTCGGCGACTGGGATCGGCGCGTCGCCCTCGCCGAGCGGCTCGGCGCCCGGGTGTTTACCGACCTCAAGACGGGCGCCTCGTTCCCCACCGCCCATCCCCTGCACGGCTGCCCGCCCGGTCTGTTCTTGAGCGCGGAGGCCTGGCCCGCCATTCGCGACGCGGACGTTATCCTGAGCCTCGACTGGATCGACCTCGCGGGCACGCTCCGCCTGGCCGGCGAGGGCGCCCTGCCCGCAGCGACGGTCATCCAGTGCTCCGTGGACCAGTACTGCCATAACGGCTGGAGCATGGACCATCAGGGTCTCCCGCCCGCCGACGTGCCGCTCCTCGCGCCGCCCGACCGCGTGGTCGCAAGGCTGCTCCAGGCCATTCCTCCGCGGCCATCCGACCTGCCGCCCCTCGCGGCCGGGCGGGGCACCCGGCAGGACGGGATGCCCGTGGCCACCGGCACGGCCGACGCCATCACCATGACGGGACTGGCCGAGCGCTGCGTCGAGACCCTGGCGGACCATCATCCCAGCTACATCCGGCTGCCGCTCGGGTGGCCAGGCGAGCACTGCCGCTTCGCGCACCCCCTCGACTACATCGGCTTCGACGGGGGGGGCGGGCTCGGCTCGGGTCCGGGCATGGCGGTGGGCGCCGGCCTGGCGCTGCGGGGCACGGGCCGCCTGCCGGTCGCGATCCTGGGCGACGGTGATTGCCTGATGGGCGTGACCGCGCTCTGGACCGGCGTGCATCAGCGCGTGCCGCTCCTGGTCGTGGTCGCCAACAACGAGTCGTTCCTGAACGACGAACTGCACCAGGAGCGCGTGGCCCGCACGCGCAATCGCCCGGTCGAGAACCGGGGGATCGGGGTGCGGATCGGCGACCCGCCCATCGACCTGGCGGCGCTGGCCCGGGCCCAGGGCGCGGTCGGGATCGGGCCGGTCAGGGACGAGGCGGAGCTGGCGGCGGCGCTCAAGGAGGGCATCGAACACGTGCGCGGCGGCGCCCTCTGCCTGATCGACGTGCGCGTCGCCGCGGAGTACAGCCGGGCCACGTCATCCGCCGTGCTGCGAAAGATCCCGTCTCGCCGGTAGCGTGGAACGGGCACTCCCGGCGGGCCCGCCCGGGCGCTCGTCGGCAGACCCTCCGCCTTCAGCGAACCGAGCAGGCAGGCGTCCGAACGCGGAGACGGCCCTCGCGGCGGCGCCGGCCGGTCGGCGGCACCGCGCTCGCCGATTCGCCCACCGCACCCGCGGGCGCGGCCGTGGCAGTCAACGCGGCAGGCCAGGGGGCCGATCCCCCTGATCGTTGCGTGCATCGGCCGGCGGCGTCCAAGGGTAGAATCGGGTACCGGCGACCGCCACGGCCCGGAACCATCGCGCTGGGACCACCCCGAAGGGAGCGCGGATGCGCATCGTTGTGATCGGCGATGTCGGGGTCCGCCATGTCGGGGACGACGCCATGTTCGAGGTCGCGCTCGCGCGGTTGCGGGCGCGCTGGCCAGACGCCGAGATCGTCGCCCTGTCGCGAAGCCCGGCGGCAACGACGGCTCAGTTCCGCCTCCCCGCGTTCATGCAGCCCTGCCACGACAGCTCGGACGAGTCCAGCGCTCTCCTCGACTTCCAGCGAGCGCTGGACGTGGCCGCCGACGGAGCCGCCGGCGCGTGGCTCCCCGAGATCGACGATCTGCACGACACCGCGGCCGCCATCCGCAACGCAGACGCGCTCGTCGTCGCCGGCGGCGGCAACATGAACGGGCGATGGTCCAATCTGACCTATGGGCGCGCGGCGGCGCTTGCCATCGCGCAAGCTCACGGCATCCCGGCGGCGCTCACCAGCCAGACGATCGGCCCGGAGCTGACGACGATTCAGCGGGTCATCCTGCGCGATGTCCTGGACCGGGCCGCGATCGTCGGCGTGCGGGAGCCCTTCAGTGCGACGCTCCTCACCGAGCTTGGCGTCTCGTCTGACCGCCTCAGTCACCAGCCCGACGACGCGGTCGCCACTCCTCCCCGGCGCGTCGCCCGATGGCCGTTCGGCCGCGACCGCTCGGTCATCCTGGCGACTCTCGGTCACGGCGCGGATTCGGAGTCCCCGGTCGACCTGCAGCTGGCGCTCCTGGAGCGCATCGTCTCCTTCGCCGACCGGGAGAACGCCGTCGTTGCGCTGTGCCCCCACATGACATCAGACGTGGCGCGGCACAAGCTGCTCGCGGCGAGACTGCCCCGCCGCGATCGGGTCCGCCTGCTGCCGCTCCGTACCGCCGCCGAGACCCGCTGGATGGTCGGCGCGGCCTCGGTCGTCGTGACGACGCGCTACCACCCGCTGGTCTTCGCCCTGGGTGCCGCGGTGCCGGCGATCGGGCTTCACCACGGCGAGTACACGCGCGTGCGAATGCTCGGTGCCCTGGGCCATGCCCGCAGCGACGGCTTCGCCTTCGATCTCGAGCAGGGGGTGAAGCACATCGACGAGGCCCTGGCGCGGGCGTTCCGTGAGCGGGCGGCTTTGACCGAAGCGCTCCAGCAAGCACGCGCCGCCGCCCTCAGCGCGCTCGACGTCCACTGGGACAGGCTCTGCGCCTCGCTCGCGCCCGCCGTCACGGGGCCGCACGTCAGCCGCCTTCGCGCCGCGCTGCCGAGTCCGCGCGCCGCCGTCGCGGTGCCGGCGCTCTCGGTGACGATCGACCCGCTTCGCGTCGAAGGGGCCGAGGTCACCGCCGCGGCGCGTTTCGAGGGCGAGGGAGTGGCGGCGACGGAGGTCTTCTTCCGCTTCCCGGCCGAGGCGGCCGATCCGGCCGTCCTCGGCGATGCCTTTCTGCTGGCCTTCCTGTTTCCCGCCATGAAGCTCGGGCGCGACCTGCACGTTCGCGCCATGGTGTCGCCGTCGCTGGTGGAGAATCTCGGAGAGTACCAGAGCGCCTGGCGCTGCTGGCGCCCCGATACCTATCGCCGCGTCCGGATCACGGCCGATTCGGTGGGCGAGCGACCGCCCGCTGACGGCCGTGTCACGCTCTTCGGCTTCTCCTCCGGGCTCGACAGCAGCTATACCGCGTGGAAGCTTGCCCAGGACGGCCGCCGCGGGGCGGGGGCCCTCGTCCTCGGCTACAACATCCCGGTGTCCGATCGGCAGTCGGGAGCGGCGCTGCGCGACTCGGGGGCGAGGACGCTGGCATCGCGCGGCATGACGCTCATCCCGGTGGCCACCAACTGGCGCCAGGCCTTCCCGAACGTCATCTGGGACAACGCCCATGGGATCATGGTGGCCGCAGTCCTGACGATCCTCTCGGGCCGGTTCAGTGACGGGCTGATCGCCGCCACTGCCGACCTTCGCCGCTTCGACCTTCCGAAGGGATCGTTTCCGGGGATCGATCACTGGCTCGGGTCCACGCGATTTCCCATTCGCCACCACGGCGCCGACATGCCCAGGCTTGCAAAGCTCGCCGCGGTCGCGACCTGGCCCGAGGCGTTCGACGTGCTTCAGGTGTGCTGGCTCCACGGCCTCGCCACGAACTGCGGGCGTTGCGTACGCTGCTTGAGCCTGGCGAGCGCCTGCGCGGCCCTCGGGCTGCCGCGGCCGCGCAGCCTGCCCGACGGGCGCGTCGACCGCGCGGCCTTCGAGGGGTCCCACGCATCGGCCGACAGGGTCGCGTTCGTCGAGGATGCGCTGCGCGCCGCCGCCCTGACGGGTGCGGGGGATCGGCACCTCGACGAGCTGGCCCGGGTGCTGGATGGGTGGCGGTCAATCAGGCCGGAGCCGGGCGAACGGCACCGGCTGGGTGACGTCATCCCGTCCCGCCGCAGCGCACGCGAGGACCGCTGGAGCAGGCTCGCGAGCCGCGTCGACCGGCTGACGGGAGGGCCGGCCTGGCGGCAGTATCTCGAGCCGGCCATTCGTGCGATCCGCCGCCGGAGCTGAGGGCTCGCGGCGGAGGAGCCCGCCCCCGGGCCTGACCCGAATCGATCCTCCCGTTCGAGGAGCGACGAACGCGATGACTAAGCGGAGACGTGACGCACGCGCCCAGGCGCTGTTCGATCAGCGGCCTCCGGCCGACGCGGTGTCCTACGTGCCGCCGCCCGGGCGGCTGAGCTACATCATCAAGCTGGTCGGGACCGACAACGACCGCCTCACCCGGCCGGGCGACGACGGCTTGTGGTGCTACACAGACCGCCTGAGTTACCGGCCGGGGGAGGAGGTGCGGTTCCACACCTCCACGTCGGCCTCCCGGTACTCGATCGAGGTGGCGCGGATCGGCGCTCGCCGCGAGGTGGTGTGGACGCGGAGCGGCATCCGGGGCGCACTCCACCCGACGCCGGCGGAGGCGTTCGCCCGCGGCTGCGGGTGGCCGGACAGCCTCGCCTTCAGGGTTCCGGGGGAGTGGCGGTCCGGCTACTACGCGGTGACCCTGCGCGCGGAGGGCGCCCGGGGCGAGCCCCTCGAGTGGGATCACTTCTTCGTCGTGCGCGCGCCCGCCCGCCGGCGCACGGCAAGGATCCTGATGGTCCTGTCCACCAACACCTACGCCGCCTACAACAGCTGGGGCGGCAAGTGCCTCTATGCGAGCGACGACCGCTCGGTGGCGTCGCGCCTCTCCTTCCAGCGACCGTGGCAGCGCGGCCTCCTGCACCGGGAGCCAAGCACGATCCGCAACACGAACACCGGCACCCCGGGCTTCGGCGAGCGGCCTCTCGTCGACGCGTTCCCCCGCCACGTCGCGCAGGGCTACCACCACTGGACCCGGTTCGCCGGCTTCCAGACGTGGGAGTCGATCTTTGTGCAGTGGATGGAGGCCAGCGGGTACTCGCTGGACTACTGCGTGCAGGGAGACCTCGACCGCCACCCGGACGTGGTGAACGGGTACCGCATGCTGACGACGGCGGGCCACGACGAGTACTGGACGTGGCAGGAGCGCGACGTGGTGGACGACTTCGTCGCCGCCGGCGGTCACGCGGCGTTCTTCATCGGCAACGCCGCGTTCTGGCAGGTTCGCCTGGAGAACGACGGCCACGAGATGGTCTGCTACAAGTACGTGCCGGAGTTCGATCCTGTCTACGGCACCAAGCAGGAGCGGTACCTGACCGGGATGTGGTCGAACCCGCGCACGGGGCGGCCCGAGAACCAGACGTTCGGCCTGTCCTTCACCCGCGGCGGCTACCACCGCCTCGGGTACGTCACGCCGCGCTCCTCCGGCGGGTACATGGTCTACCGGCCCGGGCACTGGGTCTTCGCCGGCACCCAGCTGGAGTACGGCGACGTCTTCGGGGCACGGGACCGGATCGTCGGGTACGAGTGCGACGGGCTCGACTTCGCGATGCGCGACGGCCTGCCCTATCCGACCGGCCGCGACGGCTCGCCGAGGACTACCGAGATCCTGGCGCTGGCGCCCGCCTCGCTGGGCGAGCGGCCCTCCCACGAGCGCGAGCTCATGTGGGATCAGCGGGACCTGGAGGCGGTGGTGCGCCAGCTCGAGGGGACGGTCACGCCCGCGCGGCTGGAGAAGTATCGCCACGGCACCGCGGCCATGATCACCTACAATCGGGGCAAGGGGACGGTGTTCAACTGCGGCTCAACCGAGTGGGTGTACGGCCTGCAGGGCCGCGACCTGTTCGTCGAGCGGGTCACGCGCAACATCTTCGACAGGCTGGGAACCTGAGTCGCACCCGCCGGGGATCACGGGCCGGCCATGTGGCGCGACCGCCCACACGGGCGCCCCGGCGCGGATTCCTGGTCCCGTCGCCTCGACCCGGGCACACACCGGGCGCCTGGCGCCCTGACCGGCTCGCTCGCTCATGGGCGGGGCCGGCGTCGAGCTGCGACCCGGTGCGGCGATGACGGCGAGCGCTGCCGCGCCCCCAGCGCGGTCCGGCTCCCTCCTCCAGCGCGCGTCTGGCGCCGTGCTGCTGGTCTGTGGACTGGTCGCCATGCTCTCCCCCCTCGGCGCGGGCAGCTGGGCCCTCTCGATCCTGGGACTGGCTCTCGTCGGCGCGGGGGCGGCCCAGCTCGTCCAGGTGCTGTGGCTACGCCCCGCGGCGGCGACGTCCGTCATCTACCTCTCGGGCGTGCTGATGATCCTGGGCGGGCTCTTGCTCTTCGCCTGGCCTCTCAGGGTCGTCGGCGGACTGCTGGGTCTTCTCACTTTCATCGTGGCGACCGACGGCGTCGCGCGGATCGCTGGTGCTCTCCGAGGTCCGGGTGGGTCCGCGCGCTGGTTGACCCTGCTCAACGGCGCCGTCGACCTCCTGCTCGCCCTCCTCATCTGGCGGCAAGGCGCCTCCATGGGGGTGGCGGTCCTGGGCGTCGGCCTCGGCCTCTACGTCATGTCCGCCGGCTGGAGAGCCCTCCTCGTCCCCGAGGAGGGGACCGAGGACATCGAGCTCGCCCGGTCGAGCGACGACCACCCGGACGGCCAGCTCGGCCTGCCGCCGCACGCAGAGCTCGGCCGGCTGCGGGTTCGCGCCGTCGAGCGCGAGACGGCTGCGGTGCCCCTCAACGCCGTCTGGATCGTCACCCTGATCCTGGTGTTCTTCGCCATCCACGCCGGGCGCCTCCAGTCGGACTGGACCTGGATCGGCCTGATCTCCCCGCTCGTCGCGGTCGTCGGCGACGTGCTGTCCGCCCTGCTGCTCGCGGCGCTGCTCCTCCCTGCCCGGCTCACGTGGCGCCGCCTCACGCGTCCCCTCGAGCGGCACCTGTGGGTTCACCGTCTTTCCGGCCAGGCGGAGATCGGCGGCCGCGGTGTTGGCGAGCGCGCCCTCACCTGGTGGCTCGACCACCGCCTCCGCTGGGCCGTCAGGCTCCGCCTCGGCCGCGGATCGCTCCGGGCGGCCGTTCAGCAGGCGCTCAGGATGACCCTGCCCCTCGTGGCCGTGCTCGTGGCCATCAACCCCATCTGGGGATTCAGCTGGTACTTCAACACGGAGAACTGGGCGAGTGCAGTCTGGCAGCGCGTCACCGAGGCGCGGACCGACATCTGGCGCGAGTCGATGATCGCCGCCGTCGCGCAGGGGGCGGAATCCGCCGGCGTGCCGCCGGAGGCGCTCTTCGCGGTATCGCCGGACGGTGTCCACGACGCCGCGGACTGGAGCTTCCTGGTCATCGGGGATCCCGGCGAAGGCGACCCGTCACAGGCGTCGCTCCGAGACCGCTACCTCGATCTGGGCCGGCGCTCCGACGTGAAGTTCCTGGTGCTGGCGTCGGACGTGGTCTATCCGGGCGGGGCCGCACGCGACTACGAGTTCAACTTCTACCTGCCCTTCAAGGGGTTCGAGAAGCCGATCTACGCGATTCCCGGGAACCACGACTGGTTCAGCGCCCTCGACGGCTTCGCGGCGAACCTGATGGAGCCGGTCGCTGCCCAGGCGGCCATGAGCGCGCGCGAGCCGTTGACCAGGCTCATGACGCCGCCCGACCGCCTTGGCGTCGAGGCCGCGCTGGCCGAGGCGGCGCGGCTACGGAGGGAGTACGGGGTCCGCACCGCAGAGCAGCGCGGACCGTTCTTCGAGCTCCACGGGCGCGCGTTCTCGCTGATCGCCGCCGACACCGGCATCCTGCGTCGCCTCGGCCCCGCTCAGGCGGCATGGCTCGAGCGCGCACTCGGGCGGGCGGGCGACCGCTTCACGATGGTCATTCTCGGGCACCCGCTCTACGCCGGCGGCGCGTACCAGGGCGCCGACGAGGCCTTCGGCGCGATCCATCGGCTCCTGCGCGAGGCTCGAGTCCCCATCGTCATGGCCGGAGACACCCACGACTTCGAGTATTATCGGGAGCGCTACGACACGCCCGGGGGCTCGCGGGTGATGCACCACTTCGTCAACGGCGGCGGCGGCGCATATCTCAGCATCGGCACCGCGCTCGCCTGGCCGGCAGCGGCTCCGGTGCCCGACTGGGCCTTTTACCCGAGCCCGGACGCCGTCCGCGCGAAGCTCGATAGCGAGACCAGCCGATGGAAGTGGCCCGTGTGGTGGTGGATCAAGCGCTTCGGCGCCTGGCCGGTCTCGGTCGAGTCGCTGTCGGGCGCGTTCGACTTCAATCGCGCGCCGTTCTTCCAGAGCTTCATGGAGATCCGGGTGGAGGGCTCCCAGGGACGGGTGCGGCTGATCCTCCACGGAGTCCGGGGACCGCTCCGCTGGCGGGATCTGCGCACCGGGGGCGCGGTGCCCCCACCCGGCGCGAGCCCGGAGGACCCGGCCGAGTGGACCGTGCCGTTCGGAGCGGGCTCCGCATGATCCAGGGGAGGGCGCTCCGCCGCGGCGGCCCTGGCCTCCGAGACTCCCCGACCGAGGATCGCGGTGGCCCCCGGCCGCCGGCCGCGTTACTCTAGCCCCTCAAAGTGGAGACGCGCTGGGAGCCCCCCCGGCGGGGGCGGATCCCCCACGCGCAGGTGCTTGGTCGTTCACCGTCGACGTCAACGCCAGGGAGGACATCCATGCGTAGACTCGTGATCGGACTGGTCAGCCTCGCGGTCTCGATGCTCGCCGCGTCCGCGGCGGACGCGCAGGGAACCGTCAAGATCGGCCTGATCCTGCCCTATTCCGGTCAGTTCGCCGATACGGCGACGCAGATGGACAACGGCATCAAGCTCTACCTGAAGAAGCATGGCGACACCGTGGCCGGCAAGAAGGTCGAGATCATCCGGAAGGACGCCGGCGGCCCCTCGCCGGACGTCGCCAAGCGGCTCGCGCAGGAGCTCGTCGTGCGCGATGGCGTGGACATCCTCGCCGGATTCGTGCTCACGCCCAACGCCCTCGCCGCGTCCGACGTGTCGGATCAGGCGAAGAAGTTTATGGTGATCATGAACGCGGCGACGTCCATCATCACCACCAAGTCGAACTACTCCGTGCGCACGTCCCTCACGCTACCGCAGGTGACCGAGTCCCTGGGTGGCTGGGCGTACAAGAGCGGCGTCCGGAAGACCTACACGATGGTCTCGGACTACGGGCCCGGTCACGATGCCGAGGGCGGGTTCCAGCGGGCCTTCAAGGCGGCGGGCGGCGAGATCGTCGGCTCCGTGCGCTTCCCCCTGGCGAATCCCGACTTCTCCGCGTTCGTGCAGCGCGCGAAGGACCTGAACCCCGAGTCGATCTTCATCTTCGTGCCGGGCGGCGCCCAGCCGGCGGCGCTCGGAAAGGCCCTGGCCGAGCGCGGGATCGATCCCAAGAAGATCAAGGTCCTGGGGACGGGCGAGGTCACCGACGAGACCGCGGTGAGGAACATGGGGGATGCCGCGCTCGACATCATCACCGCCTGGCACTACGACTACAACCACGACTCGGCACTGAACAAGGAGTTCGTCCGCGAGTTCGCGGCGGAGAGCAAGGTGAACCCGAACTTCTTCGCGGTGGGCGGCTACGACGGCATGCACCTCATCTACGAGGCGCTGAAGAAGACCAGCGGCAAGACCGACGGGGACAGCCTCGTCAACGCGGCCAAGGGCATGAAGTGGGAGAGCCCGCGCGGTCCGGTGTCCATCGACCCCGAGACGCGCGACATCATCCAGACGGTCTACATCCGGCGCGTGCAGAAGGTCGGCGGCAACCTGGTCAACGTGGAGTTCGACAAGATCGAGAACGTCAAGGACCCGGTGAAGGCGTCGATGAAGAAGTAAGCCGCCGGTTGTCGTCCCTCCGGCCGGCGGCCGGGGCGGGCGGCCCGCCTTGATCGGCCCCGGTCTCGGCGTGCTGTTCGATGGGTTCGCCTACGGGATGCTCCTGTTCCTCCTGTCGGTGGGCCTGTCGGTGACGCTGGGAATGATGAACTTCGTCAACCTGGCGCACTGCAGCTTCGCCATGCTGGGCGGCTACGTCACGGTCACGCTGATGAACGAGCTGGGGTGGCCGTTCCTCGCCACGCTGCCCTGCGCGTTCCTGGCGGCGGCCGCGGTGAGCGTGGCGCTGGAACGGACGCTGTACCGCCGGCTGTACCGGGCCAGCGACCTCGACCAGGTCCTGCTGACTATCGGGCTCGCGTTCATCTCGGTCGCGGCGGCGGCGTACGTCTTCGGGACCGTGCTGCAGCCGATCAGCATGCCGCCCTATCTGCGCGGGTCACTCGCGATCCTCGGGGTCCGCCTCGGCGTGTACCGGCTGTTCCTGGTCGGCACGGCGCTGGTGATCACGCTCATCCTCGTCGCCGCGCTCGAATACACGCGGTTCGGCGCGCAGGTGCGGGCGGCCGTCGACAACCAGCGCATGGCGCGGGGCCTCGGCATCGACGTCGACAGGGCATTCGCGGTGACCTTCGCACTGGGCAGCGGGCTCGCGGGTCTCGGAGGAGCGCTCGCCATCGAGATCATCGGCCTCGATCCGGCGTTCGCGTTCACGTATCTCGTCTACGTCCTGATCGTGGTCTCCGTCGGGGGGCTCGGCTCCATCGGCGGCTCCTTCGCCGCCGCCAGCCTGATCGGGGTCAGCGACGTCGCGGGGAAGTACTACGTGCCCGAGCTCGGTGCGTTCCTCATCTACCTGGTCATGATCCTCCTGCTGATGTGGCGGCCGGCCGGCCTGCTCGGGCGGCGCTGATGGCGGGGATGCCGCCGGCATCGGCCGCCGGGGCGGGCGCCCTCCCGTACCTGGAAGCGGAGACCCGGTGGCAACCGCCGGAAGTGGCGTTCTGGCTGGCCACCCTCCTCCCGTTCGTCCTATTCCCCTCCTACCTCGTCCTCGCGAGTCAGATCGCCATCACGGCGCTCTTCGCGCTCTCGCTCGACCTGATCCTCGGGTACGCGGGCATCGTGTCCCTGGGCCATGCCGCGTTCTTCGGCCTGGGCGCCTACGCGGCCGGCATCGCGTCGCGCGAGGGATGGGGGGAGCCGCTGTCCGGGCTCCTGATCGCGTCGGTGGTCGCGGGCGTCGTCGGCTACGCGGCGAGCTTCGTCGTGGCCCGCTTCCGCCACCTGGCGCTGATCATGATCACGCTCGGCCTGGGCGTGCTCCTCCACGAGGCGGCGAACCGGGCGCACTGGCTCACCGGGGGCGCTGACGGTCTTCAGGGCGTGCAGACCTGGCCGCTGTTCGGTCGCCTGCGCTTCGACCTGTACGGGTACACGGCGTACGCCTATTCGCTCGCCGTCCTGTTCGTGGTCTTTCTGGCGATCCGGCGCACGACCCATTCGCCGTTCGGGCTCGCGTTGCGTGGCATCCGGGAGAACGCGACGCGGATGCCGGCCATCGGCGCCCCGAGCCGCGCGCACGTCCGCCGCGCCTACACGATGGCCGCGGTGGTCGCCGGGGTGGCCGGCGGCCTGCTCGCCCAGACGACCGAGACCGTCGCGCTCGAGGTGCTCAGCTTCCAGCGCTCCGCCGAGCTGCTGGTGATGCTCGTGCTGGGGGGCGCGGGCCGGCTCTACGGCGGCCTGATCGGCGCGATCATCTTCATGGTCGCCCGGGACCGCTTCTCCGGCATCAATCCCCAGTACTGGTACTTCTGGATCGGCCTGCTCCTGGTCGCCGTGGTGATGTTCCTGCCCAACGGCATTCTCGGCGGGGTCGCGCGGATCACCGTCCGACGACGGAGCGTTCACTGAGCGCGCCGGCGCTGGCCACGCGGGGGCTCGACAAGAGCTTCGGGTCGCTGGTCGTCGCCAGCGACATCGCGCTGACGCTCCCGCCGGGAGAGCGGTACGCCCTGATCGGGCCGAACGGTGCGGGCAAGACCACGCTGATCAACCTGATGACCGGGATGCTGCCGCTCGACCGGGGCCAGATCTTCCTCGGCGGAAGGGAGATCACGGAGCTCACGCCGGAGGAGCGCGTCAAGCGGGGGCTGGTGCGGACGTTCCAGGTCAACACGCTGTTCCCGCACCTCAACGCCCTGGAGGCGGTGACGCTGGCCGTCTGCGAGCGGCGCGGCGTCGCGGACGTCTTCTGGCGGCGGCTGCCGACCTTCCGGGACGCGGTCGAGGAGGCCCACGACATCCTCGTGGCGTTGCGCCTCGGAGGGAGCTGGCATCAGCCGACCCGCGAGCTGCCCTATGGACGGCAGCGGCTCCTCGAGATCGCCCTGGCACTGGCGACCAAGCCGAAGGTCCTTCTGCTCGACGAGCCGGCCGCGGGCGTTCCCCACGAGGAGAGTGCGGAGCTGTTCGACGTGATCGCCAGCCTGTCGCAGGACATCGCGGTGTTGTTCATCGAGCACGACATGAACGTTGTGTTCCGGTTCGCCAGGCGCATCATCGTCATGGTCGGCGGGAGGATCCTGGTGGAGGGCGGTCCCGACGAGATCGCCGCCGACCCCCGCGTCCGGGAGGTGTACCTTGGCAGGGCCCGGCATGGCTGAGCCCCTGCTCGCGCTCGACGGCGTGCGCGCGGGCTACGGCGACGCCGTCGTGCTGGACGGCATCGCGCTCGATGTCCCGGCGCAGGGCAGCCTGTCCGTGCTCGGCCGCAACGGCGTGGGCAAGACGACGCTGCTCCTCACGATCATGGGCTACACCGACGTGCGCCGCGGGACGATCAGGTGGCGTGGGCGCGACGTCACGCGGATCCCGCCGCATCGCCGCGCCCTCGACGGGCTTGGCTGGGTTCCCCAGGAGCGCGAGATCTTTCCCTCGTTGAGCGTCGAGGAGAACCTGACCGTGGCCGCGCGCCCGGGGCGCTGGGACCTGCGAAGGGTCTACGCGCTGTTCCCCCGGCTCGCGGAGCGCCGCGGCAGCCCGGGCCACCACCTGTCCGGGGGCGAGCAGCAGATGCTCACGATCGCCCGCGCGCTGATGACGAATCCGGCGCTGCTCCTGCTGGACGAGCCGCTCGAAGGGCTGGCGCCGATCGTCGTCGAGGAGCTGACGGCGGCGATCCGGCGCATGCGGGCCGAGGACGGGGCCGCCGTCATTCTGGTCGAGCAGCACGCCGAGGTCGCCCTGTCGCTCACCGAGACGACCCTCGTGCTGGAGCGCGGCAGCATCGTCTACCGGGCTGCCTCCCAGGCCCTGATCGAGGACCCGGCGACGCTCGATCGGCTGGTCGGCCTGCGCATGGCAGGCGGCGCCAGAAGAGCCGGCTGAGGGCGCGGTCGCCTGGGCCGCGCCGGGGCCTGGAGAGCGCCGCGCGGCCGCGGCGGAGGGGCTCCGAGGAGCGCAGGTCCGCCGCCTGTTCAAGGTCGCCCGGCGCGGGTAAAGTGCGTAATGGGAGGGCGAACGGGAGATGCGGCGGCTGGCCAGGACCCTCACCGTGTGCGGGGTGCTGAGCGTCTGTCTTCTGCCCGTGACCGGGCTCGCCGGCGGCCGACACTCCGTCCAGCGCGGATTCCCCGGGCGGAGCGGCGTCCCCGTGCATGGCGGCGGATTCCGGGCGGTTCCCGAGTTCCGGCCAAAGGGCGCATTCGGCTCGCCGGGCGGATTCCCCTTTCCCGCGCAACCGGCTCACCACGGCCGGGCCAACCACGAATTCTTCGGCCACAAGTTTCCGGGCCGAATCTTCTTCCCGTGGTCCCCCTCCACGGTCTTCCTGTACACGCCCGGCGCTGCCTACGACTCGTCTCTGGACACGGCGTCTCCGGTCGTCACCGTCTCACCCACCATCTACGCCGCACCGAGCATCTACGTGTCTCCGCCCATCATGTCCTCCCAGGCGGCGCCAGCTCCGGCGGCGCCTTCCACGGAGTCGCCCCTGCCGAGCGTGGTAGAGCATCCAACGGGGCGCTACGAGCTCCGGGGGGACGGGGTGGCGACCCCTTACGTGTGGGTATGGATTCCCAAGCCCCCCGCGGAACCGCCCGCAGCGCCGCCCTCGTCGCCCGAAGAGCCGCGGGCGGCGACATCCGACTCAGCCAGCCGCACCAAGACGTATCGGTGGACCGACGAAGAAGGCACGACATTCTTCACAAATCGCCTCGAACGAATCCCCGACCCGTATCGCTCGAGGGTGGAGGAGACCGGCCAATAGAGCCGCGGCGCGGGCCCTTCGACCGGCGCGGGATGGTGAGGGCTCCGGTCAGCCGATAGCGCCCGCCCCGGACGGCGACGCCCTCTTCGCCGCCAGGCCTCCTATCCGCAAAGCATGGCGGTTCCTCGCGAGCAGGCCGGGCCCCGCCGGGCTCGACGCTCAGGACACCTCGCGGAGCTCGCGCGCGAACTGCTCCGCCCGGCGCCCGAGCAGCCCGCGAGGCTCCAGTCCACCCACGACGGCCACGAATCGCGGCGGGGACGTGTGCGGGTGGACTGGGTGAATGGCGAGGCGGTGGGCCGGGAACTCGACGTGCAGGGTGTGCAGGTCCGCCGCCCCCGCCGCCCCCCCGTCGGCGAGGGCCGCCACCAGACGTCCGGCCAGCCTCCCGACGGGCTCGGCCTCGATCCCTTGCGGAGCGACGACGTCGAACCATGCGGTCGGCGTCACCACCCGGACCGTGCGCCTGGCAGCGGCATCCTCCTCCGGAGGCGCCAGGTGCGCCAGCGCCGGGCGAAGGTCCACCAGGGCCGGGCCCGCCGCGCTCGATGGGAGCGGCCCACCCGGCTCGCCGTCCCCTGGCTCCTCTCCCTCCTCAGGACGCCCGACACGCCGCGACAGGACTTCGAGCAGCGCGAGGGCGCCGGGGCGCCGCGCGGCAGCGACCAGGACAGCGTCGTCTAGGGGGGTCAGGACAACGACCCCGTCCCGAGCCCTGAGCGATAGTCGACCGACGAGACCGGGCACCGCCGGCTCGGCCACGACGCCGAGCACCCCCGCCAGACGAGCCGCCAGGCGAAGCACGCGGTCCCGGGATATCTCCCGCGGCGCCACGCATACGACGGCCAGGTCCGGACCCGGCGTCCAGTCCACCACGACCGCGCGGTCACGCGAGAGCAGCGGGCCATACGGCGCGAACACCCGCGCGATCCGATCGAGGTCGAGCGGAGGCTCGGCGGGGGGCGGAGGGACCGCGGGGGCTGGAATGGCCGGCACGGGGACCGGCGCCGCGGCCGCGACCTCCGTCACCTGCGGAAGGTCGTCGTCCAGCGCGTCCCCGACCGACGGGGGCGACGCGGCGACGGGCTCCACCGTCACGACGGCGATGCCCTCAGGGACGCCGACGGCCGCCGGCTCCGCCATAGCGGCGCCCGCCCGCTCGGCGTCGGCGGCGGCCACGGCGACGCTCTGCGCCAGGATCGAGCTCGGAGCGGTGTCAGCCGCGGCCGCGACGCCCGCGTCGGCCTCGACGCGGGCCATTCCGGGCGGGACGGCCTCGCTGGACGAGCGGAGGAGCTCGTCGAACCAGGTCGGCTCCGGCACGAGCGGTCGCGGCTCGCCGCGCGTGGCGGGGACCGGCGACGGCTCCACGCTCACCTCGGGACCGATCGGAGTGACCGCCGCAGGGGCCGATCGGCTCGGAGCCGGCTCGGGCGCGCTCGCCGGGACCGTCTCCGGCCGCGTCGCTGGCGCGAGCCCGGGCGCGCCACGCTCCGCTCTGCCTTCGCGGACCGGCTCGACACGGGCACGCCCGGCGTGGGGCGACCGCGGCGCCTGGGCATCCCCGCGGCCCGGTGCGGGACCGCGCCGATACGATCGAGCTGGAGGGCGCCGGTTGACCAAGGCCCTGAGGGGCAGCGCGAGGAGCGGCACCCAGACCAGCTGCAAGAGTGGAATCAGCGGTGACCATCGGTGCGCGAGGCGCAGCGCGGCAGGGGCTGGCAGCGACCAGAGCCCGATGTAGGCGACGGTGTGGAGGGCCACCAGGCCAGCGTGAATGCCCAGCAGGACCGCCAGCGCCGCAAACCGCAATCCCAGGGGCCTCGTCCGCAGGAGGAGGAAGGCCAGGATCCCGTACACGAGCAGGGGCGCCGCGAGGAGCACCGCCTCCGGGACGACCACACCCATGGGGAACGCTCGGCCCTCCAGAGTGAGGGCGGCGGCCGCGTCGAGTGCGAGTACGCCTGCCACCAGGAGCCCGACGCCCCGCGTCCGGGGTTGCGAGAGCGCGCGCCGATGCGCCATGTCTAGAGGGCCCGCAGGAGGTCGGGCACTACCTTCTTGACGTAGTACCGGGCCTTCCCGAGCGCCGCCGGCTCGTCGAGCACGATCGCCAGCACGGCGGAGTCGCCCACGATGCTCACCAGGACGAGCCCGCGCCCGTGCTCCAGGATCAGTCCCTGGACCTCGCCCCGCCCCAGCTCCTCGCCGAGCTCGTCGGAGGCCGAGGCAAGGCAGGCCGTCAGCGCGCCGAGCATCGCCGCGTCGCCAGCGCTCCCCGCCGTCCCGATCAGTTGGCCGCTACGGTCCGCTAGCACGACGGAGTGGACCCCTTCCCCGGTCGCGAGCCCGGTCAGGCATCCCTCGACGGTCGGAGCGGGCCGCTCCGGCGGTCTAGCCGGCACCACGGGCGGCACGGTCTGGACCACGCTCTCCGGCCGTTCCGTCGCGGACGGCACCGAGATCGCGGCCGCCGCGGCTAGCCCGTTTCCTGGGACGGTCACGGGCGGCGCCGGAGCAGCCAGCTTCAGGAGGTCGCTCACCTTTCCGGCCAGGTCCTCGGCCGAGAACGGCTTCTGCATCACGCCCGCCGACCCGACCCGGGCCGCACGGTCGACGACCGAGGTGTTCACGATTCCGGAGATCAACAGGACCGGGATGCGGTCGAGACGCGGGTTGGCCTTGACGAACTGACAGACCTCGTAGCCTTCCCGGTCGGGGAGCAGCACGTCGCACACGACGAGGTCCGGCTCATCGCGCTGGATGCGCTCGATGGCCTCGGTCCCCAGGCTTGCCTGGAGGACCTGCATCTGTCGGGACTCCAGGATCCGCTCGACCACCTTCCGGACGGTGAGGCTGTCGTCGACGATCAGCACCTTAGGCATGATGCCCTCCCGAGGACGCGAGCCTCTGGACTCGGTTCACGACGTCCGAGGCGTCGAACGTGCCCCCCAGGACCAGGTCTACGCCGGCCCGGGCGGCGGCGCCCGCCTGGGGGCCGTCAGGGGCGGCGAGGAGCAGGAACGGCAGGGCCTTGGTGCTGGGATCGCTGCGGATGATGCTGCACAGCTCGTAGCCGTCGAGCTCCGGAACGTCCTCCCGGCTGACGACCACGTCCGGCCGGTTCCACTCGAGGGCCGTCAGGGCGATCGAAGCGCTCGTCGCCTCGGCGACCTCGAATCCCGCCGCGGCCAGGGTCTCGGCCCCCAGCCGGCGCCGCTCGGCGTCTCCGTCAACCAGCAGGACTTTCGGCATGGCTCACTCGGCGACCGTTGGACGGCGACGGGAGATCCCGCGGCCACCGGGGACCAGGACGTGCGATCGGGAGCGGCTCATCGCAGGGCTCCGCTGGGCTCCACCTCTGGGGCGGCCATGACGACGTCGCTGACCAAGCGCACGAAGGCCTGCTCGTCCACGGGCTTGGTGACGTAGTGCCTGACCCCCAGGCGCCGCGCCAAGGCCCAGTGCTTCTCCCCGGCCCGCGTCGTGAGGACGACGACGGGCACCTCGTGGGTCGATCGGCGGCGTCTCAAGTTCTCGATGAGCTCGTAGCCGTTGACCCGGGGCATCTCGAGGTCGGTGACCACGACGTCCACAGTCGTGTCGATCAGCCGCTCGAGGGCCTCGGCGCCGTCGTTGGCCGTCAGGACCTCGAATCCGCCCTTCTCGAGCATGTGCGCCACGAACCGCCGCACGCTGACAGAGTCGTCGACCAGCAGGACGCGGCGGGGGGGCCCTGCCGGCGCCCAGGACGCGGGACTCGCCGGAGAGGGCACGGCGGGGCTCCGCGGCCCGGAGATCTCCGCGGAAGAGCTCTCGGCCAGGGTCAGGAGACGCGCCGGATCCACCACGAGGATGACGCGTCCTTCGCCCGTGACCGTGGCGCCGCCGTACGGCGGCAGGTTGGCCAGCAGTCCGCCGATCGGCTTGATGACGACCTCCTCCTTGCCGACGATGGCGTCCACCACGACCGCGAACGACCGCCCGCCAGCCCGGACGACGAGCACGGGGGGCACGGACTCCGCCCCTGCCTCTTCGGCCGCGAGGCCCAGGAGGCGATCGAGGCGATGGAGGTCGAGGAGGCGCCCTTCCACGCGGACCATCTCACCGCGTCCCCCGCCGCGGAGGTCCTGCAGCTGCGGGGTGGCGATGTGGCGAACGGCGTTCAGGGGCAGCGCGAAGGTCTCCCCGCCCGCCCGGACCAGCAACGCGTCGGCGATGGCCAGGGCGAGCGGCACCCGCAGGCGGAAGCGAGTCCCCGCGCCCAGCTTGGTCTCCACCTCGACCTCGCCGTTGACGCGGGCGATGTTGGTGCGGACCACGTCGAGACCCACCCCTCGCCCGGCGGCGTCCGTGACGCTCGCCGCCGTGCTGAAGCCCGACAGGAAGAGGAGGCCGAGGACCTCGCGCTCCTCCAGCCGGGCCGCCACCTCCGGCGCGAGCATGCCACGCCGGACGGCAAGCGCCCGTACGGCCTCCACGTCGATGCCTCGGCCGTCGTCCTCGACCTCCACGAACATCGCACCGCCTCGCTGGTATGCGGTCAGGGCGATGCGTCCCTCGGGCGGCTTGTCGCGCACCAGGCGCTCGGCCTCCGTCTCGATACCGTGGACGACGGCGTTCTGGATGAGGTGGAGGACGGGATCCGCGATCTGTTCGATGACGGCGTTGTCGACCTCGACGGACTCGCCCGCGACCTCCAGCCGCACCGCCCGTCCGGTCGAGCCCGCAAGCTCGCGGACACGGCGCGGGAACCGCGCGAACAGCTTCCCGACGGGCACCATCCGCGCTCGGGTGATCTCGCCCCGGAGGCCGCCGGTCAGGCGCTGCACGTGCCGGGTGTCCTCGTCGATGCTGCGGATGGTGGCAGCGAGCTCCGCCTGGATCTCGCCGAGGTCGGCGGACAGCTCCCCGATGGTCCGCGCCAGGATGTTGAAGTCGTCGTAGCGGTCGAACTCGAGCTCCGCGAAGAGCTCCGACACCGGCGCGAACCCGTCCCGGGCGGGCGCCCCCGGCCTGGACGCGGCGACGTCCTCGTCGGTGAAGCGGAGGTGAGGATCGAGGTACTTGCCCTCGAAGTCCCGGACGGCCCGGTCCATCCGCCCGCGACTCACGCCAAGGAGGCCGCCGAGCCGCTCGAGCTGCTGGAAGCGGCGGGCGAGGCGGCTCCGGACGATGACGAGCTCGCCGACTAGGTTCATGAGGGCGTCGAGGCGCCCGACGCTCACCCGGATGGTGGTCCGGACCGGACGCGGCGCCTCCAGCGTGCCGCCCGCCTCGGGCTCGGTGGGTCCCGGCTCCGGGGCCGGCGCCATCGGCTCCGAGGCCGCCTCCTGCGGAACGACCGCTTCCGGGGTGCCGACCGGGACCGGCTCGGCCAACGGCGCGACCTCCACCAGCGGGACCGCCGCCAGCGCCTGGATCGCGTCCTCGATGACGGTGGCGGGGTCGCCCGCCGGCGCGTCGGGAGCCGCGAGCAGCGCCTTGATGGCGTCGGTCGCCCGGAACAGCGTGTCCAGGACGACGGGGGACCAGCCAAGTCGACGCGCGCGCAGGGCGCCCAGGACGTCCTCGACCTGGTGCGCGACCTGGCCCACGGCCTCGCAGCCGACCGTGTAGGCGGCCCCCTTGAGCGTGTGCACGGCCCGGAACAGGACCGGCAGCTCCTCCGCCTCGCCAGGGTCATGCCCGCCCCGCTCCAGGGCGACCAGCGCGCGCGTGATCGTCTCGAGATGCTCGGCCGACTCGGGACCGAAGTAGGCGAGGACGTCGCCATGCTCCGCGAAGAAGCGCCGCGCGTCCCGCAGGAGAGCGTCGCCCAGACGCGGTGGCGAGGCGGCCGGCCCGCCGGGCTGGAAGAGCCCCGGATGCGCGGTCCGGAACGCCGCGACTGCTGCGCCGTCCTCGGCGCCGGTGGCGGCGATGCCGTCCAGTACCGGCTTGATGGCTGCCAGCAGGTCCACCACGAGACCGTGCAGGTCCGTACGCTGCCACGGCAGGGACGCGCCCTCGAGCACGGATTCGAGCAGCCCCGCCAGGCCGGCCGTTCCCGGGAAGCCGTGAAGGGCCGCGGCTCCCTTCAGACGGTGCGCGACGACCAAGAGCGGCGTGAGCGTCTCGGCCGGCGGCGCGGGATCGAGGAGCCGAGGCAGTCCCTCCTCCACCGTCGAGACGGTGTCCCACGCCTCCATCAGGAAGATGCCGCGCAGGAACTCTTGCTCCTGATCCGCCATCGTCTCGCTCGGGTCCCCCGGGGTCCTCGCTGCTCTCCGCGCCGCCTGCGGCCGACGTCAGGCCGCCAGCTTGAACCGCGCCAGGCTCCCCTGCAGCGCGTCCGCGAGCTTCACAAGCTCGTCCACGGTCCTGCGCGTCTGCATGACGCCCTGCTCCGTCTGGACGGCGACGGTCGCGATCGACTGCATGGCCGCGGCGACCCCTTCGGCGCTCCGCACCTGATGCTGCGTGGCCAGCGAGATCTCCTGGGCAAGCTCGGACGACCGCTCGGAGATCTCAGCGATCTGCTTCAGGCGCTCTCCCGCCTCGACCGTCACCCCGTAGCCGCTTTCCACCTCGCGCGTGCCTTGCTCCATCACCACGATCGCTTCCTGGGTCTCGACCTGCACGTTCCGGATCAGCAGGCCGATGTCCTTGGTCGCCTTGGCCGAGCGTTCCGCGAGCTTGCGCACCTCGTCCGCCACGATGGCGAAGCGAAGCCCGGCCTCGCCCGCGCCCGCCGCTTCGATCGCGGCGTTGAGGGCCAAGAGGTTGGTCTGCGATGCGATGTCCTCGATCGTGTTGACGATGTCGGAGATCTCGAGCGACCGGTCGCCCAGGCTCTTGATCTTCTTCGCGATTGCCTGGACCTCGCCGCGAATGCGCTGCATGCCGTCGAGGCTGTTCCGCACGGCCCCGTCGCCCTTCTGGGCGGCTTCCAGCGCCTCCCGCGCCGCACGGGCCGACGCGTCGGCGCTGGTCGCGACCCTGCGCACCGACTGCGTCAGCTCCTCGACGGCGCCCGAGACGCCCTGGGCCTCACGGGACTGCGCCTGGGCCCCGTCAGCCATCTGCTCGCTGGCCTGGATCATCTCGCCGGCGCTGGCGGCGACCTGGACCGTCGCCTGGCGCGCGTCGCGAATGAGGGCCTCGATCTCGTCCACCATGACGTTGATCGCGTCGACCACGTTGCCGAGCACGTCGGCCGTGACCTCGCCGCGCTTCGTGAGGTCGCCTCCGGCGATCTCCGTGGCCGTATCCAGGAAGCGCGTGACGTTCCGCTGGAGCTCCTCACGCTTGCGCCGTTCCTCGTCGCGCTCGGCCTCCGTGCGAACCTGCCCGCGCAGCCGGCCGACCGTGTCGTTGAACGTGCTGGCCAGCTGGCCGATCTCGTCCGTGGATCGCACGCGTACTTCGACCCCCAGATCCCCGGTGCTCAGGCGTCGGGCCGCCTGGCTGAGCTCCAGCAGCGGCTGGCTGATGCGGCGCCCGAGGACGGCGCCGGCCGCGATCAGGGCCACAACGGCCAGGACCAGCACCCCGACCAGCAAACCGGTCAAGGCGCGGCGCTGGGCGCTCAGCTGGTCCAGGGCGGCGAACGCCACCTTCTTGTCCTGACCGACGATCGCGGCCCAGCCGAGGCCCGCGAACTCCGGGAGGTCCCGGAACTGACCCTTGGTGGCGCCGACCGCGTAGCCGACCACCTGACCTCGCTGCGGCTCGCCGCCGGGCGCGTCCGCGCCGTCGACCAGGTACCCAGCCTTGGCGCCCTCCTTCGCCGCCGCCTCGGCCGCGGGTACCCGCCGCTGGAGCAGGTTGCCCTCGTCGGACATGATGACGCGACGATCGTGGTTGGCGCCGGTGTCGGCGAGCAGCATGCCCGTACGACGGACCATCACCTTAACGTCGGACCCGGGCAGCTTCTGCGCCGCCTGCGTCGCGAGGGCCTGCACGGCGGAGATGTCGAGCACGGCCTTGAGCACGCCGAGCGGCTCCTGCGTCCGGGGATTGTCGATCCGCGCGCTGACGTCGATCGACCACACGCCGGCCGACTCGTCGAATCCGACCTTGCCGATGTCCAGGCCCTTGGTCCAGGCGTTCACCCACCATCCCTCGTCGCTCTGGACGAAGTCGGAGGTCATGTTGCTGATGCCCGTGTTGTAGCCGCTCTTGTCGGTGAAGAAGACCTCCTTGAAGACCTTCGCCTGCGCGACTTGGTCCTTGAGGTACTGCGTCGCCCCGGGCAGCGGGTTCAGGCTTCGCACCCCCGCCATCTCGACCTCGATGCGCTTGATGGCGTCGGCTTGGCTGGCTATCGCCGGGTAGCCGGGCCAGCCACGCTGCCGGGCGAGTGCGTCGGCCCGGACGGCCGCGTCCACGATCACGGGGTCGGACGCCCAGGTGAGCACGTCGCGGACTCGCTCCTCCATGTAGACGTCCAGCTGGCCCACCAGATCCTTGGCCGCGCTGGTCACCGTCAGCTGCGCCGTCTCCTGTAGGTTCCGGTCGAACGCATCCGCGGAGCGGCGCAACACCAGGTAGCCGAACACACCCAGCAGCACGAGCGGGGCGAGGCCGACCAGGAGCATCTGTGTCGTCAACTTCGAGCGGATCCCGGTGCCCGCCATTCTGCGACTTTCCTTGCTCACGGTGGTTCCCTCCTCGCGACGTGCGCGCATCGTAGCCTCACGCGGGTGGGCGTCCGGTCGATTCGAAATCTCCGGGCCATAGTCCGCCGTCGGCCCGGCCCGACGGCCCGGCGCGGGCGGCCTCGACAAGCCGGGGAACGTCGAGAAGCGTCGCCAGGCCATCGCTCCGCCGGAGGCGCCCGCGAGCCAGCTCCCCGCGCGAATTCGGGGCCGCTTCGTCTCTGGGCAGGACACCGTCGAAGGACTCGAGGCCCAGCACCTCGTCGGTCGGGACGGCGATCTGGATGCCGGCGTCCTCCAGCACGACGGTCCGGAGCGCCTCGCGCGCGGGGTGCGGCGGCAGACCCAGGAGTGGACCGATGTCCACGATGGGGACGACGTTGCCCCGCAGGTTGGCCACGCCGAGGACGTAGGCAGGCGCCCTTGGCACCGTGGTGCGGTCCACGAGGACGACGACCTCGCGGGTGTGCCGGATGTCCGCAGCGAGCTGCTCGCCGGCCAGCGCGAACACGCATGCGCGTACCGGCTCGTTCGGGCTCGGACCGGGCGTCGTCACGGCCACCTCGCTCGCGCTATGGCACGAATCGGCGGACCATGGTGACGAGCTGCTCCGGCGTGAAGGGCTTGCCGAGGTAGTCGTCGGCCCCCTGCCGCCGTCCCCAGGCTTCGTCGCTCGATTGGTTCTTGGAGGTCACGAGCACGACGGGTGTGCCCTTCGTGACCGCGCTCTTCTTGAGGCTCCGGAGGATCTCGTAGCCGTTGCGCCGCGGCATCACGACGTCGAGCAGGAGGACGTCCGGCCGCTCCGTGACGACCTTGTCCTCCAGTCCCTCGCCGTTGCCGTAGCAGACGACCTGGTGTCCCGCCGCCCGGAGAATCGACTCCATGAGCTTGGCGTCGGAGACGGCGTCGTCCACGACCATGACCTTTGCCATGTCGCGTGCCTCCCTGGACCGGCGTGCGCTGCCCCCGCCGGGGACGCCGCGGACAAGTTACGGCTCGTGTAGCGGCGCCGCGGACGGGGCCTCGGTGGGCCGATGAGGCAACAACCGTGCCACCAAGCAGGCGGCGCTGGGGTAGCGCGCCGCGTCATCGGAAGCCGTCCGTCAGGACGCGCGGTTGCGCTGCAGGATGGAAGGCGATCGTCGCCGGGCGGCGCCGGCGCGGGTCCGAGCGCGCGAGCCCGATGACGCCGCGTGGCAGCACGGTTGACAAAAAACTGTGGCCCGGCCATGCACGCCGCCGCCGGGGACCCGGCCCAAAGGCCGCCCGTGCCGATCAGCGCACGTGGCCGAAGGCGCAGTGATCCTCGTCGGGAAGGAGGCTGCTCTGGCGGGACAGCTGGGACTGCCGCTACCGCGCGCTACACGGCGTCGACCAAGGGCATCGCCCGGGCGCACCATCGGGCGCGCTGGTCCCGCGGGGCGGACACGGCGCTCCCCAGCACGCTCGGTCGTCAGCCTCGGGGCGGCACCGCCCACTTCACCGGCTTGGCTTCCCCCCGCGCGTGGCCGGTTCGGAGAGGGGACCGTGAACACATGCTCGGTCTCGATGCCGTAGCCGGGGCCGACGGACGCGTGGAGGAATATCTTGCCACCACGCGCGAACTGCATCGGGCTGCGGTACCCTGTCCGCCGCACTTGAAGAAGCGCTTCGGTTTCGGGTACTGGTTGTCAAGCTCCCAGCGCGGCCCGTTCTCGCTGATGCACCATCCGCGCGTGAGCGACTCGTGGACCACGGCCTCAGGATCCGGCAACCCGATCCACGCCCGCCCCTCGTCGCTCAGGCGCAGATCTGCCCGGCGCGCTTCGTACGCCTTGGCCAGCAGCCGCGAGCGGCCGTACGGCCCGGGAAGGATCGTCAGCGCCTTCCGATCGACGCCCGGTGCCGCCTTGTATGCCTCGACGGTCTCGACCAGCCTCGAGTCCGTGCCGATGCCCTGGTCGTGGAACGCGAGCTGCTGCACCGGATCGTTGAGTTGAACGAGCTGGATCAGGCGCGCGATGTTCGAGACCCGCTGCCCGAAGGTGTTGGCCGTCCCGTCCGAGCAGATGAGGTGTTCCGGCGCGGGTGTACACTCATGGCTCTGCACGCCCGCGGAGCACCGTCCCGGCCAGCGCCCGGATGTCCCTGCGCATCGTCCCGCGTGAGGGCGCGTCGCCCGGCCGCCACGACCAGGGGTTCGTCCGCCGTCTCGCCAGGCTCCGCCCGTGCCACGCGAGCGACGCACCAGCATGTCATGGCGTCTCCTGCCGGGTCGGCGGAAGTCAGTCCGCCTGACCCTACCGCGAGCCGTTCCTCGGCGCCAGACGAGCTCCGTCGTACGGCCCCGGGATCCGCGACCGGGGCACCGCGCCCCGTCACCGGCTAGGAGCGGCCCGGGCCCCAGCCGCGCTCCAGCATCGGGCACGCGGCACAGCGGAGCAGGCGCACGTCGCACTCCACCAGCTCACACCGCACCGGCCGACCCAACAGGGCGAGGCCCACCCGTTCGAGTCGCTGGGTGTCCCGCCCCTTGATGAGCACGACGTCCCCTGCCCGGAGGTCGTCCGCGATCGCGGCGACAGCCCGGCGCCAGCTCCGGCCGGCGTCCACGAGGGCGGCGCGCGGCAGGCCGCCGGCCTTGGCTCCCGCGATGCACGACCGGCCGTTGTCGCCCGCGACGAGAACCGCCCGCGTCGCGAGCCGCGCCAGGCGAACGCCGAGCTGCCGGTAGACCGGGCGCACGGAGCCGACCGGCTCGCTGACCTCGCCCAACACCACGAGCCGGCGCGCCGCCGGGATCTCGCCAAGCACCTCGAGGGCCGCCTCGATCGTTTCCAGCGGTGACTTGAAGTCGTCCTGGA
>DASZOL010000053.1:0-51808 GCA_035550795.1 Candidatus Methylomirabilota bacterium
CATCGTTCAAGGGCGAGTCCGCGCTGGGGAGTTGGATCTATCGCATCACGGCCAACGCCGCCTACGAGAAGCTGCGGGGGCGGCGCGGCCGGGACCAAGTCTCCTGGGAAGCCTTGCTGCCGGCCTTCGACGGCGACGGCCAGCTTCTCGAGCCCGGGCGCGACTGGACCCAGCAGGCCGAGGATCCTGCCCTCCAAGCCGAGGCGCGCGCCCGGCTCCGCGAGGCGATCGACGGGTTACCGGCCGACTATCGGACGGCGTTCGCGCTTCACGACATGGAGGGGCTCTCGAACCCCGAGATCGCCGAGATGCTCGGCATCAGCCTGCCGGCGGTCAAGTCTCGCGTCCACCGGTCGCGCCTGTTCCTGCGCCAGCGCCTGGCGCAGTACTTCCGGCAGGACTGATCGCGTCCGGCCGCGTCAGCCCTCGGGCTCGACGCCGGCCGCTCGGATCCTGCCGGCCGACGGGAGGCGCGCGTTCTCGAGCCGGCCGCCCCGGAGCGACGGCCAGGCGCAGAGGAGCGCCATCCCGGCGCCGCCCGGCTCACGGCCACGGTCGACGCGACGAAGCGCCGGCGCCGCCCAAGCCGATGCCGAGGTCGGGCCACGTCGAGCCCGTGAGGCAGGGCGCTCGCCAGGATAGTGGGGCCGGGCGCGTTGACAACCCCCGCGATGGTGTGGTCAAATTGGCGCTTCGGACAGCCCAGGCTCGGCGTCATTCTCCGAGGAGGCAGCAGCGTGGAAGCCGTGATCATCTCCGGGGGCAAGCAATACCGGGTTCGGGAAGGCGACGTGGTGCGCCTCGAGCGCCTCCCCACCGGACAGGGCGACACGGTGGAGTTCCGCGAGGTGGCCTACCTGCGAGCGGAGGGGGACCCCGTCGTCGATCCCGCCCGGCTCGGTGCAGCACGGGTCGTTGGCCAGGTCGTGCGGACCGGCCGGGAGCGGAAGATCGTCGTCGTGAAGTTCAAGCGCCGGAAGAACTACCGGCGCCGGCAGGGCCATCGCCAGGCGTACACGGCGGTCCGCATCACGCGGATCGAAGCGGGCGCCTGAGGCATACGGAGCACCCGTCATGGCGCACAAGAAGGGCGTTGGCAGCTCGCGGAACGGCCGGGACAGCCAGCCCAAGATGCTCGGGGTCAAGCGCTTCGCCGGGCAGTGGGTCCCCGCCGGCTCGATCCTCGTCCGGCAGCGCGGCACGCGCTTTTGGCCGGGGCGGAACGTCGGCCTCGGGGTGGATTTCACGCTGTTCGCCAAGGCGACCGGCGTCGTCGACTTCGAGGAGCGGAACGGCCGTCGGCTCGTGAGCGTCCGCCCAGAAGCCGCCTCCTAGTCCCTTCCCGCCCGTGCCCCCCGGACCGCCGTGTTCGTCGACGAAGTCGAGATCCACGTCCGGGCCGGCGACGGCGGTCGCGGCTGCGTCAGCTTCCGCCGCGAGAAGTTCGTCCCGCGGGGCGGGCCCAACGGGGGGGACGGGGGCCGCGGCGGCTCGGTGATCCTCGAGGCCGACGAAGGCCTCGGCACCCTCCTGGATTTCCGGTACCGTCGCCACTACGCGGCGCCGCGCGGGCGCCACGGCGAGGGCTCGGACCGTCACGGCGCGACCGGCGCGGATCTCCGCTTGCGGGTCCCGGTCGGCACGACCGTGCGGGACCACCGGACCGGGCTCATGCTCGGCGACCTGACCCGGCATGGCGAGCGGCTGGCCGTGGCGCGGGGCGGCCGGGGCGGCCGCGGGAACGCGCGCTTCGCGACGGCCACCCACCGCGCGCCGCGCCACGCCGAGCCGGGCGAGCCCGGCGAGGAGCGCACCCTCCGGCTGGAGCTCCGGCTCCTCGCCGACGTCGGAGTGGTCGGGTTTCCGAACGCGGGCAAGTCCACCCTGGTGGCCCGGCTCTCCGCCGCGCGCCCGAAGATCGCCGACTATCCCTTCACGACGCTCGTCCCGACCCTCGGGCTGGTCCGGCTCACCGAGGACCGGAGCTTCGTGATCGCGGACGTGCCCGGTCTGATCCCCGGCGCGGCCGCAGGCAAGGGGCTCGGTCTGCGCTTCCTCCGGCATCTCGAGCGCACGCGGCTGCTGGTCCACCTCCTCGATCTGGACCCGACGACCGGGCGCGATCCGGTGGAGGACTGGCGGACGATCCAGGCGGAGCTCACGGCGTACTCTCCCGAGCTCGCCCGGCGTCCGCAGCTGCTGGCCGCGAACAAGACCGACCTCGAAGGCGCGGCACCCCGGCTGGCCCGCGTCGTGGCCTTCGCGCGGCGCCGCCGGCTCCCCGTCTTCGCCCTCGCGGCGCGGACGGGACACGGACTCGACGCCCTGCGGGCGAGCATCGGAGCGGCCCTCCTGGCGGCGCCCGGAGACCAGCCCGCCGGAGGCTGCGCGTGAGGCGCCGGCGCCTGCGGCGCGTGGTCGTGAAGGTCGGGAGCGGTCTCATCGCCGATCCGGCGACGGGGCCCGACCGCGCCCGGATCGAGCCCCTCGCGGCCGAGCTCGCGGCGCTGATGGCGGGCGGCGTCGAGGTCGCGCTGGTCACGTCGGGGGCGATCGCCGCCGGCACGGCCCGCCTGGGGCTCGGCGCGAAGCCGCGGTCGATTCCCGAGAAGCAGGCGGCGGCCGCGGTGGGACAGGCCGCGCTCATGTGGCACTACGAGCAGGCCTGCGGCGCGCACGGCGTCCGGGTGGCCCAGGTGCTGCTCACCCAGGAGGACGTGAGCCACCGCGAGCGGTACCTGAACGCCCGGAACACGCTCATGACGCTCCTCGCGTTCCACGTCCTGCCGGTCATCAACGAGAACGACACGGTCGCGGTCGAGGAGATCAAGGTCGGCGACAACGACAATCTCGCCGCGCTCGTCGCGGCGCTGATCGACGCCGACCTCCTGGTGCTCCTCTCCGACATCGACGGCCTCTACACCGGGGATCCGCGGCACGACCCAGCGGCGCGCCGCATCGCGCGCGTGGAAACCATCACGCCCGAGATGGAGGCCCTGGCGGGCGCGGGCGGGCCCGTGGGGACCGGCGGCATGGTGACGAAGCTCCAGGCTGCGCAGAAGGCCATGGCCGCCGGGATCCCCATGGTGATCGCCGACGGCCGCCGGCCGGCCGTGCTGCGGGCCGTCGTGCAGGGCGAGCCGGCCGGCACGTACTTCGAGCCCCGCACGGACCGGCTCGCGGCCCGCAAGCGCTGGATCGCCTTCGCGCTGCCGGTGCAGGGCATGATCGCGGTCGACGCCGGGGCGCGCCGGGCCCTCGTCGAGCGGGGGAAGAGCCTCCTGCCGTCGGGGGTGCTCGCCGTGAGCGGACAGTTCGCGGCCGGTGCCGCGGTGGGGGTGCGAGACGCCGACGGGCGCGAGTTCGCCCGCGGCATCGTGAGCTGCGACGCCCGCGAGCTCGGGCTCCTCCGTGGCGCGAAGACGGCGGACATGGAGCGCCTGCTCGGCTACCGCGTGACCGAGGAGGTGATCCATCGGGACAACCTCGTCATCCTCTGACCCCAGTAACCCCGTGATACTCTAGGGGCCGTGGCGGCGATCGACGTGCGCGAGCTGGTCGAGACGCGCGCCCGGGCCGCGCGCGAGGCCGCCCGGAGCCTGGCGCTCGCGAACACCCGTGTGAAGAACGAGGCCCTCCTCGCCATGGCACGCGGGCTCGACGAGAAGGCGCCGGCCATCATCGAGGCCAACCGGGCCGACCTCGAGCGCGCCCGGGGCCAGGGGCATCCCAGAGCCTTCCTCGATCGCCTGACGCTGACGGACGCGCGGGTCGAGGACATGGCGGCGGGGATCCGCCAGATCGCCACCTTGCCCGATCCCGTCGGCGAGACCGTGCGGGGATGGCGGCGCCCGAACGGGATGGACATCGCCCGCGTCCGGGTGCCCCTCGGCGTCATCGGGTTCATCTACGAGAGCCGGCCTAACGTCACCGCCGACGCCGCTGCCCTCTGCGTCAAGAGCGGGAACGCCTGCGTCCTGCGCGGGGGCCGCGAGGCGATCGAATCGAACGCCGTCATCGCGGCGATCCTCGCGAAGGGTCTCGAGAAGGCGGGGCTCCCGGCGGAGGCGCTCGGGTTCATCGACGTGCCGGACCGCGAAGCCGTCGAGGTCCTGATCACGCTGGACCGCTACGTCGATCTCATCGTGCCGCGTGGCGGCGAGGCGTTCGTGCGCCTGGTGGCCGAGCGCGCCACGATCCCGATCCTCAAGCACGACAAGGGATTGTGCCACGTGTACGTCGACGCGGGCGCGGACCTGCAGATGGCGGGCGACATCGCGGTGAACGCGAAGGCCCAGCGGCCCGGCGTGTGCAACGCCATGGAGACGCTCCTCGTCCACGCCGACGTCGCGGCCACCTTCCTGCCCGCCGCCGCGACGCGCCTGCGTGCCGCGGGGGTGGAGCTGCGCGGCTGCCCCCGGACGCTCGAGCTGGTCCCGGACGCCCGGCCGGCGGTGGACGCGGACTGGGACACCGAGTACCTGGATCTGGTGCTCGCGGTCCGGGTCGTCCCCAGCCTCGAGGAGGCGATCGCGCACATCCGGCGGCACGGCTCGGGACTGGCAGAGGCCATCGTGACGCGGGACCATCTCCGGGCGCGCCGCTTCGTGACGGAGGTGGATGCCGCGTGCGTCCTCGTCAACGCGTCGACGCGGCTCGTGGACGGCAACCAGTTCGGGATGGGGGCCGAGATCGGGATCTCCACCTCGAAGCTTCATGCGCGCGGTCCGGTCGGGGTCGAGGAGCTCACCACGACCAAGTTCGTGGTGACGGGCTCCGGACAGATTCGCGAGTAACCGTGGCGGGAGCCTGCCCCTGAGGCGCCGCCGATGGCGGAGTGGCGGCTCGGCATCCTGGGCGGTACGTTCAACCCGATCCATCTGGGGCACCTGGTCCTCGCGGAATCGTTCCGTGAGCGTCTCGCGCTCGACCGGGTCCTGTTCGTGCCGGCCGGGACGCCGCCCCACAAACCCCCCGTCGGGCTGGTCCCGGCGCTCCACCGCTACGCCATGGTGAGCCTCGCCGTCGCCGGCCACCCGGGCTTCGTGGCGTCGTCGGTGGAGGTGGAGCGGACCGGGCCGTCGTACTCGGCCGACACCGTCGAGGCCCTGGCGGGCGAGTGGCCCGGCGCCCGGCTGTTCTTCCTGATGGGAAGCGACACGTTCCTCGACCTCCCCCACTGGCGGACGCCGGCGCGGCTCGGCGCCTTCGCGACGCTCGCGGTCGGCTGCCGGGCCGGCAGCGCGTTTGACCCGGACGCGCCCGCGGCGCGCGCGGTTCTCGCCCAGCTTGGCCGGGCCGGCTGGCGCCGCGTCCCCCCCGTCCCGCCGGAGACGCTGGCGCCCGGCGAGTGCGCGCTCGTGGAGACGCGGTCGGTCCCGGTCTCGGCGCGGCAGGTGCGCGAGCGTCTCGCCGCCGGCGAGAGCGCCCGATACCTGGTGCCGCTGACCGTCGCCGAGTACATTGCCGACCACCGCCTGTACGGCGAGCTAGCCTAGCGTGCCTGAGCCAGTCGCCGCGAAGGCCAGGCTGTCGGCGCGGGCCGCCCTCGACAAGCGAGCCCAGTCCCTCCAGCTTCTCGACCTCGCCGGGCTGTCCGGGATCGCGGACTACTTCGTCCTCTGCACCGGCGCGTCGACCACCCACGTGGAGACGATCGCGGCGGCCATCGAGGCCGCGCTGAAGGCCGAGGGATACCGTGCGCTCCATCGCGAGGGGGTGGCGGCGTCAGGCTGGATCCTGCTCGACTACGGCGACGTCGTGGTGCACGTCTTCCTGCCCGAGACGCGCGCCTTCTACGCGCTCGACCGCCTGTGGGGCGACGCGCCCGAGGTCTCCATCGAGGCCTGAGTCCCCGCACGCTGGACACCCCGGAGAGCGCATGCTACCGTGACCCACGCGCCGGGCGCGTGACAGCCTGGCGCGCCGGAGGAGGCGATGGCGACCAGGCTCGGGCAGCAGCGGCTGAAGGACCTGCGCGAGGCGCTCGTGGCCAAGCGCCGTCAGCTCGAGGACGAGGTCGGCCGCAGCGCGCTCTACGAGAAGGGCCTCGACGACGGCACCATGAAGGACCTCGGCGACCAGGCCAACACGGCCTACACGCGGGAGTTCCTCTTCGAGCTGGGTAACGGCGACCGTCGGCTCCTGCGCGAGGTGCTCACCGCACTCCGGAAATTCGACGAGGGCGGCTTCGGGGACTGCGAGCGGTGCGGAGAGCCGATCGGCGAGAAGCGCCTCGACGCCCTCCCGTTCGCGCGCTACTGCATCGAGTGTCAGCGCCGCCTCGAGCGCGAGGACAAGGCCGCGGCCGGCTGAGCCCGGCTCACGGGGGGCCGCGCGATGGCCCTCGCCCTCGGTCGCTGGTTCGATCCTCTCCTCGACCTCGTCTTCCCCGCCGTCTGCCCGGTCTGCGCGACGCGCTCGGACGACGCCGGGCACCGCCCGTTCTGCGGGCCCTGCTGGGCGGCGCTGCCGATCGGGCTCGGCCCGGGTTGCGCCGTGTGCGGGGAGCCCTTCCCGGGGCTCGGCGGGGCGCTGCCCTGCGAGGCCTGTCGGCGGTCGCCACCTCCCTACGCGTTCGCCCGCGCCGTCGCCCGGTATCGGGACGGGATGCGGGAGGCGATCCACGCGCTCAAGTTCGGCCACCGGCCGGCCGTCGCCGCGCCCCTCGGGCGACTCCTGGCCGAGGCCGCGCCGGGCGGCTTGCCGACGCCGCCGGCCGACTGGGCGGAGGGCCTGGTCCCCGTGCCCCTCCACCCAGCCCGGCTCGCGGAGCGGGGGTTCAACCAGGCCGAGCTCCTGGCCGCGCCGTGCGCGGCCCGCTGGCGGGTCCCGGTCCTCGGACGCGTCCTGGTCCGCGCGCGCCCGACGCGGCCCCAGACTGATCTCGACGCCGAGGCGCGGCGCGCCAACGTCCGCGATGCGTTCGCGGTCCCCCGCCCTGTCGCGGTCGCAGGCCGCCGCCTGCTGCTGATCGACGACGTGCTCACGACAGGGGCCACGATCACCGCGGCGGCGGGGGCCCTCCGGGCCGCGGGCGCGACGGCCGTCGGCGTCCTCACGCTCGCCCGCGTCGTCGCGCGCTGATCCGCGGGCTCGCGGCGCCCGCGTTGACCGTCACGCGCGGGCGGCCTATAATCATCGATAATCCGCGACGTTCCTGACAGCCAACGACTGAGTACCGCGCGACAGGAGGCGGGAGTAATGGCGCTCAAGGTGGGGATCAACGGGTTCGGTCGGATCGGGCGGGTGTTCTTCCGCGCCGCGTGGGGGACCCCGGGGTTCGAGGTCGTGGCGGTGAACGACTTGACCGACGCGCCCACCCTGGCGCATCTCCTCAAGCACGACTCGGTCCACGGGACCTTCGCGCCCGAGGTCGTGGCCAAGGCCGACGCGGTCTTCGTCGACGGCCGTCAGGTTCGGGTGCTCGCGCAGAAGGATCCGGGCAGCCTTCCCTGGCGGGACCTCGGGGTGGACACCGTGGTCGAGTCGACGGGGCGGTTCGTCGACCGCGCGGGCGCCGGCAAGCACCTCGACGCCGGCGCGCGGAAGGTGGTCATCACGGCGCCGGCGAAGGATCCGGACGTGACGCTGGTGCTCGGCGTGAACGAGCAGGCCTACGACCCCGCCAAGCACCACGTGGTCTCGAATGCCTCGTGCACGACGAACTGCCTGGCGACCGTCGCGAAGGTCCTCGCCGACCGGTTCGGCATCCGCCGCGGCTACTGCACCACCGTCCACGCCTACACGAACGACCAGAACATCCAGGACTTCCCGCACAAGGATCTCCGCCGCGCGCGGGCCGGGGCGCTCTCCATGATCCCGACCACCACGGGCGCGGCAAAGGCGGTCGGGCTGGTCCTGCCCTCCCTCAAGGGGAGGCTCGACGGGATCGCCATCCGGGTCCCGACGCCCAACGTGTCGCTCGTCGACCTCACCGCGGAGCTCGAGCGTCCCGCGTCGGTCGAGGGCGTCAACGAGGCGTTCCGAAGCGCCGCGGCGGGCCCGCTCAAGGGAATTCTCGGGTACACGGACGAGCCCCTGGTATCGGTGGACTTCAACGGGGATTCCCACTCCGCGGTCGTGGACGGGTTGTCGACGGCGCTGGTGGACGGCGCCCTGGTCAAGGTGCTCGCCTGGTACGACAACGAGTGGGGGTACTCGAGTCGCGTCCGCGACCTGGTCAGCTTCATGGGGCGGACGCGGTAAGAACGGGGCCCCGGGCGGCCCCGTCGCCTGCGTCCCCTGCCCATGCCCAAGCGCACGATCGAGAGCGTCGACCTGCGGGACCGCCGAGTGTTCGTTCGCGTCGACTTCAACGTCCCGCTCGGGCCTGACGGCGAGGTGACCGAGGACGCCCGGATCCGCGCCGCGCTGCCGACCCTCCGGCACGCGCGGGCGCACGGCGCGCGCGCAATGGTCGTCGCCTCGCACCTCGGCCGCCCGAAGGGCGGGCCCGAGCCGAGGTTCTCCCTGGCGCCCGTGGCGCGGCGGCTGGGGGCGCTTCTGAGCGAGGCGGTGCTCCTGGCTCCGGACTGCGTCGGGCCGACCGTCGAGGCCCAGGCCGGGACCCTGCCGCCCGGGGGCGTCCTGCTCCTCGAGAACCTGCGCTTCCATGCGGGCGAGGAGACGAACGACCCCGTGTTTGCGCGAGCGCTCGCCCGGCTCGGCGACGTCTACGTCGATGACGCCTTTGCCGCGGCCCACCGCGCCCACGCCTCGACCGAGGGGATCACGCGCTATCTCCGGCCCGCGGTGGCGGGCCTCCTGATGAAGCAGGAGCTTGCCGCCCTGGGGCAGATCTTCGACGCCCCGGCGCGCCCGCTCGTGGCCATCCTCGGGGGCGCCAAGGTCTCGGACAAGCTCGCCCTGATCGAGTCGCTCCTCGGCCGTGTCGACCGGCTGCTGGTGGGCGGCGGGATGGCGTTCACCTTCCTGCGCGCGCAGGGGCACGAGGTCGGGCGGTCGCTGCTCGAGGCGGACCTGGTGAAGACGGCCCGCCACCTCCTCGACGCCGCGCGAGGCCGGGGCGTCGACTTCCGACTCCCGGTCGACACGGTGGTCGCGCCCTCGCCCGCCGCCGCCGAGGGCCGCCTCGTCGAGAGCGGGGCGATCCCCCCCGACCTGATGGGGCTCGACATCGGCCCGGCGACCGTCCGGCACTTCGCGGCCGCCCTTGGCGACAGCCGGACCATCATCTGGAACGGGCCGATGGGAGTGTTCGAGCGGGCCCCGTTCGCGGCCGGGACGCTGGCCCTGGCCCGGGCGGTGGCGGACGCGCCCGCCCTCTCGGTCGTCGGGGGCGGGGACACGGTGGCTGCCGTCCAGATGGCCGGCGTCGGCGGGCGGATCGGGTACCTCTCCACGGGCGGCGGCGCGTTCCTCGAGTACCTGGAAGGGCGGAGCCTGCCGGGCGTGGCTGCCCTGGACGACGCCTGATGGCCGATGGCGCCGTGCCCCGCACGCCGGTGGTCGCGGGGAACTGGAAGATGCACGCGACGCTTGCCGAGGCGCGGACGCTGGCGGCTGCCGTGCGCGACGGCTGCCGCGGGCTCACGGAGATCCGCATCGCCGTGTGTCCGGCGTTCACCGCGCTGGCCGCGGTCGCCGAGGTGCTCGCCGGCTCCCCCATCCTCGTCGGGGCGCAGGACGCCCACTGGGAGGCCGCCGGCGCCTTCACGGGCTCCGTGTCCCCGTCCCAGGTCTGGGATGCGGGCGCTCGGCTCGTCATCCTCGGGCACTCCGAGCGGCGCCACGGTCTCGGCGAGAGCGACGAGATGGTGCGACGCAAGGTGACCGCGGCGCTCGCCCACGGGCTCACGCCGCTCGTGTGTGTCGGCGAGACGGCGGACGAGCGGGCGGCCGGGCAGACCCTTGCCGTCGTCACCCGTCAGCTCGAGGCGGCCCTCGGCGAGCGGCCGGCCGTGGAAGCCGGGCGGGGCTGGCTCGCGTACGAGCCCGTGTGGGCCATCGGAACCGGTCAGACCGCCACCCCCGCGCAGGCGGCCGAGGTTCACGCGCAGCTCCGCACCGTGCTGGCGCGCCTGACGGGGCCGGCCGTCGCCGCCGCGTGCCCGATCCTCTACGGCGGCAGCGTCAAGCCCGAGGTCACGTCCGCGCTCCTGGCGGAGCCCGACATCGACGGCGCGCTCGTGGGCGGGGCGAGCCTCAAGGCGGCCGACTTCATCGGCATCGTCCGGGCCGGCATCGAGGCCAAGGGGCGGGCGCGTCCGCCGGCCGAGCGACTGTGATGCCATCGAGTCCACATGACCGACGCGGGCGGGGGCAGGCATTGCGCCGCCCCCGCCGCCTGAGTGAGGGGCAAGCCGTGTACTACGCGCTGATTGCCGTGCACGTGATCGTGTGTCTCGCCATCATGGGGATCGTGCTGCTCCAGGCCGGCAAGGGGGCCGACATCGGCTCGGCCTTCGGTGGGGGCGGGAGCCAGGCGGTCTTCGGCTCCATGGGCACGCCGACGATCCTGGGCAAGATCACGACCGTGGTCGCGATCCTGTTCATGATCACCTCGTTCAGCCTTGCCAAGATGTCGTCGAAGGTCCAGTCGGTCGTGCCGGCCGTCCCGGCGCCGGCGGAGGCCCCGACGTCGGCCGTCCCCCCGGCGCCGCCGGCGACGCCCAAGTAGAGCGACGGGACCGGGCGGATGCGCGGGGCCAAGCTTCTCCTGCTGGCCGCGCCGACGCTCGTCAGCCTGGTCCTCCTGCAGTCGTATTTCTGGGTCCCCACGTTCCAGGACCAAAGCCGCGGGGACCCGGGCCGGCTCACCCGCTACATCAGCAGCTCGATCGCCGACGCGGTGATCCTCAACCCGACGCTCTCCGCCGACTCGGCCTCGAGCGAGGTAAACGCGCTCGTTTTCGAGGGCCTGATCGACCGGGACCTTGACCTCTCCTTCCGGGGCCGCCTGGCGGAGTCCTGGCATGTCTTCGAGGAGGCCTACCTCTTCGCCGACGCGACACTGCGCCTGCCGGACGGCGCCCTGGCCACCCCCGAGACCTTGCAGGCCCGCCTCCGGACCGCGCAGGCCGCCGGGGCGCCGGCCTTGCGGGCCGTCGAGGCGATGACCGTGCTGCCGGCGGAGACCAGCACCGTGCAGATCGCGGCGGCGGCCCCCGCGCGCCGGCCCGGCGGCCCCGCGCCGCCTGGCCCCGCGCCCGTCTCCGTCGTCATCCGGCGCCCGCCGCGCATCAAGTTCACGCTGCGCGCCGTGGACCAGGACTTCTTCCGGAACCTCGACCGGCTGCTCGGGGGGTACGTGGGGACGCTGGACCCCCTCCGGTACGTCGCGGCGCCGGAGCCCGCGTCGGCGCGCGCCGCCGCCGACGCGCACGTCCGGCCGACGGAGGAGAACCCGGTCATCGTCTTCCGGCTCCGGCGCGGAGTGCGCTTCCACGACGGGCGGGAGCTCACCGCGAAGGACGTGCGCTTCACCTACGAAACGCTCATGGACCCGCGGAACCTCTCGCCCCGCGTGCCGGACTTCGAGCCGATCAAGGCGGTCGAGAGCCCGGATTCCTACACGGTCCGGGTGACCTACAAGGAGCTCTTCCAGCCCGGCTTCGAGAGCTGGGGCATGGGGATCCTGCCCGAGCACCTGCTGAATCGGGAAGCCCTCGCTGCGGAGGCCCGGGCGGCCGGCAAGGATCCCGCCGCGTTCAGCGTGCGGGACTCCGGGTTCAACCGGCGGCCGGTGGGCAGCGGGCCCTTCCGGTTCGCCGCGTGGGAGAGCGACGTCTCCATCCGACTCGTCCGGTACGACGACTACTGGGAGGGACCGCCGAACTTCCACGAGTACCTGGTCCGCATCCTGCCGGACGCCTTGACGGCCGAGCTCGCGTTCTACGCCGGCACGGCCGACGGCTACGGGGCCCAGGCGCACCAGGTCGCGCGGCTGCAGGACGACCCCCGCTTCCACGTGAACTCGCTGCTGAGCCTGGGATACAGCTACATCGGGTACAACCTCCGGCGCCCGCCGTTCCAGGACGTCCGGGTGCGGACCGCCCTCGGCATGGCGATCGACGTCGACGAGATCATCCGCTACGTCCTCTACGGCCAGGGCGGGCGGACCACGGGGCCGTACCCTCAGCAGACCGAGTTCTACGATCCGGGCATCAAGCCCCTGCCCTACGACCCGGCGGGGGCGGCCCGGCTCCTCGCCGAGGCCGGCTGGCGGAGGAACGCGCAGGGGATCCTCGAGAAGGACGGGCAGCCCCTCGAGTTCACCCTGATTACGAACTCCGGGAACGAGGAGCGCCAGGCGATCATGGTGATCGCCCAGAACGCCTGGCGCCGGCTCGGGGTCAAGGTCGAGATCCTGTCCCTGGAGTGGGCAGTCTTCATCCGGGAGCGCGTCAACAAGCTCGACTTCGACGCGGTCGTGCTCGGCTGGGCGATGGGGCTCGACGCGGATCTCTTCCAGATCTTCCACTCGAGCCAGGCCGGCCCGCAGCAGCTCAACTTCGTCGGCTACGCGAACCCGCGGGCGGACGAGCTCATGGGGCGCATCCGGCGCGAGTACGACGAGGCCCGCCAGACGGCCATGGCCCGCGAGCTCCACCGGCGCATCGCCCACGACCAGCCGTACACGTTCCTTTACGTGCGGCGGAGCCTGGTGCTCATGGACGGCAAGATCGTCCGCATGGTGCGGCGCCCGGACGGCACGCCCGAGTACCTGCCCTTCGAGCCCAACCGCCTGGGCCGGCTGAGCTTCCACTTCAACGAGTGGATCAAGACGCCGCGGCCGGTGCTTCCGCCGTACCGGCCGGAGCTGACGGCGGGGTAGACCGTGGTCCCGTTCCTGGCCCGCGCGTGCTGGCGGAAGCTCTGGACGCTCTTCCTGATCTCGATCGTCTCCTTCCTCGTCATCCACCTCGCCCCGGGCGCCCCGAGCCAGATCGACCCCATGAACCCGCGCTTCACCAAGGAGCAGCTCGCGCGATACCGTGCGGCATTCGACCTCGACAAGCCGCTCCACGTCCAGTACGGGCTCTTCTACCAGCGCCTGTTCACCGGGCAGCTTCGGGCGTTCAAGGACAACCAGCCGGTGCTGCCGAAGATCGTGCAACGCGCCTGGAACAGCTTCCCTCTCTTCCTGGTGGGGACGATCCTGGTGTGGTGCTTCGCCTTTCCGCTCGGGATCACGACCGCCGTGCGGCGGGACTCGTGGTTCGACCGCGCGACGACCGTGCTCGTGTTCGCGCTGATCTCCATCCCCGGGTTCTACCTCTCGTACCTGGCCATCATCTTCGTCGTCCAGACCTTCCAGGTCGACGTGATCGGGATCCAGACGTTCGGGCGCGAGCCGCCCGGGGTCTGGACGCGGCTCATGGACCGCACCTGGCACCTCGTGCTCCCGTCGCTCCTGGGCGCCACCGCGGGCATCGCCGTGCTCTCCCGCTACGTGCGCTCGCAGATGCTCGAGGTTATCAGCTCCGACTACGTCCGCACCGCCCGCGCCAAGGGGCTCCCCGAGGACGCGGTGCTCTACCGCCACGCCCTCCGGAACGGGCTCCTTCCCTTCGTCACGATGCTCGGGCTCCTGATCCCGGGGCTGATCGGGGGAAGCGTGATCTTCGAGACGATCTTCGCGTGGCCGGGGATCGGCCGGCTGGGCTACGAGGCGATCCTGGCCAGGGACTATCCCGTGGTGATCGCGCTCAACTTCATCGCCGCGCTCCTCACGGTGGTCGGCACCCTCTTGTCGGACGTCCTCTACATGCTGGTCGATCCGCGGATCCGTCTGTGAGTCCTCGGGCGCGGGGGGAATCGCCGGGCCGGCTCGTCTGGCGCGCCTTCCGCCGGAATGGCCCGGCGGTGGTCGGCCTGGCCGTCGTCCTCGGCTTCTTCCTGATCGCCCTCGCCGGGGTCGCGCTCACGAAGGGCGCGCGGCCGGTCCTGGACCCGCGCGAGGTGCGGCTACCCGACCGGCTCCAGGGTCCGTTCGCGCGGCCGAACCGCGAGGCGGTGCCCGCCCGGAGCTGGCCGCGCCTCGGCGTCTACCCCTTCGGTACCGACGAGCTCGGGCGCGACGTCTTCGCGCGGATGCTCGAGGGCGCGTTCGTGTCGCTCTCGGTAGGCTTCGTCGCGGTGGGGCTCGCGGTGATCATCGGCATCGTGCTCGGCGGCGTCGCCGGCCACTACGGTCCGGTGCGGCTCGGTCTCGGACGCTTCCGGCTCCTCACCGTGGACACGCTCGTGACCGGGCTCATCGACGTGATGCTCTCGTTCCCGACGTTCTTCCTGATCCTGACCGTCGTGGCGATCCTCAGGCCGTCCATCTGGAACATCATGATCGTGATCGGGCTGACCAGCTGGGAGGGCACGGCCCGCTTCGTGCGGGCGGAGATCCTGTCACTCCGGGAGCGCGAGTTCGTGCACGCGGCCCAGGCGGCCGGGGCCCGCGGGCCGCGGCTGATCCTGCGCCATCTCATCCCCAACGCCGTCGGGCCCGTGCTCGTCTCCGCCACGCTCGGCGTCGCGGGGGCGATTCTCACGGAGTCCAGCCTGTCCTTCCTCGGATTCGGCGTGCCGCCGCCGGACGCGACCTGGGGGAACATCCTCGCCGACGGCAAGCGCTACATCTTTGACGCGCCCTGGCTTACCCTGATCCCGGGGACCGCGATCCTCGTCGTCGTGCTCGCCTTCAACCTGTTCGGCGAGGGCCTGCGCGAGGCCTTCAACCCGCGGCTCCGCGAAGGCTGACGGGCCATCCGCCCGGCCGCCGGCGGGTCCGGCCGGGTGCGGTGAGATCGCGGCGCTGCGAGCTCCGCGGGAGCCCCGTCGGTTGCCGGCGCGAGGGGCCTGTCGGCCTTGACAATGCACGACGGCGGACGGCATCATACGCCCTGCGCCGAAGTGGCGGAACTGGCAGACGCGCACGTTTGAGGGGCGTGTGGGGTAACCCGTGGGGGTTCGAGTCCCCCCTTCGGCACCACTTCCCCCTTGCGTGGGGAGCGACGGGGCTCCGACCCGGAACCCCGTCGAGATGTGACGGGAGGGGCCGGGACCACGGCCCTGTGGCATAATGATCAGCGACGCAAGCCCTTGCCACGCATGACGCTGACGCTTCCCGTCATCCAGCCCGACGCTCTACGGGACCTCCAGGCGCGCAAGCCGGCCTGGCTCAAGGTCCGTGCGCCCGGTGGCCCGACCTACATGCGGTTGAAGGCGCTGATGCGTGAGCGGAACCTCCACACCGTGTGCGAGGAGGCCCGCTGCCCCAACATCGGCGAGTGCTGGGAGGAGCGGACGGCGACCTTCATGATCCTGGGCGACGTGTGCACCCGCCGCTGCGGGTTCTGCGCGGTGTCGCACGGGCGGCCGGAGTGGGAGGACTGGGAGGAGCCCGACCGGGTCGGGCGCACCGTCGCCGAGATGGGGCTCGCCCACGTGGTCGTGACGAGCGTCAACCGCGACGACCTCGCCGACGGTGGGGCCGCGATCTTCGCCCGCACAATCGCGGCGATCCGGCGCGAGGCGCCCGGCTGCCGGGTCGAGGTCCTCATCCCGGACTTCCAGGGATCGGAGACCGCCCTCGAGACCGTGCTGCACGCCCGGCCGGACGTCCTGAACCACAACATCGAGACGGTGCCGCGCCTGTACCGCCACGTGCGTCCCGGGTCCCGCTACGATCGAAGCCTCGGCCTCTTCCGGCGGGCCCGCGGGCACTCGACGGAGCCGGTGACGAAGTCGGGGATGATGCTGGGCCTGGGTGAGGCGGTGGACGAGGTGCGCGCCACGATGGCGGATCTCCACGCCGCCGGGGTCCAGCTCCTGACGCTCGGCCAGTACCTCCGACCGTCACCCGCCCACCTGCCGGTGGAGCGCTACGTGCCGCCGGAGGAATTCGAGGCGCTCGCCGCCGAGGGGCGGGCCCTCGGCTTCCGCCACGTGGAGGCCGGTCCCCTCGTGCGCTCCTCCTACCACGCCAAGCGGCAGGTGGAGGCGGCCGCGGCCGGCGAGTGCGGGGCCCCCGAGCGGTCGAGCGGCGCCGCGGCCGCGGCTACCGGCGAAGCCTGATGCAGTACGTGCCCATCCTCATGGTGTTCGCCATCTCGCTCGGGGTCGCGTGTCTGCTCGCGTACCTCCCGGCGCTCCTCGGTCCGCGGCGAGTCACCCCGGTCAAGCGCGAGACGTTCGAGTGCGGCAAGGACTTGCTCACCCGCCCCGAGGGGCGGTTCGCGATCAAGTTCTCGACGACCGCCATCTTCTTCATCATCTTCGACATCGAGCTGATGTTCGTCTTCCCCTGGACCGTGGTGTACCGGAGCCTCGGCCTCTACGGGTTCGTGACGATGGTCGTGTACCTGGGGATCCTCATGCTGGGCCTCTTCTACGTCTGGCGAAAGGGGGGACTCCAGTGGGAGTAGCCGACTTCTTCACGACCAAGCTCGACGAGGCCCTCGGCTGGGCCCGCAAGTACTCCATCTTCCAGTATCCCTTCGTGACGGCCTGCTGCGGCATGGAGTACATGGCGACGGCCTGCTCGCACTACGACGTCGACCGATTCGGGGCGGGCCTGCCGCGCTTCTCCCCGCGCCAGGCGGACGTGCTGTTCGTCGTGGGCACGATCAGCCACAAGATGGCCCCCGTCCTCCGGCGCGTGTACGACCAGATGACCGAGCCGAAGTGGGTGGTCGCCTTCGGGGTCTGCACGTGCACGGGCGGGTTCTACGACAACTACGCGACCGTCCAGGGGATCGACACGATCTTGCCGGTCGACGTCTACATCCCGGGGTGCCCGCCGCGGCCCGAGAGCGTCTTGGACGGGCTCATGAAGCTGCAGGACAAGATCGCCGCGGGGCGGCAGCGGTTCTGACCCCGGGGGCGCGCCTTCGCCTCCCTCGCATGAACGGGCTGGACGTCCTCGCGCGGCTGACGGAGCGCTTCGGACGCGCCGTCCTCGCGTCCCACGCCGAGCACGGGGACCACACCGCGCTGGTGGACCGCGCGGCCCTGCCCGAGGTCCTGCGGTTCTGCCGGGACGACGCGGCGCTCCGGTTCGACATGCTGATGGACCTCACCGCCGTGGACTACCTCACGTATCCCGGGCGGGAGGAGGCGCCGCGGTTCGAGATCGTCTATCACCTGTACTCCGTCGCGCACAATCACCGCGTCCGGATCAAGGCGGGGATCGACGAGGACGACCCGGTCGTGCCGACGGCCGTGCCGCTCTGGGCGATCGCGGACTGGTTCGAGCGCGAGGTGTGGGACATGTTCGGGCTCCGCTTCGCGGAGCATCCGGACCTCCGTCGTCTGCTCCTGTACGAGCAGTTCGAGGGACATCCGCTCCGCAAGGATTACCCCGTCAGCAAGCGGCAGCCCCTCATCGGCCCCAGGAACTGAGCGCCGCGGAACGCCATGACGCCGACGCCCGAGCACGCCCGCGCGACTTCGCCCGCGCCCGCGGCGCGCCGCACCCAGGAGTTCTTCCTCGGGGAAGGCGTCCCGGAGACCGGCACCGAGAACCTCATCGTCAATCTCGGGCCATCCCACCCGGCGATGCACGGCATCGTGCGGATCGTGACGGAGCTCGACGGGGAGCTGGTGGTCAAGACAGACGTCGAGATCGGCTACCTCCACCGGGCGTTCGAGAAGGAGTGCGAGATCGGGCCCTACAACGCGGCGATGCCGTACACGGACCGGCTCAACTACGTCTCGCCCCTCATCAACAACTTCGGGTTCTGCTCGGCGGTGGAGAAGCTGCTCGGCATCCGGGTGACCGAGCGGTGCGACTACATCCGCGTGATCCTCAGCGAGATCTCGCGGATCTCGGACCACCTGACCTGCGTCGGCGCCTCGGCCATGGAGCTCGGCGCGTTCACCGTCTTCCTCTACATGATCAAGGCGCGCGAGTTCCTCTGGGAGGTGATCGAGGCGGTCACCGGCGCGCGGCTCACCATCTCGCACGGCCGGGTGGGTGGGCTGAAGGCAGACCTTCCGCCAGGCTTCGAGGCGGGGGTCCGCCGGGCGTTCGCCGAGACCCGGGCGGTGCTCGAGGAGTCGCACAAGCTGCTCACGGGCAACCGGGTCTTCGTCGACCGGATGCAGGGCGTCGGGACCCTCACGCGGGAGGAGGCGATCGCGTACGCGGTCACGGGTCCGCTCCTTCGCGCCTCCGGCGTGCCGTTCGATGTCCGCCGGGCGACGCCCTACTGGGTGTACGACCGGCTCGACTTCGAGATCCCGGTCGGGGAGACTGGGGACAACTACGACCGATACCTGGTGCGCATGGCCGAGATGGAGCAGTCGATGCGCATCGCCGAGCAGGCCTTGGCCGAGCTGCCGGGCGGCCCGGTCAACGTGGACCACGAGGGGCGCCCGTTCGTCCTGCCGGCCGAGTACGTGGACCGGGGAAAGCTGGGCAAGACCGAGGGCCTGCTGATCACCGACATCCGGCTCTCGCCCAACCTGGCCGGCCAGGAGCGGCGGTACCACGTGAAGGTCAACGCTCCGGACAAGCGCACGGTGCTGCCCCCGAAGGAGGCGACATACGGGTCGATCGAGGGCCTGATGAATCACTTCATGCTGATCATGGACGGCTACGGGATCCGACCGCCCCCGGGCGAGATCTACTTCGCGGTCGAGGGGGCGAACGGGGAGCTCGGCTTCTACATCGTGTCCGACGGCACCGACCGGCCGTACCGGGTGCGCTGCCGGCCGCCCTGCCTGCCGCCGGTGGCGGCCCTTCCCCGCATGCTCGAGGGCGGGATGGTCGCCGACATCGTGCCCACCTTCGGGTCCGTCAACATGATCGGTGGAGAGCTGGATCGGTGAGCGCGGCGGCGCCGGCTCCCCGGCCCACGGGGCCGATCCGCTTCTCGGACGCCCAGCTCGGCGAGGTGCGGCGGCTCCAGGCGCTCTACCCGGACCGTCAGGCGGCGCTGCTCCCCGTGCTCCGGATGGCCCAGGACGCCTTCGGGTGCGTCTCCCCCGAGGTCGAGGTGTACGTCGGCGAGCTGTTCGAGCTCTCGCCGGCGCACGTCCACGAGGTCGTCACGTTCTACACGCTGTTCTTCCAGCGGCCGGTCGGGCGGCACGTGATCTCGGTCTGCCACAACCTGTCGTGCTCGCTCCGGGGGGCGGAGGACGCCGTCACCTACCTGCAGGAGCGGCTCGGCGTGGCGGCGGGCGAGACCACCCCCGACGGGCGCGTCACCCTTTTGCGGGTGGAGTGTCTCTGCGCCTGCGAGGTCGCGCCGATGATGCAGGTCGACGAGGAATACGTCGGTCCGCTGGACCGCGGGGCCATCGACCGCGTGCTGGAGGGACTCCGGTGACCGAGCCGGTGCTGTCGCGGAACTTCGAACGCCCGGAGGCACGCACCCTCCCGGGCTACCGGGCTACCGGGGGGTACGAGGCGTTCCGGAAGGCGCTCGCCCTCGGCCCCGAGGGGATCGCGGCCGAGGTCAAGAAGGCGAACCTGCGCGGGCTGGGCGGCGCGGGATTTCCGACGGCCACGAAGTGGGGCTTCATCCCGCCGAAGCGCACGGGCCCCGTCTATCTCGTCGTCAACGCCGACGAGGGCGAGCCCGGGACGTTCAAGGACCGCTACATCCTCGAGCGCGATCCCCACGCCCTCATCGAGGGCATGCTCATCGCGGCCTACGCGATCGGCTGCCACACGTCCTTCATCTACATCCGGGGCGAGTACGTCCGGCCGTGGCGGGTCTTCAGCGAGGCGGTCCAGGCGGCCGAGGCCGCCGGCCTGCTGGGGAGCAACATCCTGGGCTCGGGGTTCGACCATCGCATGATCGTGCACCGGGGCGCCGGCGCCTACATCTGCGGCGAGGAGACGGGCCTCATCTCGTCCCTCGAGGGCAAGAAGGGGTGGCCGAAGGTCAAGCCGCCGTTCCCGGCGATCAAGGGCGCCTTCGGCCAGCCCACCGTGGTCAACAACGTCGAGACGCTGGCGGCGGTGCCGCACATCGTCGCGCGCGGCGGGGAGTGGTTCGCCGGCCTCGGCTCCAAGACCCAGGGCGGACCGCGCCTCTACTCCGTGTCCGGGCACGTGACGCGCCCCGGCGTCTACGAGGCGTCGGTGGCAATCACGCTGCGGGAGCTGCTCGAGCGGGCGGGCGGCGTGGCGGGCGGGCGCCGCCTCAAGGCGGTCGTCCCCGGCGGATCCTCGGCGCCACTGCTGCGGGCCGATGAGATCGACGTGACGATGGACGTCGACGGGCTTCGGAACGCCGGGACGATGGCGGGCTCGGCCGGCGTGGTGGTGATGGACGATACGACCTGCATCCCCGAGGCACTCCACGTGGTTGCCCGCTTCTACGCCCACGAGTCCTGCGGCCAGTGCACGCCCTGCCGGGAGTGCACCGGCTGGATCTACAAGATCACCGGCCGGATCCTGGCCGGCAAGGGCGTCCCCCAGGACCCGGACACGATCGTCGACGTCGCCCGGCGCGGGGTGGGGAGCACGATCTGCGCCTTCTACGACGGCGCGATCGGCCCGTACATCTCGTACGTGGAGAAGTTCCGCACCGAGTTCGACCACCACGTCCGTCACGGCGCCTGCGACGTCCGGCCGGGAGCGCCGGTGCGGGCCGGCGGCCACTGACCCCGCGATGCCGAAGCTGACGGTCGACGGCCAGGCGATCGAGGTTCCGGCGGGGACGAACCTCATCGAGACCGCCCGCCGGCTCGGGATCGAGGTCCCCCACTACTGCTACCATCCCGGGCTCCCGATCGCCGGAGCGTGCCGCCTCTGCATGGTCGACCTCGAGAAGGCGCCGCGCCCGACGATCGCCTGCAACACGCAGGCGGCGGACGGCATGGTGGTGATGACGCAGACGCCCCGCGTGCTGGAGCTCCGGCGCTCGGTCATGGAGTGGCACCTCGTCAATCACCCGCTCGACTGTCCGGTCTGCGACCAGGCGGGAGAGTGCTGGCTCCAGATCTACTACATGCAGCACGGGCTCTACGAGCCCCGGATGATCGACGACAAGGTCCACAAGCCCAAGGCGGTCCCGATCGGGCCCCACGTGATGCTGGACGCCGAGCGGTGCATCCTGTGCTCGCGCTGCGTGCGCTTCTGCGACACGATCACCAAGACGGGCGAGCTCGGCATCTTCAACCGAGGCGATCACTCGGAGCTGGGCCTGTTCCCGGGGACGGCCCTCGACAACGCCTACTCGGGCAACGTGGTGGACATCTGCCCGGTCGGCGCGCTTACCGACCGCGACTTCCGGTTCCAGGCGCGCGTCTGGTATCTCGACCGGGCGAAGTCGATCTGCCCCGGCTGCGCCCGCGGCTGCAACATCGAGGTCCACACCAACACCAAGCGGACGCATCACGCGCAGGGTCGGCGGGTCGTCCGGCTCAAGCCGCGGTTCAACGCCGACGTGAACCAGTGGTGGATCTGCGACGAGGGGCGCTACGGCTTCGACGAGGTGGACGCGCCGACGCGGATCGAGCGCCCGGAGCTCCGGGAGGGCGGGTCGGCGCGCCCGCTCTCGTGGGAAGAGGCCGTGGCGGCGCTCGCGGCCGGCCTCCGCGCGGCGGGGCCCGAGGGCACCGGCGTGCTCCTGTCCCCGCGCATGACGAACGAGGATCTCTGGCTCGCCCGGCGCCTGTTCAGGGACACCCTCGGCGTCGCCCACGTGGACTTCCGGGTGCCGCCCCGCACGCCGGGCTCGGAGGACGAGCTCCTCCGGCGCGCGGACAAGACGCCCAACGCTCGCGGCGCCGAGCTGATCGGCTGCGGGAGGGCGGACGCGGCCGACGGGCGTCACGTCCTGGATGCTGCGCGGGCGGGCCGCCTGCGGCTCCTCTGGGTGTTCGACCACGACCTCCTCGACGCGGGCTGGCCGGCGGCCGAGGCGGAGGAAGCGCTCGCGCGCGTCGAAGGCGTGGTCTTCCAGGGCCCGACCGCCAACCGGACGAGCGCCCGGGCGCACGTGGTCCTGCCGAGCGCGGCCTACGTCGAGCGCGAGGGGACCTGGACGAACGTGGATGGCCGCGTCCAGCGCTTCTGGCGCGCCGTGCTGCCTCGGGCCGAGGCGCGCCCCGACTGTGAGATCCTCGGGGCCGTCGCGCGCGCCCTCGGCCACGATTGGCAGCCCCTCCGCGGAGAGCCCCTGTTCCGCGCCCTGGCGGCGGCCGTGCCGGCGTTCGCGGGGATGAGCTACCGCGGCATCGGGGACCAGGGGGCCCTGGTGGCCGGCGCCGCGGCGATCGGCGCCCCGGCGGCTCCGGGGACCGCCCCGTGAGCGGGGTCATGATCGACCTCGGGATTGCCTTCGCGCGAGTCGCGTTCATCATGGGCCTCGTGCTGAACCTGGGCGGGCTCCTGACCTGGGTCGAGCGCAAGCAGTCCGCGATCATGCAGGATCGGGTCGGCGCCAACCGGGCCTCGATCCTCGGTCTCCGGGCCTTCGGGCTCTTCCACCCGCTCGCCGACGCGGTCAAGATGCTGACCAAGGAAGACTTCATGCCGGCCCGCGCCGACCGGGTGCTCTTCCTGGTGGCGCCGGTCGTGTCGGTCTTCTTCGCGCTCTCCGGGTTCGCGACGATCCCGTTCGGCGACGTGCTGGAGATCGGCGGGCGCGAGATCTCGCTGCAAGCGGTCGAGCTCAACGCCGGCGTCCTCTACGTCTTCGCGATGCTGTCGCTGGGCGTCTACGGCGTGGTGCTGGCCGGCTGGGCCTCCGCGAACAACTTCGCGCTCCTCGGCGGTCAACGCGCGGCCGCGCTCATGATCTCGGCCGAGGTTGCCATCGGCGCGTCGATCATGGGCGTCTGCATGGTCTACGGCTCGCTCGACCTCCAGGAGATCGCCCGGGGACAGGGGGCGTACTGGGGCGGCGTCGTCCCCAAGTGGGGCCTCCTCACGCAGCCGCTGGGCTTCCTGCTGTTCTTCACCGCCGGCATCGCCACGACCAAGCGGGTGCCGTTTGACTTCCCGGAGGGCGAGTCGGAGATCATCGGCTACAACGTCGAGTACAGCGGGATGAAGTTCGGCATGTTCCTGATGGCCGACTTCGTGGAGACCGTCGTGGTCGCCGGCATGACCACCACCCTGTTCCTGGGCGGCTGGCAGGTCCCCTGGCTCTTCCGCGACGGCTTCCACCTCCCCGGGGGCCTCGCCATCGGCCTGCCATCCCTTGCGGTGACGCTGCTCCAGGTCGGTGCGTTCGTGACGAAGGTCGTCGCCATGATCTGGCTCCTGATGCTGATCCGCTGGACGCTGCCGCGGTTCCGCTACGACCAGGCGATGCGCCTCGGCTGGCTCGGGCTCCTGCCCCTGGCCGTGCTGAACATCGTCCTCACGGCCGCGGTGCTGCTGCTCTAGGAGGCGATCACGTGGCCACCGCCCCCGCATCCCCGCCGCCGCCGAAGGTCCTGCTGGTTCGCCGGCAGGTGCCCGCGCGCCCGCGGCAACGGTTCTATCTCGCCGAGGTGCTGGTGGGCCTCCGGGTGACCGCGGGGCACTTCTTCCGGAACATGGGGCGCTGGGTGCGAGGCCAGAAGGGCGCGGTGACCTACCAGTGGCCGGAGGAGCGTCGGCCGCTGGCGCCCCGCCTCCGGAGCCTCCACCGCCTGGTGCGGCGCGACGACGGGTCGCCCCGCTGCGTCGCCTGCATGATGTGCGAGACCGTGTGCCCCGCCCACTGCATCTACATCGTGGCGGGCGAGCACCCGAACCCGGACATCGAGAAGTACCCGACGCGGTTCGACATCGACCTGGGCAAGTGCGTGTTCTGCGGGTTCTGCGTCGAGGCGTGCCCGGAGGACGCGATCCGGATGGACACCGGCATCCTGGAGTTCTCGGCCTTCAGCCGCGAGGGCCTGGTCTACTCGAAGGACGTGCTCCTGGCGCTCGAGCCCGCCGGGGCGGACGGCCTGCCGACCACGGTGCCGCCAGCCACCCTGGTCCGTCGGGGGTTCGAGTGATGGAGTGGATCGTCTTCGGCGTGGTGGCCGTCACCGCGATCGTCATGGCGGTGGGGCTGATCGTCCGGCCGAACCCGCTCCACGGGGCGCTGTTCCTCGTCGGGAACCTGTTCTGCGTCGCGGTGTTGTTCCTGATGCTCCGCGCCGAGTTCCTCGCCCTCGCCCAGGTCATCGTCTACGCGGGGGCCATCATGGTGCTCTTCATGTTCGCCATCATGCTGCTGATCCCCGGCCGCGCCGAGGCGGGTCCGGATCCCCTCGCCCGGGCCCGGCGGCTCGCGCTGCCCCTGGCGGCGGTCCTCGGCCTGATGATCATCCTGGTGGCCGGCCGGACGGGCGGCCCAGCTCCGGGCGAGCCGCCGGGTGGCGTCGGCGCCATCGGGCGCCTCCTGTTCACCGACTACCTGTTCCCGTTCGAGGTGACCTCGCTCCTGCTCCTGGCGGCACTGGTGGGGGCCCTCACCCTGGCCAAGCGCCGGACGAGCCCGTGACCCGTGACCGTACCGGCCGCCCACCGGCCGCAGGCCGTCCGATCAGCTCCCAGAGAGCCAGGGTAGCCCGGTGAGCGTCGTCCCGCCGGCGTACTATGTGGGGCTGTCGGCGATCCTGTTCGCGATCGGCGCGGTGGGCGTCCTGGTGCGGCGGAACCCGCTGGTGATCTTCATGTCCATCGAGCTGATGCTGAACGCCGCGAACCTGGCGTTCGTGGCCTTCGGGCGCACGCATGGCGCGGCCGACGGGCAGGTCATCGTGTTCTTCGTGATGACGGTCGCCGCCGCCGAGGTCGCGGTCGGGCTGGCCATCATCGTGGCGATCTTCCGGGCCCGCTTCCGGATCAACGTCGACGACCTGGCGTTGATGCGCTGGTGAGCGCCGGGGGACCGCGCGAAAGGGGAGGTCGGGCAGTGGCGACGAGAGGATCCGCGGCAGCGGCGAAGGGGCGCGTGGAGCCCGCGGTGGGCCTCGCCCTCCTCGAGCAGATGCAGCTCATCCGGCGGTTCGAGGAGAAGGCGGCCGAGATGTACGCGCTCGGCAAGATCGGGGGCTTCCTCCATCTCTACATCGGACAGGAGGCGGTCGCCGTCGGGGCGATGGCGGCCCTCAGGTCCGACGACTACGCGATCGCGGGGTACCGGGAGCACGGGCACATCCTCGCCAAGGGCGGAGATCCGCGGCGGGTCATGGCCGAGCTCTTCGGACGGCGGGACGGCGTCTCCAAGGGCAAGGGCGGCTCGATGCACATGTTCGACCGCTCCATCAACTTTCTGGGGGGCCATGCGATCGTCGGCGGCTACCTGCCCATCGCCACCGGCGTCGGGGTCGCGATCCGGTACGAGGACCGCGACCGGGTGATCCTCTGCTTCTTCGGTGACGGGTCGGTGCCCCAGGGGGAGTTCCACGAGTCGATGAACCTGGCAGCCCTCTGGAAGCTGCCCGTCGTGTTCATCTGCGAGAACAATCGCTACGCCATGGGCACGGCCATCCAGCGGGCGCTGGCGCAGACCGACGTCTCGAAGTACGCCGACGCGTACGGGATGCCGGGGGAAGCGTGCGACGGCATGGACGTGCTGGCGGTGCGGGAGTCCGTGGGCCGTGCGGTCGCGCGCGCCCGGGACAGCAAGGCGCCGACGCTGATCGAGGCGCGCACCTACCGGTTCCGAGGGCACTCGATGCGGGATCCCGCCGCGGCGGTGTACCGCACGAAGGACGAGGTCGAGGAGGAGAAGCAGCGCGATCCCATCGTCAGCTTCCGCGAGCGGCTCCGCCAGGCGGGCGCCCTCGACGAGGCCGCCTGGAGCGCTCTGGCCGAGCGCGTGGAAGCGCGCGTCAACGATGCGGTGGCGTTCGCGGATGCCTCGCCGGAGCCCCCGGCGGAGTGGCTGACCGCGGACGTGTACGCGTGAGGCGCGGCCGGGATCGGGGCGCGCGGAGAGGGAGGCGGGCATGGCGGTGATCACGTACCGGGAGGCGCTCAACCACGCCCTGCGCGAGGAGATGGAGCGGGACGACCGGGTGTTCCTGGTCGGCGAGGAGGTCGGAGTCTACGGCGGCGCCTACAAGGTGAGCCAGGGGCTGCTCGAGAAGTTCGGCGAGCGGCGCGTCATCGACACGCCGATCTGTGAGTCCGGCTTCACGGGGGTCGGCATCGGCGCCGCGATGGTGGGCCTCCGGCCCATCGTCGAGATGATGACCTTCAACTTCGCGCTGGTGGCGCTCGATCAGATCGTCAACCACGCGGCGAAGATCCTCTACATGTCCGGCGGCCAGTTCCCGATCCCGCTGGTGATCCGGGGCCCCGGCGGCCCCGCGCACCAGCTGGCGGCGCAGCACTCGCAGTCGATGGAGTCGTACTTCTGCCACGTGCCCGGGCTGAAGGTGGTGCGTCCGACGACGCCCCGCGACGCGAAGGGTCTCCTCAAGAGCTCGATCCGGGACGACAACCCGGTGATCTTCATCGAGTCGGAGACGCTCTACGGCGTGAAGGGCGAGGTTCCCGAGGACGCCGACTTCCTCATCCCGCTCGGGGTGGCCGAGGTCAAGCGGGAGGGGCGCGACGTGACGGCCATCGCCTACTCCGGCATGTACTATCGGGCGCTCGAGGCCGCCGAGGAGGTCGAGAAGAGCGACGGCATCTCCGTGGAGATCGTCGACCCCCGCACCCTCCGGCCGATGGACACCGAGACCATCCTGGCCTCGGTGCGGAAGACGCATCGCGTGCTGGTGGCCGAGTCCGGCGCGGGCTTCGCCGGCATGGGCTCCGAGATCGCGTCCTTCATCACGGAGAGCGCGTTCGACGACCTGGATGCCCCGGTGGCGCGCATCTTCGGCGCCAACGCGCCGATGCCGTACGCCCGGAATCTCGAGCGGCTGAAGACCCCGTCGAAGGAGCGCATCGTGGATGCGATCCGCAAGCTCTGTGCTGTCTGACGATTCCCGAGGAGGGTGAGCGGGCCATGGCGGTGACCAAGGTTGTCATGCCGAAGCTCTCGGAGGCGATGGAGACGGGGAAGCTCCTGCGGTGGCTCAAGCAGGAGGGCGACCGCATCTCGGGCGGCGACATCATCGCCGAGATCGAGACGGACAAGGCCGATATCGAGCTCGAGGCGTTCGGCTCGGGCGTTCTCCGCAAGCTGCTGGCGACGCCCGGGACGGCGGTGCCGGTGGGTGGCCTGATCGCGGTCATCGCCGAGCCGGGCGACGACATCAGCGCCGTGGTGAGCGGGGCCCCGGCCGGGCCGGCGCCGGCCCCGCCCCCTGCCCCCGCCCCGCCGGCGGCGCCCGCCCCGGCGCCGGCGCTCGCCCCGCCCGCAGCGTCGGCCCCCGCGCCCGCGCCGGCCCCCGTCCTGGCGGCGCCGTCCCCGGCGCCGGCGGCGAGACCGACCACGCCCGTGGCGCCGCCGGCAGCGCCGACCGTGCTGCCGGCCGGTCGGCTTCGGGTCTCGCCGCTCGCCCGGAAGCTCGCCCAGCGGGCGAACATCGACCTCGCTGGCCTGACCGGCACCGGGCCGGGGGGCCGGATCATCCAGCGAGACATCGAGGCGTTCGTGGCGGCGCGCCCGGCGGCGGCCGCGCCGTCAGCGCCGCCGGCCCGTCCGGCGGCGGCTCCTGCGGCGGCCCGCACGGGCCCGGCGACCGAGGACGTGCCGCTCAGCCAGATCCGCGCGGCGATCGCGCGGCAGATGGTCCAGTCGAAGGCGCCGGTCCCTCACTTCTACATCACGACCGAGGTTGCCATGGACCGCGCCGCGGAGCTGCGCGAGGAGCTCCAGGCCCTGCCGGGGGCGCCGAAGGTCACCTTCACCGACGTGGTCGTCCGCGCCTGCGCGGTGACGCTCCAGAAGCACCCGGGGGTGAATGCGAGCTTCACGGGCGACGCCATCCGGCGGCATCGGGCCGCCCACATCGGGATCGCGGTCGCGGTCGAGGACGGGCTGATCACGCCGGTCCTCCGGGACTGCGACCAGAAGTCGCTCTTCCAGATCGCCACGGAGTCGCGGGACCTGGTCGAGCGGACTCGCGCCCGGAAGCTTCGCCAGCAGGAGCTGTCCGGCGCGACCTTCTCCGTGTCGAACCTCGGGATGTTCCCGGTGGACGAGTTCAGCGCGATCATCAACCCTCCCGAGGGGGCGATCCTGGCCGTGGGAGCGATCGCTGACAAGGCGGTGGTGGTAGACGGGCAGCTCGCCGTCGGCAAGCGCATGCGCGTGACGCTGTCGGCGGACCACCGGGTCATGGACGGCGCCATGGGTGCCCGCTTCCTCGCCGACCTCAAGGCGGCCCTGGAAGCGCCGCTCGCGCTCCTGGTCTGAGCCCATGGCGAGCGAGCGATTTGACGCCGTCGTCGTCGGCTCCGGCCCCGGCGGATACGTGTCCGCGATCCGAGCGGCCCAGCTCGGCCAGCGGGTCGCGGTCGTGGAGGCTGACCGGCCCGGCGGGATCTGCCTGAACTGGGGCTGCATCCCGACCAAGGCCCTTCTCCGGAACGCCGAGGTGCTCCAGCTGTTCCAGCGCGCCGGGGAGTTCGGCGTCACGGTGGACAACCTCCGGGCCGACTACGGCGTCGCCTACACGCGCAGCCGCCAGGTCGCCGAGCGGATGTCCAAGGGCGTCGAGTTCCTGTTCCGGAAGAACAAGATCACCCTCGTCGCCGGGCTCGGCACGCTCACGGCTCCGAACGCCGTCCGCGTTCAGGCTCCCGACGGGAGCTCCCGCACGATCGAGGCGCGAGCGGTCGTGCTCGCGACGGGCGCGGCGCCAAAGAGCCTGCCGGGCATGACGCTCGACAAGACCCGGGTCATCAGCTCCGACGAGGCACTCCGCCTCGATCGGCTGCCGCGGTCAGTGGTGGTCATCGGCGCCGGGGCCGTGGGCGTTGAGTTCGCGGACGTCTTCGCCGCCTACGGGGTGCAGGTCACGATCGTCGAGGCGCTGCCGCGGCTGCTTCCCATCGAGGACGAGGAGATCTCGAAGCTCCTGGCGCGGAGCTTCGCCAAGCGGAAGATCGACGTCCGCACGGGCGTCAAGGTCCAGGCGGTCCGGACCGGTCGGGACGGGGTGACGGTCGAGCTCGAGCAGGAGGGGCAGGGCGCGCGCGTGGAGGCCGCGGTCGTGCTGATGGCGGTGGGCCGGGGGGCGAACACGCAGGCGCTCGGGCTCGATGCGCTTGGCGTGGCCACGGAGCGGGGGTTCGTCAAGGTCTCGCCGCGCATGGAGACGTCGGTGCCGGGCATCTATGCGATCGGGGACCTGGCGGGCCCTCCTCTCCTGGCCCACAAGGCGAGCGCGGAGGGCGTGGTGGCCGCCGAGGCCCTGGCTGGGCACGCGGGCCGGCCGGTGGACTACCGGGCGGTGCCGAGCTGCACCTATTGCCATCCGCAGGTCGCCAGCCTGGGCCTCACCGAAGCGCAGGCGCGCGCGGACGGGCGGGCGGTCAAGGTGGGCAAGTACTTGTTCCTGGCCAACGGCAAGGCCCAGGCGCTGGGCGAGCCCGAGGGCCTCGTCAAGATCGTGGCGGCCGAGGACACCGGCGAGATCCTGGGAGTCCACATCCTGGGGGCGGAGGCGACGGAGCTTATCGCGGAGCTCGCGCTCGGGAAGACCCTCGAGGCCACGGTCGAGGAGGTGGGGCACACGATCCACGCCCACCCGACGATGTCCGAGGCGGTGATGGAAGCTGCCCTCGACGCGATGGGGCAGGCCATCCACCTCTGAGGGCCAGCGGCGCCCGCGAGCTCTCCCGGCGGGCCGTCCCGGCGCACGTCGCGTCGCGCCGGGGCAGCCGGCCCGCCGGGAGTTGACTGCCCCGGCGGGGAAGGACGCGAGATCGACCTAGACGCCCTCGAGCGGCTCGTCGCGCCCGCGGAGGCGCGCGATCTCCTCCCGCATGGCGCCGCGCCCGGCCTCGAACGCGGCCTTCAGCTGGGCGGACGTGTCCTCGACCACCTCACGCCCGCGGCCGAGATACTCCTGGGCGCGGACCTGGGCGTCGCCCATCGTCTCGTGCGCCCGCTTGGCCAGGTGCGATCCGCGCTCCCGGGCCTGACGGGCCCAGTCCGTCCCCTTCTCCCGGAGCAGCTCTCGCGTCTCGTCACCGGTCTTCGGGGTGAGCAGGAGCGCAGCGGTGGCGCCGATGATGACGCCCACGGTTAGCAATCCCAGTGCTCCGAGGAGATTCAAGTCATCCCGATCTTCACGCATGGCTTACTCCTTGCCGCGGTGGCTGGACAGGCGGCGGACGAACACGTCGATCCCCTTCTGGAGGCCACGCGCGACGCCGACCACGCGGCCCACGGTCCCGAAGCTCGCGAGCAGGCCGGTGAGGTTCGTCAGGCGCCCCAGGACGTCCTGCGCCATGACGACGGCGCCCTCGACCTGCCGGAGGTCCTTGGTCGCCTGCTGGGCGAGGCTGCGGTGCTCTTGGAGAAGGGCCTGGACCTGGGAGAGCAGGGGGCGCACCTCGCGGTCCACCGTCGTCAGCGTCTGCTCCGCGGCGCGCGCGGTCCGGGCCACCTGGAGGAGCGTCGGAATGACCGCGATCACGAGCCCGACGAAGGCGAGGCTGGCAATCAGCGCCGCTGCATGTAGCACCGGAGGGCCCCTTTGTCCTGGCGAGGTTGAGCCCTCACCGTAGCAGACGCCCGGGACCCCGTCAAATCCGGGTGGTGCGCGCGTTGACGCTGTCTCGGGGGCGCCCGTATACTGGTCAACCGATGTTTCGCGGAGTCACCTCCTGCCAGTCGCCCCCGTCCGGGAGATCCGGTTGAGCCTCGACGAGCGCTTCGCCGAGCTGAGCCGGCTCCGCGGAGCGGCGGAGCTCGGCGGCGGGGCGGAGCGGATCGCCCGTCAGCACGCTTCGGGCAAGCGGACCGCCCGGGAGCGGGTGGCCGGGCTCGTCGACAAGGGCTCGTTCGAGGAGCTGGACCGGTTCGTCGTCCACCAGACCGGCGACTTCGGCATGGCCGAGCAGCGGGTGCTGGGCGACGGTGTCGTGACCGGGTCCGCGCGGATCAACGGCCGGCCCGTCTACCTGTTCGCGCAGGACTTCACCGTGTTCGGGGGCTCGTTGTCGCTCGCCTATGCGCAGAAGATCTGCAAGATCATGGACCTCGCGCTCAAGGTCGGCGTGCCGATCGTCGGCCTGAACGACTCGGGCGGGGCGCGCATCCAGGAGGGCGTCGTGTCGCTGGCCGGGTACGCCGACATCTTCCTGCGGAACGTGCTGGCCTCGGGCGTGGTCCCGCAGATCTCGGCGATCATGGGGCCCTGCGCGGGCGGCGCCGTCTACTCGCCGGCGATCACCGACTTCACGTTCATGGTCCGCGGCTCGTCCTACATGTTCGTGACCGGTCCCGAGGTCCTGAAGTCCGTCACCCACGAGGAGGTGACCTTCGAGGAGCTCGGCGGCGCCGATACCCACGCGCGCGTCTCGGGCGTGGCCCACTTCGCGGTCGAGAGCGAGGAAGCCTGCCTGGAGGGCATCCGCGAGCTCCTGAGCTTCCTGCCGCCCAACAACCTCGAGGATCCCCCGCTGCGTCCGACGGCCGACCCCCCCGACCGGATGGACGAGAGCCTGCAGCGCCTCGTCCCCGACAACCCGACCCGGCCGTACGACATCAAGGAGCTGATCCAGACCGTCCTCGACGACCAGCACTTCTTCGAGGTCCAGGCCGAGTACGCGCCGAACCTCGTCGTGGGCTTCGGGCGCCTGGGCGGGAGACCGGTCGGGATCGTGGCCAACCAGCCCGCGCATCTGGCGGGGTGCCTCGACATCGCCGCGTCCCTCAAGGGCGCGCGGTTCGTCCGCTTCTGCGACTGCTTCAACATCCCCCTCGTCACCTTCGAGGACGTGCCGGGGTTCCTGCCCGGCACCGCGCAGGAGTACGGCGGCATCATCAAGCACGGGGCCAAGCTGCTCTACGCCTTCGCGGAGGCCACCGTGCCGAAGCTCACGGTCATCACCCGCAAGGCCTATGGCGGCGCCTACTGCGTGATGGCCAGCAAGCACATCCGGGCGGACGCGAACTTCGCCTTCCCGACCGCCGAGATCGCGGTGATGGGGCCCGAGGGAGCGGTCAACATCCTCTACCGCCGCGAGCTGGGCGAGGCCGACGACCCGGCGCGCTTCCGCGCGGAGCGGGTCGCCGAGTTCCGGGAGAAGTTCGCCAATCCCTACGTGGCGGCGGAGCGGGGGTACGTCGACGACGTCATCGAGCCCCGCGAGACCCGCCGTCGGCTGGTCTCCGCGCTCGATACCCTGCGCACCAAGCGGGACCAGAACCCGGCCCGGAAGCACGGGAACCTGCCGCTGTGAACCCGCCGCCCGGGCGCACGATCCCGTCGCGCCACCTGCGAAGGCTGGAGGACGCCCTGGCCCGCTGGGAGCGGCAGAGCCTCCGACCGGCGGTCGAGCGGACGCCCGAGCGGGCCGGCATCGAGACGTCCTGGGGCGCGCCGGTTCCGCGTCTGGCGACCCCGGCTGACCTCGGGGGCTTCGACTACCTCACGGAGCTGGGGTTCCCCGGGGAGTATCCCTACACGCGAGGGGTCCAGCCGACCATGTACCGGGGGCGCCTCTGGACCATGCGGCAGTACGCCGGGTTCGGAACGGCGGCCGAGACCAATCGCCGGTTCCAGTACCTCCTCGCGCAGGGGCAGACGGGGCTGTCGGTCGCCTTCGACCTGCCGACGCAGATGGGTCACGACGCGGACGCGCCCGAGGCGCGGAGCGAGGTCGGCCGCGTCGGCGTGTCCATCTCGAGCGTCGGCGACATGGACGAGCTCCTCCGGGACCTGCCGCTCGGCCGCGTCTCGACGTCCATGACGATCAACGCCACCGCCTCCATCCTGCTGGCCCTCTACCTGGCGGTGGCCGAGCGCCGCGGCGTCCCGGCGGCGACGCTGGCCGGCACCGTGCAGAACGACATCCTCAAGGAGTTCATCGCCCGCGGCACGTACATCTTTCCGCCGGGGCCGTCGCTCCGGCTCGTCACGGACGTCTTCGCCTACTGCAAGGACCGCGTGCCGCGCTGGAACACGATCTCCATCTCTGGCTACCACCTGCGCGAAGCTGGCTCGACCGCCGTGCAGGAGGTCGCCTTCACGCTGGCCAACGCGGTGGCCTACGTGCAGGCGGCGCAAGCCGCGGGGCTTCAGGCCGACGAGTTCGCGCCCCAGCTCTCGTTCTTCTTCAATGCCCACAACGACCTGATCGAGGAGGTCGCCAAGTTCCGGGCCGCGCGCCGGCTCTGGGCGCGCCTCATGCGGGAGCGCTTCGGCGCCCGGGACCCCCGGGCGTGGACACTCCGGTTCCACGCGCAGACGGCCGGCTCGATGCTGACGGCCCAGCAGCCGGAGAACAACATCGTGCGCGTCGCCGTCCAGGCCCTGGCAGCGATCCTCGGCGGCTGTCAGTCGCTCCACACCAACTCGATGGACGAGGCGCTCTCCCTGCCGTCCGAGGCGGCGGTGCGGGTCGCCCTCCGGACCCAGCAGATCCTTGCCTACGAGTCCGGGGTGGCGGCGTCCGTGGACCCGCTCGGCGGGGCCTACTTGGTCGAGCGCCTCACGCGGGACATCGAGGCTGCGGCAGTGGCCTATCTCGACAAGATCGACGGTCTGGGAGGCGCGGTGGCGGCGATCCCGTTCATGCAGCGCGAGATCCAGGACGCGGCGTATCGCTACCAGCAGGAGGTCGAGGCCCGCACCCGCATCGTCGTCGGCGTCAACGAGTTCGTGACCGACGCTCCCCCGCCAGCGGCGCTCTTCCAGCCCGATCCGGGCGGCGAGGCGCGGCAGGCGGAGCGGCTCGCCGCCCTCCGGCGTGGCCGGGACGGGACGCGGGCGGCGCGCGCGCTCGACGCCGTGGAGCGGGCGGCGCGCGGGACCGACAACCTGATGCCGGGGCTCCTTGACGCCGTGCGGGCCGACGTCACCCTCGGCGAGATCGGCGCACGGCTCCGGGCGGTCTTCGGCGTCCACCGCCCGTCGGTGGCGTTCTGAGGCCGTGAGGCGGATGATGACGGCCGGGCGCGTCTGCGCCGGCACGATGCGCGCGCTCGTCGGGGCCCTCGGGATGCTCGCGTGCGTGGGCTCCGCGCGAGCGGACGTCCTGCAGGACCTCGGGGCGACGTATCAGAAGGTAGCCGAGGAGCTCGCGGCGGCGTTCCCGAAGGTGGAGACCCAGGTGACGGCCGTCACGGGGGACACCGTCCGCATCCAGGGCGCGGGGGTGGCGAGCTTGCGGCCCGGCCTCGAGATGACGCTCTTCCGGCGGGGCGAGGTGTTCCGACACCCCGTCACGGGGCAGGCGCTGGGGCACACGGAGCAGCCCTTGGGCACGCTGGTCGTGACGGCAATCGAGGCCGATACGGCGACCGGGCGGCTCGTGGCGCAGGCGGGGCCCCCGGTCCCCGCCCCCATCCCCGGCGACGGGGCGCGGATCACGGCCGGGCGGCTTCAGGTCGCGGTTCTCCCGACCACCGGCGTCCAGGCGGCCTTCGACAGCGCCGACCAGACACAGCTCCTCCTCGTGGCACGCTTCTCCGCGCTCCTGGACAAGACTGGACGCTTCCTGTCGGTCGATCCCCAGCGCGTCCTGGACCTGGTCGGCCGGGGGAGTGCCACGACCCTGTCGCCGCCGGAGGTGGCCCGGCGCCTCGGGGGAGTCGCCGTCCTCAGCTCGCGGCTGGTCCGCGACGGGACGGCCCGGGTGCTGGAGACCACGTGGATCTCGGGACAGACCGGAGAGACCCTGGCGGCCCTCCGCACCCCGCTGACTCCGGCCGCCTTCCCGCCCCGCTTCGCCTGGGAGGAGACGCCCGAGCTCGAGCGCCGGTACCCGCTCGACGGGCCGGTGCGGGCGCTGGCGCTCGGCGACCTCGACGGAGACGGGCACGCCGAGCTGGTCGTGGGCGACGAGCAGACCCTGACCACGTACCGGGCGACCGAGGGGGGGCCGCCGGCCGCCGTGGACGGCAGCGGGTTCCGGGTGGGAGGCCTCGTCCTGTCGGTCGACGCGGCGCCCGTGGCGGGTCCGGGCCGCGCCCAGCTCGTGGTCGTGGACCAGCGGGGTGAAGGCCGCACGGGCGTGCGCGCCAGGGTGCTGCAGTGGGGCGCCAACGGGTATCGCGTGCTCTACGAGACCACGGGGCGATACCTACGGGTGGTGCGCGTGGGCGGCGAGGACTGGCTCCTCGAGCAGGACGCGGGCGAGGACGAGCCGTTCGAGCCCGAGATCCGGCGCCTCCTGTGGGACGGCGAGCGGTTCCGGTCCACCACGCGCCTTCGCGTGCCGCGCGGGGTGAGCGTCTACGGCCTGGCCCTGATGCGGCTCAGCGGGAGCCCGGACCCGGAGATCGTGGCCTTCACCGACGACTACCGCTTGACCGTGTGGACGGGGCGCGGGCAGCGCCTGTGGACCAGCACCGATCCCCTGGGCGGCTCGGCGGTCACGTTCGAGTTCCTGCCGACCGGCGGCGCCCGCCGCCAGGCGGGCGGCGATACCCTCATCGCCCGCATCGCCGGCCGCGTGGTGCCCCTCGCCGGCAGCGCGGCCCCGGAGATCCTCGTCTACGAGAACATTCTCCCGGCGTTCCAGCAGGGCCGGGGGATCCTCCCCCGGCTGGCCGCGACCCTGTTCAACCGTGGGCGCATCCATCGGCTCCGCTGGCGCGACGGCGCCTTCGTCCGGGTCTGGCAGAGCGGGACGACGGAAGGCTACATCGCCGACTTCGGGTACGGGGACCTCGACGGCGACGGCCTGCCCGAGGTCGTGGTGGGCGTCGTGCCGCGCGGCTTCGACCTCGAGACACTGAATCCCCTCGGCCGGCCCCGGGGGCGGATCCTCGCCTACGAGCTCCCGTAGCGAGGACCGCCTCAGGCCGCGGATGTGGGGGTTTTCCCTCCGAAATCGCCCCTGAATGCGGGCTTGACACGGCTTTTCCGCGGGTGCTAAGGTGGCGCCGGTCTTATCGCATCCGCTCGACGTGTCTCCGCCGATTGGCGGGGCAGAGCCTCATCGGGAAGGGGGGTGGTGCTGGGCACCAGCGGAGCGTCGCAGCCCGTTTCACCCAACAAGGCACTCATCGTAGTTCTGTGGTCCACCACAAACGGGCGCCATCCGACGCGGGTGGCACCGGGAGGTGCGGGTAATGAAGCGAGCACTGGCGTTGCTCGTCGGGGGGGTGCTGATCCTCGGATCGGCCCTCGCCGCGCACGCGCAGGCCCCGACCGTCACGTTCGGCGGCCAGATGCGTGTTTACGGATTCGCATTCGACAACGTGACCGACTTCAGGGACAGTGAAGGCGGGACCTTCCGCGACAGCAACAGCTTCTACTTCCAGCGGTGGCGTCTGTTCACCAACGTCGAGAGCGCCGACAAGAAGGCCAAGGTGGTCTGGGGCATCGAGGTCGGCGACATCACGTGGGGGTCAGGCGGTGGCGCGTCGGGCGCCGAGTGGCGCGGCTGCCCGGGCAGCGTGCAGGCGCCGGGAACCCCTTCGGTCACGATCCCGCCGCCGCCCGGATCGCCGCCGGGAACGCCGCCGACCGTGGCGACGGTGACTCCAGGAGCCGTGGGGTCGGGTGTTCGAACGGGCCCGAGCTCCGGTGGCTGTCTCGGGGCTGACGGCGTCAACGTCGAGACCAAGCACGCGTACCTCTGGTTCGACACGGGGCAGTGGCTGCCGGGCTCGTCCATCACGCTCGGTATCCAGAGCATCGTGTTCATGTCGGGGCCCCTCGGCGGATTCTTCGACGAGGACGGGCCGGCGATCAAGGTCAACATGAAGTTCGACCCGGTCGACGTCGAGGTGTGGGCGGCGAAGCTCGGTGAGGGTGCGCGGCCGAACGCGGACGACACCGACATGTACGTGGCGCGCATCGGCATGAACGCCACGAAGGACATCCGGGTCACGCTCGAGGGCATGCTCGTCGACGAGAAGTCGCTGGCCGGCTTCAACCTCGGCGACACGTTCTGGGTCGGCGCGACCGTCGGCGCCAAGATCGGCGACATCCAGCTCGACGGAGCGGTGGTCTACGGGCAGCGGTCCTTCGCGCGGGCGGTGACGGCCGGCCCGGGCAACCCGTTCGACGAGAGCGGGTTCGGGGCGTTCCTGGAGGCACGGCTCCCCGTGGGCCCGCTCAGCGTGCTCGCGATGGGCTGGTACACCACGGGTGACGACACGGTCGGGCCGGCCAACTGCGTGCCCGGCGCGCCGGCAACTTGCGATTCTAACACCCCGGGCTCGGCTCGGACCCTGACCAAGGACTCCGACAAGCTCCCGGTCCCGGAGTCGGGCGCCAGCTGGTTCGGTGGCGGCGCTCCCTACATCGCGGAGTGGCTCCTGGGTAACTCCAGCCTCGGTGCCCCGGGCATCGGCCAGGTGCATTACGCCGATCCGTCCGGCACGTACGGTGTCGGTGCCTCCGCCAGCTACGCGCTCACACCGGCCTTCTCGGTGGGCGGTGGTGCGGCGTGGGTCGGGGCGACGGACCAGCAGGGCCCCTACGGCGACTGGCTCTTCGAGATCGACGCCGGGGCCACGTATCGCTTCAACCCGAACCTGGTCTTCAACCTGTTCGCGGGCTACATGATTCCCGACAGCAACGACGAGGCCTGGGCGGTCGCGTTCCGGACCCAGTACTCGTTCTAAGTCCCGGCCGCGTAGTTCGACGCCCCAGGGGGGTCACCCCCTGGGGCGTTTGTCTTTCCCCTTGATTCCCGCCAGAGCGGACCAGACAATAACCGGACCATGAGGCCGACGGGATCGAGCGCGGCGCGTGGACTGGCGATCCTCGGGCTGGCCTTGGCGGGGGGGGTGGGCCCCGAGACGTGCGCGGGGGCCCAGCAGGCCGCGCCCGGCATCGTGCGGCTCGCCCTCCTGCCGCAGTGGGCGGTCCAGCAGCACCGTGGCAATGGCGGTTCCCTGCTGGAAGCCATCGACGGCGGGGTCGTCGACCGGACCGTCTTCGCGTGGCAGCGCGGGGTGCTTCAGCGCCAGGCCCTCGTCTGGAAGCCGATCCGTCTCCTACCTGATCCTGAGGCGAGCGCGCTCGGGGGACGCGGCCGGTTCAGCCTGGTGGCCGTCCGACCGCCCGTAGGCCGGGCCGCGTGGACGGAGGTGGAGATCAGCCGGCCCGCGCCTCAGGCGGACGACGTGCTTCTGCTCGAGATCGGCGGCGAGCGCAACACGGTGAGCCAGGTCCTCGAGACCCTGCTCATGGCCGAGCCGGCGCGTGGACTGACCCAGGTGCCGCTCGCCCGGACCGCCCTGATTTCCGGCGCCGGGGTGCCGGTGGTGCCGGCGCCCTTCGAGCAGCCGCTGCCGCCGACCATGGCCCAGCGGTTCCGCGAGGACGGGGGCATGGGCCTCCTCGTCGTCCGCAGCCCGCTCTGGGATATCCGGAACGGCGCCGTCACAGCGAGCGGCCCTGCCGACACCGTGCCGCTCGGCGGGGGGGACTGGCGCGAGGGGGATCGGGTCTTCCTCCGGATCGCCGGTGCGATGCTGGAGCGGGGCAGCCCCGGGCTCGTGCTCGGATGGAAGGACCGGACGCTCAAGCCGGACCCGGACACCGAGTTCCCGCGCCGCTCGGCCCTGCCGTTTCCCCTCGTTCGCTGAAAGGTGCGAAATTCCGCTCCGGTCCCTGCCGTCGTGAGGCCCGGCCGGTGAGTCTCGGCCTGGAAGCCTTCGTGAGGGAGCAGCTCCTTCGCCTCGTGGGGAACGAGCTGCGCGCGTGCGAAGCGGAGATCAACGGGGAGCTGGCCGGCTCTCCGGTCCAGCTGGTCCGGGACCTCGGGGAGCATGTCGCGCTCGCCGGGGGCAAGCGCCTCCGGCCCATCCTCGTCCTGCTCGGCGCGGCGCTCGGGGCGGACCCGAGGGGGCGCGCGGTCCAGCTCGGGTGCATCGTGGAGCTGCTCCACACGGCGACGCTCATTCACGATGACGTGGTCGACCAGGCCCCCCTGCGCCGGGGGCGGCCGTCCGCTCACGCCCGCTTCGGGCTGGATGCGTCGATCCTGGTGGGGGATCACTTCTACTCGCGCTGCATGGTGCTCCTCGTCCGGGACGGGGACCTCGCGGTGATGGACGCCCTGGCCGCGGCGATGGTGTCGATGACGGAGGCCGAGGTCTTCCAGCTCGAGCGCAAGCGCGCCGGCGAGCTGTCGGAAGCCGACTACCTCCGCATCATCCGGCAGAAGACGGCCACCTTCATGTCCGCATGCTGCCGGATCGGCGGTCTCGCCGGGGGCCTTGGCGGCGAGGCGGTCGAGGCGCTCGCGACGTACGGGGAGCGGATCGGGATCGCCTTCCAGATCATCGACGACTCCCTGGACTTCGCCGCCGACCCGACCCGGCTGGGGAAGGCCATTGGCCACGATCTACTGGAGGGCAAGCGCACCCTGCCCCTGATCGTCACCCTCGACCGGGCGACGGTCGACGAGCGCGCCCGCATCCTCGAGACCCTGGGGCGGCCGGGGCTCCTCGAAGCGGACGTGGCCGAGGTGCACCGGCTGGTCAAGGTCTACGACGGCGTCGGCTACTCGGTGGCCCGCGCGCTCGCGTACGCCGAAACCGGGGTGGCGGCGCTGGAGCCGATTCCGGACTCCCCCGTGCGCGACATCCTGACCCGCATCGCCGAGTACGTGATCCATCGCGATCGATGACGCGGCGCCGGGGACCGCGCCCAAGCGGCGTCGTCACCCTGCTCACGGACTTCGGGCTCGACGACGCCTATGTCGGCACGGTCAAGGGCGTCGTCCTCACGATCAATCCCCGCGCCCGCCTGGTCGACCTGACCCATGCCGTGCCTCCCCAGGACATCCGGCGGGCCGCGCTGCTCCTCGAGGAGGCCTGGCGGTACTTCCCGCGGGGCACGGTGCACCTCGCGATCGTGGATCCCGGGGTTGGCGGGTCCCGCCGGCCGATCGCCGTCGAGGTGGGGGGCCACTACTTCGTCGGGCCCGACAACGGCCTCCTTGGATTTTGCTTCGGCCTTCCGGGGGCGCGGGCGGTGGTCCTGGCCGACGCCCGCTACCACCGGCGGCCGGTCAGCCGCACATTTCACGGACGGGATGTCTTTGCGCCCGTGGCCGCGCACTGCTCCCGCGGCATCCGCCTGGCTGCGTTCGGGCCCCGGCTCCGAGATCCGGTGCGGCTGCCTGCCTCCCGACTGAAGCGGATCGGGGCACGGGTCGAGGGCGAGGTGCTCCTGGTCGACCGCTTCGGGAACCTCCTCACGAGCCTCAAGGGGCGGGAGCTCCCCGGGCCAGCGGCGCGCGGCGTCCTGCGAATCGGCGGGAGGCGGGTCCGCGGCCTGGTGGGGACCTACGCGGAGCGTCCGCGGCGGGCGCTCGGGGCCGTGGTCGACAGCTCGGATCGGGTCGAGGTGTTCGTCCGGGAGGGCAGCGCGCGCCGGCGGCTCGGGATCGGGCCGGGGGCTCCCGTCAGCTGGTGGGCGCCGGAGCGGGCTTCGGCGCCGGAGCGGGCTTCGACGGCGCCGCGTCCGTGGAGGGCGCGCCGCTCTTCGAGGCCGCGCCGTCCGTCCCGCTCGTCGTCGCGGCGGGGCTCGTCGCCGCCTCCCCGCTCGACTTCTTCTCGGCCTCCATCCCCTTCTTCCGGCCCTCGGACGGGTAGTCGGTGACGTACCAGCCGCCGCCCTTGAGGATGAAGGGCGCCGCGGCCAGGAGCCGGTGAATGGGTCCACCGCAGCGGTCGCACGTGGTTAAGGGCTCCGCGGAGATGCGCTGCCGCACCTCGAACGTCCACTCGCAGCGATCGCAACGGTAGTCGTAGGTCGGCACGGCCTGTCCTCCAACAAAAAGGGCGCTTCCGCGCCCCGCGCCTCGACGGTTTCCAGCCGACCGTCGCACCGAGGAGTATAGCACTCGCCCCTGATGGCTGCCAGCGCGGGCCGCGCCCGAGGCTTTTCGATTGCGGCCCCTCCACCCCCCTGCTACCATTTCGCTTTGTTCTCGAGGCCTTTCCCGACTCGACGTCCACGGTTTCCCTGGGAGGCCGGAATGCTCCGCCCGTTCCAAGACAAGACACCGCGCATCGCGGAAACGGCGTTCGTGGAGGACAGTGCCCACGTGATCGGCGATGTGGAGCTGGGCGCGCACTCAAGCGTGTGGTTTCAGTGCGTCATCCGGGCCGACGTCAACCGGATCCGCATCGGGCACCACACCAACATCCAGGACGGCACCGTGATCCACGTGAATCGGGCCGACCCGGTTGAGATCGGCGACCACGTGACCTTGGGGCATGCCGTCCGGCTGCACGGCGCCCGGGTGGGCTCACACTGCCTGATCGCGATCGGGGCGATCGTGCTGGACGGGGTCGTCATGGAGGACGAGTCCATCGTCGCGGCCGGTGCGCTGGTCGCGCCGGGGACGCACATCCCCCGGCGGACCCTCATGATGGGCAGCCCGGCCAAGCCCCGCCGGGCGCTGACGGACGCCGACATGGAGCTGATTCGCCGGCCGACCGGCAACTACGTGCGGCTGATGGAGCTCTACCGCGATGGCGGCTAGAGTCCCGACGGAGCCGCCGCGCGGCATGCGGGACGTCCTGCCCGCCGAGGCGGAGCTCCGCGACGCCGCGGCCGCGACGATCCTCACGGTCTATCGCCGGTACGGGTTCCGGCGGATCGAGACGCCCGCCCTGGAGAGCCTCGAGCTACTCACCGGAGGCGGGGGGGGCGAGAATGAGAAGCTCATCTTCAAGGTCCTCAAGCGCGGAGAGAAGCTGGATCTGAGCGCCGCCGCCACCGAGGCCGACCTCGCGGATCTGGGCCTCCGGTTCGACCTGACGGTCCCGCTCGCCCGCTACTACGCGCACAACCACGGGAAGTTGCCGGAGCCCCTCAGGGCGGTGCAGATCGGCCCGGTCTGGCGCGCCGAACGCCCGCAGCGGGGCCGCTACCGCCAGTTCACCCAGTGCGACATCGACATCCTCGGCATCGCGTCCGACATCGCCGAGATCGAGCTCATCCTCGCCACCACGGAGGCGCTGGGCGAGCTCGGGCTCGGGGACCTCACGGTGCGCATCAACGATCGGCGCCTGCTGGCCGCCATGGCCACCTGGTGCGGCTTCGCTCCGGACCGCCATGCGAGCGTCTTCATCACCCTCGACAAGTGGGACAAGCTCTCGCCGGACGAGGTGCGCCGGGAGCTGGCGGAGGCGGGGCATCCCGAGCCGGCCATCGCGCGGATGATGCAGCTCTACCGCCAGGCGGCGGTGCCGCCGGACCTCGACGCGATGCGGAGCCGGCTGGGCGCTCCGAGCGCCGAGGCGGCCGTCCTGACGCTGTCGCGCGTCGTTGACGTCGTGCGCGCGGCGGCGGGCGGCCGCTTCCGGATCGAGTTCGACCCGACGCTCGTCCGGGGCATGGGCTACTACACGGGCCCGATCTTCGAGATCACCTCGTCCAGCTTCGCCGCCGGCTCCATCGCCGGGGGCGGCCGCTACGATGGCATGATCGGTGGCCTCCTCGGACGCCACGTGCCGGCGACCGGGTTCTCCATCGGCTTCGAGCGGGTGGTGGACATTCTCGGCAAGCTGCGAGGGCGGTCCCGCGACGAGACGCGGATCGCCCTCCTGTTCGACGAGGCGGCGCCGGACCTGGGCGGCGTGCTCCGGGCGGCCCAGGAGCTCCGGTCCCAGGGGCACCTCGTGGCGCTCGCGCGCCGGATGCGGAGCCTGGGCGCGCAGCGCGCGGCTCTCGAGAAGCATGGCTACGACGGCGTGGCCACGGTCGACGGCGAGGGCCGGGCGCAGCTCCAGTGGTTTGCGGATCGCGTGCCGCCGCCACGGTCAGGGAGTCGGGAATGACGGAATCGGTCGGGGGGATGCACCGGACGCATTCGTGCGGGGCGCTGCGCGCCGCGGATGCGGGCAGCCCGGTCACGCTCATGGGATGGGCGTCCCGGCGGCGTGATCACGGTGGCTTGATCTTCGTGGACCTCCGGGACCGCGAGGGGCTGACGCAGCTCGTGTTCAACCCCGCGCTCGATCCGGCGGCCCACGAGCTCGCCGGCCGGATCCGGGTGGAGTTCGTCCTGGCCATCGAAGGGACGGTGGAGCGACGTCCCCCGGGCACCGTGAACCCCCACCTCGCCACCGGCGAGGTCGAGGTATCGGTCCGGCGGCTCCGCATCCTGAACGAGTCGAAGCCCCTGCCCTTCCCTCTCGACGAGACGCAGGAGACGGTCGAGTCGTTGCGGCTCAAGTACCGGTACCTCGACCTTCGGCGGCCCGTGATGCTCGGGCATCTCCTGCTGCGGGATCAGGTCTGCCGGGCCACCCGCGACTTCCTCCACGGCCAGGGGTTCGTCGAGGTCGAGACCCCGATGCTGACGCGGTCGACGCCCGAGGGTGCGCGGGACTTTCTGGTGCCCAGCCGCCTCACGCCGGGCACCTTCTATGCCCTCCCCCAGTCGCCGCAGCTCTTCAAGCAGATCCTGATGATCGGCGGACTCGAGCGCTACTTTCAGATCGTGCGCTGCTTCCGGGACGAGGACCTCCGGGCGGATCGCCAGCCCGAGTTCACGCAGATCGACATCGAGACGGCGTTCCTGGACCGGGACGACTTCCTGCCGATCATCGAGGACCTGGTCCGGGAGATCTTCCACCGCGCGAAGGGTCTCGATCTGCCTCGCCCGTTCCCCCGGCTCACGTGGGACGAGGCGATCCGGCGCTATGGCTCGGACAAGCCCGACGTGCGCTTCGGTCTCGAGCTCACCGACTGCTCCGACCTGTTCCGTGGCGGCGTGTTCCAGGTCTTCGCCCAGGCCGTCGCGCAAGGGGGCGCCGTCCAGGCGCTCACGGTGCCGGGCGCGACGTTCTCGCGGAAGGACCTGGACGACCTGGTGGAGCGCGCCAAGGGCGCCGGGGCGAAGGGTCTCGTCTGGGTCCGGGTGGGCGACGGCGCGCTCCAGAGCCCGGCCGCCCGCCACCTGGAGACGCTCCGAGAGGCGCTCCTCGCCCGGACCGGCGCGAAGGCGGGCGATCTCGTGCTACTGGTCGCCGACCGGATGCCTCTCGCCGCCACGGTGCTGGGCCGGCTGCGGGTCGAGCTCGCGCACCGTCTCGGGATGGTTTCCCCGGGCGCCTACGAGCTCCTGTGGGTCGTGGATTTCCCGCTGGTCGAGTGGAACGAGGAGGAACGGCGCTGGGACGCGATGCACCATCCCTTCACGGCGCCCCGGGACGCCGACGCCGAGGCGGGTCTTTCGGATCCCGGCGCCGCCCGCGCCAAGGCCTATGACCTTGTCCTGAACGGCCAGGAGATCGGCGGCGGCTCCATCCGCATCCACTCGCGGGAGCTGCAGCAGCGGGTGTTCGACGTCCTCGGGATCGCCGAGGCCGACGCCCGCGCCAAGTTCGGCTTCCTGCTGGAGGCGCTCGACTACGGGGCCCCGCCGATGGGCGGGATTGCGTTCGGGTTAGACCGGATCGTCGCGGTCCTCGCTGGCGTCGAGTCCATCCGGGACGTCATCGCGTTTCCCAAGACCCAGAAGGGGACGTGTCTCCTGACGGAGGCCCCCTCCCCGGTCGCGCCGCAGCAGCTCAGGGAGCTCGGCGTGGAGCTCGCCTTGCCCCGCGCCGAGGCGGCCGCGCGCCCGGACGGCCCGCCGCGCGCGAGCGCGTGAGCCGGCGAGGCAGGACGGACGGGAATTTGACACTGTCCGGCGCGTGTGATACGCGAGGAGTTGTGCAGGAGGCCGAGAACCCGCCGCGTGGCTGAGCCCACCACCCAGCGCCTCACGCTCGCCTCCGAGGTCGATCTCGGGGCCCTCCTGGGCCGGAACGACGAGAACCTGCGGCTGCTGGAGAAAGAGCTCGCCCTCCGCATCGTCGCCCGGGGTAACGAGATCACGCTCCGCGGAGACGAGCGGCAAGTGGCCCGCGGGACCCGGATCGTGGAAGAGCTCCTGGCCCGCCTCGGGGCCGGGCTCCCGGCGCAGGCCTCCGACGTGCGCGCCGCCCTGCGCGTCCTGGCGGACGACGACGGCGCGGACCTGAAGGCGATCTTCCTCGACGCCATCCCGGTCCCCTCGCGCAAGAAGCAGATCACGCCGAAGACGCTCAACCAGAAGCAGTACGTCGAAGCCATCCGTGCCCACGACATCGTCGTGGGAATCGGCCCTGCGGGGACCGGCAAGTCCTACCTCGCCATGGCGATGGCGGTGTCGGCCCTGACGCGCCGCGAGGTCTCGCGGATCATCCTGACGCGGCCGGCGGTCGAGGCCGGCGAGCGGCTCGGCTTCCTCCCCGGCGACATGTACGAGAAGGTGCATCCCTACCTGCGGCCCCTCTACGACGCGCTGTACGACATGATGGAGCCGGAGAAGGCCGCCACCATGACGGAGCGCGGCGCCATCGAGATCGCGCCCCTCGCCTACATGCGGGGCCGTACGCTGAACGATGCGTTCATCGTGCTCGACGAGGCACAGAACACGACGTCCGAGCAGATGAAGATGTTCCTGACGCGGCTGGGGTTCAACTCCCGCATGGTCATCACGGGCGACATCACGCAGGTGGACCTGCCCTCGTCCCGCGCCTCGGGGCTCATCGAGATCCAGTCGGTGCTCAAGAACGTCCCCGGGATCCGATTCATCTACTTCACCGAGAAGGACGTCGTGCGGCACGAGCTGGTCTCGGAGATCGTGCGCGCCTACGACGAGTGGAGCCGCCGGCGCGAGCCGTGATCGTCATCGCCGACCGGCAGTCCATCCCCGTCGACGTCGCCCGGATCCGCCGCACGGCCCGCACCGCGCTCCGGGCGCTCGGCGTGTGGGATCAGGAGCTGAGCCTGACGCTGGTGGACGATCGAACCATCCGGAGCCTGAATGCTCGCTATCGCGGCGTGCGCCGGCGGACCGACGTGCTCGCGTTTCCACTGACCGGCCCGGCGGGGATGGTGGGGGAAGCGATCATCTCGGTCGAGACGGCGCGCCGCCAGGCGCGCGCCCTGGGCCACTCCCTGCGCGAGGAGCTCGACCTCCTCTGCTGCCACGCGTGCCTGCACCTGGTTGGCTACGACGACCGCGAGCCCCTGGAGGCACGCCTGATGCACGGGCGCGAGATGGACCTCCTGGGGCGGCTCTATGAGCACCCCGCCCGAACCCTCCACGTCGCCGCCTGACCACCGGGCAGGCTTCGCGAGCCTGATCGGACGGCCGAACGTCGGCAAGTCGACGCTGCTCAACCGCCTGCTCGGTCAGAAGCTGGCGATCGTCTCCCCGAAGCCGCAGACCACCCGGAACCGCATCCGGGGGATCCGGACGCGGCCGGAGGGCCAGGTCATCTACGTGGACACGCCGGGTCTTCACTCATCCCACGGCAAGCTCGGGCGGTTCCTGGCATCGACCGTGGCGCAGGCGCTGGAAGAGGTGGACGTCGTCATCCTCGTCGCCGACGCGGCGGCGCCCGTGGAGTCGGCCGCGGAGGGAGTGTTCCACGCTCTCGAGCCCGTCACGGCGCCGGTCGTGCTGGCGCTGAACAAGGTCGACCTCGTGGCCGACAAGGCCCGGCTCCTGCCGCGGCTGCAGGCCTACGCCGACCGCTATCCCTTCCGGGCCCTCGTGCCGATCTCGGCCCTGGACGGCACAGGGGTGGACCGGCTCGAGGCGGAGACGCTGAAGCTCCTTCCCGAAGGCCCCGCGCTCTATCCGGCCGACACGGTGACGGACCAGCCCGAGACGTTCTTCGTCGCCGAGACCATCCGGGAGAAGCTCTTCCTCGCCATGCGGCAAGAGGTGCCGTACGCCTGCGCGGTCCGGGTCGAGGAGCTCGTCGAGCGGGGTCCTGACGCGCCCCTGTACATCCGCGCGGAGATCTTCGTCGAGCGCCCGTCGCAGAAGGCCATCGTTATCGGTGAGGGCGGATCGATGGTCAAGCGCGTTGGCCAGGCCGCCCGGCGGGAGCTCGAAGCGTTCTTCGGCGTGCGGGTCTTTCTGGACCTCCGCGTCCGCGTGCGGCCCGACTGGCGGCAGGACGATCGCGCGCTGCGCGAGCTCGGTTACCAGCGCACCTCCTGACAGCGGGGCCGGATGCCGCTTCTCCGGACCGATGGGATCGTGCTCCAGACCTGGAACCTGGGGGAGCATGATCGGCTCATCACGCTCTTCACCCGGGAGCACGGGCGGCTTGCGGCGGTCGCCCGGGGCGCCCGCCGCATCCGCTCGCGTTTCGCCGGCGCCCTCGAGCTGTTCACCTGGGGCGAGGCCGTCGGCTTCGAGCGCGAGGGGCGCGCGCTGGTGCGGCTTGACCACTTCGACATCCGGCGCCCGTTCCGGCGCCTGCGCGAGGACCTCGAGTGCCTCGGCCAGGGCGCGCGGATGATCGAGGCGGTGGCGCGGCTCACCGCCGAGCGGGACGCGCAGCCGGCGTGCTTCGCCCTGCTCCTCCGCAGCCTGCGGGCGCTGGATGCGGGCGCGCCGCCGGCGCGCGTCCAGCTCGCCTTCGCGCTCCGCCTCCTGGACGTGCTCGGGCATCGGCCCCGCCTCGACCGGTGCGGGCGCTGCGGGCGCCCGGTCAGCACGCAGGGGGTCGCGTTCGACGCGGCCGAGGGCAGTGTGGTCTGCGGGCAATGCCGGGGGGGCGGTCCGGGGCTGGCCCCGGCGGTCGCGGCCGCGCTGCGAGGGCTCCAGGCGGCGTCGTGGGAGGCGCGCCTCGGCGCCCGGCTGGCGCCGGCGGTGGAGCAGGCGGCGGCTGCGGCGCTCGACGACTATTTCGCGGCGCTGATCGGCGCCCCGCTCCGGGCCCCTCGGTTCCTTGCCCGGACGCGGCCGCCGCGCCCCGAGGGGTAGGTGGCGGCCTGTCAGGGGCGCGTGGGCGGAGGGCCGTTCACCGGGATCGAGGACACGGGAAACTCCTCGACGGGCTGGCCGCGGAGGGCCGCGCGCATGACCGCGACCCAGACCGGGAGCGCGGCGCGCGCACCGGTCTCCTCCGGGCCCAGGCTCCGCGGCCGATCGTGGCCGATCCAGACGCCCGCGACGATCGACGGCGTGTACCCCACGAACCAGGCGTTCGAGAAGTCGTTCGTCGTGCCCGTCTTGCCCGCGATGGGCCGCTCGAGCACCCGTGCGGCCACCCCGGTGCCGCGCTCGATGACGCCGAGCAGCATCTGGGTCAGGCCGAGGGCGATGCCCGGCTGGATCGCTTCGCGTCCCTGCGGGATGTTCTCCTCGACGAGCCGGCCCTGGGCGTCCGTCACGTAGCGGACCATGAGGGGCTCCATGCGGATGCCCTGGTTGGCGAAGGTGCCGTAGGCGGCGGTCAGCTCGAGGAGGGTGACGTCGCCGCTTCCGAGCGCGAGCGTCAGGTCGTGCGGCAGCGGGCTCTCGATTCCCGCCCGTCGGGCCGCGTCGAGGACCGGGTTCACGCCCAGCTCCTCGAGCAGCCGGATGGTGGGCACGTTGATCGACTCCTCCAGCGCCTGCTGGAGCGTGACCGGGCCGCGAAACTTGCCGTCGTAGTTCTCGGGAGCCCAGACCTTCCCCGCCGAGACGTAGCGGATGGGGCTGTCGTCCAGGATCTCCGTCGGGGCGCGGCCTGCCTCGAGCGCGGCCAGGTAGACGAAGGGCTTGAAGGCGGATCCCGGCTGCCGATGGGCGTGAAGTGCGCGGTTGAACTCGGTCCGCGCGAAGTCGGTGCCTCCGATCAGGGCCTTGATGTACCCCGTGGCGGCCTCCATCACGACGACCGCGCCCTCGGGCGTCGCGGCGACCGGGGGCGCCTTGCCCCGGTTGGCGGCGCGCGCACCCTGCCGGGCCGCGAGGGCCTGGAGCCCCTCGTGGAGGGCCTGCTCCGCCGAGCGCTGGACGCTCGCGTCGAGCGTCGTGTAGATCGAGAGACCGCTCTTGTACAGGACGTCGCCGCCATACTTCGTCTCGAGGCTCTGCTGGAGGTACTCGAGGAAGTACTGCCCGCTGCCCCGCCGGCGCTCCGAGGGGATGAGGCCGAGCGCCGCCCGGTTCGCCGCCTTCCCCTCCGCCTCGCTGATGTACCCCTGCTCGAGCATGCGGCCAATCACGATCGCTCGCCGCCGTTGGGCGAGCTCGGGGCGCTCGAAGGGCGAGTAGTTGCCGGGGGAGCGCGGCAGCGCGGCGAGCATCGATGCCTCGGGCAGCGTGAGGTCCTGGACTGACTTCCCGAAGTACATCCGGGCCGCGGCCTCGACCCCGTAGGCCCCGTGGCCCATGTAGATCTGGTTGAGGTAGAGCTCCAGGAGCCGGTCCTTCGAGTACCGCTTCTCGAGCTCGAGCGCGAGCAGCGCCTCCTTCACCTTGCGGGAGAAGCTCCGGTCCGGCGTGAGGAAGAGCAGCTTGGCGAGCTGCTGGGTGATCGTGCTGCCGCCCTCCACGACGCGGCCGTGCCGGAAGTTCGCGTAGGCGGCCCGGGCGATGCCGCGGAGGTCGACCCCGAAGTGCGAATAGAAGCGTGCGTCCTCGACCGCGATGATCGCGTTCCGCAGGCCGGCCGGGATCTGCTGGAGGGGCACGAAGATCCGCTTCTCCGCCTGGAACTCGGTGAGGAACTCGTCGTCGTCGCCGTAGACGCGACTGCCGACGCTCGGGGCGTACTCCTCCAGGGCCTTCGCGGGGGGCAGGTCCGACGGCCAGAACACGTAGGCGGCGACGGCTATCCCTGCGGAGGCCAGCACTACCAGGACGACCAGGGCCAGGAGGACCCACCGGACGAGACGCCACGGGAGGACGGCGCGCCAGCGACGGCGCTTGGCGCCGGCCGCAGGGCGGCGTCGACGGCTGCGAAGGCGTGCGGACACGATGGCGCGGACCTCCCCGGGAGGCTCGGAACCCGCCCATTATCCCACACTGTCGCGCAGCTCCGTTGCTTGCGAGGGTCGGGCCCCTGTGCTACAACCCTCCCGCCATGGCCTCCTCTCCCCCCGTCGACGAGCAGCTCGAGCGGATCCGTCTGGGCACCGCCGCGATCGTCAGCGAGGACGAGCTCCGGGCCAAGCTGGAGCGCGCGCGCCGCGCCGGCGTGCCCCTCCGCGTCAAGGTCGGCTTCGACCCGACCGCGCCGGACCTCCACCTCGGCCACACCGTCGTGATCCAGAAGATGCGGCAGTTCCAGGACCTCGGGCACACGGTCTACTTCGTGATCGGCGACTTCACGGGCCTGATCGGCGATCCGACCGGAAAGTCGGAGACACGGAGGCCGCTGACCCGCGCCGAGGTCGAGGCGAACGCCCAGACCTACCGAGACCAGGTCTTCAAGATTCTCGACCCCGAGCGGACCCGCGTGGTCTTCAACTCCGCGTGGCTCGCTCCGCTGCGGGCGGAGGACGTGATCCGCATGACCGCGCAGGTCACGGTTGCGCGTCTCCTCTCCCGCGAGGACTTCGCCACGCGCTACGAAGCGGCGCGCCCGATCCACCTCCACGAGTTCCTGTACCCGCTCTTCCAGGCACAGGACTCGGTCGCGCTCGAGGCGGACGTCGAGATGGGCGGCACGGACCAGACGTTCAACCTCCTGGTCGGGCGCGACCTCCAGCGCGCCGTCGGCCAGGAGGCCCAGATCTCCATCACCATGCCCATCCTGGTGGGGACCGACGGCGTCCAGAAGATGTCGAAGAGCCTCGGGAACTATATCGGGATCACCGAGCCGTCCGCCGAGATGTACGGCAAGCTCATGTCCATCTCCGATGCGGTGATGCTGGCGTACTACCCGCTCGTCAGCGGCCTCGGGCCTGCGGAGGTCGAGGCCGTGACGGCGGGCGTGCAGAAGGGGGCGCTCCACCCGATGGAGGCGAAGAAGCGGCTGGCTCAGGTCGTCGTCGCCCGCTTCCACGGGGCGGAGGCCGCGCAGACCGCGGAGGACGCCTTCGTCCGGCAGTTCCAGCAGCGCGAGACGCCCACGGTCATGACCCATGTCGAGTATCCGGAGCCCATGGCCGGGCCCCAGCTACTGCGCGTCGATCACATCGTCGGCACGACCAACCTGGCGGGCTCGGCCAGCGAGATCCGCCGGCTGATCCTCCAGGGGGGGATCTACATCGACGACGTCCGGGTGGAGGATCCTTACCAGACCCGGGAGGTGCGGCCTGGCGACGAGTTGGTGGTCCGGAAGGGACGTCGGGAGTATCGGGTGCTCCGGTTCCGGCCGGTCGAGGAACCCCCCACCCCACCCCGGGACGCCGCGGGGCACCCGCCGGAGGATGTCGCGAGATAGAACAGACCTTCCCCGGGGAAATACCCCTTGACAGGGGCTCCCCTGACACTTAACATTCCCATTTGCCTAGGCGCACAGCGTCCTGGGCGTCGGTTGAGAGACCCGCCCGGCTGATCTCGCATCAGCGGTCGTCGTTCTTGACCTTGATGTCCCTGCTCTTTGAAAGCCGAATATGCTACTGGCTCACCGATATGGTGTGCATGCCCTTGCCCTGTCCTCTGCCGCAAGGCCGACGACGGGGCTGCAAGATGCTCGAATCAAACTGGAGAGTTTGATCCTGGCTCAGAGCGAACGCTGGCGGCGTGCCTAACACATGCAAGTCGAGCGAACCGTTTGGGGAAACTTAAGCGGTTAGCGGCGGACGGGTGAGTAACACGTGGGTAACCCACCTGGGGGACCGGGATAACGGCTCGAAAGGGCCGCTAATACCGGATACGCTCCTTGGAGCACAAGCTCCGGGGAGGAAAGGTCGCGCAAGCAACCACTCCCGGACGGGCCCGCGGCCCATTAGCTAGTTGGCGGGGTAATGGCCCACCAAGGCAATGATGGGTAGCCGGTCTGAGAGGATGACCGGCCACACGGGGACTGAGACACGGCCCCGACTCCTACGGGAGGCAGCAGTGGGGAATCTTCCGCAATGGGCGAAAGCCTGACGGAGCGACGCCGCGTGGGGGACGAAGGCC
>DASZOL010000054.1:0-77640 GCA_035550795.1 Candidatus Methylomirabilota bacterium
CCGCGGGGTGTACTTCGGGCTTCGCGAGGCCTGTGCCGACGCGGACGACATGAAGGCGCTGGGCCTCTCGACGGGCATCGAGGGCAAGCGCGTCATCGTCCAGGGGTTCGGCAACGTCGGCTACCACAGCGCCAAGTTCTGCCGGGAGGGCGGCGCCCTGATCGTCGGCGTGGCGGAGCGCGACGGGGCCCTCTACCGGAAGGAGGGCCTCGACGTCGAGGCGGTCCGGCAATACCTTGAGGACAAGGGTTCGATCACGGGATTTCCTGGCGTCCGTGAGCTGCCGTCGGCCGAGGCGCTCGAGCTCGACTGCGACGTCCTCATCCCGGCCGCCCTCGAGAACCAGATCACCGCCGACAACGCGCCGCGCATCCGGGCCCGCATCCTCGCGGAGGGGGCCAACGGCCCGACGACCTTCGACGCCGAGCGCATCCTGCACGAGCGCGGCGTCCTGATCATTCCCGACATCTACCTGAACGCCGGGGGGGTCACCGTCTCCTACTTCGAGTGGGTCAAGAACCTCTCGCACGTCCGGTTCGGGCGGGTCGGGAAGCGGTTCGAGGAGGCGTCGTCGGCGCGGATGCTCCACGCCGTCGAGGGAGCCACAGGCCGCCTTTTCACGGAGGAGGAGCACCGGAGGATCGCGCGGGGGGCGGACGAGGTCGACCTCGTGAACTCGGGGCTCGAGGAGACCATGATCAGCGCCTACCGGCAGCTCCGGGAGATGACGCGTCAGGACCCCCGGATCCGAGACCTCCGGATGGCCGCCTTTCTCAGCGCCCTCCGGAAGGTCGCGACGTCCTACCTGGAGCTCGGCATCTTCCCCTGACCGCGACGGGCGCAGCGCCGCCGGCGCGAGGGCTCAGCGGGTCCCGGCAGCCCGGGGAGACTCGGAGCGAGGCCGCCGGAAATCCAGGTAGAGATTGTAGGCGGCGATGATCACCGGAAAGACGTTCGACAGGATGCCAACCGAGTCGTTCTTCCCGAACGTGAAGTAGGCCAGCAGGAAGAGACTGCCGACCACGCTCATGTACCAGAACACCCGCGGCACCGTCGGCTGACCGCGCGCCCGTGAAGCGTACACCTGAACCAGCCAGCGCCCGGCAAACAGGGCGACGCCGAGGTAGCCAACGAGCTTCCACGGTGTGAGCGTCACTCCGAAGTAGTTCGCGATCACGTCGTGCATCCCCGTCCCGCCCCGCTCGGAGCCGTGGCGCGCCTGGCCGGCGGGCGGCCGTCTACCGGTGCTCGCCGACCCGATGAAGCTTCAAGAGGTTGACCGTGCCCCGCACGCCCAGGGGCGCGCCGCCCACGATGACCAGGATGTCGTTGTAGCGCACCGACCGGTCCGCGAGCAGGCTCGCCTCGATGTCCACGACCATCTGGTCGATGGAGGTCATCGACTTGATGAGCCGCGGGATGACGCCCCAGTCGAGCGTCAGGCGCCGCCGGACGCGCTCGCTGGGCGTGAACGCGATGATCGGCACCGGTGGCCGGTCCTGCGAGATGAGCCGCGCCGTGTACCCCGACTGCGTGAACGCGACGATCGCGCGGGCCTTGAGCTCCTGCGCGGCGAACGACGAGGCGTCCGACATGGCCTGCGGGAAGGAGACTTCCCCGCGCCGGGGGCGATCCATGGTCTGCGGTGGGAACGCCGCCTCCGTTCGCCGGATGATCCGGTCGAGCATTCGCACGGCCTCGACCGGATAGGCGCCGGTCGCCGACTCCGCGGATAGCATCACCGCGTCCGTGCCGTCGAGGACCGCGTTGGCCACGTCCGAGACCTCGGCCCGCGTGGGGCGCTGGTTGGTGATCATGGACTCCAGCATCTGCGTGGCCACGATCACCGGCGTTCGAGCCAGCCGGGCGCGCCGGAGGATCTCCTTCTGGGCGATCGGGACCTCCTCGAGCGGCACCTCGACCCCCAGGTCGCCCCGTGCCACCATGACGGCGGCGGTCGTGCTCAGGATCTCGTCCAGGCGTCCGAGGGCCTCAGGGCGCTCCAGCTTGGCGACGACCTGGACGTCCGAGCGATACTCGTTGATGACCTCCCGGACCTCCAGGAGGTCCGCCGAGGAGCGCACGAACGAGACTCCGACGTAGTCCACGCCGTGCCTGAGCCCGAACTGGAGGTCCTCCCGGTCCTTGTCCGTCAGGGCCGGGAGGCGGAGCGCCGTCCGCGGGAGATTCACGCCCTTGTGGTCCTTGACCGTGCCCCCGGTGACGACGCGGCACTTGACGTCGCTGGCACCCACTTCCTCGACATCCAGTCCGAGGCGTCCGTCGTCGATCAGGACGCGGTCCCCGATCTTGACGTCCCGGGCGAAACCGCCGTACGAGATGCTGGCGCGCTCGGCCGTCCCCAAGACGGTCTCCGTCGTCAGGACGAAGGGGTCGCCGCGCCGCAGCACCGCGCTTTCCCCCGCGAACGTGCCCAGGCGGATCTTCGGCCCCTGAAGGTCCTGGAGGATCGCGATCGGCCGGCCGATCCTGGCCTCGACGGACCGGATGCGCTCGATCGCCAGCCGGTGCTCCGCGTGCGTGCCGTGTGAGAAGTTCAGCCGGGCCACGTCCATCCCGGCCCGCGCCATCTGCTCGATGATACCCTCGGCGATGGACGCCGGGCCGATGGTGCAGACGATCTTTGCGAGTCGCTCCTGCGCCATGTCAGGCCACTCCGCGGACGACCGTCGGGCGGCGCGGCGGCCGCTCCGGTCGTGTGCCGGCCGGCGGACTCGCAACGCGCACCGCTAGAAGGCTCCCCTGTCGAGGCTGTAGAAGTTCCCGTAGATGGACTCGCACGCCTCGCGCAGACGCGGGCGGGCCGCGTATCGGGCCCCGAACCGGTCGAGCGCCTGGCTGCTCGTGTCGGCCCGCGTCCGCCCCTCCAGGACCATCTCGCTCAGCCACTCTCCGACGAGCAAGGACCCCGCGATCCCGATCGCGTTGCAGCCTGCCGCCATCCAGAGGCCGCTTGCGGTCGGCACCGGGCCCAGCAGGTAGCCGCCGTCCGGCGTGAAGGTCGGCAGCCCGGCGCAGCCCTTGAGAACCGGGGCGCCGGCGAGCGCCGGCAAGGCGAGGGTGAGCCCGGCCGCCAACTCCTCAAGCACGCCGAGATCCTTCTCCGTGTGCTCGATCTCGAACGCCGCCGGGAGATCCGCCATCGAGAAGGCCTTGGGACGCGCCTCGAAGCCCCCGAGCATGAGCCCCCCGACCTCGGGCCGGATGTAGACGGAGGCGTCCGGCACGCGGACCACCGGCAGGTCGGACGGCACGGCGGCCATCGGGGCCGTCGTCCAGTGCTGGTGCCGCAGCGGCACGGTGTCCACCGCCAGGCCGACCGCCCCCGCGACCCGCTCGACCCAGGGACCCGCAGCCACGATCACGCGCGAGGTGTCGAGCGGGCCCGCCGGCGTGTCCACGCCCCGGACCGCGCCGCCATCAACGCGGATCGCGGTCACGGGCCGACCGGTCTCGAACGTCACCCCGAGCCGCCGCGCGGCGCGCGCGATGGCCATCGCGAGCGTGTAGGGCTCCACGTAGCCATCCCCCGGGATCCACGCCGCGGCCTTGACGCCCGCCGTGTCCAGGAAGGGCACGCGGGCGCTCGCCGCCTTGGGCGTCAGCAGCTCGACCTCGAGACCCCACGACCGCGCCTGGTCCACGTGCGCCTCCAGCTCGCGGACCCGTCCCTCGGTCAGCGCGAGCTTGAGACTCCCCACCTGGCGGAACCCGCTCTCCTCGCCGTGGTCGGCCTCCCAGCCGGTGAGCCGCTCGACGACGCGGCGGATGGAGCGGACCATGAGCTCGCTCGAGCGCAGCTGGCCGACGAGCCCCGCCGCCTGAGGGGTGTTCCCGCACGCCAGCTCGCGCCGCTCCAGGACGACGACGTCGCGCAGGCCGGCCCGGGCGAGGTGATAGGCGATCGAGCAGCCCCAGATGCCGCCGCCGACGACGACGGCCGCGGCTTCTCGCGAGAAGCTCACGGGGCACCGGGAGCGCGCCTGCCGGGACCGGCGGGCACGCGGCGGGAACTACGGCGCGGCGGCGGACGCCGCCTGCTTATGCCGCGCGATCTCGAGCAGCTCGTAAGGCAGCCCGAAGCGGACATCCTCCTCCACCACGCGAAACTCTCGCACCGCCCGGGCGCCGCGCGCCCCGAGATAGTCCACCACCTCGCGCACGAGGAACTCGGGCGTCGACGCGCCGGCCGTCACACCGATGCGCGCACATCCGTCGAGCCACTCCGGCCGGATGTCGCGGACGTCGTTGATGAGGCGGGCGCGCGTCCCCAGCGCCTCGGCGACCTCGCGGAGCCGGTTCGCGTTCGAGCTGTTCGCCGCACCCAAGACCAGCACCAGCTCCACGTCGCCCGCGAGCTGCTTGACGGCGGCCTGCCGGTTCTGGGTTGCGTAGCAGATGTCGTCCTTCGCCGGGCCCAGGATCGCGGGGAACCGGCGCCGGAGCACCTCGATGACCGCCCTCGTGTCGTCCACCGAGAGCGTGGTCTGCGTCAGGTAGGCGACCTTCTCGGGATCCTCGACGGTCAGCTGCTCCGCCTCCTCGACCGAGTCGATCACGACGATGCGCCGCGGCGCCTCACCCAGGGTCCCGATCACCTCGTCGTGGTCCGCATGCCCGACGAGGACGATCGTGCGCCCCTCCTTCGCGTACCGGACGGCCTCGAGGTGCACCTTGGTCACCAGGGGGCACGTCGCGTCGATCACTCGGAGCCGCCGGGCCGTCGCCGATTCCCGCACCGCGGGCGAGACCCCGTGGGCGCTGAAGATCACGGTCGCCCCCGCGGGCACCTCGTCCAGCTCGTCCACGAACACGGCGCCCTTCTCCCGAAGGGCCTCGACCACGTGGCGGTTGTGGACGATCTCCCGCCGCACGTAGATGGGCACCCCCAGGACCTGGAGGGCGCGCTCGACGATCTCGATCGCCCGCTCGACGCCGGCGCAGAACCCTCGGGGGCCCGCCAGGACGATCTCGGCGAGGGGGTCCGAGGCGGGGGGCGAGGACGGGCTCCGGTCAACGGTCCGCATCAGGACTCAGTATAGAGGCCGCGGGGCGGCCGACGCAAGCAACACCGGCCGCGCTGCGCCGTCAGGGGAAGAGGTAGCCGACCCCCAGGTACAGCGCGCTCGAGTTGATGCCCACGTTGTCGCTGCAGGCTCCGCCGTTGGAGATGTGCTGGAAGCGGTAGCCGACGGTGAGCATCGTCCGATCGGTCAGGGAGACCAGGAGCCCCGGACCGGCCTGGAGGAGGAAGTTCACCTCGCAGTCGGTCTGGTAGAGGGCCGTCTCGCCGAAAAGCGCCCCGACGCCCACCTCGACGTAGGGTCGGAGGCGCCGCGTCCCGGAGAAGATCCACCGGGCGAGCCCCGAGGCCCCGACGACGGTCGAGGAGGACGTGTCGTCCCGCAAGTGGACCAGGGTCGGCTCGGCCAGAACCTGGAGGTTCCCGCGGAGCCAGGCGGGGCCCGTGGAGTCCGTCAGCACGTAGCCGAGGTGCGGCAGGAGCTCGAAGCCGGTCAGCGTGTCGAGATCGATGTCGCTCCTCGTGTCGTGGCTGATCGACAGAGCTCCCCCGAGTCCCAGGACCTTCGTCCCCGCGGCGAACGGCGCCTGCGCGCGGGCCGCGGTCAGCGGCAGCAGGGCGACGGCCCACGCCAGGAGCCCGACCGTCCACGCGCGGCCCTCGACGCGCGAGGTCACACCCTCGCGGTCGCGTCGCGTCACGGGCGGATCAGAACCTTGAGCGCTTCACCCCGACTCATGAGATCGAGGGCCACGGGGACGTCGCGGAGGCCCATCTCGTGGGTCACGAGCGGCGTGGGATCCAGGGTGCCGTTCGCGAGCAGCGCGACGGCCCGGCGGATGAGCCCGGGCGTGTGATGAAAGACGCCGAGGAGCCTCAGCTCTTCGTAGTGGACCCGGCGCGTGTCCAGCGGGACGCTCGTGCCGGGGGCGCAGCCTCCGAAGAAGACGACCGTGGCCCCCTTGCCCGCAACCCCCATGGCGTGCTCCCACGCCTCCGGCCGGCCGGTCGCCTCGATGACGCAGCGCACGTCACCGCCCGCCGCGTCGCGCACGGCCGACACGGCGTCGGACGCCCCCGCCACGTCGACGCACGCGGCGAAGCCGAGGCCGCGAGCGCGATCGAGCCGTGCCCCGGTCTTGCCGGCCAGCACCACGCGCGCGCCGACGCCCCGGGCCAGCAACCCGAGGAGCAGGCCCAGAGGACCATGGCCCAGGATCGCCACCGTGTCCCCCGTCCCGATCCCCGCCGCGTCGACAGCGCGGAGGCAGCAGGCGACGGGCTCGGCGAACGCGACCCGGGCTGCCTCGGCCGCCGGCGGCACGGTCACCAGGTTGCGAGCCACCAAGCGCGGGGGAAGCGCGATGTACTCGGCGTAGGCGCCGTTGACGAACAGGAGGTCGTCGCAGAGGTTCGCCTGACCCCGGCGGCAGGCCGCACAGGCGCCGCACGGAGCGGAGTTGGCCGCCACCGCGCGGTCCCCGGGACGCACCACGCCGACGCCCGATCCCACCGCCGCAACCGTCCCCGCGAACTCGTGCCCGAAGATCGTCGGCACGCGCGGGATCATGACGGGATGGCCCCGCCGGAGCGTCTTCACGTCCGTGCCGCAGGTCAGCGCCGCCTCGATCCGGAGGACGACCTCGCCCGGGCCCGGCTCGGGAACCGGCGCATCCTCGAACCGGAGGTCGCCGGGCCCGTAGAAGACCTGGGCTCTCACCCGCCTACCTCGACGAAGACCTTTAGCGCCTCGCGGCGCTCCATCAGGCCGACCGCCTCGGTGAGGCGCTCCAGCGGGACGCGGTGGGAGCAGAGCTCCGCGACGCGTATCGCGCCGGTCCGGATCAGATCGAACGCCTCCGCGAGGTCCGCCGGCGACGAGGAGTAGGTGGCCGTCAGAGTCAGCTCCCGCTTGTAGAGCTCGCCGAACGGCATCGGCCCCTCGCCGTCCCCGACGAAGAGGTGGACGGACCCGCCGTCGCGCGCCCAGCGGAGAGCGGCGCGCACGAGGCTCGGCGCTCCCGCCGTCAGCACCACCACGTCGGCGCCCCGTGTCTCGCTGAGCTCGGCAAGCGCCGCGCCGACCCCCTCGGGAGCCGCGACCGCGTCGGCGCCGAGCGCTTCGGCCAGCGTCCGGCGTGCCGGGAGGGGATCGACGCCCAGGACCCGTGCCCCGCGCCGCCGCGCGAGCTGGACGAGCAAACACCCCATCGCGCCGAGCCCCGCGACGGCTACGGTGTCGCCCGCCTCGATCGCCGCACGCCGGGTCGCGCGGACGCAGCAACCCAGGGGCTCGGTGAACGACGCCTCGGCGTCGGGCATGCCGGCGGGCACGCGAAAGGTCACGTGGCGGACGTTCTCCGCGGGAACGCGCACGAACTCGGCGAATCCGCCCGGGTCGAGGTTCGACGCCTTGAAGGCCCGGCACATCGACACGCTCCCGCGGCGACAGTAGTGGCAGGCGCCGCAGGGAACGTGATGCGCCACGACCACCCGCTCGCCGGGAGCGAAGCCGCCGGCCGGCTCGCCGACCGCGACCACGTCGCCAACCACCTCGTGGCCGAGGACGGCCGGACGCGGCGCCGGTCCGCGAAGCTTGGCCAGGTCCGACCCGCACAGACCGCAGCCGCGAACCCGCAGCAGGAGCTCCCCGGCGCCGATCGCGGGGGCGGGGCGCGTCTCGAGCCGGATTTCGCCCGAGCCCGCGTGGACGGCCGCCCTCATGGGGCGAGCTGGCCGTGCACGTAAGCGCCGAGCGCGAGGGCGACCTTCTTTGGAGTGGAGACCCGGATGCGACCGTCGAAAACGCGGAACTGTCGCGCCTCGACCTCTCGCAGGAGCGCGCGGTAGATCCGACCCATGATCTCCGCCGCGATCAGGCGGCGCCGGTCGGCTTGCGGAAGGGCTGCCCTGGCGGCGCGGTAGTAGGCGTGGGCACGATCCGCCTGGAAGCGCATCAGCCCGACGAACGCCGGGGTGTGGCGCCCCTGGAACAGCTCCTCCTCCGAGTAACCGAACCGGCGGATCTCGTCCAGCGGCAGGTAGATACGGCCGCGCTCGGCGTCGGTGCGGAGATCGCGGAGGATGTTCGTGAGCTGGAGCGCGACGCCCAGGTTGATCGCGTAGTCCCGCGCCCGCAGGTCCGTGTAGCCGAAGATCTCGATGCACGCCAGGCCGACCGCCGCCGCCACGCGGTAGCAGTACTCGTGGAGCTCCTCGAACGTGGCGTAGCGCCGCCTGTCGATGTCCATCTCCACGCCGTCGAGGATCGCCTCGAGATGCTGACGCTGCACCGGGAAGGCCCGGACGACCTCGGCGAGGTGCTGCGCGATCGGCTGAGTCGGGCTGCCCTCGTAGGCGCGCGCCAGCTCGAGCCGCCACTCCGCGAGGGTCCGGCGCTGCTCGATGGGGGTCGCCACCCCCTGGTCCACCGCGTCATCCACGGTTCGGCAGAAGGCATAGAGCGCATAGATGGCGTGGCGCTTCCGGCGCGGCAGGAAGAGAAACGAATAGTAGAAGTTCGACCCGCTGCGGCGGGTGAGGATGGCGGACAGGTCAGCCGCGTTCATGACGTGGTGATGTGACACCGGCCGGGCCGGCCGGAACGCGCCCTTGATTATACACGGCGCCGCCGCGGAGCGTACTCGTTCGCCCAGAACCAGTCCACGGCGTCGCGGAGCGCCTCGTCCACGGGCGTCTGGGGCAGCCCGAGCTCCCGGATCGCCTTGGACGGGTCAAAGAACATCCGTTTGGCCGCCATCCGGACGGCGGTCCGGGCGACGGCGGGCTCGGTCCTCGTGAGGCGCGCCACGGCCTCGCAGCCCGCTCCGAGCACGAGCGCCACGCGGTGCGGCAGCCGTACCCGCGGCGCCGTGATCCCCGTGTACGCCGCGAGCCGCTGGAAGATGGCGCGCAGACCGAGATTCCCCTCCGCGTGCCCCAGGATGTACCGCTCGCCGGCGCGGCCGTGGGCCGCGGCCAGGAGATGCCCCCGCGCCACGTCGCGAACGTGCACGATGTTGAGACCGGTATCCAGGTAGGCGAGCATCCGGCCCTTGAGGTAGTCGACCAGCATCCGGCCGGTGGGGGTCGGCTTCCAGTCCCACGGGCCCACCGGCGCCGAGGGGTTGACGATGACGACGTGCAGTCCCCGGCTGGCGGCCGCCTCCGCCTCGCGCTCGGCGAGGAACTTCGAGCGCTTATAGTCCCCCACCATGTCCTCGAGGCCGGCCGGCGTTTCCTCGGTGCCGGGGCGCCCGTCCGGACGCAGGCCGAGCGCTCCGACGCTCGACGTGTAGACAACCCGGGAGACTCCGGCGGTCGCCGCCGCCAGGAGGAGGCTCCGCGTGCCACCCACGTTGACGCGGTAGAGCACCGCGGGGTCGGGAGCCCAGAGGCGGTAGTCGGCCGCCACGTGGAAGAGCACCTCCACGCCCGCGAGCGCCGCCGCCAGCGACTTCGGGTCGGCGAGGTCGCCCGTCGCGACCTCGACGGAGAGGCCGGCGAGCGCGCGCCGGTCGCTTCCCGCACGGGCAAGGACGCGCACGGAGGCCCCGTCGTCGAGCAGGGCCCGCACGACGTGGCTCCCGATGAAACCCGTCCCGCCAGTGACCAGCGCCTTCATCCCGGATCCCCGGACTCAGAAAGGATAGTCCAGGCCCACGTAGATCGCCGGACCCTCCCGGCTGTAGGCGATCTCGATGTGGCCTACGACGCTCGGGGGCGCCAGGCCCCGGAAGCCGACGCCGGGGGTGACCTCGAAGCGATTGTCGACGAACTGCTCCCGGGAGTTGAAGACCTTGCCGACGTCGACGAACGGCGCGACCTCGAACTCCGCGTCCACCCCGAAGATCCGCATGCGGAGCACCTTCGCGCGGAGCTCGGCGTTGAAGAGCAGCCGCGCGTCTCCGTAGAAGCGATTCTCGCCGAAGCCTCGCAGCGTGTCGACGCCGCCCAGCGTGGGAAGCACCTCGAAGGGGGTACTCGACTCGCCGGAGACCCCCTCGAAGAGTCCCCGCACCACGGCGATCAGACGACGGTCGAAGAATGGCTTGAGGTAGATCGCCTCCACGCCGGCCTTCAGGTAGTCGGCGTCGCTCCCGAGGAGCTCCGTGGACGCCTCGGCGAACACGCTCGTGTAGAGACCCTGGTTCGGCGTCGTCTGGGAGTCGCGGCTGTCGTGGATGAGGGCCACCCGCTGGGCGTGGATGGTGGCGCCCTCGATGCCCGGCAGGTCCGGGAACAGGTCGCCCGTGAACGGGAGTCCCGGCACGCCGCCGCGGCCGACCTCGAACCGCTGGAGCGTCTCGCCGAGCGAAAGCCGCATCGTCCGCGTGATGTTCACGCCGAAGATGGCGTAGAGGCCAGTCACCTCGAGCGTCATGTTGGACTCGTCCTCGGCCTCGGAGGAGGGCCCGATCCCGAAGAACCGGACTGAGGACGTGCGCTCATGCAGGAGCTGGAGGTCGGCGTGGAACCGGCCGCCGAACACCGCGAGGTTCCGGTAGTGGAGGTCCAGCTCGCGATCGATCTTCTCCGAGTATGAGCCGACCAGCTCCAGCCGCTCGACATCGCTCGCGTAATAGAAGAAACGGAAGGTGCCGGTGACGCCGCGGATCTCGTTGTAGGTGATGGAGGGGGCCAGGATGCTCCGGACGCGACCGTCGGCATCCCTGAACATCCACACCGGCAGGACGCCGTAGGTCTCCCCCTCGTTCGGGTCGGTGTCGAAAGCAGGGAGCGGGAAGAAGGAATACGTGGTCTGCCCTGCCGCCGGGCCCGGCAGCGCGAGCAGGCTGGCGACGAGGAGCGCGGCGAGAGGCCTCAGGGCTCGCCCGGAAGGTCCACGAAGGCCCGAACGAATCGGGCCAGGCTCCCGAGCGCCAGGCGCGATCGTCCGGCGAGTCGCCAGGCGACGCCGACGAGCGCAGGGCGCCCGAGGAGCCGCACGACCGCTCGCGCGCGCACCCGGCCGTCCGTCCCCAGCATAGCGAGCAGCTCTCGCGGCACCTCGTCACCCGGACCGTCGGCAACGGCGCGGACGGCCAGGGCGGGAAGGCCGGCCCGGTCGGCCCAGGCGAGCACGTGGGCGCTCTCCATGTCCACGGCCAGCGCGCCCTCGGTCCGCCACCACCCCACCTTGTCCGCCGGGCTCGTGACCACGTCGGCCACGGTGAGGAGCGGCCCCACTTGATACCGGAGCCGGCCGGCATCGAGCGCCCGGATGGCCCGCGCGCGAAGACCCGGATCCGCGAGGCCGGCGGCGGTCCCGGAGCCGGCGGTGACCACGGGATCGCCGACGATGACGTCCCCGGGTTGGAGACCCGGCGCGCACCCGCCGGCGAGCCCCGTCACGAGGACCGCCGAGGTCCCCGGGCACCGGGCGCCGCCGAGGCTCCCGAGGGCGACCGCGCCCGGACCCACGGTCTGGACCGACAGCGCGCGCCGGGTAGCGGGCGGCAACCGACGGACCAGGCCGCGAACCTCCAGCGCGAGGCCGGCGACGAGGAGGAGTCGACCCTCGCGCGTGGGTTCGACCCCGGCGTCACGGGAGCGGCGAGCCCGCCGCCCGTTCGGCCGTCTCCGCCTGCTTCCGAGCGAGCCAGGCGGCGTAGGACTTCCCGGCCGCGGTGTCCTTCCCGGTGAAGTGGATCGTGCGAACCTCGGCGTAGGGGACCCGGTGAGCGCCGCCGCCGAGGTCGAACACTTCCAGGTACGGCGCCGGAGCGTCCGTGTCGCGGTTGAACACGTACCCATGGAGCTCGGTGCCGTCCCGCTTCACGACGGTGGTGTTCCCCCGGTAGTCGAAAGCCAGCTCGATGATGCTGGCCAGCGGCATCTGGAGGTCGGGCTCGGGGGCCCAGCCCTCGAGGCTCTTCTCCACCTCCATCAGGCGCGCCCGGTGACGGTGGCGACCACGGTGTCCCGGAATCCGCGCCAGCTGGCGAAGGTCTCCTGGACCGCCGTGGCCTCGAACCCGCAGTGGACCATGCAGTCGCGGCACTTCTCGTTGCCGCTCCGCTTCCCGTAGCGCTCCCAGCGGGTCCCGTCGATCAGGTCCTGGAAGGTCTTGGCGTAACCTTCCTGGAGCAGGTAGCACGGGCGCTGCCAGCCGAAGATGTTGTACGTCGGGTTCCCCCACGGGGTGCACTCGTAGTCGCGCTTGCCCATAAGGAACTGGAGGAACAGGGGGGACTGGTTGAAGCGCCACCGCCGCTTCGGGCTCGACAGGATCCGCCGGAAGAGGTCGTTTGCGCGCTGCTTGCGGAGGAAGTGCTCCTGGTCGGGCGCCTTCGAGTAGCTGTACCCGGGGGAGACCATCATCCCCTCGACGCCGAGGTCCATCATCGCGTCGAAGAACTGCCGCACGCGCTCGGGGTCGGCGCCCTCGAACAGCGTCGTGTTCGTCGTGACGCGGTAGCCCCGGCGTAGCGCCTCCCGGATCCCCTCGACGGCCTGGTCGAAGACGCCGTCCCGGCAGACGGCCTCGTCGTGCTCCTCCCGGAGGCCGTCCATGTGAATGCTGAAGGAGAGGTACTTCGACGGCGTGAAGACGCCGGCCTCGAGCCTCTCCTTCAGCAGGATGGCGTTGGTGCAGAGGTAGATGTACTTCTTCCGCGCGGTCAGCTCCGTCACAAGCTGCCCGATCTCCGGGTACATGAGCGGCTCGCCGCCGGGGATGGACACGATAGGCGCCCCGCACTCGTCGACGGCCCGCAAGCACTGCTGGACGGTGAGGTTCTTCCGGAGGATCTGGCCCGGGTACTGGATCTTGCCGCAGCCGGCGCAGGCGAGATTGCAGCGGAACAGCGGCTCGAGCATCAGGACGAGTGGGTACTGCTTGCGCCCGCGAAGGCGCTGCGTGAGCACGTAGCTCGCGACGGTCCACATCTGGGACAGGGGTACGCTCATGGGCTCCGCTTGTCGGGTGTCACACGGGCTCGCCGCCGCGCACCGGCACGCCGCCGGCGTGCTTCCACGAACGTAGAGAGCATACTACAGCCACGGCCAGCGGCAGGTGGAGCAGCACGCCGGACCAGAGGAGCGCTCGCTCGGCGACCGCCGCCGTCACCGCCAGGTTGAAGACCAGCAGGAGGTAATAGAGCCCCACCGCCTGGGGCCCGTGTCGCGGAAGGCCGCGCCCCCAGGCCGGCGGCGCGCCCCTGACACGCGACCCGAAGAAGGCCCAGCCCCATGCGATCGCCGCGCCGACGACCGCCCATCCCGCGAAGTTCGCGAGGGGAACCCCGAAGTACCAGCCGGGCGCAGGGTAGTAGAAGATGCGCCCGAGAAACCACCGGTCGCCGCGTACCGCCAAGGGATCGATCACGACGTCGAGCCACATCATGAGGACGCCGGTCACGCTCGCGACGCGAAGGCGCGCCCCCGCACCCGCGCCGCGCCGGCCTCGCGAGTAGGGCGCCGCGACCTCGCCGCCGCCCAGGAGCTGCGCGGCCAGGCCCAGGCTGGCATAGGCCAGGAACGTGAAGGAGAGCGGGTCGAAGAACGGGACGTTCGAGAGGTAGAGCTCCCGACCGGCCGTCGAGCCCGTGTAGTGGTAAAGGCCGAAGGGTACCCCTATGCGTGTCGAGCTCCACTCGGCGGCGAAGGCTAGACCGCCGGCCCAGACCGTGAACGCCACGGCCCGGCGCCACCCCCAGGCCGCCACGGCGCCGGTTAGATAGATGGCGAGAAAGCCAAACACGTAGGGACGCAGCATGAGGCTGCCCCACACGCGGCCGAGCATCTCCACGAGGACAAGCTGATCGGCGCTGCCCATCCGTCCCGCGTCACCCATGCTACACTAGGCGACGGCCTGTCACCCAACGACGCATGGTAGATACGAGCCGAGTCGACCGGGCGCTCCAGCGCTCGCAGGACCGCCTGCTCCGGCTCCAGACCCCGGCCGGATTCTGGGTCGGGGAGCTCGAGGCCGACAGCACCATCACGGCCGAGTACCTGCTCTTCCGCCACCTCCTGGGAACGGCGGACCGTGACCTCGAGCGAAAGGCGGTCGCGTACATCCGCGCCAAGCAGGGCCCCGACGGCTCCTGGAATCTCTACGAGGCAGGGCCGGGCGACCTCTCGGCCACGATCAAGGCGTACTTCGCCATGAAGCTGGCCGGGGTGGCCCCGGCCGACTCCGCCATGGCACGCGCCCGGGAATGGGTCCTGGACCGGGGCGGTCCGACTCAGGCGAACGTCTTCACGAAGATCGCGCTGGCGCTGTTCGGCCAGTATCCGTGGGGCGGCGTGCCGGCGATGCCCGTCGAGATCATGCTGCTGCCCCGGTGGTCCTACTTCAACATCTGGGAGATCTCGTACTGGTCGAGGACGGTCCTCGTTCCCCTCCTGATCGTCATGGACCGCCGGCCGGTTCACGCCGTCCCTCGCGACCGGGGCATCGACGAGCTGTGGGCGCACCACCTCCACCTCGACGATCCGGCGTATGCGCGTCGCGGCCTCCTCTCGTGGAAGAACGTCTTCATCGGCCTCGACGGCTTCCTCAAGACGTGGGAAGCCTTCGGTCCCCGGCCCTGGCGGGCCCACGCCGTCCGCGCGGCGCACGACTGGCTGGTCCCCCGGATGGCGGTCCCCGGCGGCCTCGGCGGCATCTACCCCGCGATGGTAAACGGGATCCTGGCGATGCGACTGCTGGGCTACCCGGACGACCACCGGCTGATCGCGGGACAGATCAAGGAGATCGAGGCGCTCGGGGTCGAGGAGCCGCACCGCTTCCACGTGCAGCCGTGCGTATCCCCCGTGTGGGACACCGCGCTCGCGGTGAACGCGCTGCTGGCCTCGGGGCTGCCCGCCGGTCACCCCGCCCTGGTCCGCGCCGGTGACTGGCTCCTCGACCGCCAGGTCCTCGAGGGAGGGGACTGGCAGGTCAAGCGCCCGGGGCTCCCGCCGGGTGGCTGGGCCTTCCAGTTCGACAACCCTTACTACCCTGACCTCGACGACACCGCGGTCGTCGCCATGGGCCTCCACCAGATCGACCACCCGGACGACGGCCGGCGACGCGCCGCCATCGCGTGCGCGGTGCACTGGCTCCGGGGCATGCAGGGGAAGAACGGCGGCTGGGGGTCCTTCGACACGGATCAGACGCGGCTCCTCTTCAACAACATCCCGTTTGCCGACCACGGGGCGCTGCTCGACCCCGCCACGGAGGACCTGACCGCTCGCTGCATCGAGTGCTTCGGGCGCCTCGGGGTTTCCAGCGGCGATCCCGCGATCCAGCGGGGGATCGCGTTCCTGCGCCGCACCCAGACGCCCGAGGGTGCCTGGCACGGGCGCTGGGGGGTGAACTACCTCTACGGAACGTGGTCGGTGCTCCGGGGCCTTCAGGCGGTGGGGATCCGACCCGACGATCCCATGGTGGGGCGCGCGGTGGGCTGGCTCACGGCGCGGCAGAATGCGGACGGGGGCTGGGGCGAGACGTGCGACTCCTACGCCGAGCCCGACCTGAAGGGCCGCGGCGAGTCCGGCCCCAGCCAGACGGCCTGGGCGCTGCTCGGCCTGATGGCCGCCGGCCGGACCGACACCCCGGCCGTCGAGCACGGCATCGAGTTCCTCCTGCGGGGGCAGCAGGCCGACGGCGGCTGGCGCGACACCTTGTGGAACGGGACGGGCTTTCCCCGGGTCTTCTACCTCCAGTACCACCTCTATGCCCACTACTTCCCCCTGTGGGCTCTCGGGGCCTGGCGCCGGCTCACGCGGTAAGAGCTCGGCGGGAGCCCGGCCACCGACCCTTCCACCCTCGAATGCCCGGCTCGCTCGTCCTCGATGCCATCCAGGGTTTCGGCCGGTTCGGCCTCGACACCCTGTCGGCCCTCGGTCGCTTCGGGGTGTTCCTCGGCCAGGGGCTCGCCTGGGCCGTGGTCCCGCCCGTCAGGGTCCGGCAGATCCTCCAGCGGATCTACTTCGTGGGGCTTCGCTCGATGTCGGTGATCCTCCTCACCGGGGCGTTCACCGGGATGGTGCTCGGGCTCCAGGGCATGCTGATGCTGCAGCGGGTCGGCTCGGAGGCCTTCGTGGGTCCCCTGGTGGCCATCGCGCTCGTGCGCGAGCTCGGTCCTGTCCTCGCCGCGCTCATGGTGACCGGACGCGCGGGATCCGCGCTCGCCGCCGAGCTCGGCGTCATGCGGATCACCGAGCAGATCGACGCGCTCACCGTGATGGCGATCAACCCCATGCGGTTCCTGGTCGTGCCCGTACTGGTCGCGGGCCTCGTGGCCCTGCCTCTCCTCGCCTGGGTGTTCGACGCCGTCGGCATCTTCGGGGGCTACCTCGTGACGGTGAAGCTGTTCGGCATGGCGCCCGGGACCTACTTCGGCCAGATCCGCGCGTTCCTCAGCGTGGACGACATCTGGGTCGGCTTCTGGAAGGCCCTCGCCTTCGGGCTCGTCATCACGTGGGTGGCCTGCTACAAGGGTTTCCACGTCGGCCACGGCGCCGAGGGCGTGGGGCGGGCGACGACCGAGGCCGTCGTGCTCGCGTCAGTCATCATCCTCGTCCTCGACTACGTCCTAGGCTCGGTGCTGCCATGACGGGGACCCCCGCCCCGGCGATCCGGGTCGAGAAGCTCCACAAGCGCTTCGGGAGCCAGGAGGTCCTTCGCGGCGTCGACCTCGAGATCGCGCCGGGCGAGCTCATGGTCATCATCGGGCGGTCCGGCGGAGGCAAGTCGGTGCTGCTCCGCCACCTCCTCGGCCTGGTCCGGCCCGACACCGGGCGCGTCATGATCGACGGCCAGGACGTGGCCGCCCTGCGCGGCACGGCACTCGACCGCATCCGGGAGCGCTTCGGGGTGGTCTTCCAGGGCGGCGCCCTCTTCGACTCACTGACCGTCCTCGAGAACGTGCTGTTCCCGATACGGGAGCGCCGTCGGCTGCCCGAGGCCGATCTCCTGCCGCGCGCGCAGGAGGCGCTGGCCCAGGTCGGCCTTGCGGAGATGGGGCACAAGTACCCGGCCGAGATCTCGGGCGGAATGCGGAAGCGCGTCGCCATCGCGCGGGCCCTGGTCACCGAGCCCCAGGTGGTGTTCCTCGACGAGCCGACGACCGGGCTCGATCCGATCCTCGTCAACTCGATTCACCACCTGTTCGTGGGGCTTCACAGGAAGTTCGGCTTCACCGCCGCCATGGTCAGCCACGAGATCCCGGAGATCTTCCGGATCGCCCATCGCGTCGCCGTGCTCTACGAGGGGCGGATCCACGCGGTCGGCACGCCCGGGGAGATCCAGGCCTCCACGGACCCCGCGGTGCGCCGCTTCATTCACGGCGAGGTCGATGACCGGGCGTTCTAGGCGGAGCGGAGAGCGAAAGGAGGCGGGGACATCGCCATGAATCGACGAGTCGAGCTCGGGGTCGGGCTGTTCATGGTGGCGGGCATCCTGGCGCTCGCGTACCTGTCCATCAACCTGGGCAACGTGGACGTGCTGGGGCGCGGAGGCTACGTCGTCTACGCGGACTTCCCGACCGTGGGCGGGCTCAAGTCCGGAGCGGCAGTCGAGATCGCGGGCGTCTCCGTGGGGCGCGTCCAGTCGATCGGGCTCAGCGACTACCAGGCGCGGGTCGCCCTCAGGATCGACGAGACCGTGAAGCTCCAGACCGACGCGATCGTCTCAATCAAGACGAAGGGGCTGATCGGCGAGAAGTTCGTCCAGATCAGTCCGGGGGGCTCGGACAAGCTCGTGCCCGCCGGAGGGCGGCTGACCGAGGTGGAGGCGCCCGTCGACATGGAGGAGTTGATCTCGAAGTACGTCTTCGGCAAGGTGTAGTTCGATGGGTCGCACCGGTTTCCCCGCCGGAGACGTCTCGACGCCGAGCCGCGCGATGCGTTCGCTCGTGGCGACGTCGGTCGTTGGCCTCGCCGTGGCCCTGGTCACGGCGGTGACGCCGGGAATCGTCGGCGGGCAGGGCGTCGCCCAGCCCCAGCCTCCGGCGGCCCCCGGCCCGGCCGCACCGGCTCCCGCCCCCGTGTCGAGCCAGCCGGCCGCGCCCAGCTTGCCGGCGGTCCGGCTGACCCTGGAGGAGAGCCTCCGGGCAGCGCTCGGGCGAAGCCCGGAGACGCGGCAGGCAGTGGCGGAGCTGGAGGGGTACCGGGGCAAGCAGCTCCAGGCCCTCGGGATCGGCCGCCCCCAGGTCGAGCTCCAGACCGCGCTCGGCCCCTCACCCCGGGCCCGCGGCGACCAGGTCTCGTCGCCGGACGATCAGTACTCGCCGGACATCACCGGCGTCTTCGTGCGCGGGACGGTCAGCATCATCCAGCCCATCTTTACCTGGGGGCTCGTCGAGAACGCGCGCCTGGCGGCGGAGCACGGCGTCCGCGCGGCGCAGGCCGGGATCGACGTCAAGAACACCGAGGTCGCCCTCCGCGTGAAGGAGGCCTACTGGGGCGTCGTGGCCGCCAAGGCGATCCGCGCGTTCCTGCTCGAGGTGCGCGACCAGGTCGATCAGGCCATCGGGCGCACCGAGCGGCTGGTGGAGGGCGGGTACGCGACCGACATCGACCTCTACCGGTTCCGGTCCAAGCGTGGCGAGCTCGACCGCTTCATCCACCTCGCGGACAAGACGATCGACCTGGCGGCGCAGGCGCTGGGGACGTGGACGGGGCAGCCGGCGGGCGTGCCGGTGGAGCCCGCGGACACGGACCTCCCGACGAACATGGCGCCCCTCCCCTCGATCGACCTGTACGTCCAGAACGCGCTGGCCGGGCGCCCCGAGTTCTCCCAGCTCCGGGAAGGAATCCAGGCGCGCCGGCGACTGGTGGAGGTCGAGCGCAAGCAGGGCTACCCGCTGTTCTTCGTCGGCGTCCTCGGCGACCTGGCGTACGCGACCAACCGCGACCGGCTGGAGAACCCCTACGTCATCGACCCGCTCTATCACGTGGCGGTCGGGCCGGTCATCGGGTTCAAGTACAGCCTCGACTTCGGGATCCGCGCCGGCAAGGTGAAGGAGGCCGAGGCGGAGCTCCAGAAGCTGGAGGCGCTGCGCGACCACGCCCTCGACGGGATCCCGCTCCAGGTGCGGGAGGCGTACGACACCGTGGTCGAGGCCGAGCGGAACGCGAAGGCCCTGGCGGAGGCCCACCAGAACGCCTCGCAGTGGCTCGTCGCGAGCTCCTCGAACGTCGATCTGGGGCTCGGCGATCCGGACGACCTGGCGGACGCGTTCGCGCAGTACGCGCGGAGCCGCGCGGAGTACCTCCAGGCACTCTACGCCTACGTCTTCGGCCTCGAGCAGCTCGCCCACGCCACGGGCCAGGACGTCGCGGAGGTGCAGCGGCTGGCCCCGCCGAAGCCGTGAGGACACCATCAGGAGGACGGAACCCATGCGACGGCTCGTAGCCGCGGGACTCATCGCCGCGCTGATCCTCGTGGCCGGCAGCGCTGTCTACGCCGGCCCGCCGACCGACCAGTTGAGGGCAACCATCGATCGGGTGCTCGCCATTCTGCAGGACGCCGCCCTGAAGCAGCCAGGCAAGGCGGAAGAGCGGCGCCAGAAGATCCGCGCGGCCGCCAACGAGGTCTTCGACTGGCAGGAGACGGGCAAGCGTGCCCTCGGCCGGCACTGGCAAGGTCGCTCACCCAAGGAGCGGGAGGAGTTCTCGGCCCTCTTCGCCGATCTCCTGGAGCGCTCCTACGTCGGCAAGATCGAAGCGTACAGCGGCGAGAAGATCGTCTACGGCGAGGAGACGGTCGAGGGGGACCAGACCACGGTCCGGACCAAGCTCGTGACCAAGGCCGGGACCCAGATCCCCATCGATTACCGGATGCAGAAGGAGGGCGACCGCTGGCGCGTCTACGACGTCCTGATCGAGAACGTGAGCCTGGTCGGGAACTACCGCTCGCAGTTCAACCGCATCATCCAGCAGTCCGGCTACCCGGACCTCGTGCAGCGGCTCAAGAGCAAGCAGGAGGAGCTCCAGTTCGAGGAAGGGACCGGCGCTAAGGGCAAGAAGTCGTGACCGGTCTCGTCCTGGCCGCAGGCCTGGGCAAGCGGCTGGCGCCCCTCACGGACGAGCGGCCCAAGGGCCTGATCGAGCTGGGGGGCCGGAGCCTCCTGGCTCGCCTGCTCGACGGCCTTCAGGCCGCGGACGTGCAGGAGACCGTGCTCGTCGTCGGGTACCGGCAGGAGCTGATCCGCGGCGCCCTGGGCCGGTCTCACCGGGGCATGCCGCTCCGCTACGTGGTCAACTCCGAGTTCGAGAAGGGCCCGCGCCTGTCGCTCTGGGCGGGCCGCGCGGAGTTCGCCCGGGACGACGTGGTCCTGGCCGACGGCGACGTGCTCTTCGCGCCCGCCCTGCTCGACCGCGTCGTGCGCGGGGAGGCGTCCAACGTGTTCCTGGGCGAGCCCGACTTCGTGGACACGGGGGAGGAGATCAACCTCTACCGCACCGGCGAGCGCGTGGTGGCGATTCGACGGGGCGTGAGCGGCCCGCCCGCCGTGCCCTACGAGGAAAGGGCAGAGTGGGTGGGCTTCGTGAAGGTGGGACGCGCCGCGGGCGCCGATCTTCTGATCACGCTCGACGCCATGGTCCGCGAGGGGCGGGTCGACGGCGACTACGAGGTCGCGCTGGACGGCCTGCTCGACCGCCACGCGTTCACGATGTGCCCGACCGCCGGCCTCCCCTGGATCGAGATCGACTTCCCCCAGGACCTCCAGGCCGCGGAGGCCGAGGTGCTGCCGCGCCTGAGGCGGCTCACGGAGTAGCCTCGGTCAGGGCGCCGCGGCCGCGGCGCGCGTCAGGTCCCTGGCGACGCCGTCGGCCAGGTCCCCGATCCTGCGAAGGTCCTCCTGGTCGAACGCCCGCCCCGGACCGTCCAGGAACCCCAGTGCGCCGCGGACCGCGCCGTCCACCCTGACAGGGGCCGCCGCCACCGTCCGCAGCCCCTCCGCCTCCATCCGCTCGCGGAGCCACGCCGTCACCGGGATGCGCGGGTCGGCGAGGAGATCGGGCGTCCACACCGGGCGTCCCTCCCTCACGGCGCGGCCCGCCATCCCGACACCGGGAGCCAATGTCCGGCCGAGCCACCCTCCCGGGTCGTCGGACGCGACGGTGGCGACACAGGCCAGGCGCATCGAGGCGTCGTCGATCCAGAAGAGCGCCGTCCGCCTGACACCGGCCCCGTCCCGGGCGGCCGCGAGCGCGCGCTCCGCCGCGGCGGCGAGGGGCGGCGACCCGAATGCGCGCGAGGAGAGCGGCTCCATCTGGGCGCTGGGTCAGTTCACCGCGATCGCGTCGATCTCGACCAGCATGTCGGGATGGATCATGGTGCCGCACTCGACCCAGGTGCACGCCGGGCGGACCGCCCCGAACGCCTCACGGTGCGCGCGGGCGACCGCCTCCCACTCCCCCATGTCGGCGAGGTAGACGCCGGTCTTCACGACGTGGTCGAGGGAGAGGCCGAGCCGCCCGAGTGCCTCCGCGATCGTGTGGATGGCCTGGACGGTCTGGGCGTAGGCGTCTCCCCGGCCCACCACGGCGCCGTCCGGACCGGCCGCGGTGCAGCCGGACACCCAGGCCACGTCGCCGACCCGGACGGCCCGGGAGTACCCGACGACCGGCTCCCAGCGGCCGCCCGACGAGACCCGCTGGCGCGGCCGCATCAGGGGGCACCGTTCCGGGCGCCCGGCCGGAAGTGCGGCATCACCCGGTCGGCGAACAGGCGCATGGAACGGGTGATCTGCTCGTGGCTCAGGTATCCCGCGAACTGGGTCACGTTCAGGAAGTCCGTCACCTCGAAGTAGTCGATCAGCTCGCGCAACCGCTTGACCGCGTCCTCCGGGGACCCCGAGAGGCGCGCCAGCGTCGGGATCCGGTCGTAGAGGGTGTGCTGGTGCGACTCGGCCATGACGGTGAGGCTGTCGAGGAAGCCGAAGTACTTCTCCATGCCGCGCTCGAACGTCTCGTTGGCCTCGGCCGCGCTCTCGTCGAGGTAGCAGAACATGGTGAGGGCGACTCGCATCCGGGCCGCATCGTGCCCGTGCTCGCGATAGACGCGCCGATACGTGTCGATCTGCGCCCGGAGCGCCTCCGGTTTCTGGTTCGCAGGAAAGGTCAGGATCGGCCAGCCGAGCGCGCCGTACCGCGCGAAGGATGCCTCGCTGATCGACGCTCCCCAGCAGGGGATCGGATTCTGCACAGGCTTCGGGTAGATGCTCGCCTGGCGGCCCTGGAAGAGCGGCGTCGCGTAGTCGAGGCCGTGGAGCTGGGCGAGGGCCTGGCGGACCACGCCGAGCGCTTGGTCGAAGCGCTCCTGGCTCTCCTCCAGCTTCACCCCGAAGCCCAGGAACTCGTGAGGCTGGTAGCCGCGCCCGAGCCCGAGCTCGAGGCGGCCGCCGCTCAGGCAGTCCACCATCGCCGCCTGCTCGACCACCCGGATCGGGTGGTGCTGGAACGGCAGGACGACCACGCCGGTGCCGAGCCGGATCCGCCGGGTCTCGCGGGCGGCCGCCGCGGCCATGAGCAGGCAATCCGGCACGAGCGCGTAGCCCGCGAAGTGATGCTCGGCGAACCAGCAGGCCCAGTAGCCCAGCTGGTCCATGAGGCGCACCTCGGCGAGCTGCTGCTCGTAGCGCTCCTGGCTCGACTGGCCTTCGCGCCGGTCGCAGAGGACGAGATGGGAAAAGTACACGGACCGGGCTCCCTCCGCTCCGCTCGTCTGCACGCCCATCCGGATCTCGACAGTCGTGACGGCGTGACTCTAGCGACGCTCGTTCCAGCCTGTCAAGCGACACCCGCCCCCGCCGTCTGCGACACCCGCCGTCGCGCGACCGATTGACGGATCGCGCGGGCCGGGCTAGCGTTCCCGGGTGACGAGCGAGCGCGTCCGCCTCCCGCAGGCAGCGCCGTGAAGTTCGGCCTCATCGCGCAGATGCAGGCGCCGAAGCCGTGGCCCGACGGCGAGAACGTCGACCACCGCATCCATTGGGACACCCTCGCCGAGGCGATGCTGGCTGAGGAGGTCGGCTTCGACTACTACTGGGCGACCGAGCATCACTTCTACGAGGAGATCGCCCACAGCTCGGCGCCCGAGGTGTTCCTGGCGGCGCTGGCCGCGCGCACGACCCGGATCCGCCTGGGGCACGGCGTGGTGGTGCTCCCCTGCAACCACCCGGTCCGCGTGGCCGAGCGCGCGGCCACGCTCGACATCCTGTCCAACGGACGCCTGGACCTCGGCACCGGGCGGGGCGCCTCCTGGTACCACACGGAGGCGTTCGGCGTCCCGATCGAGCAGTCGCGGGACGTCTGGGACGAGGCGCTTCGGGTCATCTGCGGGCTCTTCGTCAGCGACACCTTCCCGGGCCACAAGGGCCGCTACTACGAGGTCCCCGAGCGGAAGCTCGTGCCCAAGCCGGTCCAGAAGCCGCATCCCCCGCTCTGGGTGGCGGCAACGAGCCAGGCGACGTTCACCAGCGCGGCCCGCGCGGGGCTGGGCGTCCTCGGCTTCACGGCCGTGCCGCCCGAGGAGCTGGCACCCGCGGTGGCGGCCTATCGCGCGGCGCAGGCCGACGCCGCCCCGGCAGACTTCTTCGGCGCCGCGCCCAACTTCCAGGTGGCCGCCTTCATGACGGCCCACTGCGACACCGACGATCGCCGCGGGCGGGCGATCGCCGGCGCCGCCGCGCGGTGGTATCTCGGGGACAACGAGGCGCCGCTCAACCGCGTGCGATTCGGGCCCGACTTCGACCGCGCTCGCTTCGCCAAGTACACGGACGACGCCCTCGTTCGCGACCGCATGGTCGTCGGGGGCGATCCGGACACCTGCTCCCGCGTCATCGAGTCATGGGCGGGCGTGGGCGTCGATCAGCTCATCCTTATGGTGCAAGCGGGGGTGACGGCCCACGACCAGGTGATGCATTCCATCGAGCTGCTGGGCACCAAGGTCCTGCCGCGCTTCCAGGGCTCGCCCTGAGCCTTCCCCCGCGAGGCGAGACGCTCAGCGCGCGCCGAGCCCCCGGAGGCGGCAGAGGGCGACGAGGGTCCCGGCGTCGAGGATCTCCCCCGAATCGGCCATGCGGTAGGCGTCGGCGAGCGGTACGGGCGCGACCTCGATGTGCTCGTCGGCGTCCAGCCCGCGGGCGACCGGTCGAAGGTCGCGCGCGACGAAGAGGAAGATCCGCTCGTCGGTGAGCCCGGGATCGGCGAGCGCCTCTCCGAGCGGGTCGAGCCGCCCGGCCCCATAACCTGCCTCTTCGGCCAGCTCCCGGCGGGCGCACGCCTCGGGCGACTCGCCCGCCTCGATCGTCCCCGCCGGAAGCTCCCAGATCTCGGCACTCACGATCGGCCGGTACTGCCGGATCAGCACGACGCGGCCATCGTCAAGGAGCGGCACGACGTACGCCACGTTCGGGACGCGCACGGCGTCGAGCGAGACGCGGCGCCCGTCGGGCAGGGCGTGGCGTTCCCGCCTCACGCGGAGCCGGCGGCCGCGGTACTCGGCGGGATCGTCAGACGCGGACACGCTCGCCCCTCGGATCCCAGAGCGGCGCCGCGCCGACTTCGGCCGGCACCAGCTGGCCGAGCGACTCGACGGCCATCGCCGTCCCCGGCCGCGCCAGCGCGAGCGGCAGGTACGCGAGCCCGATGTTCCGGCCCATGGTGTAGCCGTAGCCTTCGCTCCGGATCCGGCCCACCACCCGTCCGTCCACGACGACGGCTTCTCCGCCCCACAGGACGCACGCCTCTGCCTCGAGCACGAGCGGCACGAGCTTCCGCCGGAGACCCGCCGCCCGCTGACGGAGGAGGGCGTCCCGGCCCAGGAAGTCGCCCTCGTCGCACCGCACGCAGACGCAGAGGTCCGCCTCGAGGGGCGTGTCGCCCGGGCAGATGTCGTCACCCCGGTAGCAGAAGCACTTCTCGAGGCGGGGGGTGGTGAGCGCGTAGTAGCCGACCGGCTCGATGCCGAACTCGACCCCGGCCGCCATGACCGCGTCCCACACGCACCCGGCGCCGTCCTCGCCGGGCGTGATGATCCCGACGTCGAGCCCGAGGGCCCTCGCCCGGCTCACGCTCCGCTGGAGGCCACGGAGCATGGCAGGGCCCGAGGCGAGCCGGAGGCTCCCGACCGGCCGCCAGCCGGCGGCATCGACCATCTCGTCCGCCAGCTCGCGGTAGAGACGGATGCTGTAGCTCATGAGGCGCGTGTCTGCCGGCGACGTGCGGAACTGCGACACGAGGCCGACCGAGTGGAAGGTCGTGCCGCTGGTCAGCCCGCCCTTCTCGACGAGGACGCCGTCGCGGCAGCCCGCGACGGCGAGGTGGTACGCGATGCTGCAGCCGACGATGCCGCCGCCGGCGACGACGACCGCTGCATCGCCTCGCATGACGCGCCGTCGCCGGCCGCTAGCCTGGCGTCAGGCGAGCACGTCCTCGAGGACGCGGCCGTCGACCCGGCCCGCGTCGACGCCCGCCAGGCGGCAGAGGGTCGGCATGAGGTCAATGGTGCGCCCGTTCCTGATCTCCGCGCCCCGCCGGACGCCCGGTCCGGCCACTAGCATCGGGATGCGCTGCTCGTGCTTGGAGCCGTGCGAGCGCAGCCCCGTCTCGCTCCGGGTCGCCGGGCCGTCCATCCAGACGCCGAGCGCGACGTCCTGGGCCGCCCAGCAGATCAGGTCCCCGACACGCTCGGCCGGCAGGTGGTCCCGGTGGGCCTCGGCGTTCGGCACGACCTCGTCGATGCCGGCGGTCCGCTCGAGAAGCGTGCGGGCGTCGCGCGCCTGGCCGGCGTCGTCGAAGTAGAGGTAGAGAGACCCTCCGAGGTCCCGGTGGTGCGCGTAGAGCCCGTCGCGGATGAGGGGCACGCCGTGGGTCGCGATGCCGCCCTCCGCGAGCACCTGCACCGGCGAGACTGAGCGGACCTTCGCGTTCATGCCGTGATCCGCCGTGAGGACGACGAGGGTCTCGGCGGGGTCGTACGCGTCCAGCAGTCGCCCCAGGGCCTCGTCGCTGGCCTCGAGGTACTGCTGCATGGCGGGCTCGTCGGGCCCCAGCATGTGCTGCGGGTAATCCGTCGTCGCCACGTAGAGGAAGTCCGGGCGCTCCCGGAGCGCGACCTCGCGGGCCATCCGGAAGACCCAGAGGTTGATGCCCAGCGAGAAGATCTCGGGCGGCGGGCCCGCGGCCGTCCGGTGGGCCTCCGGGTGCGTCTTCATGTCGACCGAGACGTCGAGCCCGCGTCGGAGGAGCTTCGTCAGCTTCTCCTTCGCGGTGACGAGCGCCGTCGACCAGCCGGCCGCCTTGAAGCGCTCGAAGACGAGAGGCTCCTGGACGAACGACACCTGCTCCATGAAGACGTCCGTCCGCGTGGCCCGGTCGTAGTAGAAGTTCGTGGACAGACCGTGGCGCAGGGGGTACGTGCCGGTCAGGAGTGAGATGTGGTTCACGTTCGTGAGGCTGGGGAGCACCCCGCGGCCGTCGAGGGTGGAGGCCCCGGCCCGGAGCAGCGCGGCGAGACGCGGCATCCGGGCCGGCTGGACGTAGCCCGGATCGAATCCGTCCAGGAGGAACATGAGAACCCGCTTCGGTCGTGCCATCGGTCAGGCCTCCAGGGTCACAGCCTGGCCCCCACGGCCAGCTCGGCCAGGCTGGCGCGGAACGCGTCGACCACCCATTCCATGTCGCGGGGCGTGAGCGTTCCCATGTTGGACACGCGGAACGCGTAGGTGCGGATGTCCCCCTGGCCGGCGTAGATGACGTAGCCCCGCCGCTTCATCGCGTCGTGCAGGGGATCGTAGGCCAGCCCCGGCAGGAGCCGGAAGGTCGTGAGAATGCTGGATCGCGCGGGCTCGGGGACGAGGATGTCGAAGCCGAGCGCCGCCATGCCCTGACGCAGCACGCGGGCATTCTCCGCGTAGCGCGCGATACGGTTGGCGACCCCCTCCCCCTCCAGCTCGATGAGGGCCTGGCGCATCGCGTGGAGCACCTGGACGGCCGGCGTGAAGGGTGTGTTGTCCCGCTCCTGGATCGCGTAGTGAGCGTGGAGGTCGAGGTACACGCTCCGCGGCGGCTGCCCGGCCAGCGCGTCCAGCGCCGACCGGCGGCCGAGGACGAAGGCGATGCCCGGCACGCTCTGGAGGCACTTGTTGGCGCTCGCCATGACGAAGTCGACGCCGTCGGCGTCGACGTCGAGGCGCTCGCCGAAGAGGGAGCTCATGGCGTCGATCAGGACCCGGCGCCCCGCCCGGGCGGCGACCCGCGCGACGTCCATCACCGGGTTCAGCAGGCCCGTCGTCGTCTCGTGGTGGACGACGGCCACGTGACTCAGGTCGGGACGCGCCCGCAGCGCCGCTTCGACGTCGGCCGGCGCGACGGGCGTGGTGATGTCGTACGTCAGCACCTCGGCCGGAATCCCGTGGACCCGCGCGATCCGGGCGAGGCGGTCGCCGTACACCCCGTTGTTCACGACCAGGAGCGCGCGGTCCCGCGGGATCGCCGAGCAGACCGCCGCCTCGACGGCGGCCGTTCCCGAGCCGGTGAAGAGCACCGCGACGAAGCGCTCGTCGCAGCCCGCCGCGCGAGCGAGCCGCTGCCGGCACTCGCGCATCATCTCGAAGAACTCCGCCTCGCGGTGGCACAGGTCGGGCATCACGAGAGCGTCTCGCACCGACCGGCTCGTGTTGGCGGGCCCGGGATTCAGCAGGATCCACTCGCGCTCCGGCATGGGCGATCCTCCTGGCCGTCAGGCTACCCTCACCCTCCCCACCCGTCCACCCTGTCCTCGGTTCGTCTGTAACTCGGTTCGGGCGCCCCGACACGTGGTTTCTTCCTGAGGTTTCTTCCTTGCGACGGGCCGAGCGACACGCTAGGCTGCGCTAGGAGGAGAGTGCACGGAGACATGGCGCAGCTCGCCTTCCTGATCTCGCTCGTCGCGCTGGGCATCGCCATCCTTGCCTACCAGGAAGCCGGGGGCACCAAGGACCTCTCGAAGCGGGTGGAGTCCCTCCGGGAAGACCTCCGACGCGAGACGGCGGACGGCCTCTCCAAGCTCGAGAAGGCCCTCCGCTCGGCCGAGCCGGGAAACGCCAAGCCGTGAGCCGGGCCCGGCGACGATGCGCGTCGACCGTCCTGGGGGCGATCACGGCCCTCGGATCAGGGTCCCTCGGCCCGACGGTGCCGAGTGTGCCCATGCCCGGCACGACCGGGCCGATCGACCGCACCACCGTCGCGATCCCGCCGGCCTACCCGGCGCCCCCGCCGGGCTTCCTGAGACTGCCGGACACGCAGTCCCTACCGGTCGGGGCGACGGCGGCCCCGAGCCAGGGAGGGCCGCCGCCGCCCGCGCCCGGCGCGCCCGCCGACCGCCCGGTGTGGAGGCCCGGGGGCCTCGAGCCGGCGGTCGGGATCGACGCCCAGGGTCGCGTCCGGTCGATCCTCGAGTACACGCCCGGGCGTTTCGAGCGCTAGAGGCGTTGGACGGCGGCCCGGACACCCCCGAGGCTGGCCGGCGCGACAGGCCGGGCCCGGCCGACGTCCCGCTCGTCCTCACGCAGCATCGGCTGCCCCACCTGCCCGACCTCAAGGTGAGCCGGAGCGTCCTGGAGACGCGTTACGCGCCCGGGTGCTCGCCGGGGACCTGTGACGCCGCCTGCTGCCGAACCGGAGTCCTGGTCGACGTCGTCCAGCGCGATCAGATCCTCGACCACGCCGACCTGGTCCGGCGCGCGATGGACCCTGGCCAGGAGCGGGACCCCGCCCACTGGTTCGAGGACGCCGAGACCGTCGACCCCGACTTCCCGTCCGGCCGGGCCGTCGGCACCCGCGTGCGCGAGACCGGGTGCGTCTTCCTGGACTCGGCGCGCCGGTGCGCGCTCCAGACGGCGACAACCCAGGCAGCGCGGCCGCGGCTCGACCTGAAGCCGTTCTTCTGCACGGCGTTTCCCGTGACGGTCGCCGGCGGCAGCCTGTGGATCGACGAGCTGTGCCTCGAGATGCCCGAGGGCTGCTGCCGCCCGGCGACCGGGGGGCCGCTGAGCGTCGTCGACGTCTGCGAGGCCGAGCTGCGCCACGTCCTCGGCGGCGAAGGGCTGAGGGAGCTCCGCGCGCTGGCGGCGGAGCACTTCCGCTAGGTGAGGCACTTCTTCGGAGAGATCGCCCTGCTCCAGGACGTGCGACGGACGGCGACAGTGCGGACGCGGAGGCCGTGCGTCCTGCTCGCGCTCGAGCGCGAGCAGTGCCTCGACCTCCTGGGCTCGATGCCGCAGCTTCGCACCGTCCTCGAGCACGTCGCCGATGCCCGTCAGCGCGAGCTGGCCGCCGTCCGATGAGGCGGCCGTCGCGCGCGCGGCGCCGTCGAGTCGCCCGACCGGTCCGCATCGGCCTTGCGTTCAACCGGAAGCCGGCCGGCGCGGGCCGCGACGCCCGGTCCGCTCCCGGCGGCCCGCAGCGCCCGGCGCCGGCCGACCTCTACGCCGAATGGGACGACGAGGGCACGGTGGCGGCGATCGAGGAGGCGCTGGCGGAAGCCGGGGAAGTCACGCGCCTGGAGGCGACGGAGGACTTCCCGCTCCGTCTCCGCGAGGCCAGGCCCGACATCGTCTTCAACGTGGCGGAGGGGCTCTGGGGGCCAAGCCGTGAGACGCACGTGCCGTCGCTCTGCGAGTTCTGGAACGTCCCCTACACGGGCAGCGATCCGCTGACGCTGGCCATCTGCCTGGACAAGGCCCGTACCAAGGAGATCCTCTCCTATCACGGCATCCCGACGGCCGACTTCACCGTGGCGCCGCTGGGCGAGCCGCTCGACGGGATCCCGCGTCTGCCCGTGGTGGTCAAGCCGGTCCACGAGGGGTCCAGCAAGGGGATCACCCAGGCATCCCTCTGTCGGACCCGAGCCGAGGTCGGTCGCGCCGTCGGGGTGGTGCGGACGCGGTACCGCCAGCCGGCGCTCATCGAGCGCTGGCTTCCCGGCCGGGAGTTCACCTGCGCGATCCTCGGGAACGGCCCCAAGACCACCCTGCTCCCCCTGGTCGAGGTTGACTTCGACGCGCTGCCGCGCGGGGCCGCGCGCCTCTATTCCTACGAGGCCAAGTGGCTGTGGGACACTCCCCAGAGGCCGCTGGCCATCTTCCGGTGTCCGGCCGACGTCTTCCGCGGGCTCGCTCGCCGGATCGAGCAAACGGTGCTGTGGGCGTACCGGGTCCTCCGCTGCCGGGACTGGGCCCGCATCGACGTCCGCTGCGACGCGCGCGGGGTGCCTCACGTCCTGGAGGTGAACCCTCTGCCCGGGGTGCTCCCCGACCCGGCGATGAACTCCTGCTTCCCCAAGGCGGCGCGGGCCGCCGGCCTCGACTACGGTCCGATGATCCTGGCGGTCCTCCGCGCCGGCGCCAAGCGACATGGCATCGCCCTCTAGGCCAGGCACGAGGACACGCGGGCGACCGCGCGTGGCCATCATCACCGATGCGCAATCGGAGGCGACGGCCCAGTCCATGGGCACGCCCGCGGCCCCGGGCGGGCCCGAGCCCGTGGCCGCCGCGCTGCGGACGCTGGGCTACGAGCCGGCCCTGGTGGAGTTCGACGGAGACATGGCCGCGTGGCTGGCGGAGCTCGCGACCGGGCGCTTCCAGATCGTGTTCAACCTGTGCGAGGGCCTGAACAACCAGGCGGCCGGAGAGCCCGTCGCGGCCGCCTTGGTCGAGCTCCTCGGCATCCCGCTGACCGGGGCGCCCTCCGAGATGCTCGCGCTCTGCTTCCGGAAGGACCGCACGAACGCGATCCTCAGCGTCCACGGCATTCCGGTCCCCGAATGGACGGCGACGCGCCCGGACGAGCCCCTCGGGCCATGGAACCGGTTCCCGGCGATCGTGAAGCCCGCGGGTGAGGACGGATCGTTCGGGATCGCTTCCGACTCCGTGGTCGCCGACCGGGCCGGCCTCAAGGCCATCGTCGCTCGCGGGCGCCGGCAGTGGGGACGCATGCTGGTCCAGCGATTCATCCGGGGCCGGGAGTTCACCCTGGCGATCGTCGGCGGGCGGGTGCTCCCTCACGCCGAGATCGACTTCAGCAGCCTGCCTCGCGAGCTGCCCGCGGTGGTGACGTACGCGGCGAAGTGGGACTACGGCAGCCTGGAGGAGCGCGGGACGGTCCCCCGGTGCCCCGCGCGCATCTCTCCGCGCCTGGCCGTCCGCCTGACGCGGCTCGCGCGGCGAGTCTGGCGTGCCGTCGACGGCGCGGGGTACGGCCGGATCGACGTCCGGGTCGATCGTCGGGGCACGACGTTCGTGACCGACGTGAACCCCAATCCCGACCTCGGCACGAGCGTCGGGCTGGCACGGCAGGCGGCGGCGGCCGGCTGGAGCTACGTCGATCTCGTCAGCAGGATCGTCGAGGACGCTCTCGCTCGCGCGCACGCCAGGAACCCGGTCCCGAGTTCTCCGCCGGCCCTCGCACACGCTCGACGCCCGACGAAGGGCATGCCGTACACCCAGCGCCTCGCGCCGGCCGCCGGCCGCCGCGAGCAAAGGGGAACGAGGTCGACGTGACGTACTGGCAAGAGAGTCTCCGCGAGTCGGTCACCACCGTCGGCGAGCTCGCCAAGCGCTTTGGAATCGAGCACGTCGACCAGGAAGCCGTGCAGAAGGCGATGGACCGGTTCAACCTGCGGATCACTCCCGAGGTGCTCGCACTCGTCCGTGAGCCCGGCGATCCGTTCTGGCGACAGTACGTCCCGGCGTCCGAGGAGAACCAGGTCGTCGACGGGATCGTCGACTCTCTCGACGAGGACGCGGATTCGCCGGTGCCGAACATCACCCACCGGTACCCGGACCGCGTTCTCTTCCTCGTGAGCCCCGTCTGCGCGGCCTACTGCCGGTTCTGCACCCGGCGGCGCAAGGTGGGCGATCCGGAGAAGATCCCCCTCGGCCAGTTCGACGCGGCGTTCGAGTACATCCGGCAGCACACCGAGGTCCGGGACGTCACCCTCTCGGGTGGCGACCCCCTGATGCTCTCCGACCGCCGCATCGAGTACCTCCTGGGGAAGCTGCGGGCCATCCCGCACGTCGAGATCGTGCGGATCCACACCCGCATGCCGTCGCAGCTGCCCGAGCGCGTGACGCCCGCGCTCTGCGAGACGATCAAGCGGTTCCACCCGGTGTTCGTCAACGTCCACTTCAACCATCCCGACGAGCTGACGCCGGCGACCCGGACGGCGCTGGCCATGCTCGCCGACGCCGGCTGCCCCCTCGGCAGCCAGACCGTGCTGCTCAAGGGAGTGAACGACGATCCGGCGATCATGAAGCAGCTCATGCTGGAGCTGCTCAAGTGCCGGGTGCGCCCCTACTATCTCTACCAGGCCGATCTCGTCGCCGGCGGCGAGCACTTCCGCACCTCGGTCACCAAGGGGCTCGAGATCATCGCGGCGCTGCGGGGATGGACGTCGGGGCTGGCCGTGCCCCACTTCGTCATCGACGCCCCCGGCGGCGGCGGCAAGGTTCCGCTGCTGCCCGACTACGTGGAGACGCTCACCGACCGGGAGATCGTCCTGCGGAACTACGCGGGCGAGACCTTCCGATACCTCCTGCCGGAACCGGACGAGCGGCGGGGGACGTCGAATGACCCGGACGTCCCCCGCCTCCGCCAGCCTACTGAAAGCCGGCCGGGCGGGAGTGCTCCGGCAGCACGACGCCGCTCCGCCGGAACTCCGCGCGAAACGCCTCGGCGTCCGCGCCCTCGAATCCGCGCATACCCTCACGGAGCAGCGTCACCGGCGACGCCGCCCGGTTCCCCCGACGCGCGCTGACCTGGAGGACCCCCGCGAGCGCGACCACCACTCCAACTGCGAGCACCACGTCCAGCATCACGTCCTCCCTCACGCGGCCTGGAGCCGCCGGCTGGCGCGGGCCGCGGGCCGGACCGCGCCCACGGCGGCCGGGCCCGGCGTCAGGACCAGCTCGTAGCGGCCCGCGCCCGCCCGCGTCAGGGTCTCATGCGCGATGGCCACGATGCGGCTCACCAGCGAGGGCCGGCCCACGGGGACCTGGATCTCGATCCGCCACGGACCCCGTACGGGCTTCACGACGAGCGGGGCCACGATCGGGCCCAGCTCATCGGTGATGGCGTCCGTCAGCCGGATCTGACGCGCGACCATCCCTTCCCGGCGGCGGTCACGCCACGCGGCCAGGGCGAGCAACCCAAGGATCACCAGGATCGGCGAGGACATCGTCAGTATCGCGAGTGCGGCGCTTGCCATGGTCGGCCTCCTTCCCTCTTGCCGGGTGAGACACCGCGCAGGCCACGGCGTGAAAGGAGGGTGGGACGCGGCTGGCGGAGGCCGCAGGGGCGCGGCTACCGGGCGAGGAGCGCCCGGAGGGCCGCCGGTGTTTCGGCAGGAGCGTCCTCGGACAGGGGAGGCGCAGGGAGGGCTGCCCCCGCACGTCGCCGCCCCGGTCGGCCGCATCGTCCTCGACGTCGACCGGCTCCCGCCGGATAGTCCTCGCAAGTCGCGCGGATCCCGGCCGGGTCCTCAAAAAAAGGCCCGCGTGCGTCTCCGGATAGTCTTGAAGGAGCAGCACCCGCCGCCCCAGGCGGCCGACGACGGCGTGGCTCTCCAACCTGCGGGTCCGGAGCCGCTCCCGGCGAAACGCCGGGAGGAGGAGGCCGCCGGACGCCGCCGAGCCCGGCAGGATCAGTTGACCTCGTGGAGCGGGTGGAGGTCCGGTCGGCAAGTCGTGCACGGGCGGAGTCCCACCGCCTCGGCGCGGTTCCGGGAGCCGAAGTACGTGAGCAGCCCGGAGTGAAGCGCCTCCACCGAGGCGCAGCTCGGGATGCAGTACTCGCTCTCCCCGGGTGCGAGCAGGTACATCGCGCTCTTGGCCACCGCGAAGTCATCGTGCGCCGGCACCATCGGCACCCCCTCGGTCGAGAGAAGGCGGCGCTTGCGGTCGGTCTCGCCGCCGGCGTACCCGGTCAGGAGCCCGGTGGCTCCTACGACTCGGTGGCACGGAATCGCGACGGGGACCGGGTTCCACCGGAGGGCCTGCGCCACCGCCCGCACGGCCTGTGGCCGGCCGAGGTCGCTGGCGAGCCGCTTGTACGACACGACGGCCCCGTAGGGGATGCTGGCCGTCCGCTCCAGCACGCTTCGCTGGAACGAACTCCTCGCGAGTCGCAGGTCGAGCGGCCAGTCCAGCCGATGCGTGCGCCCCTCGACGTACGCCCGGAAGTCCCGGTAGAGGCCCTCCGCCTCTCCCCCGTCCTCGACCGTCTCGATCCCGCGCAGACGGGCCAGGCGCGAGCTCGCGACGTCGCGGCGCCCGTGAAGGTACTCGAGGAGCATCACGCCCTGCTCCGAGTGCGCGAGGAGAACCGGTCCCAGCGGTGAATCGAACACACGGTACGCCACGATGCGACTCTTGAGGTCCAGCAGACGCGACTCGAGTCGCTCCCGAGACTGGGCGACGCCCTGAGAATCCACCGCCGCCTCGCGGATGGCGCCCAGCGAACGGTCGATCGCACGGTAACCTGAGTGCTCGACCCGACAGGGCTCGCACTTCGCGAGGTGTGCGGCCACGCGCCCCTCGGCGGTGGCGTCCGCTTCGCCGATCGCCGCGGCCACGAGGTCCGCCTCGATCTCGACGCAGTTCGCCGCCCTCTGCTTCACGATGCGAGCTCCTTCCCGATCAGCTCGCGCCCCTGCAAGGCGCGGCGAATCTTCCGGAGAGCCTGAAAGACGTGGGCCCGGGCGGTCTCCGCCGAGCACTCGATGCTCCGGCCGATGGCTTCGTAGTCCAGCCCGTGGACCTTCCTCTGCAGGAAGGCGAGGCGCTGCTTTAGCGGGAGCTCCGAGACGACTTGCTCCACGGCGGTCCCGAGCTCCTGCGAGAGAGTCACCCCGTCCGGTCGCTCCTCGTCCGTCTCCCGGGTCTCCGTCACGACCGCCGCGTACGCGAGCCGGCGCCGCTTCTGTGACCGGAAGTGGTTCCGCGTGAGGTTCGTCGCGATGGTGAACAGCCAGGCCCGCGCGTTGGCGTCGGGGGGGAGCGACCGGTGCGCCCGGAATGCACGGAGGAACGTCTCCTGCGAGAGGTCGTCGGCGTCCTGCCGCCGCCCCGTGACCCGGAGGACGTACCGGTAGATCTCGGCATGGTGATCGGACATCAACGCCTCGAAACTCCGATCGCTCATCACTGCAAAAGACCCCGGAGCCGAGCTTGCGTGAAAGGGTGGCCGAGCGGAAGCGCCTGGCGCCACGAGTCTGAGACGCTTATAGTTAAATAAATCAATACGTTATACCGTCACTACTTCGACGATGCAGGAACATCGTCCGCCAAGCTAGCCCGCTCCTTCCGCTCCCCGCTGGGCGTGCCCGGAGAAGGTGGCCTCCGCGTGTTCGGCGCGAGTCAGCTCCACCATCGTCGAGTGGAAGGCCGGTCCGCCGCCCATGTCCGCCAGCCCGTCCGACGTCAGGACGTTCACTCCGCGCCCCCCCGGCATGAACTTGTGCCACCAGATCCCCTCGACGACCACCTGCCCCGGCGGCGTGTCGTCGGACAGCACCGCCGTGAAGAGGGCCCGCCCGCGGTCGTTGCCGACGGCCACGAGGTCGCCCGCGTCGATCCGGCGCGAGGCCGCGTCGGCCGGATGAACCACAACGGTCGGGCCACCCTGGCGCGCCCGGAGCAATCCTGACTGGCTGAACGAGGAGTTCAGGAAGAAGCGGTTCGGGGGGACGTGGCAGCGGAGCGGGAAGCGCGATCCGACGGCCGGGTTGTCCCCGCTCTCCCGGAGCGGGACATAGGTCGGGAGCGGCGGAAGCCCTTCCCGGAGGAGCGTATCCGAGTAGAGCTCCACCCGGCCCGACGGGGTGGGTGCCCCGTCGGCGAACGGCATGAAGGGCCGCGGGACGGTGAGCCGTACCGAGCGCTCGGCGCGCAGGCGCGCGTGAGTCACCCCTTCGGCGACCGGGCCCGCCGCCCGCAGGTACGCGTCGATCACCTGGGGGAGCGGCGTCGCGTAGTGCCGTTCGGCGATCCCCATCGCGCGGGCCAGCTGCCCGAACACCTCCCAGTTCGTCCGGGACTCCCCTTGCGGGCCGATCACGGCCTCGGCCAGCTGGAGGTAGAGGTGCCCGAACGATCGGTAGACGTCCCCGTGCTCCATGCTGGTGGTGGCCGGCAGCAGGAGATCGGCGTAGTCAGCGGTGTCCGTGTGGACCTGCTCGTGGACGACGGTGAAGAGATCCTCGCGGGCCAGCCCTTCCAGCACGAGGCTCGAGTTCGGACAGACCGCCGCCGGGTTCGAGTTGTACACGTAGAGCGCCATCACCGGCGGCCGCAGGCCCGGGTCCATCAGGGCGCGGCCCAGCTGGACCATGTTGATCGTGCGCGGCGCGGGCGAGGGCAGGAGGTCACGGCGTTCGAGCACCGCCTCGCCGGAGCCGAAGGCGCCCGAGCTTCCGAGGAGCGCGCCTCCGTGCGGGTGCGCGTACGCGCCCGTGAGCGCCGGCAGGCACGCGATCGCCCGGCAGGTCATGCCGCCGTTCTCGTGACGGGAGAGTCCGATCCCCACCCGGAGATACGAGGCGCGCGTCCGACCGTAGCGCCGCGCGAGGCTGACGATCGCGTCGGCCGACAGACCGGTGATCTCCGCGACGCGCCGAGGGGGATAGGCGGCCACGTGCTCGCGGAGCGCGTCGAAGCCGAGCGTCGCCCGGGCGATGTAGGTGTGGTCGAGGAGATCCTCACGGACGAGGACGTGCATCAGCCCGAGGGCCAGGGCCCCGTCCGTCCCGGACCGCACCATCAGGTGCTCGTCCGCCTGCCGGGCCGTCCGTGTCCGGTAGGGGTCGATGCAGACGATGTGCGCGCCCCGCGCCCGCGCTTCCTTGACCAGCGTCATCAGGTTGATGTGGGTGTAGGCGGCGTTGATTCCCCAGAGCACGACCAGCTCCGACCCCACCATCTGCTCCGAGTCGTTCCCGGCCACGACCCCAAGCGTGGCCCGCCAGCCCGCGTAGGCGGTGGACACGCAGATCGTGCGGTCGAGCTGGCTCGCGCCGAGGGCATGAAAGAACGGGTGCCCGGCATGGTACTGGATGCGGCCAAGCGTCCCCGCGTAGGAGAAGGGCAGGATCGCCTCGGGGCCCCACTGGGCGATGGTCCGGGTGAATCGGTGGACGATCTCTTCGATGGCGTCGTCCCAGGAGACCACCTCGAATGCGGCCGCGCCCTTCGGTCCCACGCGCCGCATCGGCCGGAGCACCCGGAGCGGAGAGTACACGCGCTCCGCGTAGTCATGCACCTTGCCGCAGATCACCCCACGCGTGAACGGATGCGTCCGGTCGCCGACGACGTCGACGATCCGGCCGTTCTCCGTCGTGACCTCGAGCGCGCAGGCGGAGGGACAGTCGTGAGGACACACCGACGCGTGCGTGCCGCGCGTCACGGCGCCAACTCAGGGTTCCGACCGGGCCTCACGGGCTCTCCTCGGGCGCGGAGCGCGTGGCGTGCTCGTACCCCCGCCGGAGCCAGCCGAGTGCGCGCGACACCAGCTCGGGATCCTCGACGTCGTACTCGATCCAGCCGCGCCCCGCAAACCGTCGGTGCGGCCGCACCCCCGGCGTGGCGAGGGCGCGGGCCTGGTCAAATCGGGACAGCCGCACCCAGAGGTCGTGGGCGCGCGGCCGGATCGGGTAACAGGCGAAGAGCTGCTCGCCGACGAAGTAGCCGAACCGACCGAACATCGGCGTGATCCGGACGCCCAGCCAGCCGCCGAGGACGCGGTTCAGCTCCGCCGCCACGCCCTCGCCGCCCCGGCGCATGACCCGCCGGTCCCGGCGCGCGCGGCCCGTGCCGCGCGGCCCCGGCGGCGGGCCGGGGCGCCGCTTGTGCACCGTCAGATCCGGCGAGGGGGAACGCGCCGGTAGAAGATCAGCTCCCGCGTCCCCTGGGGCAAGTTGTCGACGTAGCCGCTCGGGGTGAAGCCGAGGGCGCCGTGCATGTGGATGGCGGGGCCGTTCGTCTCCTCCACGGACGAGAAGATGCGGGGTGTGGGCGAGATGGCCTCGACCGATCGCATCATCTCGCGTGCGATGCCTCGCCGCCGGTACTGCTCCTGCACGACCACGAGCGAGATGAACGTGCACTGGAACCAGTCCAGCCGGTAGGCGCAGAGCCCGACGACCTCATCGTCGGCCTCGGCAACGATCAGGTGATGCTGCTCGAGGTGCGCCTTGATGAGGGGGCCTGCCCGGTCGGGTCCCACGACGAGCGCCGCCAGGTCCGCGCACGGACGCGCATCCCCCGGGCGCGGCGGCCGGATCTCGATCAGGGCCACGATCGTCCGATGACGGCACGCGCCGACTCGCGCCGAGCCTCCGTCCGAGGGCCACCGACGAGATCCCGGAGCGCCGCCTCGACCCGGCCGACGTCGACGTCCGCCCACGGATCACCCCCCCGGGTCGCCGCCACCACGCGCGCGTGGGGCCCCAGGGGCGCCCACACCAAGGGATCGGTGGGTCCGAAGACCGCGACGGTCGGGCAGCCGACGGCCGCCGCGAGGTGGCTCGGGCCCGAATCGTTGCCCACCGTCGCCAGGGCGAGCGAGAGGAGGGCCGCGATCTCGCCGAGGGGCCAGTCCCGCGCGAGAGCGTCCTCGGGCACGCCCCCGGCTACGAGGAGCGCGTCCACGGCCGGGCCGTCGGCGGGTCCGGCCAGAGCAACCACGGGTAGCCCGGCCGCCCGGAGCCGGCGCGCCAGGGCCGCGAAGCCGGGCCACGCCTTGGCGGGACTCCCCGCGCCCGGCTGGAGCACGACAGCCTCGGCGGGCCCCAGTCCCCGGATCGCCAGCCATGCCCTCGCCGCGGCCTGGTCCGCGTCGGCCACGCGGAGCCGCACCGATGGAACGTCCGGCGGGAGCGGCCCGAGCGGCGCCAGGGTCTCCACGAGGTGACGGCTCGCGTGGCGGCCGGTTCCCGGGGGCGGGGCGGATCGCGCCACCACGACCGGACGGCCCAGGCCGGCGAGGTTGGCGCGAAACGCGGGATCCCCCGCCCCGAACCACGAGACGAGGGCGTCGTGCCCGGCAAGGACACGGAGGGCCGCGGCGCTCGGCGGCGCATCGAAGAGACGGTGGAGGGCGAGGCTCTCGATGTCCATCCCGGCGTCCACGAGGCCCGTGCCCTCGACGAGCGTAACGAGCCGCCCGGCGACGGCCAGAGTCGTCCGGAAGCCCAGCGCGCGCACATGCGCCAGCGCGGGGCCGGCCAGCAGCACGTCGCCGAGCGCGCCCGGGTGGACGATCAGGCAGCTGGGGCTCACGCGGCTGCCGGACTCCGGGGGACGCGTCCCGACGTGCGCGCCCGCCATCGGGGCGCGAGGTAGCGCGCCGTGAAATAGACCCCGAGCTCGCCAGCCCACCAGCCGAAGAGCGCGCCACCGAGGACGTCCGAGAGGAAGTGAGCGTTGAGGACCACCCGCGAGACCCCGACGCCGGACGCCGCGGCGAGCATCCACCATCGTCGTCGCGAGGGCGCCCACCCGGCGAGGGCGGCGGCGGCCGCAAACGCCGTGGCGGCGTGGCCGGACGGGAAGCTGTGATAGCCCCGCTCTCCGAAGCACGGCCAGTGGAAGAACCCGAGCCGCGCGGGAGTGTCCGGTCGCCCGGGGGCCCCGACACCCCAGCCGTCGACGAGCCTCGGCCGGGCGCGGCACGCGACGTGCTTCACTGCCTGCGTGGAGAGTCCCGCGATGAGAACCCCGGCGACACCGCCCACCGCCGCCTGCCACATCTGAGCGTCGGCCGCGTGATGCGCCAGGACCGCGAGCCCCAGGAGGCCGACGGTCGCGACCTCGGTCGCGCCCAGCAACGTGAAGCCGTTCGCGAGCAGACGAACCTCGTGCGAGACGACGTGGCGGAACACGAAGTCGTGCAGCACCTCGTCGGCGGGTGTCGCGGCCGCCAGGACGGCGAGCGCGAGGACGGCCCCCTGAACGGCCCGGGCGCGGCGGAGCCGATCGGTCACGGCGCTAGTATCCGCCTCGCTGGCTGCCCCCTGCAAGCGAGCAGCCAGCGCTGAACGCCTCAGGAAGCTCGGTGCCCGAGGATGGCGGCGAGCGCGCGCGGAAGCGGGTGGGCCTCGATCGCCTCCAGCGCCTCCGGCAGGAAAAGAGACCAGTTCGCCCGTCTATCGCCGCTCGTCCCCGGGAGGTTCGGCCGCTCGGCCACGCCGAGGGCATCCTCGAGCGTCGCCGCGATGAGGACCGAGGGCGCCGTCGCCAGTTGACGGTGAAGGGCGAGCGTCACGGCCTCCGGTGGCGCATCGCCGGGGAGGCCGGTGAGCTCGCGCACGTGCGACCGGAGCGCCTCCGTCCCCGACACGTTCGGCGGCAGCCCAACGGCTTGCTGCTCTCGCAGGTCGCTGCCGGTCCAGAGTCCCCGCACGGTCGGGAGGTCGTGGGTCGTCACCGCCGCCAGCGAGAGGGGCGGGTACGTGGCGGGCGGTCCGGGCTCGAACCAGAGCACGCGTGTCGAGAGGATCCGCTCGGCGAGGAGCCGCTCCCGCACGCCCGGCGCCACCGTCCCCAGATCCTCGCCGATGACGATGGCGCCCGCCCGCTCGCTCTCGAGAGCCAGGATGGCGAGGAGGTCGTCGGCCGGGTAGCGCACGTACGCGCCGTCCTTGGCCGTGGCGCCGGCAGGAACCCAGAACAGTCGGAAGAGGCCCATGACGTGGTCCACGCGCATCCCACCGGCGTGACGCAGCCCGGCCCGCACCGTCTCGATGAACGGCCCGTAGCTCGCGGCCTGGAGCCGGTGCGGCACGAACGGCGGCAACCCCCAGTCCTGACCCTCGATCGCGAAGTCGTCGGGGGGCGCTCCCACCGTGACGTCCTGGGCCAGCACGTCCTGCCACGCCCAGGCGTCGGCGCCCTCGCCGTCGAAGCCGATGGCGAGGTCAGTGATCAGGCGCAGGGCGCGCCCCGCCCGCGCCAGCTGCTCGTCGAGCTGCCACTGCAGCCAAGTGTGGAACGCGAGGCGCCGTGCATGCTCGGCGGCGAACCGGGCGACCCCGGGCGAGGCCGGATGCCGGTGCTCGGCCGGCCAGCGCCGCCAGCCCGAGCCATGGTGCTCCGCGAGCGCGCAGAAGGTGGCGAACTCCTCAAGGCCCCGGCCCTCTCGGTCGCGGTAGCGGGTCAGGTCACTGGCCTCCCCCGCTCCGCGCGTCCACAGCGCCTCGAGCGCCGTCATCTTGAGCCGGAACACGGCGTCGCGGTCGATCTGGCGCTCGGACGCGAGAGCGCGGCCCCGGAGGGCGAGCCGCTCCACGTCGAGCCCGGCCTGCCAGGCGCCGGGCACCTCCTCCACCCGAAGGTAGAGGGGGTTCCGGTACCGGCGGCTCGAAGGAAAGTACGGGCTCGGCTCCTGGGGCACCAGGGGAAGCGGTGCGTGTAGCGGGTTCAGGAGGACCGCCCCCGCCCCGAGCTCGCTCGCCGACCAGAACGCGAGCCGCCGGAGGTCCCCGAGATCGCCGATGCCCCAGCTGTCGCGCGACCGGAGCGCATAGAGCTGGGCTGCCCACCCCCCCGTCCGCAGCTCCTCCGGGAGGTGGCACCGGGGAGGCGCGACGACGAGCCGCTCGGCGCCCCCGCCGTCCAGGAGCCGCAGCTCGTGGTACCCGAGCGGGAGATCCGGCGGCAGGCCCCCGTCCACTCGCAGCACCGCCCCATCTTCGAGGGTGACCTCGGCGGCGCCGTGGATGACCGGCAGCGGCTGGCCACGCCGGTGAATCAGCGGACCGGCGGCCGGCGGCGCCACCTCGCCGGGCACGCCCATGGCCGCGCGGAGCCGCCCGCGCGCCGCCGTCCCGGTCGGCCGCCAGGCGCCCCGGGTGTCGATGAAGCCGTCCTCGATCCCCCAGGCGTCGGCGCTCAGGGCGCAGGAGCTCCCTCGGCGGCGGGCAGCGTGAAGCTCACCGCGGTCCCGGAGCCAAGGGCGCTCTCGATGCGAAGCTCGCCCCCGTGAGCCTGGACCAGGTGCTTGACGATCGCGAGCCCGAGGCCCGTTCCGCCGACCTCCCGCGACCGCGTCCGGTCGACCCGGTAGAAGCGCTCGGTGATCCGGGGAAGGTCGGTCGACGGGATCCCGACGCCCGTGTCACGGACCGTGATCTCGACGCGCCCGTCCGACCCGAGGGCGGCCTCGATCCGGATCTGCCCACCCTCGGACGTGAACTTGACCGCGTTGTCCACCAGGTTCACCAGGATCTGGACCAGGCGGTCCCGATCCGCGCGGACGGCGAGCCCCGGTCTCACCGCGCGAACGAGGGTCAGACGGTTCTGCACGGTCCGGCGCTCGAACATCGCGGCCACCCCGGCGACGACCTCGTCCAGGTCGAGCCGCACCGGTACCAGTGTGACGCGGCCGCTCTCGATGTTGGACAGCTCGAGCAGGTCGTCGATGAGGCGGTCCAGCCGCTCGGCGTGCGTGCCGGCCACCTCGAGGAAACGCCGCGCATGCGCCGAGTCCTCGAGCGCGCCGTCCAAGAGCGTCTCGAGGTAGCCCTTAATGCACGTGAGCGGCGTCCGGAGCTCGTGGGAGACGTTCGCCACGAACTCACTCCGGACCCGCTCGAGCCGGCGGAGCTCGGTCACGTCGTTGAGCACCAGGAGCACACCGGGGGCACCCGGGCCCAGGCCGAGCGGCGCGCCGCGCGCCGCGACCAGGCGGTTCACCGGAGGCCCCAGCTCGATCTCGTGACGCGCCGGCGCGGCCGTGGCCCGGACCTCGTCGACCAGGTCGAGGAGGCCCTTCTGCCGGATGACCTCCAGGAAGGAGCGCCCCTCGGGGATGCCCTGCTCCACTCCGAACATGGCCCGCGCCGCCGGGTTGAGCAAGAGCAGGCGCCCCCGGTCGTCCAGGGCCACCACGCCCTCGATCATGCCGTCGAGGATCGTGCGCACCTTGGCCTGTTCGTCACCGAGGCGCTCGATCTTCTCCCGGAGCGCGACCGCCGTCCGGTTGAGCGCGACTCCGAGAGCCGCGATCTCGTCCGTTCCCACCACCGGGACCGTCTGCGTCAGGTCGCCCTCGGCCATGCGACGGGCGGCGTCCTCCATGCCGCGGAGGGGCCGCGTGACCCGCTGGCCCACGAAGAGGCCGACCACGGCCGCGACGGCGACGGCAAGGACTGCCCCTCCGGCGACCGTGCGGCGGACCAGCGCCCGCGCTTCGTCGACGTCCTGGATCGGGAGGGCCAGGCGGAGGACGACCTGCCGCTGACCCTCGCGCTCGAGGGGCACCGCCACGTACAGGAGATCCCGGCCCAGGGTGGCGCTCCGGCGCACGTCGCTCCCGATGACACCCGCCAGCGCCTGCCGGACCTCTGGGCGCTCGGCGTGGTTCTCGATCTCGCGAGTCGAATCTCGGTCGGATTCGGCCAGCACCGTGCCGTCGCCTGCGATCACGGTCACCCGCGCCCCCAGGGCCCGGGCATGGCGATGCGCCCGGGCCTGAAGGTCGGCCCCGTCGGACGAGCTCGCGAGCATCGGCGCGAAGACGTCGTGGAGGAGGCCGGCCTGGGTGACCAAGGTCGCCTGGAGCCGCGCCACCGCCTGCGCCTCGAGCGCGCGACTCACGTAGATCCCCATGACCACGACGCCCAGGCCAGCCACGATCGCCAGGAGAACGGTCAGTCGCCCGGCCAGACCCAGGCGTCGCTCCGCCCGCTGCGTCGTCACGTCTCCCCGTCGAACCGGTATCCCACGGCCTTGACCGTCGCGATGCGGTGGGCCTCGGGTCCCAGCTTCGCCCGCAAGCGCCGGATGTGAACGTCGACGGTCCGCGACTCGATCTCCGCGGCGTTGGCGTAGCCCCACACCGCCTCGAGCAGCTGCTCGCGGCCGAGCACCCGGCCGTCCGCCCGCATCAGGGCCGCCAGGAGCCCGAACTCCTTGGCCGTCAGCTCTACGGGGCGGCCTCCGACGGTCACGGCATGCCGCGCCTCGTCGACGTGGAGATCACCCGCTCCGAGCCCCGCCGGCTGCGGCGCGGGCCCCTCGGCGCGGCGAAGAACCGCATGAACCCGGGCCACGAGCTCCCGGGGGCTGAACGGCTTAACCACGTAGTCGTCGGCGCCCAGCTCCAGGCCCACCACCCTGTCGACTTCCTCCCCCCGGGCGGTGAGCATGATAATGGGCAGCCGCCGGGTGGCGGATTCCCGACGGAGCTGACGGCAGACCTCCAGCCCGTCGAGTCCCGGCAGCATGAGGTCGAGGATCACGACGTCGGGCAGCTCCGCCCGCGCGAGCCGGAGCGCCGATCCGCCGTCGGGAGCGTGGACGACCCGCATCCCCGACTTCTCCAGGTGGTAGCGAACGAGGTCAGCGATGTCCCGCTCGTCCTCCACCACGAGCACCGTCTGCGCCACGCCGGGCCCTCCCCTGCGGCTGAATTGTAGCCTGGACGGGTCGGACGGCGCCCGGCGGCGTGGCGGGGTCTCGCGGAGCGAGCGCTCCCTCTTCAGACGGCCGCGGCCCGCGCGTCCGTCATCCGGCAGAAGTACCGGTGGACGCTCAGGTCGCCGGTGAGCTCGGGGTGGAAGGTCGCGACCAGGACCGAGCCCTCCCGCGCGAGCACCGGGTCGTCCCCATGGCGCGCCAACACCTCGACCTCGCGGCCGACGCGCCGGATCCGGGGCGCGCGGATGAACACCATCCGGAGCGGCGCGTCGCCGTCGCCGAGCCCCACCTGAGTCTCGGCCTCGAAGGACTCCCGCTGGCGACCGTAGCTGTTGCGCTCCACGGTCACGTCGATCAGCCCCAGGGAGGGCTGGTGCGGCCCCTCCACCTCCCGGGCGAGGACGATCAAGCCCGCGCACGTGCCGAACAGGGGTCGACCGCTCGCGTGGAACGCCCGGAGGGCCGGCTCGAAGTCCCAGACCCGCATGAGGTGGAGGAGCGTCGTGCTCTCACCCCCCGGCAGGATCAGGGCGTCGACGTCGTCGAGCGCCCCGGGCTTCCGCACCTCGACCGGCTCGACGGCCGCTCGGCGGAGCGCCTCCGCGTGGAGCGCGAAATCTCCCTGGAGGGCGAGGACCCCGATCCGCACTGCCTCACCACCCGCGGGTCTGGAGGAGCTCGCCGGCGGCGAGCTTGGAGGTCTCGATCCCCGCCATCGCGTCGCCGAGGTCCTCGCTCACCTTCACGAGCACTTCGGGGTCCCGGTAGTGGGTCGTCGCCTGCACGATGGCGCGCGCCCGTCGCTCGGGGTCGCTGGACTTGAAGACGCCGGAGCCCACGAAGACCGCCTCGGCCCCGAGCTGCATCATGAGGGCGGCGTCGGCGGGCGTGGCGATCCCTCCCGCGGAGAAGTTCGGGACCGGCAGGCGCCGGTTCGCCGCGACCCACCGCACCAGGTCGTAGGGCGCGCCGAGGGTCTTGGCCTCGGCCATGAGCTCCTCGGCGCCCAGCACCGCGAGCCGGCGGATCCCCGTGGTGAGCGCGCGCATGTGGCGAACGGCCTCGACGATGTTGCCGGAGCCGGCCTCACCCTTGGTGCGGATCATCGCGGCGCCCTCGCCGATCCGACGCAGCGCCTCGCCGAGATCCCGCGCGCCGCAGACGAAGGGCACGCGAAACGCGAGCTTGTCGATGTGGAAATGCTCGTCGGCCGGGGTCAGGACCTCCGACTCGTCGATGAAGTCGACGCCAAGCGCCTCCAGGATCTGCGCCTCGACGAAGTGGCCGATCCGGGCCTTGGCCATCACCGGGATGCTGACCGTCTGCTGGATCTCCCGGATCTTGCCGACGGCGGCCATGCGTGCGACGCCGCCGTCGCGCCGGATGTCGGACGGGACCCGCTCGAGCGCCATCACCGACGCGGCGCCGGCCTGCTCGGCGATCCGCGCCTGCTCGGCGTTCGTCACGTCCATGATCACGCCGCCCTTGAGCATCTCGGCGAGGCCGATGTGCTTCGGGTCGGCGACCCTGAGGCCGTTCACGTCGCTCATCGCACACCGTTCCTTTCGTTCGTCAGGGTCCAGGCCACGTCAAACCACCAGGGCCTCGGCGGGCCCGGGGACCGACCGCGGGCTCTTGGTCCGTCGCCAGTCCGTGATCGCCTCGGCAAGCCGCCGGACGCCGTCGTCGATTCGCCGCGCGGGCACCGAGGAGAACGACAGCCGAACCGTACCCTCGCCGCTGCCGTCGAGGAAGAAGCGGGCCCCTGGCGTGAAGCCCACGCCCCGGCGGAGCGCGCGGGGCAGGAGCGCCGCCGCGTCGCACCCGGCCGGCAGCGTGAGCAGCAGGGAGAAGCCGCCCCGGGGCTCCGTCCAGCTCACACCCTCCGGCATGTGCCGCCCCAGCGCCTCGATCAACGCCGCGCGCCGGCGGTCGTACTCGCGGCCGATCCGCGCGATGTGGCGGTCCAGCAGGCGCCGCTCGCAGAAGCGGTGGACGGCCGCCTGGATCAGCGGGCTCGTTCCGAGGTCGGCGAGCTGCTTGGCCGCCAGGAGGCGGGCCACGACGGGCGGGGGGGCCACGAGCCATCCCAGGCGGAGGCCCGGGAAGAGGACCTTCGAGAAGGTGCCGATGTAGAGGACCAGGCCGTCCCGGTCGAGTGCCCGGAGCGGGAGCGGCCGGCGATCTCCGTAGTAGAGGCTGCCGTCGAAACCGTCCTCGACGATCGGCACGTGGTGTCGCGCCGCGACATCCAGGACCCGCCGCGCCGCCTCGGGGGTCATCGTCCTGCCCGTCGGGTTGTGGGCCGTCGGCTGGCAGTAGAAGAGCTTCGGACGGTGCCGCTCCAGCACCTGTCCGAGCGCGCCGGCGGACGGGCCCTCGCGGTCCCAGGGCACCGGCACCAGCTGGGCTCCCGCCGCCCGGAAGACGTCGATGGCGCGGGGATAGGTGGGCTGCTCCATCGCCACGACGTCGCCCGGATCGACGAACGTCCGCGCGATCAGGTCGAAGCCCTGCTGGGAGCCGTTGACCACCAGGATCTCCTCGGCGCGTGCCTCGACCCCGAAGCGGAGAAGGTAGGTTGCCAGGTATGCGCGGAGCGGCGGATACCCGTCACCGCCCGGCTGGTACTGGAGGAGCGTCGCGCCCTCCGCCCGGACGACCTGGTTCAGCACGCGCCGGAACGCGTCGATCGGAAAGAGCCCGCTGTCGGGCGTCCCCTCCGCGAACGAGACCAGGGGCCGCGTGCCGCCTGGCAGGGCCGACCGGCGCTCGGCGCCCGAGCCCGCGATGTGCGTGCGCCGCGAGAACAGCCGCGACCAGTCCAGCGGGACGCGCGCCGGAGCCGGAGCCGGCGGCGCCGAGCGGGCCTCGCCCGCCGGCGACGCGGCGACGAACGTCCCCTGCCCCACGTGGGCCCGCGCCTGGCCCGACGCCACCAGCTCCTCGTACGCGAGGGCGACGGTCGTGCGGTTGACGCCGAGCGCCTGGGCCAGCTCGCGGGTCGCCGGCAGCTTGACCCCCGGGGCGAGCCACCCCTCGCGGATCAGCCGCTCGATCTGCCCCTGGATCTGCCGGGCGAGCGGCACGTCGCTCTCGCGGTCCAGTACGAGGCTGAGCGCCATACCCGCCATTTTCGCTACGTTCTGATGATCGTCAACCGCCAATTGGAGACCCTCCGCCCCCGCCATTCGGGCCGCAGCGCGTGGACTTGACCGTGCCACGGGTCGTATGAAAACCTCAGGACACCGCACCCGGGATGAGCAATGCCCGCCGAAAATGATTCGCTGGAGCGCGGACGCAGCGCCCTCGAGCGCCACTCGTGGCGTGAGGCGTTCGAGCGACTGAGTGCCGCGGACGCCTCGCAGGGCCTCTCGGCGGAGGACCTCGAAGGTCTCGCGACGGCGACTCGATGGCTGGGCCGGGTGGCGGAGTGCATGGTTGTGCGCGAGCGCGCCTACACGGCGCACCTGAAGGCCGGAAACCGTCGTCGCGCCGGGTTCGTCGCGCTGGAGCTGGCCCGGGACTACTTCGGGAAGCGCAACCCCTCGGTCGGCAGAGCATGGCTGAACCGGGGCGAGCGCCTTCTCGAGGCGGAGCCCGAGTCGATCGAGCACGGCTACCTTGCGCGGATGCGCGGTGTCATGACCAGCGATCCTGAGGAGGCACTCAAGCACGCACAGCGAACCTTCGACATCGGCTCCCGGTTGGGCGACCCCGATCTCGTGGCTCTCGGCCTGCACGACCGAGGACGTATCCTCATTGCCAGGGGTCAGGTGGCCGAAGGCATGGCGCTGATCGACGAGGCCACACTGCCCGCGGTGTCCGGGGAGCTGGGCCCGTTCGCGACGGCCATCATCTACTGCAACACGGTCGAATCCTGCAGGGAGCTGGCGGACTATCGCCGCGCCGGCGAGTGGACCGACGCCGCCACGCGCTGGTGTGAGCGTGAAGGCATCGCCGGGTTCCCGGGGGTGTGCCGCGTGCACCGGGCCGGGATCATGCGCCTCCGGGGCGCCTGGGTGGAGGCGGAGCAGGAGGTGCGCCGCGCCTGCGACGAGCTACTGGAGTTCAATCTCTACTACGCGGCCGAGGCATTCTACGAGCTGGGAGAGATCCGACTGCGCCTCGGTGATCTCCCAGAGGCCGCCGAGGCGTTCCGACAGGCGCACGAGCTCGGTCGGGAGCCGCAGCCCGGTCTCGCGCTGCTGCGCCTTGTCGAGGGGAAGGTGGATGCCGCGCTCGCCTCGGTAAGGAGCGCGCTCGCCGAGACGACCGGCGATCGACTCGCACGGGCTCGGCTCCTGCCCGCTCAGGTGGAGATCGCCGTGGCGGCGGCCGATCACGAGGGCGCGCGAGCGGCGACCGAAGAGCTAGAGTCGATTGCGCGCGTCTACGGGACGTCATTGCTCGAGGCGAGCGCGGTGTGGGCGCGAGGGGTGGTGCAGCTCGCGGAGGGCGATGGGGCCGCCGCACGGCAGAGCTTGCGCCGGGCGTATCGGCTCTGGCAGGAGCTAGAGGCACCATACGAGAGCGCACGCGCCCGGGTGCTCCTGGCGTCGGCGTATCGTATGGAAGGGGACCACGAGGCGGTCACCCTGGAGCTCACGGCCGCCAGGTCCGTCTTCGAACGTCTGGGAGCCCAGCTGGACCTCCGCCACGTGTCCCAGTTGCTGAGCCGGGAGGCTTCGACCGAAGGACTCACCCGGCCCGCGGCCCCAATCACCCGCACCTTCATGTTCACCGATATCGTCAACTCCACCAAGCTGGTGGAGGCCATCGGGGACGAGGCCTGGGGCGAGCTCTCGCAGTGGCACGACCGGACCTTGCGCTCGTTGTTCGCGACGCACAGCGGCCAGGAGATCGATCACGCCGGCGACGGGTTCTTCGTCGCGTTCGAGGGGCCCGTCCAGGCCATCGCGTGCGCAGTCTCGATCCAGCGGACCCTGGCGGATCACCGCCACACTCACGGATTCTCCCCGCAACTTCGCATCGGGTTGCACACGGCGACGGTGTCACATGCCGCGGCAGAATACCGTGGCAAAGGCGTGCACGAGGCGGCGCGGATCGCCGCGGTCGCCGAGGCGGGCGAGATCGTGTCGAGCGAGGACACGGCTGCCGGCGCGGCAACTGGCTTCCCGACGTCGGAGCCCCGGCTCGTCAGCCTGAAAGGCCTCTCGGAGCCCGTTCGGATCGTGAGGATCCACTGGCAATAGACCGGGCGATCGCAGGATCAGAGGCGCGAACGGCTCTACCTGGACTTCCGACGCCGGGTAAAGGCCCAAGGCACCTCCCGAGTGAGGACACGGTCCCGGCGCTCCTCTACCCCTACGCCAGCCGGCCGCTCGTTCTTCCAGTGGGATGAGAGCGGAGCACTGGCACGTACTCGTAACCTGTTCGTCACTCCTGGCCGCAGGATTCGATCATGGCAAAGAGACCGCGGGGCAGCACGGGCACGCCGCTTGAAATCAAGCTCCGTTACTCCCGCGCGGTTCGGGCGAGGGCTCCACGGCCCGTCCTCACGATCATCCTGACCGTCGCGCTTCTCTTCGCGCCATGCGCCGCCCTTGCGCAGCCGGCCGGAAAGGTCTACCGCATCGGGTTTCTCTGGGACAGCCCGACGGTGTTTCCGGATGCGATCGAGGCCTTCCGTCAGGGGCTTCGCGATCTGGGCTACGTCGAGGGTCGAAACCTCACGATCGAGTACCGGTGGGCGGAGGGGAAGCCCGAACGGATGCGTGAACTTGCGGAGGAGCTTGTCCGGCTCAAGGTCGACGTGATCATGGCACCCAGTTCCGTCTACACGGGCGCAGCGATGCAAGCCACCTCGACGATTCCCATCGTCTTCATGAGTCACGCGGACCCGCTCGGCAGCGGCCACGTGAGGAGCCTCGCGCGGCCAGGCGGCAACGCCACGGGGCTCGCCATCATGATGACCGAGACGAACGTCAAGGGCCTGGAGCTGCTCAAGGAAGCGGTCCCGCGGCTCTCGCGCGTTGGGGTCGTCTGGGACCCGGCCACGCCGTCACATGGACCGGGCCTGAAAGCGGTCGAGGGTGCCGGCCCATCGCTGGGACTGCGGATTCAATCGGTGCCCGTGCGCAGCGCGAGCGAGTATGAGAGCGCGTTCTCGACCATGGTCCGGGAGCACGCCGACGGATTTCTCGTCCTTTCAACCCCCCTGTTCATTGCCGGAGCCAAGCGCCTCGCGGAACTCGCGTTGACCCACAAACTGCCCTCGTTGTTCGGGCCGAAACATCACGTCGTGGCCGGCGGGCTCATGAGCTATTCGCCACACCGCGCTGACCTCTACCGTCGTGGCGCCACTCTCGTGGACAAGATCCTCACAGGCGCCAACCCCGCTGACCTGCCCGTGGAGCGAGCGACGACATTCGAGCTGGTCATCAACATGAAGACCGCCAAGCTACTCGGTCTCACCATCCGACCGTCGGTGCTGGCGCGGGCGGATGAGATCATTCAGTGACGGAGCGTGCTACTGCACCGGAAGATGCGTTCCAGAGATTTCCACCGGAATCGGGACACCATCCCCGGGCGCAACGGCAGGAGTGGTGACACACTCGAATCATGGGTCGGAACACTAGAGACGGATCCTACGCGTCGCGCTCGGACGCCACTCGCTCCGCATCCTCGCGGACGAGCAAGCCGATCAGCTCGCCCGCTGAGGTCGTCACGGGCGCGTTCGGAAGATCGCGCTTGACCATGAGCTCCGCCATCTTGGCGATGGCGATGTTCGGCCGGAAGGTGCTCGGCCCGGGGCGCATGGCGGCCTCGGCCGTGAGGTCTTCTTCCCGGCCGAGTTGCTCCGCGCGGAGCAACCCCAGGACGATGCGCTCCGTGTTGACCACGACGCACGCGTCCCACCCCGCCGCTCGAACGCGGTCCCGGATGTCCTGCAGGGATTCCCCGAGATGGCATGTCGGCACGTCCCGGCGCGCGACCGTCGCCGCGGTCGGCCGGCCGGTGGCCTCGCCTTCGGTGGGAAGCCCGGCCGCCAACCAGTCCGCCTTCCCTGCCGTGTAGTCGTACACGACGCGGAACCCGAGGCTCTCGAGCCGCCACGCGGCTCGTGGGCTAAGGTCTCAGGCGGAGTCCCAGCAGTAGAGGATGACCGGGCGCTCGGGATCCAGGCTGGCCCTGACCCCGGCATCGATGCTCCGCAGCGGGAGGTGGATCGCGCCCGGAAGATGCTGCTCGTCGAACTCTTCCTTGGGCAGCACCTCAACGAGCTGCGCGCCCTCCGCTACGAGCCGCTGCACGTCCTCACGTCTGATCTGGGTCGGCATGCCCTTCCCCCCCCTCACGTCACCCGTATCCCTTCAGCGAACCGCCCCCTGCGCCCGCGCTCGGCCCTGGTCACCACATCCTCACCTCATGAGGGCTCCGAGCCCTCCCGATCCTGACGCCTCACCCTCAGGGAAAGTGCCATCAACCATCAATCATCGACTGCGTAGCGCCGCGTAGCCCCGCGTGATGCAAGGGTCCGGAGTGGCTCCACACGGGATTCGAACCGGTGCGGGGCAGGCCCCGGTGGCGGGGCTTCGGTCGAGGGGGCGAGGAACCGACACCCCGGGCCTATCCCTTCAGCCCGCTCATCACGACCGCCTGCACCACCCACCGCTGGCAGAGGAGGAACACCACCAGGATGGGCAGGATGCTCAGGACGGCCGCGGCGGTGACGAGGTTGTACTCGATGAAGTAGATGTTCGTAAAGCTGACGAGGCCCATGGTCACCACCTTCATCGTCGGGGAGTTGATGACGACGAGGGGCCAGAATAGCTCGTTCCAGGTCCACATGAACTTGACGATCAGGAGCGTGGCCAGGGCGGGTCTGACGGCCGGCAGGATCACCCGCCAGAAGATCCCGAGCTCGCCCGAGCCGTCGATCCGGGCGGCGTCGATGTAGTCGCTCGGCACCACCTCGATCGACTGCCGCATCAGGAAGACGCCGAAGACGCTCACGAGGTCGGGCGCGAGGATCCCGAGGTACGTGTCGAGCAGCCCCAGGCGGCTCACCCAGAGGTAGAGCGGCACCACGACCGACTGGAACGGGACCATCAGGATGCCGACGATGGCGAAGAACAGGAGGTTCCTTCCCGGGAAGCGGAACTTGGCGAACCCGTAGCCCGCGAGCGACGACACGACCAGGCTCGACACGGCGGAGACCGAGGCGACCAGGGCGCTGTTGAGCAGGAACCGCCCGAAGGGCTGGCGGGCGAAGACCTCCCGGTAGTTGTCGAGGTTGCCCCACCGGTCCGGCAGGACCTGCAGGGGGACCCGCTGGATCTCGGGCACGGTCTTGAGCGACGTCACCGCCATCCAGAAGAACGGGAAGAAGACGGTGATGGCGCCGGCGGCGACGAGCGCCGCCGTGAGCCAGCGCCAGCGATCGCGCCTCAATGCTCGACCTCCCGCCGGAAGAGCCGCCACTGGACCAGCGTGACCACCAGGAGGCACGCGAAGACGAAGACGGCCATGACCGAGGCGTCCCCGAGCCGGAAGTACTTGAAGGCCGTGTCGTAGAGCAGCATGATCACGGTCTGGCTCGCCCCCGCCGGACCGCCCTGGGTGGTCGCGTACACCTGGTCGAAGACCTTGAAGTTGAAGATCAGCTCCAGGATCGAGACCATGACGAGCTGCGGGTTCAGCAGCGGGAGCGTCACCGACCAGAAGCTCCGCCAGGGGCCGGCGCCGTCGATGGCGGCCGCCTCGTAGTACTCCCCCGGGATCGCTTGCAGCGCCGCCAGGAAGATCATGGTGTCGAAGCCGAGGCGGACCCACACGTTGACCAGCGCCAGGGACGGCAGCACCTGGTCCAGGCCCGAGAGCCACTTGCGCGGCCCGATGCCGACCAGCCCCAGCAGGTGGTTCAGGAAGCCGTACACCGGCTCGTAGAGCCACTGCCAGACCAGCGCCGCCGCGACCAGCGAGACCGCGAACGGCAGGAAGTACAGGACGGCCCACACGCTGCGCCAGCGGACCCGGACGAACCGGTTGAGGCCTAGCGCCACGGCGAGGGCCAGGACGACCGTGGCGGGGGCCGAGAGGAGGAGCAGGGTCACGGTGTTGCGGACGGCCTGCCAGAAGGTGGGATCGGTCAGCACCCGCTCGTAGAGGCGCACGCCGACGAACTGGCTCGCCCCGCCCGGGCGCGTCCGGTAGAACGAGCCCAGGACGGATTCCCCGAGGGGGACGAGGAATACCGCGGAGAAGTAGACCAGGGCGGGCAGGACGAAGAGGAGTCCCGCCCGCCGCTGGCGGTCCATGTAGGTCCGGGGAAAGACGAGCCGGAGGACGCGGCTCACGATCCGGCCCGTCCGCCCGGGCCCGGCCGGCTAGTCCTTCAGGATGCGGTCCATCTTCGCCGCGGCCTCGTCGAGGAGCGGCTTCGGCTGCCCCTTCCCGTAGAGCACGCCGACCACGGCCTCGCCGAAGGCGGTGGCGAGCTCGTTCGACTTCGGGTGGAAGTACGTCGGGGGCACCGGCTGGGCCAGCATGTCCTTGGTCGACTGGTAGTCGGGCCGGCCCTTCGCGTACGCCGAGTCGAGGTTCGCGTTGAACACCGGCATGAAGCCGCCCTGCTGGTGCTGGTCGAGGTCATCCTTGGCGTTCGAGATGAAGCGGATGAACTCCCAGGCCACCTGCTTGTTCGGGCTGTTCTTGTAGACCAGGTTGGTCCACGGGAAGAGCGCGCCCGCGCCGGGGCAGGCCTTGGCGCACGGGAGCGCCGCCACCTTGAACTTCACGTCCGGCGCGTTCTTCTGCACCCAGCCGAAGAACCAGGACTCCCGGAAGATCACGGCCGCTCGCTTCTGGCCGAACGCATCCTCCGGGTTGCCCAAGGCGAGGCTGGCCACCTTGTCCTTGAGCACCAGGTCGCCGAAGAACTGGAGGGCGGCCACCATCTCGGGGCTGTTGGCGTAGCCGGTCGCCTTCTCCAGGTCAGGCGAGAGCATCCGGGCGCCGTAGGCGTGGGCGAAGGGCAGGAACTTGTCGGTGATGCCCACCGGGTGGCCCTTGTGCCGGATCGCGAACCCGACCTGGGTGTCGCCCGACGTCAGCTTCTTCATGGCGGCCAGCCACGCGTCCAGGGTCTTGGGCGGCTTGTCGGGGTCCAGCCCGGCCTTCTTGAACAGGTCGACGTTCATGTACATCTGCTGGAAGTTCCCGTGCTCGAGCGGCGTCCCGTACCGGACGTCCTTCCACTTGCCGATCGGCACCATGTACTTCGGGATCGATTCGTCCCAGATCTTCGCCAGGTCCTGGGGCATCGGGTCGCAAAAGTCGTACTGCCCGCACCACTGGTGGGTCATCCCGTTGAAGAAGTCCGGTGCTCCGCTCTTGCCCATGAGCGCCGCGAGGTACTTGGCCTCGTAGCCCTGGTACGGGATGGTGACCACCTCGATCTCGTAGCCCGTCTTCTTCGCGAACTCCTTCCCCTTCTCCGTGTACCACTTGTTGAAATCGGGCTGCTGGTCCCAGTGCGTCCAGTAGACCAGCTTCTTTGTCTGCGCGGGTGCGGACGGGACGGCCACCACCACCGCGCCGACCGCGACCGCCATCGCCAGGCTCAGCCACATGCCGCGTCGCATGCTGCGCTCCTTTCGCCTCGAGGGTTTCGTCACCGGGAATGAGCCGGGTCTCTAGTCTCGCACACACTTCAGCACTGGCGGGGCCCCCATGTCAGCGCGGCGCGGGTGCGACGCCTCGCGTCACGGCGAGATAGACCGCCGCCGCGACCCCGAGGCTCGGCAGGGATGCCCCGATCGTCGGCAGCCCGGTCAGCCCGAGCGGCTCGAGCCGGCCCGCGATCCAGAGATAGGTGCCGACGCCCAGCGCCCAGGCGAGCACGCCTTGCCAGCGGACGCCGGACACGACCCCGTCTGCCCCGGTGGCGCCGAGGAGCGCCGCCGGCGCGTAGTGGCCTCGGCGCACCACGAAGTAGTCGGCGGCGAGCACGCCGAAGAGCGGCACGAACACGGCGCCGATCAGAAGGAGGAAGCCCTCGTACCGGGTCACGTCGAAGACGAGCGCGAGGAGGATCGACACCGCCCCGAGCCCCCCGACCAGAGTCCGGACGGAGGCCCGCGGGAAGGCGTTCTGGAGGGAGACGGCGCACGAGTAGAGATCGGCCCAGGCCTCGTCGGTCTCGGCGGCGAGGAGCACCAGGAGAATGAGCGGCCCGGCCAGCAGTGCGATGGCCTCGACGAACGCTCTTGGATCATAGCTCGTCCGCATCGACAGGAGAATCAAGGCGCCAAGGGTGTAGAACCAGACGTTGGCGACGAGGTACCCGAGCGTCGTCCCCCAGAAGGCCGGGGCCGGCCGCCGGGCGAAGCGGCTGTAGTCCGAGACAAGCGGCAGCCACGAGATCGGCATGGCGATCACGATGTCCACGCCGGTCCAGAACGAGAGACCGCCGGCCGCGGGCGCGGACCACAGCGCCCCGACGTCCGCGCGGTCGAAGAGGCGCCAGGTCAGCCACCCGGTCGTCACGAGCACCGCCCACAGCGCGAACTTCGAGAGCCACTCCCGCACGACGGCGACCGGCGCCGAGAGCCCGAGGGCGATCACGGCGAGCCCGAACGCCACGACCCAGAGCCACGCGGCGTCCAGGCCGGTGAGGGTCCGGACGACGGCGTTCGCCGCGTGCCCCATGATGACGAGCTCGAACACGGTCCAGCCCAGGAGCTGGACGACGTTGACCGCGGTGGCGGCGTACGAGCCCCCGCGCCCGAGCGCCGGCCGCAGGCAGACCATCGTGGGCAGCCCGGTCTGGCTGCCCACGATCCCGGTCAGCCCCAGGAGCGTCACGCCGATCACGCTCCCCACCGCGATGGCGCCGAGCGCCTGGGGAAGCGAGAGGGCCGGCACCAGGAAGCTCCCCGCCAGGAGGACCAGCAGCCCGATCCCCAGGTCCCCCCACAGCACGGCGAACCCCCAGCCCCCGAGCCGACGCCCTTCGGGAGCAACCGGCTCGAGCTTCTGCCTCATCACGACCTCGGTGGCCATGGCAACCCCTCCCCGCGACGGGCCCCGAGACGACGGAGGGCGCCGGGAGTCCCCAGCGCCCTCGTGTCGTCTCGCTTGTCCCTACGCTGGCATTACCCAGATCAGGTTCCGGCGGTCGGCGGCGTTCTGGCCGCCCTCTCAGCTCGGCGTCCTCCGAGCTCCCGCGGTCGCGTCACCTCTCGGCTATGCCGTCACATGTCCGTCCCCAACGTACCTGATGCCACTCTACCGCAACGGGGACCCGGGCGGCGGCCCCGCGGGGACCCGCAGGCCCTTCCGGAGCTCCTTGTCGCCGCGCTCGCGCACGTCCTCCCCCCGGACGATGTAGATCACGTCCTCGGCGATGTTGGTCGCGTGATCGGCGATCCGCTCGAGGTTCCGGGAGATCAGGATCAGCGCCAGGGCGCGGGGAATCGTCGCGGTGTCGGCCATCATGTAGACGAGGAGTTCCCGGAACACCTGGTCCCGCAGGCTGTCGACCGCGTCGTCCTCCTCGATCACGGCGCGGGCTAGGTCCGGGTCGCGGCGCACGAACGCGTCGAGGCTCTTCCGCACCATCTCCTGGGCCAGTGCGGCCATGCGGGGGATGTCGATCAGCGGCTTGACCTGGGGCTCCTGGATCAGCGACCGCGCGCGCAGCGCGATGCTCACGGCCTGGTCGGCCATGCGCTCGAGATCGCTGTTGATCTTGATGCTGGCCACGAGGAACCGGAGATCCGAGGCCATCGGCTGCTGGAGCGCAAGGCGGGTGAAGCAGCGATCGTCCACCTCGATGCAGAGGAGGTCCATCGCCTCCTCGTGGGCCAGGACCGCCTGAACGAGTCCCTCGTCGCGCTCCACCAGCGCCCGCACGCTCTTGTGGATCATGGCCTCGGCGAGGCTTCCCATCGCCAGGAGACGCTCCCGGATTGTCTGAAGCTCGACTTCGAAGTGTCGCTCCATCGTCGCCTCCGAGACTAGCCGAACCGGCCGGTGATGTACGCCTCGGTCTTCGGGTCCCTCGGGGTCGTGAACAGCTCCTTGGTCCCGCCGAACTCGACCAGCTCGCCCAGGAGCATGAAGCCCGTGTAGTCGGACACCCGAGCCGCCTGCTGCATGTTGTGGGTGACGATCACGATCGTGTAGCTCGCCTTCAGCTCCCGCATGAGCTCCTCGATCTTTGCGGTGGCGATGGGATCCAGCGCCGAGCACGGCTCGTCCATGAGCAGGACGTCCGGCTCGACCGCGATCGCGCGGGCGATGCAGAGGCGCTGCTGCTGCCCTCCCGAGAGGCCGAGCGCGCTCTCGTGCAACCGGTCGTACACCTCGTCCCACAGCGCCGCGCCCTTGAGGCTCCGCTCGACCACCGCCTCGAGCTCCGTCCGCGCGCTGACACCCAGGATGCGCGGGCCGTATGCCACGTTCTCGAAGATGGACTTCGGGAACGGGTTCGACTTCTGGAACACCATGCCGACCCGCTTGCGCAGCTCCGTTACGTCGAGCTTCGGGTCGTTGATGTCGATCCCACCGATCCGGATCTGGCCGGTGATGCGGACACCGTCGATCAGGTCGTTCATCCGATTGAGGCAGCGGAGCAGCGTGCTCTTCCCGCAGCCCGAGGGCCCGATGTAGGCCGTGATCCGGTGCTTGGGAATGGACATGTTGACGTCCTTGAGGGCCTGCTTGCTGCCGTACCAGAGGTTGACCTGCGCGATCGCCACCATCGGCATCTCCGCAACCGATGGCACGGCTGCATCCGGGCTCGGGTCCACGGCGATCTGGAGGTTCCCGACCATGATCGTCTCCTAGACGGCGGCCGTAGCGTACTTCCGGCGCAGCCGATTGCGCATGCCGATCGCAAAGAGGTTCAACAGCACGACGATGGTGAGCAGGAGCAGTGTCGTGGCGAACACCATGGGGCGCGCGGCGTCAACGTTGGGTGACTGGAAGCCCACGTCGTAGATGTGGAACCCGAGGTGCATGAACTTCCGGTCGAGGTGGACGAACGGCCAGAAGCCGTCCACCGGCAGGGCCGGCGCGAACTTCACGACGCCGGTGATCATCAGCGGCGCGACCTCGCCGGCGGCGCGCGCCATCGCCAGGATGAGGCCGGTCAGGATCGACGGCAGGACGGCGGGCAATACCACGCGCAGCGTGGTCTCGAGCTTCGTCGCGCTCAGCGCCAGCGAAGCCTCGCGCGTGCCGCCCGGGACCGCCGCCAGACCCTCCTCGGTCGCGACGATGACGACGGGGACGGTCAGGAGGGCGAGCGTCAGGGACGCCCAGAGAATGCCGCCGGTCCCGAAGGTCGGCGTGGGGAGCGCCTCCGGGTAGAACAGCCGGTCGATGGACCCTCCGACCAGGTAGATGAAGAAGCCGACCCCGAAGACGCCGAACACGATGGACGGCACTCCGGCCAGGTTGTTGACGGCGATGCGCACCGCGCTCACGAAGGGGCCTTGCCTGGCGTACTCACGCAGGTAGAAGGCCGCCAGCACCCCGAGCGGCGTCACCAGCACGCTCATGATCATCACCATCATGACGGTGCCGAAGATGGCCGGGAAGACGCCACCCTCCGTGTTCGCCTCGCGGGGATCGTCGGCGACAAATGCCCAGGCCTTCGCCGCGTAGTGCGCCACCTTGGCGCCTGTCCGCATCGCGTTCGGGAAGTAGACGTCGACGACCTGGGCGAGAGGAAGCGCCTTCTCCTTGGCGTCATCCGCCGCGACCACCATCACCTCGGTCTGCCGCGTGCGCAGCCCGGTCAGCCGCGCTTCCTGCGCCCGGTAGCGGTCCTGCAGCGTGGCGAGCTCGCGCTGGAGCGCCACCACCTCCGGCCCGGACGTGACGCCCCGGAGCTCCAGGCCACGGAGCTTCAGCCGGATCTGTTCCTGGGCATGGTTGATCCGCCCGATGTCCCCCTTCTCGATGCCCCGGAGCTCCCCCCGGACCCGTCGGGCGTCCGGCAGGCGCTTGGCGACCTCCGCCCAGCCCGCCTCGGGCCCGGAGGCGACGACCCGATCACCACGCCGTACCTCCTTGATCGTCCCGATCAGCGTGCCCCACTCGGTCCGCTCGATCACCGCCGCGTCGGCCGGGTGCTGACGCTTGACGATCTGGCTCTCGTCGATCCACTGGAAGTCAGCGCCGTAGAGGTCGCGGTTGGCCACCTGGAGCTTGATCCGGTACTGGCCCAACTTGCCGGGGACGGGCTCGCGGTCGGCGAGCTGCCCGGTCATGACCTTCCCATCGCGGAGGGTCAGGCGCAGGACGTCCTTGGGCCAGAAGAACCCGAGCCCGTTGTAGAGGATCAGGCCGATCAGCCCGGCCACCAGCAACAGCGCCAGCGCCAGCGCCCCGCCGGTGAGCCAGATGAAGGGCTCGCCGCTCCGCCAGAGCTTCCTCATAGGTATCGGTACTTCCTCCGGAGCTTCAGGCGCACCAGCTCGGCGGCGGTGTTCAGCACGAAGGTCAGGCCGAAGAGCAGGAGCGCGGCGAGGAAGAGCACGCGGTAGAGCGTGCCCTGCTCCGGCGCCTCGGGCAGCTCTACCGCGATGTTCGCCGACAGGGCCCGGAAGCCGTTGAAGATGCTCCAGTCCATGACCGGCGTGTTGCCTGTAGCCATCAGCACGATCATGGTCTCGCCCACGGCCCGTCCGAAGCCGATCATGATCGCCGAGAAGATGCCAGGGCTCGCCGTCGGAAGGACGATCCGCAGCGCGGTCTGCCAGCGGTTGGCCCCCAGCGCGAGCGACCCCGCCCGGAGGTGGCCCGGCACGTTGGCGAGCGAGTCCTCCGCGATCGTGAAGATGATCGGAATGACCGCGAACCCCATCGCGATGCCCACGACGAGGGAGTTGCGCTGGTCGTACGTCAGCCCGAGGGCCGAGAGCAGCCAGCCGCGATAGTTGCCGCCGAGCAGGACAGCCTCGATCAGGCCCCCAAGACCGAGCGCAAGCCAGAGTCCCGCCACGACCACGGGGACCAGCAGGAACACCTCGGTCCCGGCCTTGACTCGTCCCCGGATCCGGATGGGCACCACCTGCCACGTGAGCAGAGCCAGCACGATCACCACCGGCAACACCAGCGGGACCAGGAAGAGGCCAGGCACGATCCGCTCGACCATCGGAGCGAGCCACAGGCCGGCCAGGAAGCCGAGGACGACGCTGGGGAGCGCGGCCATGATCTCGACCACCGGTTTGACGTAGGCCTTGAGGCCCGGGTGCATGAACTCGCTCACGTACACGGCGGCCAAGAGCGCGAGCGGCACCGCGATGAGGAGCGCGTAGAAGGTCCCCTTGAGCGTCCCGTAGATCAGGGGCGTCAGGCTGAACTTGGCCTCGAAATCGTCCGTCCCGCCGGTGGACTGCCACACGTACTCGGGCCGGGAGTACCCCTCGTACCACACCTTGCCGAAGAGGGTCCGCCAGGTGATCTCGGGATGGGGATTGTCCAGCCGCCACTCCGTCACCGTCCCGGTGTCGTCGAGCGTTAGGATGCCGTCCGCCTTCGGGGCAATCGCCACGCTGCGCAGCGGCCCACTCGTCGCCTTCCAGGACAGAAGCGTCTGCCCCGAAGTGCCGTAGTTCAGGTGCACCTCGCCGGTCGCGTCGGCGGTCGCGAAGCCCTTCTCGCGCTTGGAGGCGCTGATGTCGAGCACGGCCCCCTTCTGCGGCTCGAACTGGTGGACGCGCGTGAGACGGCGCTCGCCACCGCCGGGGGGCGGGACGACCTGCCAGGTGGAGACGCCCCCGGATCGGTCGCCCACCACGAGGGTGCGATCACCGATGAGGAACCCGAGCGCGGTCACCGCAACACCCGGGCGAGCGGTCACGTCCGACACCTCGACCCTGCCGGGGTTGGCCTGGTCGCGCAGGTCGTAGCGGGCCACCTGGCCCCGCGAGGTTCCGATGAACAGGTCCTCGGCGCGTCCGTCGAGCGCGAGCTGAGTGACCTCTCCGTCGATCTGCAAGTTAAGGGTCTGCCGCGACTCCTCGCGAGTGCCGGGGCCGATCAGCGCCTTCGTCTCCGCCGTGGCCAGGACCGCGAGCTCGGCGGCGCCCACCTGGCCGATCGCCAGCGGAGCGGAGTCGGGAGCGGCGAACACCAGGGCGCGGACCCTCCGCTTCGCGGCGGGGTCCAGGGCGAAGGGCTCGCCGAAGACCGGCTGCGGCGTCACCACCCGTTCGCCCCGCCGGAACGTGACCTCGAACTTCATCTCCAGGGGGATCACCCGCCCGTCGGACGTCCCGAGCGCATGGCGCGCCTGCCCTGTCGACGCGACGGCAGAGACCTCCGCCCCGTCGAGACCGGGGATGGGCACCGGCGGCAGGGCACGTCCGTCCTTCAGGCTGACGAGCCGCAGGAGGCCACGGCGGTCGATGCCGTAGGCGATCTCGCGGTACTCGTCGACCCCGAGCCCTGCGCTCCCCGCCAGCTGCCAGGCGGGCGCCGGCTCGGCGGCGCGGTAGGAGCGGGCCAGCCTCACCGTGGGCGTCCGGAACAGGGGATACACCTCGGCCACGATGACGAAGAGGATCGCCAGGATGGCGGCGATGATGATGAGGCCGCCCACGACGACCAGCCGCGAGGCCCACCGATCCAGGCGGAGCCGTCGCCGGGTCCGCGCCGGAGAGACGGCCAGCGGGCGGCCCGGCAATCCCGGCCCGCCCGCCCCGCGCTCGGCGACCGCGTCGACGCTGATGGCCATCTACTGGATCTTGTTCAGCTCTTCCCTCGCGATCAAGGCGGGGATCGGGAAGTAACCGTCCTTCACGACGACCTCCTGCCCCTCCTTGGACAGGATCAGCTTGGCGAACTCGCGCGTGACCGGGTCGAGGCCCTTCCCCGGCGCCTTGTTGACGTAGACGTAGAGGAAGCGGGCCAGCGGGTACTTCCCCGAGTACGCCTCCTCCGGCGTCGCCTCGTGGCAGCTGTCGCCGTCCTTCGCGGCGAGCGGCACGGCCCGGACGCCCGCCGTCGCGTAGCCGATCCCGCTGTACCCCGCAGCGTACCGGTCGACGGTCACGCCCTGCACGACCGCGGCCGACCCGGGCTGCTCCTTGACCTCGTCCTTGTAGTCGCCGTTCTTCAGGACGTGCTCCTTGAAGAACCCGTAGGTCCCGGACGCCGAGTTCCGGCCGTAGAGGCTGATGGGACGGCTGGCCCATTCCCCGGTCACACCCAGCTGGCCCCACGTCCTCACGTCTTCCTTGTGGCCGGCACGGCGGCTCTTCGAGAACACCGCGTCGACCTGGGCGATGGTCAGGCACTTCACCGGGTTGTCCTTGTTCACGAACACGGCCAGCGCATCCACCGACGTGCGGAGGGGCGTCGGCTTGTAGCCGTACTTCCTCTCGAACTGGTCGATCTCGGTGCCCTTCATCTCACGAGACATTGGGCCCAGCTGCGCCGTCCCAGAGATGAGGGCCGGCGGCGCCGTCGAGGAGCCCTTGCCCTCGATCTGGATCTTCGCGTTCGGATAGAACTTGTTGAACTGCTCGGCCCACAGCGTCATCAGATTGTTGAGCGTGTCCGAGCCGATGCTCGACACGTTGCCGCTGACACCGCTGGTCGTCTTGTACGAGGTGAGCGCCGGATCCAGCTGGACCTGGGCGCTGGCGAGCCCGGCCCCCAGGCCGACCACCGCGGCAACGGCCGCCACGAACGCTCGGGTCTTCATGCGTGCCTCCTGAGGCTAGTGTTAGGGGTTCACGTGTCGGTCAGGGTGCGGCAACGTAACGTCCGCGTTACGGGGGCGGCCGGCCAGACTCCCGGTAGCGATACCCCACGCCCCGGACGGTCTCGATGGCGGGCCCCGGGAGGCGCGCCGCCAGGAACTTGGCACGCGGACGAGCTCCTCGCCACGCTCGCCGCCGAGCCGGGCCGCGTGTACGGCCGGGACGAGCTCCTCGAACTCCTTGGGCCCGAGCCCGACCGCGCGCCCTCCCACGGTGACCGCGAACCGCCGTCGGTCCACGATCAAGTCCCCGACCTTGATCCGGTACCGCCGCGCATCGGCCTCGGCCGGCCGAGTCCGCCCGACGACAGCGCGGACCCGGACGATCAGCTCGCGAGTCGAGAAAGGCTTGGTCACGTAGTCGTCGGCCCCGACCTCGAAGCCGAGGACCTTGTCGCCCTCCTCGGCACGGGCGGTGACCATGATGATGGGCAGCGCGCGGGTGGCCGGATCCTGTTTGGACCATCATCTCGCTGGTGTCACCCTCGCTTCGCATCCGGATAGGAGTCTGGCGCTCCCGGGTTGCGGTCGGATGACGGTCCGGTAAACTCTGGGTGACTCGCCCCGCGTGACCCGCCGGGCGGCCTGCGCGGCACCCGCTGACCGGAACCGGTGCCGTTCCGATCAACCACCTGCTGGTGGCGCCGATCGGGCTCCGGGAGGCGCTGGTGCAGAAGATCCGGCGCGAGGCCGCCCACGCGCGGGCGGGTCGCCCGGCCCGATCGTGGCGAAGGTCAACAGCCTCGTCGACTGGCCGATGATCCAGGAGCTCTACGAGGCCAGCCAGTCCGGCGTCACCATCGACCTGATCGTGCGCGGCACCTGCCGCCTTCGGCCGGGCGTCCCCGGGCTGTCGGAGGGCATCCGCCTCGTGTCGATCGTCGACCGCTTCCTCGAGCACGTCCGGATCCACTGCTTCGAGAACGGAGGCGCCCCGGAGCACTCCCTCGCTTCCGCCGACTGGATGCCGCGCAATCTGGATCACCGCGTGGAGACCGCGTTTCCGATCCTCGATCCCCGGCTCCAGGCGGAGGTGCGCCAGATCCTGGGGTCCAGCTGGAGGACACGGTGAAGGTCCGCCTGCTCCAGGCCGACGGCACCTCGCTGCGCGCGCACGCGGCGGGCTCCGCGCCGCTGCGCTCGCAGGAGCGGTTCCACGAGCTGATCGCCGCCCGGCGCAGCTGAGAGGTCGGGGCGGGACGCCCCCCGTCACCCAGGCGGTCAGGACCGTCATCCAGACGTAACACTCACCCGGTAGCGTGGGGCCCATGGACACGCTCCCGGAGGTCCTGTACGAGCTCCTGCTCTACGGGCTGGTCGCCCTCGCCTTTCTGGGGCCCGTCGAGGCGTTCCTGCGCTTCCGCCAGCGCCGGGCCGTCCGCCGCCACGCCGGACGCGCCTACCTCCCGATGGCGGATCCGTGGGTGACCCTGATCGTCGCGCTCGCCGGCGCCGGCACGCTGGTGCTGGTCAGCGCCCTCTCCTGATCGCCGCTCCCCTCCGAGCTCGGCGACCGGCACAAGGTGCCATGGGCCAGCAACCAGCGCGAGGCGATCGACACGGTGCTAGCGGGCGCGCGACTGTCGAGCAGCCGGCCCGCGTCCCGTCGATCGACCCGCCGACTCGGCCGCAGGTCGCGCTCTAGCGACGCTCGGATGCTTCCACGGACGGGCAGGCTTCGCGTTCGCCACCTGCCTGCCTTCTGCCCTGTACCGCGATACGGTTCGCTCAGGACGACGATCCACGCGATCTGCGAGCGAGATCCGGCAGCATCTCATCCGCTCGTAGCCGAGCGGGGTCACTCCAGCCTCGTCGCCGTTGTGAGCACTGTTGCGGGCGCGATCCGGTTGTCATAGAACTGTAGCACTCGACCTCACCTTCAGCTCGGAGGAGCCCATGGATATGGTCGCGCGTCTGGCCCGGATCTGGATCGCCCTCGCCGCCGTCACGCTGTCGCTCGCGGTCGCTGCGACCCAGGCGCACGCCCAGGCGGACTGCCCGCGCGGGGACCTGGACAAGCGGTTCTGCGACCGGGACGGGGACATGGTCGCCGACCCGCCGGCCGACGCCAAGGGCTTCGTCGACCCGCCGACGCTGATCTTCGCGTACACGCCCGTCGAGGACCCCGAGGTCTACCGGAAGGTCTGGGAGGGCTTCCTCCGGCACATGGAGAAGGTCACCGGGAAGAAGGTGGCGTTCTTCGCCGTCCAGTCGAACGCCGCCCAGATCGAGGCGATGCGGGCGGGGCGCCTCCACGTGGCCGGGTTCAACAGCGGCTCGAATCCGATCGGCGTCAACTGCGCCGGCTTCGTCCCCTTCGCGATGATGGCCTCGAAGGACGGCTCCTTCGGCTACCAGATGGAGATCATCGTCCACGCGGAGTCCGGCATCTCGAAGGTCCCGGACCTCCGGGGCAAGACGCTCGCATTCACCGCGCCGACGTCCAACTCGGGATTCAAGGCCCCGTCCGCGCTGCTCAAGTCGGAATTCGGCCTCGTGGCCGAGCGGGACTTCAAGCCCGCGTTCTCGGGCAAGCACGACAGCTCGATCCTGGGCGTCGTCAACAAGGACTACGACGCCGCCGCGGTGGCCAACTCGGTCCTGGGCCGGATGATCGAGCGAAAGGTGGTCGACGCGACGAAGATCCGCTCGATCTACAAGTCCCAGACGTTCCCGACGACGGGATACGGGCACGTGTACAACCTCAAGCCCGAGCTGGCCGCCAAGGTCAAGGAGGCCTTCCTCTCGTTCCCGTGGGAGGGCTCGGACCTGAAGAAGGAGTTCAAGACCGAAGACCAGTTCATTCCGATCACGTACAGGCAGCACTGGGACGTGATCCGGAAGATCGACAAGGCGAGCGACGTCAGCTACACGTGCAAGTGAGCCCGGCCCGCCCCGCGGACGGCGTGCTCCGCCTCGAGCGCCTCGCCAAGCGGTACCCGACCGGGGACGAGGCTCTTCGAGGCGTCGACCTCCGGGTGCCCAGCGGCCAGGTGATGGCGCTCATCGGACCGTCAGGAGCCGGGAAGAGCACGCTCATCCGCTGCGTCAATCGTCTCGTGGAGCCGACGTCCGGGCGGGTCTTCCTCGGGGCGGAGGAGGTCACGACCCTGGGCCCGGCCGACCTGCGGCGCGTCCGCCGCCGGATTGGCATGATCTTCCAGGAGTTCGCCCTGGTCGAGCGTCTGACGGTGATGGAGAACGTGCTTTCCGGGCGCCTGGGGTACGTCGGGTTCTGGCAGAGCTACTTCCGTCGCTTCCCGCCGACGGACATCGAGGCCGCCTTCCGGGTCCTCGACCGCGTGGGGCTCGGCGAGTTCGTCGACAAGCGAGCCGACGAGCTGTCAGGCGGGCAGCGCCAGCGGGTCGGCATCGCGCGGGCGCTCGTCCAGGGCCCGGACATCCTCCTCGTGGACGAGCCCACCGCGAGCCTGGATCCCAGGACGTCGCGCCAGATCATGCGGCTCATCAGCGAGCTGTGCGCGGAGCGCGGGCTCGCCGCCGTGATCAACCTCCACGACGTGGGTCTGGCCCAGATGTTCGCCATGCGCGTCGTCGGGCTTCGCCAGGGCCTGATCGTGTACGACGGCGGCCCCGACGCCCTCACCGCCCAGGCCCTCACGGAAATCTACGGCGAGGAGGACTGGTCGCAGACGATGCGACGCGTCGACGATGCCGAGGAGGCGGATCTCCCGGCCCCCGGCGGGCCGCGGCTGGCGGGGCTGCGCTGATGGTTCCGGCATCCGCGCGCGAGAGGCCGGCTGCCCAGGGGCGCGCCTGGCGTCCTCGCGGCGGAGCCAGACGATCCGGATGAGCGGCATCGCGGCGGCGGGTCGCTCCTGGGCCCCGCCGCCGCTCATCCGGCGTCGCGCGCTCCGGATCGCGATCCAGCTCGGAGCGGCCGCCTATCTCGTCCTGGCGCTCGGCAGCCTCCACGTGAACTGGCGCCGCGTCGCCGAGGGCCTGGGCCGCGGCTGGCAGTTCCTCGCCGCCTTCGCGCCGCCCGACTTCGTGTCCAGGGCCGACGAGATCGGCCAGGGCATGGTCGAGAGCGTGGTCATGACGGTGACCTCGACCGTGATCGGGATCGTGCTGGCTGTCCCTGTGGGGCTCGGTGCGGCCCGGAACCTGGCGCCCCTGCCCGTCTACCTGGGGTGCCGGGCGCTCGTGGCGGTCGCCCGGACCTTCCAGGAGATCATCGTGGCGATCTTCTTCGTCGCGATGTTCGGGTTCGGCCCACTGGCCGGCGTGCTAACGCTGTCGTTCGCGACGATCGGGTTCCTGTCGAAACTCCTCGCGGAGGACATCGAGGACGTCAGTCCGGGGCCGATCGAGGCGGTGCGGGCAACCGGCGCCTCGTGGCTCCAGCTCCTCAATTACGGCGTGCAGCCCCAGGTCATGCCGCGGCTCATCGGCCTCTCCCTCTACCGCCTCGACATCAACTTCCGGGAGTCCGCGATCATCGGGATCGTCGGCGCCGGCGGCATCGGGGCAACGCTGAACACCGCCTTCGACCGCTACGAGTACGGGACGGCCGCGGCGATCCTCCTGAGCATCATCGCCGTCGTCATGGCCGCCGAGTACTTGTCCGGCATCGTCCGGCGCCGGGTCCAGTGATGCCCGTCCACGCGGCGGGCGGGAACCGAACCTGGCAACGCCGCGAGGGGGGGCGCCAGCTCGCCATCTGGCTCGCCTGGCTGGCAGGCACCGCCCTCGTCGTCTACTGCGGGCGGATCGTCGCGGAGCGCACGATGTGGCCCTTCGTCTGGGACGCCCCCCGGCAGGGCGCCGACCTGGCGGCGCGGATGCTCCCCCCGCGCTGGTCGTACCTCGCGGTCCTCGGCCGGCCCCTGTGGGACACGGTGAACATCGCCACGCTCGGAACGCTCCTGGCCATCGCCCTCGGCGTACCGGTGGCATTCCTGGCGGCCCGGAACACGACGCCCAGCGTCGGGCTCATCCGGCCGGCGGCGCTCCTCGTGATCGTCTCCTCGCGGTCGATCAACGCTCTGATCTGGGCCATGCTCCTGGTCTCCATCATCGGGCCGGGAGTCCTGGCCGGCATCCTCGCCATCGCGCTCCGGTCCATCGGCTTCGTGGCCAAGCTGCTCTACGAGGCGATCGAGGAGATCGACCGGGCCCCGGTCGAGGCCGTCACGGCGACCGGCGCGGGTCGCGCTCAGGTCGTGGCCTACGGCATCGTCCCCCAGATCACGCCGGCGTTCGCCGGGATCGCGGTGTTCCGCTGGGACATCAACATCCGCGAGTCGACGATCCTCGGGCTCGTCGGGGCCGGCGGGATCGGCCTCCCGCTCCAGGCCTCGGTCAACGTGCTCGCCTGGAATCAGGTCACGACGATCTTCCTGGTGATCCTGGCGACGGTGCTGGTGAGCGAGTGGGTCTCGGCGCGGGTGCGCCGCGCCGTCACGTGACGCTTCGAGGCCACGGATCCACCGCGCCGCGGTGGAAGACCGAGCGGCTTGGGTGTGACCCGTACTCGTGAACCGCGGATTCCATCGTGCCCATGACGTTCAGGTCAATATCCGCCGCGCCTCGGCGGCGGCTGCGCGGTCGGTGTCCCGCCTGCGCCGCGCCCTGAACGGCCCGATCCTCAGGCGCGGCTCGCAAGGGTGATGACGTACTCGCGACCCCACCGCACCTTGCCGTCCGCCGGGGTGATGTAGCTCCGATACAGGTCTATCAGGTCCTTGCGGAACGCGGCCGCCCTGTCGGGCGCGAGGCTCTGGTATGCGCGGTGCGTGGGGCCGAATTGCCCGATGAACAGATCCGCCAGCGCTTCGGGCGTGTCTGCGTACTCCGGACAGTCGTACCGCTCGAACCGGTAGTCCTTGAACGAGGCCCCGAGCAGAGACTTCACCTTCGCCTCGTCGCCCCACTCGAAGGGGCTCGGCACGCCTGGCGGCGGCGCGACGTGGCCGTTGGTCACCTTGAACATGCGCCCGACGCCGCCCTCCCGAGTCCAGGCCTGGATCGCGATGCGGCCGCCGCGCCTCGTCACCCGTCCGACCTCACTGGCCACCTTCGCCTGGTCCGGCGCGAACATGAGGCCGCACGAGGAGACGACCACGTCGAAGGCCCCGTCGGGGAATGGCAGATCCTCCGCATCCCCCTCCTTCCAGGTGATGTCGTCGAAGCCCGCTTCCGCGGCGCGCTTCTCGGCGACGGCGAGAAGGTCGGGCGTGAGGTCCAGCCCCGTCACCGCGGCTCCGCGCGCACGCGCCATGAGCGCCGTGTTCCCGGTCCCGCAGGCGACGTCGAGCACCCGCTCGCCCGCGCGGATGCCTGCGCTCCGCACCACGTGGTCCGCCACTGCCTGGATGCCCCGCGCGATCCGGTCATAGTCTCCGGAGGCCCACACCGCGCGGTGTCTTTGCTTCAGCTCGGAGAAGTCTGGCATTCGTTTCCCCATCGTGTGAAATCTCGTTGTACGCGCGCGGGATGCGCGCGAGGTGCGACGCGCGAGGGTCGGCGACTCACGCCTTGCCCCGTCGTCGCAGCTCGGCGATCCGCGCCTTCACGAGCCGCCTCACGAGAGCCGCTGGTGGGGGCGCGGGCAGCGGAAATCGGATCGTCCCCTTCGAGGTTGCGTAGTCCTTGAGCTCGGCCGCATGGGCCCGCCTGATCGCCGCGCTCATCGGGTAGAGGCTCACGTGGTGCTTCCAGGCGGCGTACCAGACGAGCGGCTGTCCGTCGAGCCGGAAGGCGGGGATTCCGTAGCTGAAGCTCTCGCTCGCGCGGGGGGCGGCGGCGCGAATGGCCTCGCGCAGCTTCCGGAGACCCCTGCGCGCATCGGGCGGCAACGACGCCAGGTAGGCGCGCACCTGCAGCCCGGCCCGCTTGGCGCTATCCCTGGACGAAGAAGCGGCAGTCACAGTTGGGCCCCTTGAGGCTCCCTCGCGTCACGCCCGGCTCACGCTCGGGGCCAGGGGCCGGGCGAGCGTCGCAGGCGTCCCGGCCGCCGCCGGAGCATGCAGCGGGCCCGCACCGCACTCCCAGCCAATGTACCTGTCCCAGAATCCCGGCGCCAGGTCGATCTGCTGAACGACGTCGACCCACGTGCCCGACGGGTCGTAGAGCGCGAACCGCCGCTGATCCCAGGCCTCGCCATGCAGCGAATACGCGATTCTCCACGCCGGCGCTCTTGAGGCGCTCGAGCTGGGCGCCGGGACCGTCCTCAGATGGCGGTGAGGGCCTCGATGAAGGCGCGCGCGGCCGCTGCGGGATCGGGCGCGCCGAGGATCGCGCTGCGCACTGCGACCCCGTGGGCCCCGGCGGCCCGCAGGAAGGCGACCCGCTCCGGCGTGAGGCCGCCGATCGCGAAGACGGGGGTCGGCTCCACGATGCGGCCGAGCTCCTCCAAAAACGCGAGGCCGGCGCCCGGATGGCCGGGCTTGGATGCGGTCGGAAAGATGGGGCCGGCGATCACGTAGGATACGCCCTCGGCGACTGCTCGGCGGGCCTCGCCCTCACCGTGGATGCTGCGACCAGTGAGCGCGGGAGGTCGGTCAGGGAAAGCGCCAGCCGCCGGCAGATGGAGCCCGATGCCGAGGGCACGGGCGAGTGCGGGGCGGCCGTTCACCACGAGGCGCGCGTCTGTGCCGCGCAGCCGAGCCAGGAGCCGTCCGAGCAGGGCCTCGACCTCAGCCTCGGACAGATCGCGCTCGCGGACCTGGACCAGCCTGACGCCGCCCGCGACCGCCGCCTCGACGACGTCCACGAGGTCCCGCCCGCCCGTGTCCAGGCGGTCGGTCACGAGCATGAGGCGCGGGAGCGCGCTCGCGGCCCGCCCCCGGGCGATGTCCGTCAGCGGCCGGGGTCCCGTCCGCTCTCGACGCGCCCGGCCCACGGGCTCGATGCCTCGGCGTGAAACTTCCGCGGCATGCGCCCGGCAAGCCACGCGTCGCGCCCGCCCAGCGCCGCGTGTCGCATGGCGCGGGCCATGCGCACCGGGTCCTGCGCCCGTGCCACGGCCGTGTTGAGGAGCACGGCGTCTACGCCCAGCTCGAAGGCGATCGCGACGTCGGACGCTGTCCCCACGCCGGCGTCCACCACCACCGGGACACGCGCCCGGCTCCGGATCAGCTCGATGTTGTGGGGATTGCGGATGCCGAGCCCCGACCCGATGGGCGCGCCGAGCGGCATGACCGCGGCGCACCCGAGATCCTCGAGCCGCTTCGCCGTCACCGGGTCGTCGTTCGTGTAGGGCAGGACCTGGAAGCCCTTGCCCACCAGCTCGCGCGCCGCCGCAAGGAGCCCCTCCACGTCGGGCAGGAGCGTGTCCTCGTCGGCGATCACCTCGAGCTTCACGAGATCGCTCCCCAGGGCTTCGCGCCCGAGCTCGGCCGTGAGCACCGCGTCGCGCGCCGTGAAGCACCCCGCCGTGTTCGGCAAGAAAAGCAGGCCTCGCTCTCGCAGCGCGTCGTAGAGGTTGTCCGCGCCCGCGCCGATGCCGACGCGCCGGACAGCCACCGTCACCAGCTCGGTGCCCGAGGCCGCGAGCGCGTCCAGCAGCACCTGCCGGCTCGGGTAGCGCGCGGTCCCGAGCAAGAGGCGCGAGCCGAGCGACAGACCGGCCAGCTCCCAGCGGTCCTCCGCCATTTCCCTCATCCTCCCTGCACGGCGCCCACGACGTCGATCCGGTCATCCGGCGCCAGCATCGTCGTCTCCCACCTGGACCGGGGTACGACTTCCCCGTTTCGCGCGACCGCGAGGCCCCGGCCCGCCGGGTCGAGGCCGAGCGCGGCCACGAGGCTCCGGATGTCGGCGGCGACCAGCCGGCGGCGGTCGCCGTTCACCCAGAGCTCGATCGCGTCGACCGACACCGTCCGGGCGCTCACCGCCGGGCCGGGACTGCCGCCTCGACGGCCCCGGCCCCCAGCCGCTCGACGCTGAAGGGCGCGAGCGCCGCCGGGGCCGCGCCGCCAGCGATCCACTCCGCCAGGTAGTGGGCAGTGGCCGGCGCGAGCAGTACGCCGTCGCGGAAGTGTCCGGTGGCCACGAACAGTCCGCGCGTGGCCGTCGCGCCGATCACGGGCCGATGGTCTCGGACCGCGGGCCGGAAGCCCACCGACAGCTCGCTCACGGAGAGGTCGTAGACGCCGGGAACGAGCCGCCACGCCTCGCGCAGGAGGTCGAGGACCGCCCCGGCCGTCGGACGGGCATCGAGCCCCTGCTCCTCCATCGTCGCGCCGACGAGAAGCTCCCCGCCGTGCCTGGGAACGAGGTAGACGTCGGGCGAGCGGACGACGTGCGTGAGGAGCTCGGGTCCGCGGAGCCGCAGCAGCTGGCCCTTCACGGGCCGGAGTCCGAGCGGCGGCAGGGGCGCCTCCACGTCCCCGCTCCAGATACCGGCCGCCAGGACGACCACATCGGCGGCCACCCGGAAGGCGGCGTCGGGGGCCAGCCCGGACACGCCCTTCACCCGGCCCGCCGCGTGCTCGACCCGCGTCACGCGGTGGCCGGCAGCCACGCGACCCCTGAGCCGCCCGATGGCCGTCTCGAGCGCGGCCGACAGCGCGCGCGGGTCGACCTGGTGGTCCGTCTGCACCAGGAGCCCCGCGACGATGCGACCGGACACGTGCGGCTCCCTGGTCAGCACCTCCTGCGGCGCGAGCCGGCGCGCGGCGAGCCCCTTGGCGCGCTGCATGGCGGACAGCCGATCGAGGTCCCCGTCCTGGTCCCGGTTGAGCGCGACCCAGAGCGTCCCCTCGGTCCGATGGCCAGACGACTGGCCGGCGAGGGCCTCGATGCCGGCGACGAACTCCGGATAGCGACCAAGGCTATCGAGCGCGAGGTCGACGACCGGCCGGTCCGTGAGATCGGCCTCGGACGTCGGCGCGAGCATGCCCGCTGCGGCGTGCGTGGCGACGCCCCGGAGGTCGTTGCGATCCAGGAGCAGGACCTCGCGACCTCGCCGCGCCAGCTCGTACGCCACCGCGAGGCCGACGATGCCGCCGCCGACGACGACCACCTCGCTGCGGGCCGGCAGTCCGGTCACGCCGCCCGTGCTCCGAGCCAGTGGTCGAGGGCCGAGCGGATCTCCCGCGTGGCCGCCGCCGGATCCGCCTGGCAGACGACCGCCGAGATGACGGCCACGCCCTGAGCCCCGGCCTCCAGGAGAACGCCGACCCGTTCGGCGGTGACGCTGCCGATCGCGATCACGGGCTTGGGCACCGCCTGGACGATGGCGCGGAGCCCGTCGAGCCCGAGCGCCGGGGCGGGGTCCCCCTTGGAGCGCGTTCCGAAGACGGGGCCCACGCCGAGGTAGTCTACGTCGCTGGCCGCGACCTGGATCGCCTCCGCGAGGCTGTTCGCCGTGCCGCCGATGAGGGCCTGCGCCCCGAGGAGGCGGCGGGCGGTTGCCACGTCGAGGTCATTGCGCCCGAGGTGGACGGCGCTTGCCCCTGCCGCAAGCGCCACGTCGACGCGGTCGTCCACCACGAGACCGGCATGGGTCCCCTCCAGGGCCCGCCTGACCGCGATGGCCATGTCGACGAGGGCGCGCGTCGTCCATGGCCGCTTCTCGCGGAACTGGACCGCGTCGGCCCCCGCGGCCGCCGCGAGCCGCGCCAGCTCGACGTGCGAGAAGCGGTCCTGCAGCACCGTGTCGGTGATCACATGCAGACGGCCGAGCGGCGGCTTCATCGTGAAACCACCGCCAGGCGCTCCATCCAGCGCTCGCACTCGCCGGGACGGCGGAGGTAGAAGAAGTGGTCCGTCGGGCCGACTCCCGCCCCGATCGGCAGCCCCGCGCGGATTGCCTCGGTGACGTAGGCCTTGGCCCGCACGATCGCATCCTCCAGCGAGCGCCCGTGGGCGAGCTGGGTCGCGATCGCCGCCGAGTACGTGCACCCCGTACCGTGCGTGTGCCGGGCGTCGACGTGCTCACCGGGAAACGTCCGCATCCCATCGGGCATGACGAGGACATCCGTCGCGGGGCGCTCCTCGAGATGTCCGCCCTTGACCAGCACGGCGCGCGCCCCGGCGGCGACCAGCCGGCGCCCCGCCTCCTGGGCGTCGGCGAGCGTGCGAACCTGGATCCCCGTGAGGGCCTGCGCCTCGTGGACGTTCGGGGTCACGAGCGTTGCGAGCGGCAACAGCGCGTCGCCGAGGGCGGCGACGGCCTCCGGCCGGAGCAGGCGGAATCCCGTCTTGGAGACCATCACCGGATCGAGCACGTAGTGCGCCGGACGGTGACCGCGGAGCACCTTCGCCACCGTCTCGATGACGGCGGCGGACGCGAGCATGCCCGTCTTGACCGCGCCGACGCGCAGGTCGCCGAACACCGCGTCCGCCTGGGCCCGGATGAGATCGAGGTCCAGCTCGACGGCCGCGGTCACGCCGCGGGTGTTCTGGGCGGTGATCGCCGTGATCACGGACGCGCCGTAGCCGCCGTTCGCGGAGATGGCCTTCAGGTCGGCCTGGATGCCCGCGCCCGCCGATGAGTCGGAGCCTGCGATTGTGAGGACGATCGGGACCATGTGCGCTCCCTACGCCGGCATTACCCGGGTCAGGTTCGACGGGTATGTTCTCAGGCTCGGCCGCGCGGGCCGAACCACCCCGGTGGACAACTCTGATCATAGCGCAGGCGGGGCCGATTGCAACGGCGCGGGGACTCTCTGCCGCCCGAACGTGAGGGGGTCACCCCCGCGCAACACCGCGGTCGTAGGTAGCCTCCAGGCCGACCGAGCGTGCACACCCGACGGGAGACAGCCATGCCGACGGGAGCCAGCCATGAAGGAAGGGGACCGCGCCCTCTCTAACCTCTGTCGAACCCCTCGTTCCGAGCGGCCCTGGTAGCCCGCTATTCCCGGCGGCAGGTCCTGGCCGGCGGCCTCGTCGCGGGGGCGGCGGCGCTGCTCCTGACCGGCGCCCTCCGTCCCGAGTCGGCGGGTCGTCGGACAGCCCTCCGGGCTTTCGGAATATCCCCGTCGCGAAGGCGGATTCCGTGACCGTGCCGACCGGGTACACGGCGGAGGTGCTCTACGCCTGGGGCGATCCGATCGGCGACGGCCCGGAGCTCAACCCGGACGCGAGTGACTCGACCGCCGACCAGGAGCGTCAGGCCCGCATGCACCACGACGCCATCCACTACTTCCCGCTGCCGCTCGGCTCGGATAGCTCCGCCCGCGACCTTCTGGCCGTGAGGCAATCGGGCGTACTCCACCAGTCCGAGATATCAGCTCATGACCCGTTTCGTAGCCCATAAGACTTCTGCGGTTACCTGGTCGATGTATCGACCGTCCTCATCGCTCAGCTCGCGATGCCGGTGCAAGGGCTCCCCGATTACTCCGTGGCTGCGGACCTTGAAGCTGGAATTGGCCAGGATCGGCAAGCCGTTGAACGTGGGGCGCGTCATGTGCGGGGTGTACTCGATCTCCAGCCATTCAGCCAGACCCCGCATGGTGGCGGCGGTATCGCCGAGTAGGGCCTCGAAGCTGAGAATGCGAACCCGGGGGCCGTACGTCTCTTTGGCCTGAATGATCGCCCGGGTCGAGCTGAGCCAAACCGCGATGGCTTTCCTCGGGTGGCGAGGTCGGAGAGCTCCGGTGGCGTCAGGTGAGGCAGAGACGTACCAGCTCTTAGGCTCGCGAACAATCGCGATCAACCTCCCGTCGGGATAAGCCGCGAAGAACTTCTGCAGATTGTCAGGGTTCCTGCTCATCCGCGGCACGAACGCTGTGATGAACTTCTTGGGACCAGCGTAAAGATTCTGATTGTCCAGCCAGGCGTTGAAGTAGGACGTCATGTAGCTATTGAGGATGTCTCGCGGCGAGCGAACCGGCTGGGAAGCGATGCAGTGGTCGAAGATCGCCTTCTGCAGTGAAGGGAGAAACAGGAATGGGTGCGTCGGCAAATCGTCATCAGCGCCGGTGCCGTGTTTCTCGTAGCCGCCACGCCGGACGTGCTTCAACACGGTTGGTTCGAAGAGGGTGCGAAACCAGCCGTCGGGCGTGTCGTTGAGGTCCAGCGGCGGCCAGGTCCACTTGTGAGGGTAGCCGATCTTGAGCTCGGGGGGATGCGCATGGCACTGGGGGTGCATGTCGAAGAGCTGGCTGAGCAGGGTTCCTCCCGATCGGCTTATCTGGGAGATCAAGACCAGCGGTTCGGTCACGGGCGTCAGATACTCTAGCCGCATCTGGCAGAGCTTGTGGATCTCCTCGAGCGACACGCCCGTCCTTCGTTCGGCCCGTCGGAAGAAGGCCTGCCGCTTCCACGCGGGCGATCCAGGCAGACGGAGGAGTAACGGCAGCCAGCGACGGGCAAACGACCTGTAGCGTCGGGAGAAGCTGGAATCTGTCCCCATGAGATCAGATACCTCCGCGTAGCACCTCACATGTCATTCGCCGCTCCCAAACAGCGCACCACAGGCAGGCCGGGCGTCACGGCGAGGTGGCGACCGAGGCGGCAAACCGCGCGTGGTGGAAGCGCGGGCGGAACTCGCGGATCCGGTCTTCCGCGCCCCCGCGGGGCCGGCGGGCCGGTTCGTGCAGCCCGCCGAGCGCCCCGCCCTGTCGTCGGGCGACCAACGTCGGACCATCCGCCCTCTCTAGAACGTGTACCCGTGCAGGCGGATCTCTTCGGCGAATCGGCGGGCGATCAGCTCCCGCTGCGCGTCCGTGTACGCGCGGCGATAGTCACCGCGCACCGGGCGGGCCTTGGCCCGCACGCCGAGGTCGCCGCAGAACGGGATGCCGAGCGCCTCGAAGGTCTCGCCGAGATCCTCGTTCAGCCGCTCGTAGCGCAGGACCCGATCCACGATGGTCCGGCCGCTCGGGTCGGTGTACCTGGGATGGTTCACGCAGAAGCGTCCGGTGGTCAGGTACTCGTCGAACGTCAGCGCGCCCGCCCGCTCGTGGCGCGCCCAGTGATAGTGAGAAAGCGTCTTGTCCCAGGGGTTCCGCTCGACGCAGAACTTGAAGTAGCCGTTCCAGACACTCCGGGGCACCCGCGCCCGGACCTTGAGCGCTGGGATGTGATTGTAGTACCGTCGCCGATGGCGCAGCTCCTTGAAGGTGGAGAAGATCGAGCGCCCTCGAGTGGCGATCAGCTCGGGAAGGGGATTGAAGGAGCCCGCGTAGTTGCGCGGCCGGTGGGGCGCCACCCGGGGACGGATCGGGGTCAGTACGTCGTCGTCTGCGCAGATCTCGGACAGGAAGACCTCGATGCTGGTGCCGGCGGTCTTCTTGGTCTTGATGAAGATGAACCGGTAGCGGTGTGACAGGACCACCGCGGGTCAGCCCTGCCCGGAACGCCCTGCCGCGCCGAGAAGGCGCAGCTCCTGGTACAGCCCGTCCAGCCGGCGGACCATCGCGTCCAGTGCGAACTCGACCGACCGCGCCCGCGCGCGATCGGCGAGGTCCTGCGCGCGGTCGACAGACTCCATGGGCCGCATGATATGGGGCCACGCTGACGAGGGTCAAGCTCGC
>DASZOL010000055.1:0-5818 GCA_035550795.1 Candidatus Methylomirabilota bacterium
GGGCGACCCTGGTGAAGCGCCGCAACAACCCGAAGGAGTACGACGCCTTCACTACCGGCATCGGCCCCCAGTACGACCCGACCAACTCGAACGTGCTGTCCTGCAGCTGGCCGGGCTGGACCTGCGACGAGCAGATCCAGAGCATCAAGACCGCGATGATCCGGGAGACCGACTACAAGAAGCGGCTCGCGCTCTGGAGCAGATGCACAAGGCGTTCTACGAGAAGGTTCCGGTCATCCGCTACGGGGACCTGTTCGGCCTGCGGGCGGCCTCCAAGAAGGTCCACGGCCTGAACGAGAAGACGGAGCGGGTACGGCTCTACAACGTCTGGCTGGACAAGTAGCTCGCGGCTGATCGCGTGACGCGGCGGGGGCCGACCGTCCGGCGGTCCCCGCCGTCTTCGTCATGACCGCCTACCTCATCCGCCGACTGCTTGCCGTGATTCCGGTGATGGCCGTGGTCGTCACCGTGGTCTTCCTGTTGATCCACCTGATTCCCGGCGACCCCGTCGCCGTGATGCTCGGCCCCGAAGCCACCCCCGCCCAGATCGAGGGCACGCGGGCGGCCCTCGGGCTGGACCGCCCGCTCCTCGAGCAGCTCCTGCTCTTCTACAAGCGCATCCTGCGGGGCGACCTCGGGCGCTCCTACTTCCTGGACCGGCCCGTGACCCAGGCGCTCTGGGAACGCGCCGAGCCGACGCTCGTCCTGATGACCGCCTCCCTCCTGGTAGCGGTCCTGATCGGAGTGCCGTCTGGCATCGTGGCCGGCGCCAACCAGGGCTCCTGGTGGGACCGCCTGCTCATGCTGGGGGCGCTCCTCGGCGTCTGCGTTCCCGGCTTCTGGCTCAGCCTGAACTTCATCTACCTCTTCGCCGTCCGGCTCGGATGGCTGCCGGCCGCCGGATACGCGTCGATCCTCACCGACCCGTGGGCGGCCGTCCGGTACATGGTGCTCCCGGCGGTCTCCCTCGGCTTCAACCAGTCGGCCTTGATCGCGCGGATCGCGCGGTCGTGCATGGTCGAGGTGCTCCAGCAGGACTACATCCGAACGGCCCGGTCGAAGGGGCTGTCGCAGCGCACCGTCGCGTACGTTCACGGGTTCCGCAACGCCCTGGTGCCCGTCGTGACCGTCGTCGGCATCACGATGGCGATCCTCATCGGCGGCGCGGTCGTGACCGAGATCGTCTTCAACATTCCGGGCATGGGCCGCCTCATCATCTCGGCGATCCTCCGGCGCGACTACCCCGTCGTGCAGGGGGTGGTGCTGGTGACGGCGGCGACCTACGTCCTGATCAACCTTGCTGTCGACATGGTCTACGCGTTCATCGACCCCCGCATTCGCTACGACTGACATGACGACGACGGGCGCGGTGGTGGAGAAGTCGGTGGCCGGGGCCGATGCCCGGGTGGCGGAACCGACCGCCCCCCGGGTCCGGTGGTTCCGCCGCCTGCTCCGAAACCGAAACGTGATCGTGGGCGCGACGATGTTCCTCGTGTTTCTCCTGGCCGCGCTCCTCGCCGGCCAGATCTCGACCCACGTCCCGACTCGCCTGAACCCGCCTCAACGCCTGAAGCCCCCCAGCGCGGCCAATTTCCTCGGGACCGACGAGTTCGGCCGGGACGTCTACAGCTTGGTGGTCCACGGCAGCCGGGTGTCGCTCCTCGTCGGCGGCGTCACCATGCTCTTCACCTCGCTCGGGGGAACGCTGATCGGGCTCGTCGCGGGCTACTACCGGCGCCTGGATCTGGTCGTGATGCGCTTCATGGACGGGCTCATGGCCTTTCCCGCGATCATCCTGGCGATCGCCTTCATGGCCGCGCGGGGCCCGGGCGTGTGGAACGTGATCCTCGCGCTGTCACTCGTCTACATGCCGCGGACCGCGTTGCTGGTCCGGAGCACCGTGCTCAGCCTGCGGGAGCTCGACTACGTCGCGGCGGCCCGCGCGCTCGGGCGCCGCGACCTCGCGGTCGCCGTCCGGCACATCCTGCCGAACTGTCTGGCGCCGCTCCTGGTCCAGGGAACGTTCATCTTCGCCTACGCGGTCCTGGCCGAGGCGATCCTCGGCTTCCTGGGCGTGGGCGTGCCTCCCTATGTCCCCTCGTGGGGGAACGTCATCGCGAGCGGGAAGAACGTGATCCGCGAGGCGTTCTGGGTGAGCTTGTTCCCCGGCATCACACTGACCGTCGCCGGACTCAGCCTGAACCTCCTGGGCGACGGTCTCCGCGACACCCTCGACCCCCGCCTTCGCGGGTCGGTCGGTACCGGCACAGGGAGACAAGGCGCATGAAGCTCTTCGAACTCACGGGCAAGGTTGCGATCGTGACGGGCGGCAACGGCGGGATCGGCCTCGGCATGGCCCGGGGCCTCGCCCAGGCGGGCGCCGCCGTCGCCATCGCGGGACGCCAGGCCGGCAAGAGCGCCGCGGCCGTCAAGGAGCTGGAAGCGCTGGCCGCCCGGGCGATGGCGGTCGAGGTGGACGTCCGTCAGGAAGCCTCCTGCCGGGCGATGGTGCAGGCCGTCGTCGACCGCCTTGGCCGGCTCGACATCCTCGTGAACAACGCCGGGACCAACATCCGGAAGCGCCCGGAGGAGTACAGCCTCGAGGAGTACAACACCGTCCTCGAGACGAACCTCACCAGCGCCTTCCTGTGCTCGCAGGCGGCCTACCCGCACATGGTGCGCGCCGGGGGCGGCAAGATCATCAACATCGGGTCCATGATGTCGATCTTCGGTGCGGCGTTCACGGCGCCGTACGCGGCGAGCAAGGGCGGTATCGTCCAGATGACGAAGGCGATGGCGACGGCCTGGGCGCGCGAGAACATCCAGGTCAACGCCGTACTGCCGGGCTGGATCGACACCGACCTCACGCGCCGGGCACGCGAGCAGGTCCAGGGGCTCCACGACAAGGTGGTCGCGCGGACTCCGGCCGGGCGGTGGGGCTCTCCCGAGGACCACGCCGGCATCGCCGTGTTCCTGTCGAGTGCCGCTTCCGACTTCGTCACCGGCACGGCGATCCCCGTCGACGGGGGCTACTCCGTACAGGGCGTGTGAGGAGAGCGCTGCCGGCCGTGCCCGGGCATCGGTCTTGCCGGCGTCCGGGTGGAAGCGCGCTCGGGTGGACCCTTCTCCTCTTCGCGGCCGCGGGGCAGGGAGGCGACCCGCCGACCCACGGCGCGGGGTGAATCCCGGCGCCCAGGGGACGACGCGAGGGCTTCCCCCCCTTCCCCTCCTCGCGGCCCTCGCGTTTCTCGTCCAGGTCGACGTGCGGATGATGACACCGCTCCTGCCGACGCTCGCACACTCTCTCGGGACGAGCGTGACCGCGATGGGCCTGGCGATGATGCTCTACATGCTGCCCTACGGATTCTGCCAGTTCCTCTACGGGCCCCTCGGCGATCGCTTCGGCGGCATCCGGGTCATCCGAGTTGCGGCGATCGGCTTCGGCGCGGCGACCTTCCTGACGGGCCAGGCCCCGCACATCGCGGTGCTGGATGCGGCGCGGTTCGTCACCGGGGTCTTCGCCGCGGCGGTGGTGCCGCTCACGTTCGCCCACATCGGCGAGACGGTGCCCTACGCCGAGCGCCAGGCCACGCTCGGGCGCTTCGCCGCCGTCACCTCGCTCGCCCAGAGCCTCTCGTCGGCGATCGGGGGGATCGTGGCCCACTTCGTGTCCTGGCGGATCCTCTACGTCGTCGTCGGCTGCCTGTCCTTGGTGCCCGGGATCCTGCTCTTCCGCACGGACACGGCCGCGTCCGCGTCCCGCGGCGCCGGCGGCGGAGGGCTGCGCTACGGCGCCGTCCTCCGCCGGCGCGCGGCCCGGATCCTCTACGGGATCGTCTGCTTCGAGGGCGTGTTCCTCTGGGGCGGCTTCACGTATCTCGGCGCCGTCGCGGTGGCGCGGTTCCGCCTGAACGAGCTCGAGGTCGGGCTGCTGCTCGCCTCCTACGGCGTCGCGACCCTCCTCGGCGGCGTGTCGCTGACGCGGATCCGGGCCCGCCTGCCCGAGCGCTATCTGGCGGCGCTCGGCGGAGGGCTCAAGGGCGGCGCGTATCTGCTCATGAGCGCCAGCGAGTCGGTGACGCTGTTCGCGACCGCGACCGTGATGCTCGGGTTCGGCTACATCGCGCTTCACACGACGCTCCAGACCCGCGCGACCGAGCTGGCGCCGGAGGCCCGGGGCACGGCAGTGGCCCTGTTCGCATTCTTCCTGTTCCTGGGCGGCGCGCTCGGCTCCGCGCTGTTCGGCCCGCTCGTGGACCACGGATGGCACCGGCTGTTCCTCCTGATCTGCGGGCTGAGCCTGCTGGCCCTCGGCGCGCTGGCGGTTCGCCTGCTCGGCACCTCGCCCGACGTCGCCGCGGCGAGCCCGGCCGGCCCGTGAGGGCGGCGAGGAGCGGGGGCCGCTACCGGTCGGGCGTCGCCGGGCCGGCGCGCCGCGGGCGCGCCCCCACGAGGAAGTCGAAGTCGCAGCCCTCGGGGGCCTGCAGCACCCGCTCGCCGAACAGCCGGCGGTAGCCCCGCTCGGGCAGGTGAGCCGGAGCCCGCCAGGCCGCGCGACGGCGCGCGAGCTCGGGGTCGCCCACCAGGAGATCGAGCCGGCGCCCCTCGGTGTCGAGGAGGATCTCATCCCCCTCCTGCACGTGCGCGAGCGGACCGCCGACCGCCGCTTCGGGCGCGACGTGCAGGACCACGGTGCCTCCGGCCGTCCCGCTCATTCGCGCGTCGGAGACCCGCACCATGTCCCGGACGCCGGCGGCGAGCAGCTTCTTCGGGATGGGGAGCGAGCCCGCCTCGGGCATGCCGGGTCCGCCCACCGGGCCGGCATTCTGGAGGACGAGAACGCTGTCCGGCGTGACGGCCAGCGTCGGGTCATCCACCCGCGCGGCTAGGTCGGCGAGGTCGCGGAAGACGCAGGCGCGCCCGCGATGGCGGAGGAGGGAGGGGGTGGCCGCCGACACCTTGAGCACGGCCCCCTGCGGGGCCAGGCTCCCGCGCAGGATGGCGAGCCCGCCTTCCGTCTTGAACGGGCGGTCGAGGGTCGTCACGACGTCCTGCCAGGCGCCCGGAGGCGGCACGTCCTCCAGCGTCGCGCCGAGCGATCGTCCCGTCACGGTGAGCGCTCCCAGGTCGAGGAGCGGCGCCAGCGCCTTCATCACCGCCGGTATGCCGCCCGCCTCGGCGAGGTCCTCCATGTGGTACTTCCCCGACGGCCGGACGCTCGCGACCATCGGAGTGGCCCGGGCGAACCGGTCGAAGTCGTCGAGCCCCAGGGAGACACCCACTCGGCCGGCGATCGCCGGGAGGTGCACCACGGCGTTGGTCGAGCCGCCGATCGCCATCAGGACCCGCACGGCGTTCTCGAACGCGGACCGCGTGAGGATCCGAGAGGGCCGGAGGTCCTCCCGGGCCATCTCGACGATGCGCCGGCCGGCCGCTTCCGCGAGGCGTAATCGGCGGGAGAGCGGGGCCGGAATGGCCGCCATGCCCGGGAGGGTCATCCCCAGGGCCTCCGTCATCGCCGCCATCGTGCTCGCGGTTCCCATGACCATGCAGGTCCCGGTCGAGGGGAAGAGCTCGCCCTGGATGGCCTCCATGCGAAGCGCGTCGATCTCCCCGGCGCGATGGTCCGCCCAGAGCCGTCGGCAATCCGTGCACGCTCCGAGCCGCATCCCCTCGTAGCGGCCCGTGAGCATCGGCCCCGCCGTCACGACGATCGCGGGGCGATCGGCGCTCGCCGCGCCCATCAGCTGGGCGGGGAGGGTCTTGTCGCACCCGCCGAGCAGCACGACCCCGTCCATCGGCTGCCCGAGGATCATCT
>DASZOL010000056.1:0-28592 GCA_035550795.1 Candidatus Methylomirabilota bacterium
CCAGCACCTGGAGATCGATGTTGAACCCCACGTCCTCGAGCTGCTGCTTGGCGGCCAGCGCCGACTTGTACATCCAGTCGTAGAACTGGGTCGCCATCCAGCGGATCGGCTCCCCCTTGTACCCGGCCTCCCGCATCAGCCTATCCTCCGTGGGGGGCGGGCCGGCCCGCCCTCATCTGATCGAGGAGGGCCCCGCGCCGGTCGAGCATCCGCGTGACGCGCCGGCGGAGGTCTCTGCCGGCGCCCTCCCGGTCGGCGGCAACCTCGGCGAGCAGCTCGCGCTCCCAGGCGTGCCAGGCGTCCTGCACGGGCGGCGTCCGTCCGGCGGGGTCGAGCATCACCTGATCGCCGAGGATCTTCATGAGCCACCACGCGGACTGCTCGTCCGGTTCGCTCGATCCCCGCGTGAGCGGATCGGGCAGCTCGGCGCCGACGGCGACGGGGAGGAACACGCTGGTGCACGGGGTCGTCAGGGCGCACCAGGCGACCACCGGGCCCGCGCCGCCCAGCTCCGCCACCATCGCGGCCGCGGTCGCGCCGGCTGCCGGGTCCGGGTGCATGCAGACCGACCACCCCTGCGGATCGCCGTCCTTCCGCCCGGGACGGTGCACGGTTCCGCCGTCGTAGTGGTCGCGGAGGTGCCGCAGCATCTCGGGTACACCCGGTCGGTCGGCCGCCGCCAGGAATCGGCAGCTCGCGTCGTATCGAGCCTCCGCGCGGTAGCGGGGCTCGCGGTCCTCGAAGGCGGCCCGGAAGTCGAAGCGGCGTCCGGGCTCGCGCGTCCACCATCCGCGCGCCACCGCGTAGGCCTCGATGCCCCGGGACACCTCATCCCAGTCGTCGCCGATGGTGGCCAGGTTGGAGATCGCCGCCCGGCCCCGCACGCGCCGCGCCACCCAGTGACGGCCCGACGTTTCCAGGACCCACGCGCGGCCGGGGTCGGCGATGATGAAGCTGTTGTGATAGAAGCGGCGGCCCCGGTGCTGGGCGCTTCCGCCCTGTCCGTGGCGCTCCAGGAGATCGGTGATCACCTGCTTGGCCTCGTCCGCCGTCCGCCCGCGCTCGAGGCCGAGGCGCAGAAGGTCCATGCCGAGGAGGCCGGTTTCGGCCGGCGCTTCGCGCGTATGGAGCGCCTCGTTACCGATCGCCACGCCGCACGCGTTGACGCCGTGCTCGAACCCCCAGATCCACCAGGGCCGGCTCCCGAGCACTCCCACGGTCTCGGGCGCCTCGGGGATCTCGAGATACGTGCACCGGACGGTGCTCCCCGCCGGGTGGCGCCGGGGCGGCACCGATTCGAGCGGCTGGCACTCCATCGCCGGGCGGTCGCTGTTCTTCGCGAACAGGGTATAGCCGCTCCGCGTATCCGACCCGAGGGCGACGAGCGTGTCGCAGCTAGTGTTCACGCGAGCCTCCGACCCGGCGAGGGAGGGTCCGGTCAGGTCCGTGCCTGGATTCCCCGTTCCGAGCATAGCACCAGTCGACCGGGGTGATGGCCCGCCGCCGCGGTGGCGGGCGCGATGTTGCGACCATGCGACCGGCGCTCGACCGGCGCCACGGCCGCTGAGCGCGGGCCGGAGCGGCAGAGCGTCCGGCGAGGCGGCGCGCCCGCTCGCTGGGCGGCCTCGCGACGCCCCGCCTAGCGAGCCTCCGCGGGCGTCCGGGGAGTCCGGGGCGCGATCGGGAGCCTCCGCTGGAGGGACACCAGCGCGAAGAAGAGCCGGATCCGGAGCCGCACCGCGAGGGACGGCCGCCAGTTGCCAGCGAGGACGGAGAGCACGGCCTCGTAGAGACCCCAGCGCTTGGTCCGCCGGAACCACAGATCCCGGAAGTGCGGGTTGTAGAAGCCCACCGCGAAGCGCCGGAAGTGATGGTAGCGCGCGCGCACGAGGCGCTCGTACGCGGCGAAGCGGCGCCTGGACAGGTCGCCGGCGCGGAGCCCGGCATCGATCGCGGCGGCGACGTCCAGTCCCCCCTGCATGGCCAGGAGCACGCCGGTCGAGAAGATCGGGTCCAGGAACGCGGCCGCGTCGCCCACCGTCACCCACCGGTCACCGGCCAGCTCGGTCCCGAGGTAGGAGTAGTCCGCGTCGAAGCGCGCCGGGGTGACGCGTCGGGCGCCGGCCAGCAGCGTGGCCGCGCTTGGCGTGTGATCGAGGTAGTGCGCGAGGCTCTCCTCCGGAGTGGCCTTCGATTCCCGGCGGTGGGCGGCCTGGGGGATCACGGCTCCCACGCTGGTCACGGTGTCCGAGAGGGGAATCAGCCAGAGCCAGCCCATGTCGGGCCGCGTGAACATCCGGATGTCTCCCGCGCGGCGTCCCGGGAGTCGCGGGATGTTCTCGTACTGCGCGTGCACCGCGATGTTGCGCAGCATCGGATCGAACGCGTGGCGCCCGAACCTCCTGGCGAGGAACCCCGCGCGTCCTGACGCGTCCACCACCACACCCACGCGCACGGTCCGCTCCCTGCCTTCCGGGTCTTCGAACCGGAGCGCAACCCCCTCGGAGTCGAACGTGGCGTCCAGCGCGCGATGCCGCTCACATACCGACACCCCGCACTTCTCTGCGTGCCGGAGCAGGAGCTCGTCGAACGTCGCCCGGGGCACCTGAAAGGTCTGGGGAGTCGGTGTCTCCACGGCCTCCGAGAAGTCAGCGTACTGCTCGAAGGCCCCGTCGAGCGTCCAGAAGCTCGCGCCCCACTTCTTCACGAATCCGGCGGCGGCGATCGTGTCAAGGACCCCAAGGGTGCGCATGACCTCGTTGCTCCAGGGGAGCTGGGACTCGCCGATGTGGAAGCGCGGGAACTGTTCTCGCTCCAGCAGGAGGACCCGGCGACCACGCTGCGCGAGGGCGGTGGCCGCGCTGGATCCGCCCGGCCCGCCGCCGACGACCGCGACGTCGAAATCCCAGGGGCCCGAGAAGGTCACCGGCCAAGCATAGGACGCCCGAGCCTCGGGGGAAAGGGCCCGAGCCCGGTCCGGGAAGGGCGCCGAGGTCGACGGGCGCGCCTCACGGTCCCGACCGGCCGGCGGGACCGGCTACGGCTCCAGGGTCGCGATCGACTGCTCGTACCGGCAGGACCCCATGGCGCCGTCGGCGAAGATGCCGTGCTCCGCGATCCACCGGACGGTCTGGTCGAAGACCTCCTTCGTGTAGGGCTCGAACACGATGCGCTCGCCCGGGCCCCAGCGCCGCGTATCCATCTGAGCATGGAAGCGGACGGGGAACTCCTTCCGGTAGTAGTGCGTGTAGCGATCGGGCCGGAGATCGATGTCGCGCTGCGCCCGCTGGAGCGCCCGGAAGAACTTCCGAAGGTCCTCGGGGTCCGGCTGGCCGTGGACCATCGTCGTGATCATGAACGTGGTGTCGATGATCTTGCGGAAGCCGAGCTGCTCCGCGAAGTAGTAGGGACCGCTGAAGAGGGCGGCCGCCGGCACCTGGGCGTCGATCAGGAGCTCCATGCGGCGGAACAGCATGCCGTCGTTGAACGAGAGGTGGATGCGATCGGGGGCATGATAGGCCTCGAGGGCCTGGATCGTCGAGTAGTGGCTCCCGGACTGGTAGCCGACGGAGATCGGCACCCCGGCGAGGTCCGCCGGCGTCTTCACGGGGGAGCTGGGAGGGACGAAGATGCCGGCCGGCGCCACGGAGTAGGCGTCGGGATAGAGCTTGCCGTGTCCCGCCGACGCGGCGATCCCCACCGTCCAGTGGCAGGCGCAGCTCACGTCGGCCGCCCGCCCCGATTCGAGCGACTGGTAGGCGCCGACCCGGTCGCCCCTGTCGTGGATCGCGCCGTCCGTCGACTGGACGAGCTCCCGGAAGACGTAGTCGAGCCCTTCCTGCGCGAAGTAGCCCTTTTCCTCGGCGACCCACTCCTGCAACCGGAAGTGCGGCTCGATGACGAATCTGGGCATCTCACTCTCCCCGATCGGATCCGCGCCGGCGGCGGCGCATGCCACTCTGGGAGGAGCATCGCGCGGCTTGAGCCGCCGCGGCCCACGTGGAAACGGGCATGAGCCGCATTCTACTCCCAGGCGCCGTCGCGCCTCCGCCGGCCGTGCGGGCCGACCGGCGCCGACCGGCCGGGCTCACGTGTTCACCGACCCTCCGTCGACGGCGAGGGTCTGGCCCGTGATGAAGTCGCTCTCGGCGGAGGCCAGGAAGACGAGCGCGCCGAGCAGGTCCTCCGGATAGGCGTCCCGCTTGAGCGCGCGGATCTGCAGGACCGAAGGCCGGGCAGTCGCCACGTGCTCCGGGTTCTCGGCGACGACCGTGTCGCTGAGGACAAAGCCGGGCGACAGCGTGTTCACGCGGATGCCGTGCTCGCCGAGCTCGCGCGACAGGGCTCGCGTGAAGGCCAGGATGCCGCCCTTCGACGTGACGTAGTGGAGCATCCACGGGATACCGCGGTAGGCAGTGCCCGAGCCGACGTTGATGATCTTGCCGTAGCCGCGGGCGATCATGTGCGGAGCGACATGCTTCACCATCAGGAAGGGGCCGCGCAGGTTGACGGCCATCACCCGGTCCCACAGCCCGGCGTCGATCTCCGTGCATTTCGTCTGATGGAGCGGCGCGAAGAGCGCCGCGTTGTTGACGAGCACGTCGATCCGCCCGAAGCGCTCGACCGCCCGCGCGACCAGGGTCTTCACCGACGTCTCGTCGCTCACGTCGAAGACGGCGCCCATGACGGACTCGCGCCCGTGGGCCCGGGCGATTGCCTCGACGACGTCCGCGGCGTCCACGATGTCGGCCACGACCACCGAGGCGCCCGCCTGGGCGAGCGCCAGCGAGTAGTGGCGGCCGATGCCTTTCGCGCCGCCGGTTACGATGGCGATGCGGCCGGCGAGCCGTTCCATCGCTCAGGCCCCGGCGCGCCGTCCCGGGAAGCGCGACCACGCCGCAACCCCGGCGGCCGGGTCCGCGACGTCCACGATCATGCGGGCGTCCGGCCCGAGCGCGTCGCGGACGGCCCGGGCAACGGCCCGGTCACGCCGCTCGTCGCTGCCGAAGGCGATCGAGAGATCGTGGCCCCAGCCGCCCTTGACGTACCGGTAGCCCTCGACGACGAAGCCGTGGAACTCGCGGCCGATGCGGTCGAGGTCGTCGGTGGCGAAGATGGCCGGGGCACAGGCCGGCAGGCGGCCTCGCCGCTTGCCGCCGAGCAACCGGTAGAGCGGGGCGCCCGCCGCCTTCCCGGCGATGTCCCAGAGCGCCATGTCGATGGCGCTGATGCCGAAGGTGACGAGGCCGCCGTTGCCGACCCAGTAGGTCGCATGGCGGAGACGGCTCCAGACGCCCACGACGTCACGCGGGTCGCTTCCCACCGCCAGGGCGCCAGACGGCGCTCGACGACGAAGGCACCGCCAGGGAAGCTTCCTGGCCGCCCGTGATGGCCTCACCCCAGCCGACCAGTCCGTCGTCGGTCTCGATGCGAACCAGCGTCAGCGCGCGGATCTTGCCGTGGTTGTTCGGCTCCGGGTAGCGAACCGCGAACGCCTCGACGCGCCCTACTCGCATCTCGCCTCCCTCGCTGGCACGCGTGACTGCCGGCCGGGCGCCCGGCCGGCGCCGCTGACGGGGCGCGGCGGAGCTGATTCTACCTCGCCTCCGATCTGTTCGGCGGAGCGCGGCCTTGACACCCTCCGCCTCCGAACACCATCATCTTGAGATCCGAGCTCGGTTTCTGCTCGGCTTGGCGACTCACGGCGAGTGCGGCCGGCTTCCCGGTCGAAGAAAGAGAGGACGATGCTCGGCGGATACATCAGCGATCTGGCGGCGGGTGATGTGTTCGATCCCGTCGAGTACGTCCTGACGGCGTTCATGGCCAGCGAGTACGCCCACGGCGTCGAGGAGAGCTGGGAGGGATTCCACTCCTCCGGCGCTCCCGGCGGTCGGCAGATGCGCCCCCCGACCATGATCCACGTCGACAAGATGCGGATCCTCGAGAGGAATTGCCTGAGGGAGCAGCGCGTCGGGGGCGCCAAAGGGCCGCACGCGCGCATCCACTACGAGTACTTCGCGCGCCAGCACAGCCCGGCTTACGTCGGGGAGCGTCTCATCGTCAGCGGCCGGATCACGGACAAGTACGTGAAGCGCGGCCGGACCTACATCGACTACTACCTCGAGGTCCGGACGGCCGACGGCCGGCTGGTCACGACGTACACGGACAAGACCCTCCTGAAGTACGAGCCCGAGGGAAAGGCGTCACCGTGAGCGAGACGCGCCCCCCGCGCGATCTCGCCGTCGGCGCCGAGATCACGGGACCGGCTCGCCGGATGACGGCGGAGCGCATCGAGTGGTACGACAGCGCCATGCTGTCCGCAGCCCGGGGCGAGCTCGCGCAGGTCGGCTCCAACATCCACACCGACGAGGCGTACGCTCGCTCGCAAGGCTTGCCGGCCGTCATTGCGGACGGGATGATCATGACCAACTGGATCTCGAGCATGCTGGTCGAGCACTTCGGCCTCTCGTACGTCGAGCGGAGTGAGCTGCGCACGAAGTTCATCAAGCCGGTGCCGCTGGGAATGACCGTCGTCTGCCGAGGTCGCGTGCTTTCCGTCGAGCGGCTGTCGAGCGGCGCCGTGGCCTGGATGCTGGACGTGTGGTGCGAGGACGAGCGCGGTGTGAAGGTCGTCGACGGCCACGCCCGGGTCGAGGTGCCGGCGTGAGCCGGGGCCACCCCGCCCGCCCCCGGTGAAGCGCGTCCGCCAGCTGGCCAGCCTCGTCCTGGCGACGGCGGGAGTCCTGCTCACGCTCGCGGGACTCCAGCTCCGGCTCGAGGGTCAGTACGGTCCGGGGCCGGGGTTCCTGGCCTTCTGGGTGGGGCTGCCGCTCGCGGTCCTGAGCGCCGTCTGGTTCGGCCAGGCGTCCCTCGAGCCGGTGGCGTCACCGGCGGCGGAGCCTGGGGGCCTCGGACGCGTGGCGTCGATCCTCCTGGCCCTGATCGCGTTCGCAGTGCTGCTCACGCCGCTCGGGTTCAAGCTGGTGATGCTGGCGCTCCTGCTCGGCCTCTTCTTCGCCTACGACCGGCAGCACGCGCTCGCGAAGATCCTGGTTGCCGTCGCCGGCAGCGTCGGCACGCACTACGTGTTCGAGCACTTTCTCCGGGTGCCCTTGCCGTACGCGTCGTTGCCCGCCCTCCGGTCGCTGGGATTCTAGCGGCCCGCCCGAGCGCGATGGACCCGATGTCGCCCCGCGCGGCCGACGCTTTCCTCGACGTCTCCGGGATCCTGGAGCCGACGTCGATCGCGGTGATCGGCGCCTCCGAGCGCCCCGGTAACTTGGGGGGCGACACGGTGCGTCGGCTGGTCAAGTTCGGGTATCCCGGACCGGTGTGGCCCGTGAACCGGACGGCGGCGCCCGTGGCCGGCTTGCCGGGCTTCTCCGCCGTCTCTGGCGTCCCCGCGGTCCCGCACCTGGCCGTCCTGGCCGTCCCGGCGGAGGCCCTCCTCGATGCGGTCCGCGAGTGCACGGCGGCCGGCATCCGCTACGGGATCGCCTACGCGGGCGGCCTCGGGGAGGCGGGCGGCGCCGGCGCCGAGCTTCAGCGGACCCTGGTCGCGCTGTGCCGCCAGACCGGATTCACGCTGTGCGGACCGAACTGCGTCGGGGTCATCAACGCGACGATGCCCGCCACCGCAACCTTCTCCACCGCTCTCCTGGAGGTGGACGCGCTGCGGCCCGGAGGCATCTCCATCGTCGCCCAGAGCGGCGGGATCGGCACCACGGCGTTCTCTCTCTTCCAGCAGGCGGGCTTCGGATGTCGCCACATGATCAGCAGCGGGAACGAGGCGGTCGTCGGCTACGGCGACTACCTCTACGCGCTGGCTCATGACGAGGGCACGCACGTCATTGCCGGATATCTCGAGGGCACCGCCGACAGCGCGAAGCTCGTCCGGGCGCTCCAGGCGGCTCGTGCGCGCCGCAAGCCGGTCGTCCTCATCAAGGCCGGCGCGACGAGCGCCAGTGCCCGGGCGGCCCAGGCTCATACCGGCGCGCTCGTCGGCGAGGACCGCGTCGTCGACGCCGTCCTCCGGGAGCTGGGCGTGATCCGCGTCTACTCGATCGAGGAGCTCGTCGATGTTGCGCTCATGCTGGTTGGGAACCGTGACAGGCTGCCGTCCGGTGGGGGCGTGGGCGTCGTCACGTTCGGCGGGGGTAACGGGGTGCTGGCGGCCGACCAGTGCGCGCAGTTCGGGCTTGCCACGCCTTCCCTGAGCGCCGCGTGCCTGGATCGGCTCCGGCCGCTCCTCATCTCCGTGGCGACCGCGGCGAACCCGCTCGACCTCACCCCGACCACGGCCTTCCGCGCAGAGTCGCTCGCGCTTCTACCCAGCGCGCTCGACGCGGTCGCCGCCGAGCCGGACATCCACACGATCCTGTTCATCGCCGGATCCCTGGCCGCCAGGGGCGCGGAGATCTCGGACGTGATCGCGGGCTTCGCGGGCCGGTCGACCAAGCCGGTCTGCGTCAGCTGGCCCTCGCCGCCGATCGGCATCCCGCAGCGGCTTGCCGCGCAGGGGATCTACGCCTTCCTCGACCCCGCCCGCGGCGTGCAGGCCATTGCCAGGCTCGCGGCGCAGGGGGTCGCCGCCGCGCGCCCCTCCCGGGCTGGTGGCCCCAGGGTGGACGGCCTGACGGTGTTCGACTGGCGCGCCCACGTTCCCGAGCGGCCCGGCCACCTCGTGGTGTCGGAGGATCGTTGTCACCGGATCCTCGCGGCAGCCGGACTGCCGGTGGCGGCCGCCCGGCTCGTGCAGGACGACGCGGGCGCGCGCGTCGCCGCCGAGGCCCTGGGCTTCCCCGTCGTCCTGAAGGGCATCAGCACGAGCGTGACGCACCGGGCGGCCGCGGGTCTCGTCGCCGTGGATCTCCGCTCGCGGGCGGAGGTCGAGGGTGCCTGTCGCGGGCTCCAGGCGCGCGCCCGCGAGATCGGCGCGGCGCTCGCCGGCATCTACGTCCAGAAGATGCACAAGGGCGGCACCGAGCTGCTGCTGGCCGCCTTCCGTGACCCCATGTTCGGGGTCATGGTGTCCTGCGGCAGTGGTGGGGGGCTGACGGAGCTGATCGACGACGTCGTGACCGAGCGGGCGCCGGTGGACCCCCGGCTCGCCGCCGCGATGCTGGACCGCCTGCGGATTCGCCGCTATGCCGTCGACGTGAAGGGTCCGCTCGATGCCGGGCCGGCGGCGGCGTTTCTCGCGCGCTTCTCCGAGCTGGCGGTCACGGCGCCGTGGCCCCGCTTCGTTTTCGAGGTGAACCCGCTCAAGTGGACGCGGGACGCCGTGGTCGCCGTGGACGGCCTGCTGATCATCGACGCGGACTGACCGGGCGCCAGAGCCGCGACAGCAGCGGGGACAGCAGCACCAGGGCGGAGACCGTCAGCAGCCCGGTGGCCAGGTAGCTTCGCGTCAGGATCGCCAGATCGCCTCCTGACATGGACAGCGCCTGGCGGAGGGCCTTCTCCGTCAGCGGGCCCAGGATGAGCGTGAAGGCCATCGGGGCGACCGGGAAGTCGATCTTCTTGCACACGTACCCCAGGAACCCGAACACGATCAGCACTCCCACGTCGAACAGGCTGTTCCGGGTGACGTAGGCGCCGACCGCGGTGAAGGCCAGGACGAGGGGGAAGAGGATCGAGTAGGGGACGCGGAGCAGCTTCACCCACAGCCCGACGAGCGGAAGGTTGAGGACGAGCAGGATCACGTTGCCGACGTAGAGGCTGGCGATGACGGCCCAGACGAAATCCGGCCGTTCCTTGAAGAGGAAGGGTCCAGGGGTGAGGCCGTTCATCATGAACGCGCCAAGCAGGACCGCGATCGTCGGGGAGGCAGGAACGCCGAGCGTGAACAGGGGAATCAGTGCCCCGTTCGCGTAGGCGTTGTTGGTCGCCTCCGGGCCGGCGACCCCCTCGATGGCGCCCTTGCCGAAGCGCTGCGGGTGCCGGGAGACGCGCTTCTCGACCGCGTACGAGGCGATCGTGGGCAGGATGGTGCCGATGCCCGGGATGAGGCCGAGCAGGATGCCGATCACGGTACCCCGCGCGATCGGCAGCGCGGAATCGGCCAGGTCCTGCCGGGTCAGCATCGTCGAGTGGATCGGCGCGGTCCCGACCGCGACGGCTCTCGCGTCCAGGTTGGCGAGGATCTCGCCGATCCCGTAGAGGCCCATGATGACCGGCACGAAGTTGATGCCGTCGAGGAGGTTGGCCGAGCCGAAGGTGAGGCGTGGCGTGCCGTCCACGAGGTCCGTGCCGGGCACTGACAGCCCCAGGCCGACGAGCGCGCTGAGGAGCCCGGTGACCAGGGAGTCCCCCGAGAGTCCGACGACCAGCGTCAGGCCGAGGACCATCAGGGCAAAGAACTCCGGGGGGCCGAACGAGAGCGCCACGCGGGCCAGGGGCGGCGCCGCCGCCACCAGGACCATCGTGGCGATGGTGCCGCCGATGAAGGAGCCGACCGCGGCGATGGCCAGCGCCGCGCCGGCCCGCCCCTGCTTGGCCATCTCGTAGCCGTCGATCGCGGTGACGGCGGAGGCGGCCTCGCCGGGGACGCGCATCAGCACCGTGGTGATCGTGCCCCCGTACATGGCGCCGTAGTAGATCGCCGCGAGCATGATGATCGCGCCGGTGGCGTCGAGGTGGAAGGAGAGCGGGAGAAGGATCGCGATGCCGGCGATCGGGCCGATGCCTGGCAGCACGCCGACGGCCGTGCCGATGACGCTGCCGACGAGCGCGAACAGGAGGTTCGCGGGCCGCAGCGCCACCCCGAAGCCGCTCAGCAAGCTCCAGAAGGCGTCCACGGCCGCGAGCCTGTCGGGCTCGCCGGCTGCTACTTCTTGACCTTGTCCAGGATCTTGCCGATCTCGAGCTGCTCCGCCTGCACCTTAGCGGCCGCGTCGCGGATCTGCGGCCCCGTCTTGTACTCGATGAACTCGCCGATCTTCTCCAGCTTGGCGAGCGTGTCCGCGTCCTTCATCGCCTTCGCGAGCGCGTCCTCGAGCGTCCGGCGGACGGGCTCGGGGAGGCTCGGGGGGCCGACCACGGCGGAGAGGTTTCGGGCGCTGAATCCATAGACCTTCGAGCTGAGCGGGACCCCCAACTTCTCCAGCTCCGGCCACGACGTGCTGAAGACGAGGAGAGCGCGGATCGCGCCGGACTTGAGATGAGAGATGGTCGCGGCGGCCGAGTTGGCCTCGGCCTGCACGTCCCCGGCGAGGAGCTTCAGGACCTGCTCGGCGCCGCCCGAGGTCGGCACGGTGCGGTACGCGAAGCCTCCGGCGGCCTTGGCCAGCTGCGCCATGGCGATGTCGGGGAGCCCGAACCCGCCGGAGTTGGCGGTGACGAGCTGGTTCGGGTGTGCTTTCGCGTGCGCCACTAGCTCCTGCACCGTCTTCCAGGGGCTGTCTCCCTTCACGAACAGGGCGTAGAACGATTCGTGGGTGGAGCCGATGAACGTGAGCTTGAGCGGGTCGAACCCGACGTCCATGGTCCAGGGCAGCACCGTGAGGATCGACCCCGAAGTCATGCCGAGGGTATAGCCGTCGGGCGCCGCCTGAAAGACGGCCCGCGTGCCGACCGTGCCGTTGCCCCCCGGCCGGTTCTCGACCGTGATCGGCTGCCGGAGCGTCTTCTCCATGTGGTCGGCGATGATGCGCGCGGCGAGGTCGGTGGCGCCACCCGCGCCGTAGCCCACGATCAGCCGGATAGGTCGCGTCGGGTACTCCTGGGCCTCGACTCCCCCCGACAGGAGGACACCGAGCGTACAGGCGATCACCACGATGAGCCGAAGCATTGCGTGCCTCCTTCGCAGGCATCCAATCCCGGGGAACGGTGCCAATCTAGGCCATCGGCCGCGAGGCCGCAATCCGCCGGTCGGCTCGCGGCGGCCGACGCACACCGGCGGCCTCTTGACGCAGACCTGCTTTGGCCAAATCCTGGGCGCATCGCTCCGGGACCTATCGAGCTCACGACGTGGGCCAAGGGAGGACGAGCATGACAGCGGACCGCGCCTCGCAATCACCGATCGCCCGCCGGGCATTCCTGAGGGCGGCCGGGGCCGCCGGGGCGACCGGAGCGCTCGGACTGGGCGCCGCCCGGCGCGCCCGGGCCCAGTCGCCCGAGATCACGCTCCGCTTCGCGAGCCTCTACCCGCCGGCTCACTCGGCCTCGAGGACGGCGACCCGCTTCGGCGAGCTCGTGGGCGCCAAGACCGGGGGCAAGGTCAAGGTTGACCTCTTCCACAACGCCTCCCTGGGGAGCGAGCGCGAGGCGGCGGAGGGTGTCCGGTCGGGCAGCATCGACCTGGCGTATTCCGGCCTGACGGGCTTTGGCAGCTACGTACCGGAGTTCGGCGTGCTGGAGATGCCGTTCCTCTACGACACGCTCGATCAGGTGAAGAGCGTCGTGGACAAGATCTCCCCGCAGCTCGAGGCCCGGATGGCGTCCGTCGGTCTGGCCCTGCTCGGGTATCTGTACGACGGGCCGCGGGTCACGCTGGCGACCAAGCCGCTCGCCTCCATGGGCGACTTCAAAGGTCTGAAGCTCCGTGTCCCCCAGATCCCGCTTTACGTCCAGATGGCGCAAGCCTTCGGGGCCACGCCCACCCCGGTCGCCCTCCCGGAGGTGTACACGGCCCTCCAGTCGCGGATCGTTGACGGGCTCGAGGGCACGCCGACGTCCCTTTACACGCAGAAGTACCACGAGGTGGCCAAGAACCTCGCGCGCACCGACCACATCTTCTTCGTCGCCTACATCGCCATGAACGGACCGCTGCTCGCCAAGCTGTCGCCCGACAAGCAGGAGGCGATCCGTGCCGCCGGCCGGGAGGCCAGCGCCTACAACCTGGAGATCGCCAAGCCGGCGGTCCAGGAGGACTTCGCCCGCCTGGCCGCCGCGGGTGTCAAGGTCACTACGCCGGACCGCGCGCCCTTCCGCGCGGCGGTGGCCCCCCTGCGGGAGCGGTACGCCGCCGCCCTGGGGGAGCGGGGCCTGGAGATCTACAACGCGGTCAAGGCGGTGACCAAGGGCTGAGCGGGCCCAAGCGCGAGAGGGCCCGCAGGGTCACCGGTGCTGGGGCGCTGGTACGACCTGGTGGTCACGACACTCGTCGTCGTGGCCGTCGCCGTCATGCTCGGTGCGGCGCTCATCGGCACCGTGTCGCGGTACCTCCCGTTCCTGCCCAGCATCTCCTGGGGTGAGGAGGTGACGCGTTTCGCCGGCATCTGGTCGGTGTTCCTCGTCGCCGGCCTGACCATTCGCCACGGCGCCCACCTGGGCGTCGACTTCCTCACAGCCGTGTTCCCGCCGCGGGTGCGCACCGTGGTCCGCCTGTTCAATTGCGGCCTCATCCTGGCGTTCTCGGGCCTGCTCCTGGTCTACGGTGTCCGGCTCGCGGCGGAGAACATGGGTCAGTACTCGCCGGCCCTCGAGTGGCCGATGGGCGTCGTCTATCTCTGCATCCCGATCGGCGCCGCCCTGATGGTTGTGGAAGGGATAGGCGTCATGCGCCGGCTGCTGCGCAATGACGTGGCGCCGCCGATCGGCGGCGCTGCCGAATGACCCTCTTTCTCTTCGGGCTGTTCGTCGTCCTCCTGCTCCTCGAGCTGCCGGTAGCCTTCGCCATCGGCGTGTCCTCCAGCGTGGCCGTCCTGTTCAGCGAGCGGCTGCCGCCGACCTTCATCGTGTCGAAGATCTTCGCCGGGCTGGACTCGTTCCCGCTCATGGCCATTCCCTTCTACGTCCTGGCGGGGAACCTGATGTCGGAGGGGAGGCTCACGGAGAAGATCGTCAGGCTCGCGATCGCCCTCGTCGGGCACGTGCGCGGCGGGCTCGCCCACGTGTCGATCGTCTCGGCCGCCATCTTCTCCGGGGTGTCCGGGTCGGCGGCCGCCGACACGGCGGCGATCGGCTCGATCATGATCCCGTCCATGAAGAGGGAAGGGTACGGCTCGGACTTCGCCGTGTGCGTCGTGGCGTCCGCCTGCACGATGGGGCCGATCATCCCGCCGAGCATCCTGTTCATCGTCTACGGCTCGCTGGTGCAGGTGTCGGTGGGCCAGCTCTTCCTGGCCGGCTTTCTGCCCGGGCTGGTGATGATGGTGACGCTCATGGCCTTCGCCGCCGTCATCGCCCGGCGCCGAGGACATGCGCCGTCCCATGCCCGGTTCCTGATCGGGCGGGCGGTGGAGACGCTGATCGGGGCGGGCTGGGCGCTGCTCGTCCCGGTGATCATCATCGGCGGCATCGTCGGCGGCTGGTTCACGCCGACGGAGGCCGGCGTCATCGCCGTGGTCTACGCGCTGCTGATATCGATGCTGGTCCTCCGGACGGTGCGCCTCGCCGCCGTGCCGCGTATCTTCGTCGAATCGGCCATGATGACAGCCATCGTGATGCTCATCCTCGGCCCCGCCACGGTGTTCGGCTCCCTACTCATCCGGGATCACTTCCCCGGCAAGATCCTCGCCGGGCTCGGTGCGCTCACGAGCAATCCGACGCTGTCCGTGTTCCTGATGATCGGCTTCGTCATTGCGGCGGGTTTCGTGATCGACGTGATGGTGCTGATCATCATGCTGGCGTACCCCTTCGCCGAGGTCGCGGCGCACTACGGCTACGACCCCATCCACTTCGGGCTGATCTTCACGCTGGCCGCGACGATCGGCGGGATCACCCCGCCGGTCGGAAGCCTCCTGTTCGTCGCGTGCAGCATCGGCCGGATCGGCCTCACCGAGGCGTCCCGGGCAATCTGGCCCTTCGTGGTCGCGCTCGTGCTCGTGAACGCCCTGCTGATCGTGTTCCCGGCGCTGACCACGCTCGTGCCGCGGCTCTTCTTCTAAACGCGGCCTCAGGCCTGCGCGAATTGCCGGGCGCGCTCGGCCGCCTCGGCGGCCACGGCGGGATTCTCGAGAACGGTCCCGAAGCACGCGACGCAGTAGGGCGCCGATTCGAACATGAGCGTGCAACACGGGCAGCACTCGGTCCCGCACTCGATGCACGCCAGCGCGACCGTCCGGTATCGTACCGGGCTGTGGCAACCACACGAGGCTCCCATGACCGCCCTCCTCCTACGGCCGCCCGCGGCTCAGTCCAAGACAGGGCCGGGATCGCCGTATGTTCGAAGAGACGCAACGCCTGTGCCAGGGATGCTCGGGGGCAGGTTCCGACGGCTCGGACGCGTGCGGACGCCTCCAGCCAGTCGGACGACGATCACTCGGCCGGGGATCCCGATCCGCGGCGACACCATGGCGGCGGCGCGCCGAAACGTCGCCGCCCCCGGCGCGGGCTGCGCGCCGGCCCTCCGACAGTCGGGACGACCGTCCGGGCTGGGGCCGTGGCGCGCCGAGGCCCGGCCGAGGGATGCGCGGTGATCCGCGGATGGGAGACGCGGGGTGACGGGCGATCCGGCGGGCCTAATCAGCCTGCTCGACCGCTGCGGCGTGGTAGCGCTCGACGTCGCCGGGGCGGATGGCCGGGCAGATGGCCGAGCTCGTGACGCGTGATCCTAGCGCAGCATGTCCGCCGCCGGGAAGCCCGTCGAGCGCGGAGGTTGGTACGCGGCGCGCGGGTCGCTCAGCGCGTGGCGCCGCGCCGGCGCAGGCTCTCCAGGAGCGTCCGGGCCCCCACGTCCGCCGGGTCGAGCGCCGCGAGCGTCTCCGCGTAGCCCAGCGCCCGCCGGAGGTCGCCCCGCTCACCGAGATACGTGGCGAGGGCCGCCAGGGTGTCCCGATCCGCCGGGCGCCGGCGGTGGGCGGCTTCGAGGATCGCAATGGCGTCGCCCACCCTTCCGGTGTCGTGGAGGGCCACGGCGTACACGTAGGCAAAGCGGGGGGACTCGGGCCGTGCAAGCGCAGCCCGGCGCAGGAGTTCGACCCCTTCGGAGAGGCGGTCCTGGCGCACGCGGAGGAGCGCGAGGGCGTGGAGGGCCTCGGCGTTGCCGGGCTCCGCGCGAAGCGCCTGCTCCAGGAAGCGCTCGCCGTCCGCGTCGCGCCCCTGGCCCCGCAGCAGGTCGGCGAGGTTCACCAGGGCCGGGACGAACGAGGGATCGAGAAACAGCGCGGTCCGGAGCTCGGACTCCGCGTCAGCCGGGCGACCGAGGCGCGCGTACAGGTTCGCGAGGTTGATGTGGGCCTCGGGTCGGTCGGCGTTGACCTCCTCCGACTTGATGAGCTCGCCCAGGGCGCGATCGAAGTCCCCTCGCTGGCTCTCCGCCAGGGCCGTGAGCGGGGTACCCGCGAGGGCCTGGACCGCCGCCAGGCGCACCGCGCGGACGGGATCCCGGAGGAAGGGCGGGGCCAGGACCCGGCGCCGGTCGGGCGACAGCGCCCCGACGGCCCCGAGCGCCGCCATCCGGACGAGGGCGTCGGCATCCGTGAGCGCGCTCTCGACGGCGGGCGCCGCCGCAGCCGCCGCGAACTCCGGGAGCTGCGAGAGCGCGGTGGCGCGGACGATTCCCGGCTGACTTCGGTCCGTGGCAAGAACGGCCAGGGCCGGCCCCGCGCCCTGAAGTCCCCGTCGGGCGGCGTCGAGGGCTCGGGCGAAGTCGGCCGTGCCTCGGGAGGCCCCGCCCCAGGCCGTGACCCGGTCGGCGGCCCACTTCGGCGTGCGATTCACGTGGCAGTCCGTGCAGGCGTTCGGCGTCCCGAGGGCGACCGAGAGATCGGGTCGTGGCACCCGGAAGCTGTGGTCCCGACGGGCGTCCACCACCATGTGCGTCCGCGCCGGCATGTGGCAGCTGACGCAGCGCGCTCCCTCCGATTCGGGTCGGTGGTGGTGGTGCGCCACCGTGTCGAACTTCGCCGGGAGGTGGCACTGCGCGCAGACCGCGTTCCCGGGGGCGCGAAGCGCCGCGCGATGAGGCTCGTGGCAGTCGGAGCACGTCACGCCGGCGCGCTGCATCCGGCTCTGGACGAACGAGCCCCACTCGTAGACCTCGCCCCGGACCTGGCCGTCTGCGTGGTAGAGCGGCGCGTCGAGAAGCGCCGGCACGTGCGTGTCGAGGAAGGGCCGACCGTAGGGGTGGGGATCGACAATCGGCCGGCGCCGCGCGTGGCAGCGGGCGCAGACGTCAACCTCGGCCGTGGACCGTGGAGGTCCCGACCACTCGGCGATGCCGCGCTCGGCGTCCTTGATGGCCCAGGTCCCGTTGCCCCGCCCGAGACGCACGACGAGGCCCGTCGCGCCCGGCGAGGTCCGGGGCCGGCCCGTCGGCCGCGTCTCGGCCCAGGTCACGTGGGCCGAGCCGGGCCCGTGACATTCCTCGCAGGACACCGTGATCTCTGCCCACGTCGTGGCGTAGCGGTTCGTCGCCAGGTCGTACCCCTTGCGGAGATTCGTCGAGTGGCACTCGGCGCACTGAAAGTTCCACGTCTGCTCGCGGCCCGTCCAGTGGAGCGGGTCAGAGGGCCGGAGCGTCTGACCGGGGTAGAGGGGCAACCAGCGCTGCCCCCCCTGGGCCCGCGGCCGCGTGTCCCAGGCCAGGCCAAGCGCTTGCAGGCGCCCGTCGGGGAAGGGCACGAGGTACTGCTGGAGGGGGTCGATCCCGAAGGTGTAGGCGATCTGGAACTCGCCCGGTCGTCCGTCCGCGCCCTCGGCCCGCACGAAGAACTGCCCGTCCCGGCGGAAGAACGTCGACGTGACCCCGCGGTGCGTGATGCGCGCGTTGTCGAAGTTGCCGACGACCGTTTGCTCGGTGGCAGCCTGCATCGCCCGGGCGTGGTCCGAGCCGCGGAACGCCTCCGTCTCTTTCGGGTGGCAGCCGGCGCACGCTCCGCTGCCGACGAACGTCGGGGGGCCGGCGGGTGTAGGGCTCCCGGAACGGGCTGGTTGGTCCGATTGCTGGCAGCCGGACGCCAGCGCAATGCCGGCGAGCGCCACCACGAGAGATGTCCAGCGAGCGATCCGGCCCCGCGCGTGCCCCCGGCGGCCGCCGACGGTTCCCGGACTCGCATCTCCCCGGCGCGCCGCGCAACCGGCGGGTCGGCCTGTCCTGGGCGTCACCGCCCCCAGGATACCAAGCGCTCCGGAGAGGTTCATGCGGGGGACCCGAGCCGGGCGCCCGTCCTAGTCGTCCCGTCCGCCGAGGGGAACGAACGGCCCCGGCCGCGCTCGCCCGCGGCGGGATGGCCTCCTCCTTCACGCCCCTCGCGGCGCACGGTATCATCGGGACCATGAAGCGTCTGCGCCTGCAGTACGGCACGGACGGGATCGCGGTGGCGACGGATGCGGTCGACGTCACCGTGATCACCCCCCGGTTCGTGAAGGGACTGCCGGACGAGGCGGGCGCGTTCCGCGAGGCCGTGCGCCGGCCGCTCGGCGCGAGGCCGCTCCGGGACCTGGTCGGCGCGCGCGACCGGGTTGCGGTGGTGATTGCCGACATCACGCGGCCGTTGCCCTCGGACCGGTTGCTGCCCTGGCTGTTCGCCGAGATCCCGCACGTGCCCGCCCGGAACGTCACCATCGTCATCGGCACGGGCTCTCACCGCCCGAACACGCCTGTCGAGCACGAGCGGATGGTGGGGCGGACGGTGGCGTCGACGTACCGGATCGTCAATCACTCGGCGCAGGACCCGGCCGGACTGGCGGTCGCGGGACAGACGGCGGACGGCCGGCCGGTCCTCCTGAACAAGGTGTACGTCGAGGCCGACAAGAGGATCGTCCTCGGCTTCATCGAGCCCCACTTCATGGCGGGGTTCTCCGGGGGCTACAAGGGAATCTTCCCGGCCCTCGCTGACATCGAGTCGATCACCCACTATCACCGTGCCGCGGTCATCGCCGACCCGAGGTCAACGTGGGGCGTCCTGGACGGGAATCCGACGCAGGCGCAGATCCGCGAGAACGGGGCGTTGCTACCGCTTCACTTCTGCATCAACGTGACGCTGAACCGGGACCGCGAGATCACCGGCTTCTACTGCGGCGAGGCGATCGAGGCGCACGAACAGGGCTGCTTCGCGGCGAAGGAGACCGCGATGGTCGGCTGTGACCGGTCGTTTCCCATCGTGGTCACGACCAACGGGGGCTATCCGCTCGACCAGAACCTCTACCAGTCGGTCAAGGGCATGTCGGCGGCCGCGCAGATCGTGAGCGACGGCGGGTACATCCTGACGGCGGCACGCTGCAACGACGGCTTTCCCGCCCACGGGAACTTCAAGAAGCTTCTGTTCGAGCACGGGACGCCGCAGGCGATCCTGGACACCGTGCTTGCCCCGGGCTTCTCGATGCTGGACCAGTGGGAGGCGCAGATGCTGGCGATGATCCTCGTCCGGGCGCGCGCCGGGCTCTACAGCGAGATTCCTGCGGACGATCTGCGCCGGGCGCACGTCGAACCGGTCGCCGACGTGGAGGCCCGGCTCGCGGAGGAGCTGGCGCGGACGGGCCGCGACGCCCCCGTGGCCGTGCTGCCCGAAGGACCCATGACGATTCCATATCTGCGCCGATAGGGACTCGCCCGCCCAGGCCCTAGTAGACGCGGATCTCCACCGCCAGGTGCGCCCGGTCGAGCCGGAACTTGGCCTGGTCGAAGTCAGGAAAGGAGAGGATCTTCCCGGAGTGGTTTGTCATGCCCTTGAGCTCCGAGGAGAACGGGTTCTGGCTGATCTTCCCATCCCGATTGACGTCGTGCCCGACGATGATGGCGTACGTTCCGTAGGGGACGTCGGCGATCGCGAAAGCGCACTGGCCGTTCCTGATCGGGCGGGCGCCCTTGGCGATGGGCCCGTCCTTCGTCGCGAAGGTCTCCTTCCTGTTGTAGAGACCCCAGCGCAGCTCCCCGTCGTCGGATCTCAGGCCCACGACCCTGACCTGGATCTCGCCCTTCATCTCGACCGAGGTCGACGGCGGGGTTAGCGCGAGCAACAGGCTCCCGGCGACGCCCCAGGGGACGGCGCCTCGCAGCATCCGCCGTCCGGCCCGCATCATCCGTGACCGACCCTCCGGCCCGGGCGCATCCGCCGGGCAGCCTTCAGTCTAGCCGAGGGCGCGTTGCCTGGGCCGGAAGCCGAGCCGGGCCCGTCTTGCTCGACCGAAAGGCCGCCGGCGGAGCCGCCTCCCCTCTTCGCCGGACCCCGCATGCCGGCGCGTGTTGGTGGACCCGCGTGGCACCGGGACCGACGATGCTCCCGATCACGCGACGCCCTTGAGCCGCTCCAGGTAGGTGGTCAGCTTGTTGACCTCGACGTACTCGTCCGCCCGGCCCGCGAAGGACAGGCGGTACCCACGCTCGGCGTCGCGCTTCCACGCCACGATCAGGCCGGCCTTGTACGCGCCGGTCAGCACGTCGCGATCGCTCGTCGAGACCTCCACGGGATCCGACGGTGCCGGGCCGGGGGTCGCCGTGCGCTTCCGCTTCGTCATGTCTTCTCCCTCGCCGGCCTGTGCCGCCGGCCCGAGTCGACGCTCGCCTAGTCTTCCCGAGTCGTGGCGCGCCGCTCGGCCTTCCGCCGCTTCTTGCGGGCCTCGGCCTGCTTTCGCTTCCGCTTCACCGAGGGCTTCTCGTAGAAGGCCCGCCGCTTCATCTCCTTGAAGACGCCTTCCTTGAGCATCGCCTTCTTGAGGGACTTCAGCGCCGGCTCGATCTGGTTGTCGAAGACCTCGATCCTCACTAGGTCTTCCTTTCTCTACCGCAGTCTCGTCAAGGGCCCGACGACGTCGACGAGCCCGGCCCAGGACAGCACGCGTATCACCAGCCAGGAGGGGTCGAACTCCCAGCGACGCACGCTGAACTTGGGCGCCCGCGGATGGGCGTGGTGGTTGTTGTGCAGGCCCTCCCCGCCGGTCACCCATGCCAGGAACGTCCAGTTGTACGCCGTGTTCGGGAAGTTCTGCGTGCCGCGCCAGTGCCCCAGGCCATTGATGAGCGGCGCGATGACGAACACGTAGATGGCGGCGTGTGCCAGGCCGGTCAGAAGACCGGGCCCCAGCCCCAGGATCGCGCACAGCAGGGCGAGCCCGGTCGTCGGGCCCAGCCAGCCATGCGCGAACAGCACGCGGTCCAGGCAATCCGGCGCGAGGTCCGGCGCAAACCGGCGCCGTGTCTCGGGATCCCGGGCCTCGCGGGCGTAGTAGTAGACGTTCAAGAACTGGACCCGCCAGAGCCCGAGAAGACGTGGGCTGTGGGGGTCACCAGGCTCGTCCGTGAAGGCGTGATGCTTTCGGTGGACGGCCACCCATCCCTGGCGGCGCTGACCCGTGGTCATCCAGACGAGCGCTCTGAAGATGAGGTCTGCCACGGGGTGGACCACGAGCGCGCGGTGGGCCAGGCCACGATGCAGGTAGATGGAAGTCACGATCACCCCGATCTGGGTGATCAGGAGGGCGACCAGCGGGACACTCCAGAACTCGACTGGCACGAGACCTCCCTGACGATGGTGTGGGTCCGCCGGGCACTCAGTTGCGCCGCCCCGGTCGCTGCACCGCGATGGCCTACTCGATTGTCGAGCTTCCTCCCCCGTGAACGCGTCCCCGGTCCGCTGTTGGGTGGGCCCTCTCGCCTCCCCCCGCGACGGACAGCGCTGGGGACTCCCCGAGGTCCCGACGGAGGATGTCGGGATCGGTCCGATACGGGAGACTGCCGACGCATGACCTCAACGCCATGGCACGCCTCCTCGGGGACCCGAGCGCTGGGCCGATCGCTTCCGCGATGCTGGTTCCCGCCCCTGACACGCGGAAGCGTCATCGGAGGCTCGGCCGGATTCGTACCGCCTCAGGGGAAGGGACCGAACCAGGCAGGACGCCGTCAGTGTACCACCCGGGGGGGACGGAGAGAAGCCCCCGCGGGCGCGCCCCCCGCGGGCGCGAGCGAAGCGCCGCGTACCGTCCGTCCCGGCGCGGGTCCCTCATGCGGCCTCTAGCCGCGAAGCTCCGCCACCACCGGGTTGTGGTCGCTCAGCTCGCTCCAGCGCGATCCTGTGACCACGCGGCAGGAGAGGAGGCGAGGGGCCCAGGCCGAGGGCACGAAGATCCCGTCGCAGTGGTAGGGCGCGGTCCGGTCGGCGCACCATCGAAGGGTCTGGGCCAGGGGACGGCCCGGATGGGTGGCCTGCCAGCAGCTGATGAGATCGAACTCTCCGGACAGTCGATCGAGAATCGCCCTCTCGCCCCGGCTGACCTGGATCCGCTCCTTCGGCTGGCGGTGCGCGACCACCACGTTGAAGTCGCCGCCGAGGACGAGGTCCGCGCCGTCGCGCCACCCGGCCAGCCGGTCGAGGATCGCGTGGAGCGTCCGGACGTAGCCCCGCTCGCCCACCGGGCAGTGGATGCTGAAGAGCCGCAGGGGACGGTCGGGGGACCAGCGCGGCCGCTCGATCTCGGCGCCGACCACCCACCCCGCGAACTCGGGGATCTCCAGGGGCCACGCCCGAATGCCCCGGAGAAGGATCGCACTGCCCCAGCGCCGCGCGGTCACGGGGGCCCAGAGGAGCGTGTCGACCGCCCCGGGCCGGAACCTCTCTCCCGGAGAGTCCTGGGGCAAGCGGCATTCCTGTGCGAGCACGACGTCGGCCGCCAGGCGGGCCCGGAGCCGCGACCAGTGACCGGCGCGCCTCACGCTCCCGCCGCTCAGGAAGTTGTAGGCGACTATCCGGAGTGGCCGGAGCGGGCTCACCAGGCCGGAAGCTTCGTGGTGGACCGGCGGTCCGCCGGTCTCCCGGCAGCCGGAGGTCCCGGGAGCCTTCACCGCATGAGCGAAGGGAGCCACAGCACGAGCGGCGGGATGTAGGCGACCAGCAGCACCACCGCAAGCCAGGCCACCGAGTACGGCACCAGCATGCCGAAGCTCCGGCTGTACTCGATGCCGGCGATCCGGCAGGCGACCATCGCCAGGATGCCGACGGGCGGCGTGACCGAGCCGTAGACTAGCATCATGATGGCGATGATGCCGAAGTGGACGGGATCGAAGCCCAGATGCTGAATGATCGGGGTCATGACGGGCACGATGATGATGAGCGCTGGCACCGGCTCCAGGAACGTTCCCACCAGGAAGAAGAAGACCAGGATGATGGGGATCGTCAGGGCCGGGCTGTCGGTGACGGCGACCAGCGCCCGGAGGGCCATGGCCCCCACGCCGGCGCGGCTGAGGATCCAGCTGAAGAGAGCCGCGCCGCCCAGCGTGATCAGCGCCCCGGCGGTAACGGAGGCGGCACTCGCGAAGTTCGCATACAGGGACGACGTCGTGTGCCGGCGGGTGACGAGCCCGAACAGGATGGCGTAGAGGGCGGCCACGGCGCCCGCCTCGGTGGGCGTGAAGGCGCCGGACATGATGCCGCCGATGATGATGAGCGGCATCAGCAGGGCGGGCAGGGCCTGGCGCGTCGCGCGGCGCACCTCGGGCACGGTCGCGCGCCGTGTCGGCTGCCCTCCCGCTCGCGGCGCCAGGTACCAGGTGACGACCATCATGGCGAGGCCGGCCAGCACGCCGGGGATCGCGCCGCCCAGGAAGAGGGCGCCGATCGACACCCCGGTGACCGAGCCGTAGATCACGGCGATGATGCTGGGCGGAATGATCGGCCCCATCATCGCAGCGCAGGCCAGCACCGCCGCGGCGAACTCGGGGCGATACCCTTCGCGCTTCATGGCCGGGATCATCATCGAGCCGATGGCCGCCAGGTCGGCGAGACCCGAGCCGGACAGCGCGGACATGAACATGTTGGCGACGATGCTCGCCTGGGCCAGCCCGCCCCGAAGATGGCCCACCAGGGCCCGCGAGAGGCCGACCAGGCGCTCGGTGATCCCGGCGACGTTCATGAGCTCCCCGGCCAGCACGAAGAGCGGCACGGCCAGCAGGGGGAAGCTGTCGAGCGCGTCGTAGAAGCGCTGGGCCAGGAGCAGCAGAGGAATGTCTCCCTCCAGCGCCAGGGCCAGCACCGCGGACAGGCCCATGGCGTGGGAGATCGGCATGCCGATCGCCAGGCAGACCGTCAGGATGCCGAGCAGCCCCCCGACGATCACAGCGCCGCCTCGGACGTCCGGGGGCCCGGCGGCCCGCGCCGGCGCCCCATCAGCATGCAAGCCGCCTCGAGGGCCGCTCCGACGGGGACGGCGGCGTACACCGCCCAGATCGGGACCTCCAGGACCGCCGAGCGCTGGGTCAGCGTGCGCAGGGTGAACTGCACGCCCGTCCCGGTCAGGATCACGCAGAAGACGAAGGTCAGGAACTCGGCCAACCGGGTCAGGACGCGCTGGGCGGTCGGCGGGAGCAGGGTATCCAGCGCGTCGATGCGAAGGTGCTCGCCCCGGTAGGCCACGACGGCCGACCCCAGCATGACGCTCCAGACCAGGGCGAACCGCACGACCTCCTCGGACCAGAAGAGCGAGCGGTTGAGCACGTAGCGGAAGAAGACCTGGAGGATGACGAGGACGAAGTAGGCGGCGAGGAGCAGGACCGTGACCGCCTCCAGGCCGCGATGGAGGCGGTCACCCGGACCCGGCATCGGCTGCCGCTACTTGGCGGCCCGGACGGCGTCTACGTACTCGCGTCCCTTGGGCCCGACCTTGGCCACGAAGCCGTCGATCACGGGGCCCATCTTGGCCTGAAACGACGCGATGTCGGGGGCGGGATTCGCCTGCATCTTCTGGGTCAGGCTCTGCCAGGCGGCCTCCTGCGCTTTCATGTTCTCGGTCTTGTACCAGCCCTGGACGACCTCGGTGGCCGCGTCGCGCACGGCCTTCTGCTGATCGGGCGGCAAGGCCGAGAGGCGCTTGGCGCTGGCCATGAGGGAGACCTCGGTCATGATGTGGTACGTGCGCGTCACGTGACGGGCGACCTCGAAGAGCTTGGCCGACTCGACGAAGTCGGCCGGCGCTTCCATGCCGTCGACCACCCCCGTCTGGAGGGCGGTGTAGATCTCGCCGGCCGGGATCGGCGTCGGGTTTGTCCCGAGAGCTCTGGCCATCTCGACGTACACGGGGATCTCGGGGACCCGAAGCTTGATTCCCTGCACGTCGGCGGCCGTCCGGACCGGCCGCTTGGTCACGAACACCCGGAAGCCCGACACGCCCAGCGACAGGATCTCGACCCCGAGCCGCTCGCGCACCTCGCGGCGCACCTGCTCCCCCAGCGGCCCGTACAGAACCCGGTAGGCATGCTCGAAGTCCTTGAAGAGGAACGGCATGGCGGTGAACCCGAGCGGGGGGTACCAGTTGCCCAAGCTGCCGAGGTCGGTCCAGGCGAGGTCGAGCGTTCCGAGCTGGAGCGCCTCCGCCGAGGTGCGGAGGTTGAAGAGCTGCGAGGCCGGCCGGATCTCCACCACGACCTGGCCGTTCGTCTTCTCCTGGACCGTGTGGGCGAACCGCTCGGCTGTCGCGTGGAGGATGTGGGTCGTCGGGACGTGGTGGGAGAAGGTGAGCTTAGTCTCCGCCTCCGCGACGTCCGGACCGGAGATGCCCGACAGCGCGAGCCCCAGCGCCGCCGTCAGACCAAGGACCCGGGAACGGGGCCGCCATCGCATCATCCGATGTCCTCCCTTTGTCTCGAGCGCGTCGCTCCCGGATCCCGGCCGGCCGAGGCCTGGGCGACGAGTCTCGGTGCCGCCGGGATTCTACCGGAACCCTCTGGGAAAGGGCAGGGCCGCCCGGGCCGGCTGGGCCCGGAGGGTCTCGCGAGGGGTCGAGATCCGCGCGGATCGCGCCCGGCGATCCCGCGCCGTGCGGGGCCGCGGGCGCGCGCCGCGAGGCCACGATCACCGGCGGGGCGCCTCCGCGGAGACGCCACGCGGGGGTCGACCGCCCGCGAGCTTCGTCGGTGGCCTCCCGCGGCTAGCGGGGCTGGCGGTCGGTGTCGCAACGTGTGGCACGAGGATCTCCTCCGGCAGGTCGTCCACGTCGATCCGCCTCCTCTCGCGAGGGCGACCGCCCGCTCGAGTGTTCTCGGGCTCCCGAACGTGTCCGGGCCATGAGTAGGCCAGGAGCCGGTTGGCCGCGTGAGGCGTGAAGCCTGAGACGGGTCGGTGGAGTGGTTCGGTGGCGAGTGCCAGAAATCGGTCGTCGCGAAGGCATTCTCGTCCCTGTGCCGCTCGCTGTGGATTACTGCTGATGACATCCGGGTGCAGGCAAACGCGGAGTTGATCATGACCGGGCGAACCGGTGCATCCTGTGCGCCATTGCGGCGAGCTCGTGGGCCAGCTGAAGCGCGGCGTCGAGCGCCTGGCCACGCGGCGCTAGTCCGGAGGGCCGGGCGCGGCGAGCCCGAGCGCGCGGAGCGTCCGTGAGTCCTCGGCGACCGGCCGCACCTCGACGCACCCAATCCGTGCCCCCGGGATCTTCGAGGCGATCTGGATCGCCTCGTTCAGATCTCGAGCCTCGATGAGGTAATAGCCGCCGAGCTGCTCCTTGGTCTCCGCGAAGGGCCCGTCGGTGGTCGAGACCTTGCCGTTTCGCACGCGGACCGTGGTGGCGGAACCAGGGGGCTCCAGCCGGTTCACCCCGACGAAGTGGCCGCTCTTCCTGATGCGTTCGGTGAATTTCGCGTACTCCTCGAAGTGCTTCTCAGCATCGGCCGCGGACATCTGCTCCATCACGGTCTCGGCACAGATCAGGCAGAGATACTTCATCGCGCCCCCTTTTGTCAGTCCCCTAGCTCGTGAAGCCGTCGGATGAGAAAGCGCCGCTCGGGCTCCTGGAGCGTGAGCTCGAGGGCCCGCTGGTAGGCGGCGCGGGCTTCCGTCGTTCGCCCCAGCCGCCGGCACAGGTCCGCCCGCGCGGAGTGCGCGAGGTGGTAGTCGCCCAGCTCGCCGCGCGCCAGGATCGTGTCGATGAGGGTGAGCCCCGCCAGCGGACCGTCGCGCATGGCCACCGCCGCCGCGCGGTTCAGCTCGACGACGGGGGACGGCTCGGCCCGCGCCAGCACGTCGTACAGCCCGACGATCTGGGCCCAGTCCGTCGCGGCGGCCGTCGGCGCCTGGGCGTGCACCGCCGCGATCGCCGCCTGCAGGGTGTACGGGCCGATCCGGCGCATGGCGAGCGCCCGCTCCACCAGTGCCGACCCCTCCGCGATCTGCGGCCGGTTCCAGAGCGAGCGGTCCTGCTCATCCAGGAGGATGAGCTCGCCCGACGCTGAGCTGCGGGCCGCGCGGCGCGACTCGTGTAACAGCATCAGCGCCAGGAGTCCCATCGCTTCCGGGTCCGGCAGCAGCTCCACCAGGAGGCGGCCCAGCCGGATCGCCTCGCCGGAGAGGTCGTGGCGGGTCAGCGACGCCCCCGAGGACGCGAAGTAGCCCTCGTTGAACACGAGGTAGACGACGTGAAGCACGGTGTCGAGGCGGTCCGGCAGATCGGCGCGCGCGGGCACCTGATACGGAATGTGCGCGTCCCGGATCTTCGTTTTGGCGCGCACGATCCGTTGGGCCACGGTGGGGGTCGCCGTGAGGAAGGCGCGCGCGATCTCCTCCGTGGTCAGGCCGCAGACCTCGCGCAGCGTCAGCGCCACCTGGGCTCCCGGCGGCAGGGCGGGATGGCAGCAGGTGAAGATCAACCGTAGCCGGTCGTCCTCGAGGCCGTCGTCGTCGCGCGGCGCCGCGTCATTCGCGTCGGCATCGAGCCGCTCGGCGAGCTCGGCCAGCGACGCATCGAACCGGGCGCGTCGCCGAAGGCCGTCGATGGCCTTGAACCGGCCGACCGACACGAGCCAGGCGCGGGGATTGGCCGGCGTGCCTTCCAGGGGCCATCGCTCCACCGCAGTCGTGAAGGCCTCGTGGAGCGCCTCCTCGGCCAGCTCGAAGTCGCCGAGGAGGCGGATCAGGGTGGCCAGCACGCGGCGCGAGTCGGACCGATACACGGCGTCGACCACCGCGCGCACCTGTCCGGCCGCGTCCTGGCTCACAGCGGCAGGTCCTCCGTTACGGCTGTGTGAGCTCCCGGATCGGCCGCGGCTCGACGTACCCGAGGCGTGCCGGCGGGATCTTGGAAGCCACCCGGATCGCGGCGTTCAGGCCGCCGACCTCGACGCGAGGGAACCCGCCGCCCGGCGGCTCCTTCGTCTCGGCGACGGAGCTGTCTGTGGCCGACGCCTTGCCGTTCCGGATCCGCACGGTCGTGGCCGTCTGGACGGAATGAAGGGCACGCGAGACAACGTGCTGACCGTTCTTGCGAACCACCTCGCTGGAGGCGAGGGCCTCGCCCACGAGGATGTCGCGCTCGCTCCTGGACACCGGGCTCGACCCCCTCTTCCTCATAGTAGACCAGGCCCAGGGTCCTCCATGCGGCGTCCCCGTCCGCGGAGCGGCTAGGGACGACAGATAGTCGGCGGACGGCGCCGGAATCGACAGGGACCGCCGGCCGCGGAGCCGGGGCCAAGGAAATCCGCACGCCCTGGTGGCGCACGGCGTCCCGTGGCGGACCCCGGGCGAGCCGCCGGGTCGCCGATCCACCGGGGCCTATCCCCCGGGGCGGTCTTCCGGCCGCCGCTGGAAGCCCCGAGGTTCCGGGGACCATAAGGCTGCCTCTCGGGCGCCTCGTTGCCGAGGCTGTCGATCAGACGCCCGCCGGTTCGACAATACAACAGAGGTCCCCAGGGATGCCGCTGCGGGGCCGAGAACGTCCGGAGACTCAGGAAGGAGTCAGGAATGAGCAAGGTACGGGTACTGGTGGGCACCCGCAAGGGCGCGTTCGTT
>DASZOL010000057.1:0-12506 GCA_035550795.1 Candidatus Methylomirabilota bacterium
TTCCCGGTCGCGGGGTCCAGGCGGCCGAGCGCGCCGTTGCGCTGCGCCGTGTACCAGACGATGCCGTCGGCGCCGACGGCGAGGTCGTGCGGGCTACCGCCGCCGGCCGGAAGGGCGTACGACTGGCTGACAATCTCGGCAGCGACCGGGGCGGGCAGGGCCGCCAGGGCGGCGAGGAAGACGATCGACGCACGCTGCGCCAGGCGCATGGTGACCTCCGCTCTGAGGGATCGACTCTTTTCACTATGACGCCCGATCTCCGCGCCGGCAAGGGACGTGGCATCCGCAGGTCGCCGCACGCGCGGCGGGTGGGTCGGCCGGTAGCCCTCGGGCGCGAGGAGGTCGCTCCTCACCACCTGGTCGTTCAGCACGTCCCGCGGTTGTCGACGAACACCGGGCCCTTGCGTCCCGTCATGGCGGTGTGGAACGCCAGGCGGAGGATCTGGGGGATCCGGCCCGGATCTGTGACCTGGATCGAGAGCTTGGTCACGGGTCCGAACAGCGAGACGAGGTCGAGCTCCTGGAAGGCATCGCGCCCCTGTTGACCCAGGGCGGACCCTCCGGCGATGGCGACGACGGTCGAGTGCGCCACGTACGCCCCCGCGATGCCGGTGACGAGGTTCGTGGCGCCGGGGCCGCTCGCCACGAGGCAGACCGCCCGCGCCGCGGTGACGCGCGCGAGCCCGTCAGCCATGAACGCGCCGCCCCTGCTCGTGGCGAACGTTGATGTACTTGACGCCCTTGTCGTCGTGGAGGACGTCCAGCACGTCGAGGAAGGTCGATCCGACGATCCGAAGACGTGCCGGACGCTCTCGGCCTCCAGGAGGTCGACGACGGCCCGGCCGGCGCTCGTCTCGGTCACGGTGCGTCTCCCTCTCCGGCGGTGGGATAGGCCTCGAAATCGAGGCCCTCCGGCCACCGGTCCCGGGGCTCGTAGCCGAGCAGCGCCCGGATCGGTTCGAGGTCGTAACGGGTGGGTCCGGCGGGCCGGCTCGTGGCGTGCACCACCGCGAAGCGCGGCACGTTCTCCACCTCTACCGCGGCCGCAAAGCAGCGGCCGGCGTCGCCCGGGCTCAGATAGCTCGCCTTGCCGTGCGCGCTCTCCTCGATCTCGCGCGCCTGGTCGGGGGAGCGCGGGCACCAGCCGCAGCGGATGACGAGGACCTCGAGACCATGGACATGCGCGTAGACTTGGCCGGCCGCCTCGGCGAGGATCTTGGTGGCCGCATACCAGTTGCGCGGCGAGGTCGGCGTCCCGGGTGTGATCGGGAGCGGCCCCCGATGCCCCCGGAAGAGCTGGCCGCTGCTCGCGAGAAGGACGCGTCGGACGCCGGCCAGGCGAGCCTGCTCGAGCACGTGGTAGAGGGCGACGACGTTGTTCGGCAGGAGCTTCGTCAGGAAGTCGTCCTCGTCGGGCGTGGCCGCGAGGTGGATGAGCGTCTCGACGTCGGCCATCGCGCGAGCGACGTCGTCCGCCCTGTCGAGGTTCCCGACGACCGCCGCGGGAAGATCCGGGGACGGGACGCGGTCGAAGCCTCGCACACGGTGGCCCCGCGTGCGGAGCTCTGCCGAGACCGCCCGGCCGATGCGGCCGGCGGAACCGGTTACCAGGACGGTCCTCGACCGCGCCATCTACGGTGTGGCCCGCTCGGGAGGCGTCAGCCGTGAGGACGGCAAGGCCGGTCCGGAGGACGCGCCGGTGGCAGCCCGGCCTGGGTGAAGGTCGCGACCATCTCCTGCGGAGGCAGCACGGGGGCGTCCCGGTACAGGAAGCAAGCGACGGCGCGGTGGGTCTCGGTTCGCAGCAGTGGCGGAACCGAGGTCCGGCAGGTCGGCATGGCGTCGGGGCAGCGGTCCTCGAACGGGCACCCGTCGGCGGCGCTCGCAAGCCGCGGGCTCGGCTGGGCCGGTGGACCGCCGGTCGCCCACGTCCGCTCGACGCTCGGCGCCGGGATCGATCCGATGAGGAGCCGCGTGTACGGGTGCCGGGGGGTCTTGACGACCAGCTCGACATCCCCGGCCTCGACCACGGCGCCTCGGTACAGCACGACGATGTTCTCGGCGACCTGGTACGCGGTCGCCAGGTCGTGCGTGATGTAGACGACCGGGATCTGGAGGTCCACCGTCATCTGGCGGAGGGCGCCCAGAATCGTGGCGCGGAGCGAGGCGTCAACCATGGAAACCGGCTCGTCGGCCAGGATGACGCGCGGCCGGAGGAGGAGCGCGCGCGCCACCATCACGCGCTGGCGCTGGCCACCCGAGAGCTGGTGCGGGAAGCGCCCCAGGGTCTCCTCGGGACGCAGACCGACCGCCCGGAGGGCGTCCTCGATCAGGCGCCGAGCCTGGGCGCGCGACCCTGCCAGGCCGAACTTGTGGACCGGCACCGACAGGACGTGGTCCACCCGGTAGAAGGGGTTGTAGACCTCGTAGGGATCCTGGAAGATCGCCTGGACCTCGCGCCGGAAGGTCCGCCGCTGGGCCCGCGACATGGCGGTGAGGTCCTGGCCCCGATAGGAGACCTGCCCCGCCGTGGGAGCGAGCAGACCCAGCAGGAGGCGAGCCAGCGTCGTCTTGCCGCTGCCGCTCTCGCCCACCACGGCGGTGACGGACGCGCGGCCCTCGACCAGCGCCAGCGAGAAGCCCCGGAGGGCCACGGTGTGGGTACGGTCGAGCAGGCCCCCGCCGAAGGTCTTGGTCACGTGACGGGCTTCGAGCAGTGCCGCCATGACCCGACCTAGGCGAGGTGGCACGCGGCCCACCCATCGGGCCGCGTCTCGCGAAGCGCGGGCGTCTCGCGCCGACAGCGGTCGACTGCGAGGGGACAGCGGGGATGGAACGCGCACCCGGCCGGCAGGTTTCGAAGCGGCGGCGGGAGGCCGGGGATGCCGCGGAAGGCGCCCTTGCGATCGAGGGACGGCAAGCTGGCGATGAGCATCCGCGTGTACGGATGAAGCGGCTCGCTGAAGACGTCGCGGACCCGCGAGATCTCCACCAGGCGGCCGGCGTACATGACGCCGAGGCGGTCCACGAACTGGGCCATCAGCCCCATGTCGTGGCCCACGAGGATGACCGACGCGCCCAGATCGGCCTGGGCCACGGCGAGCGTGTCCATCACCTGCCGCTGGACGACCACGTCCAGCGCGCTCGTGGGCTCGTCGGCCACGATCACCTTCGGAGAGAGGCTCATGGCGATGGCGATGCAGGCCCGCTGCTTCATGCCGCCGCTCAGCTGGTGGGGGAACATGCCGGCCACGGCCGGTCCGAGGCCGACCCGCGCGAGGAGATCGCGCAGCCGCTCGTCGTGCTGCCGCCCCGTGATCTCCACTCCGTGGTCGCGCAGGGCGTCGGCGACTTGGTCCCGGATCCGGAGCACGGGGTTCAGCGAGTTCATCGACCCCTGGGGGACCAGGGCGATCCGCGCCAGCCGCAGCCGCCGCATCTCCTCGTCGGAGAGAGTCATGAGATCACGCCCGTCGAGCCATACCTCGCCGGCCTCGATCCGGCCCGGCGCCTTGATCAGGCGCAGCAGCGCCAGCGCCAACGTCGACTTTCCGGAGCCGGACTCCCCGGCGATGCCGAGGCGCTCCTGCGCCCGCACGCCGAACGTGATGCCATCGGCCGCCCGCACGGCGCCTCCGGGCGTGTGGTAGTGCACCGAGAGGTCGTTGACGCGGAGTACGTCGGGGCTCACGAGCCTGCCGTCGCCGCGCGGGGGCTCGTGCGAGGGGGTGGATCGCACGGCCATCGGCCCGTGACGCCGCGTGGGCTCACACGGCCCTCCGGAGGCGGGGGTTCGCGACCTCGTCGAGACCGACGGTGACGAAGAACAGGCCGAGGAACACGACGAGGATCACGACGATGGGCGCGGCCCACCACCACCACCAGCCGTTGATGAGCGCGGCGTTGAAGTTCACCCAGTACAGCGTCATGCCGAGGGTCGGCGAGTCGATGGGCCCCAGGCCGAGCACTTCCAGGAACACGGAAGCCAGGATGGCGCTGGACACCGCGTTCACGAGCGTCGCCGCCAGGTACGGCAAGAGGTTCGGCACGAGCTCACGGACGATGATCTCCGGCCCGCTCATGCCGGAGAGCCGGGCGACGTCGACGTAGCCCCGCTCGCGCAGGCTCAGGACCTGGGCGCGGATGGCGCGGGTGGGACTGAGCCAGGCCAGCGAAGCCACGACGACGGCCATCTGGTCCACCGTGAGACCTTCCTTGATGGAGACGGCGATGATGATCAGCACCAGGAGCCCGGGGACGGTGAGGCCCACGTCGACGATGCCCCGGATGATCGCGTCGATCCTTCCCCGGTAGAACGCCGCCGTGAACCCGAGCACGGAACCCAGGCCCACGCCGATCAGCCCGGCGAGGAAACCGATGCGGAGGGTGAGCGGCGTCCCGGCCACCATGACCGCCAGGAGATCCCGGCCCTGGCGGTCCGTCCCGAGCGGGTACTGCGCGGAGGGCGGCCGCAGCATGGGGACCGACAGCGGTCGCGCCTTCGCCGTGTCGACGGTCAGGTGGCCGATGCCGACGAAAGCGGCAAGCGCGCACAGCAGGACGAGCCCGACGATCAGGGCCAGGTTGCGGCGGAGGTAGCGGAGGACGGCGGAGAGCGCGCCCCCCGGCGCGGCAGTGGTCCGGGACACCGTGAGGCCGGTCACGGGGCTACGGCTTTCGGTAGGAGATGCGAGGGTCGAGCAAGGGATAGATGGCGTCGAGAATCAAGGTTGCGAGCCCCAGCGCGATGATCACGGTGAACACGATCCCCTGGATGAGGAAGTGGTCGTTCTCCCGAATGGCCTGGAACAGCACCGTGCCGATGCCCGGATACCCGAAGATCACCTCGACCAGGACCGCGCCGGAGACGATCTGGCCGAGGGCGAGCGCGAGTCCGGTGGCCTGCGGGAGGAGCGCGTTCCTGACGCAGTAGCGCAGGAAGATGGTGAGGCTCCGGAGCCCCTTCGCCTCGGCGAAGGTGACGTAGTCCTCGCCCTGGGTCGTGATCATCATGCCGCGCATCGACAGCGCCCAGCCGCCCGTCGCCACCAGGACGATCGAGAGGGCCGGCAGGATCGCGTGGCGGGCCAGATCGAGGACGAAGGGAAGCGTCAGGGCCGGGAAGGCGCCGGCGCTGTACCCACCGAACATCGGGAGCAGCGGGAACCGGAACGCGAACAGGTAGATCAGGATGAGGCCGAGGAGGAAGAAGGGGATGGCGTGGAGCGCCCAGAGCGGCGGCATGAGCCACCGCATCCACCGGGGAGCCCGCGGCCAGCCCAGCAGCGCACCGAGGAAGGTCCCGAGGGCGAACGACACGAGCGTCGTCGTGCCGAGGAGCCCGACGGTCCAGGGGAGCGCCTCCGCGATCATGTCGTTCACGGTGCGGGGGTAGTTGGCGATGGAATAGTTGAACTCGAGCCGGGCCGCGTCCCGGAGGAAGGCGAGGTACTGCGCCCACAGCGGGCGATCCAGGCCGAAGCGCCGGTCGTACTCCCGGACCATCTCGTCGATGCCGGCCTGGACGTGCCCGCCGAGCTGCGCCTGCTGGAGCAGCTTGACGCGGACCGGATCCTGTCCGGTGAGCCGGGGGAGGAAGAAGTTGAGCGTGGCGGCGAGCCACGCGACGAGGAGGAAGACGCCGACCCGCCGGAGGAGGTAGCTAGCCGACACGGCTCCCGACCTTCCCGCCGCGCCGTTCGCATGGCCGGCGGCGAGGCGACCCCTTCACGGCTCTCCGGTCCGCCGGTGCCCCGGCCGGCCGGGCCGCCCGGCGGCCGCGGCTCCTACTGCGTCGGCTGCAGATTCCAGAGCACCATCGCGTAGGTGAGGTGCCAGAACGCGCCGTTGACGTACGGCGTCTCGGCCGTCGGCCAGTTCGTCCAGTACGTCGTGTTCATCGGAATGCGGTGGATGTTGTGGACGAGCGGGATGTCCGGGAGCTCGGGAAGCCAGATCTCCATCGCCTTGTGAAAGAGCTCCAGCAGGCGCGTCTTGTTCCGCATGTCCGTGACGAACACGTCGTCGACGATCTTGTTGTAGGCCTCGTTCTTCCACCGCGCGAAGTTGACGAGATGCGCGCCGGGCACGGCCACCGTGCTGCTCTGGTAGAGGCGCAGGGTGTAGTAGGGGTCGTTGACGCCCCCGCCGTGGCCGTAGATCGCCCCCGTGTACTGGCCCTTCTGGAACCGGTCGTCGAAGTCGGGCGGCAGGCTCATGGTCGCGTCCACGCCCTGCCGCTTGAGGAGCTCCACGAGCACGGGGCCGATCGCCGGCCCGCTCGAGCCGAAGCCGATGATGTCGACCTTCAGCCGGGCGCCCTTCGCGTCGACCCAGAAGCCCTGCGTGTCCTTCTTCCAGCCCTTCCGCGTGAGGAGGTCCTCGCCCTTCTTGGGGTTGTACTCCAGCGTGTTGTGCTTCGCGAGGAGGTCCTTCACTCCGTCGATGTAGGGCTTGAGCGCCGGGTACTCGGGGAGCGGCAGCGGCGACACCAGGGACGCCCCGAGATAGCCGACGTCCACGATCTGCTGCCGGTCGATGAAGTAGCTGAGCGCCCAGCGCACGTCCTTGTCGTCGAAGGGTGGGCGCTCGTTGTTGACGTAGAGCGAGATCGGCCACCAGTCCATGTAGCCGTAGGGCGGCTTCTGCCCGGAGTGCGTGACGATCTTGGGGTTTTGCCGGAAGATCGTCGCGAACGTCGCCGGTTGCATGGATCCGGCGTAGTCGATCTGGTTGGAGATGAGCAGCTGGGCGTTTTGCTGCTCGGTCGCATTGGGGAGCCAGATGTTGCGCTCCACCTTGGGCATGGGCGCCAGGCCCGCCTTGGCCGCCCACCACTCGTCGCGGCGGTCGATGACCTTCTGCTGGGGCGAGGCGAACGCCACGTGCCACGGCCCCGTGGTCACCGGCCAGCCCTTGGCGACGTCGAAGTGCTTGAACGTGGTCCAGTCCTGTCCCTGGAAGACGTGCTTGGGCACGATGTAGACGCCGATGTCGTACTTGTAGGTCAGGAAGAAGAAGAAGCGGGGCGCCGGCACCTTGAACTTGATGACGACCGTGTTGGGGTCCGTCGCTCGCGCCTCCTGCATGAACTGTTGCACGTCGACGCCCCACCGCACCTTCGGGCCGAGGTCTCGCAGGCTCGTCAGCGTGTAGGCGACGTCCTCGGCCGAGAACGGCGCGCCGTCGCTCCACTTGATGCCGGCGCGCGTCTTGATCGTCAGCTCCTTGAAGTCCGGGCTGTACCGGTAGCTCTCGGCCAGCCAGAGGTGCTCCTTGTCGGCAAAGGCGCTGTAGTACGCCAGGGGCTCGTAGAGGATGCCCGGGCCGTTCTGGTGGTTGGACCCGATGGAGTAGGGATTCCAGAGCTCGAAGTCGACCCACCGTCCCTCGCGACTGCCGATCCAGACGAGGCTCAGCGTCCGGTTGCGAGCGACGTTCTTGAGCTGAGCGACGGCGGGGCGGGCGGGCAGGACGGCGGCGGCCCCCGCGGCGAGGGCGCCGGCCCGGATCAGGTCGCGGCGGCTCAGTACCTTCAGCGTTCCCTCGTCAGACACCCTCGTCTCCTTTCGCCGCGGCCGGCAGCCGCCGGCCTCTTGCGCTGGGGGTGAAGGAAGTATATGTTCCTGCACCCACGCTGAACAATCGCGGAGTTAGCCCGTGTGCTGGCCGTCTGGTGGCGCCGGGTGGCGTTCGGGGGCGAGTCCGAGGGCCCGGTCGAGCGCCTCGACGGCCCGGACCTGGCGATCGCGCCCGACGTGCGCTCCATAGAGATCGGCGGTGATCGCGACGCTGGCGTGTCCCATTTAATCCTTGACCAGCCGGAGGTCCGCGCCGGCCGCCAGCATGGTCACGGCGTAGGAGTGCCGGAGCGCGTGCGGCTTTCGGTACGGGAGCCCGGCCTTCTGAAGTAGGCGCCCCCAGAGGCGGGCCGAGAAGTACGTGTAGACGAGCCGGCCGCCGGCCTTCGTGGGGAAGAGCACGTCGCTCCCCGGGTCCAGGCGATCCAGCTGCGCCCGGAGGATCTCGGACAGGGCGGGCGAGATCGTCACGGTGCGCCCCTCGCCGTCTTTGACGGGCTCGATCCGATGCCGGTCCGAGACGGTCCGCTCCACGCGGAGCGCCCCGCGGGTGAGGTCCACGTCCGCCGGCCGCAGGGCTGCCAGCTCGCCGTACCGGAGCCCTGCGAGCAGCCCCGTTGCGATGAACGGATACCAGCGCGGGGAGACGCTCCGGGCCGTCGCGAGCAGCTGCGGGACTCTTCGGGCGAGAAGTGGAGCGGGCGGAGGCCCCGAGCCGGCTTCCGGAGGCGGCCAAGGTAGCGGGCCAGGTCGTGCGCCGGATTCACGGCCAGGACCCCGGCCTCGACCAGCTCGGCGCAGTAGCGGCGCATGGGGGCGATGATCGCGTTGACGATCGCCCGGGACCGGCCGGCCTCACGGATCCGGAGAATCACGGCGCCGAGGTGTTCGCGTCGAATCTCGGTGACGGGGAGGTCTCCGACTCGAACACCATCACCAAGAGTGTGTTCGTATAGCCACCGTGCACACCGATCGCGATACGCCTTGGCCGTCGAGTGGCGGATCTCGCCGAGGGCCGCTCGACGCGCGATCCACGGCGGCAGGGCCGCCCGGAGCGTCGGGGATGATGGGTCGGGGGGCGGCGTCTCGCGGGCCAGCTTCAACGCCACGATCACGTTCTGGCCGGCCAGCTCGAGGCGGGCGACGTGCCGGGCCAGCGCCCGCGCCTCGGCTTCACTGTCGCACTGGAGGCGGGCCCGTTGTCCGCCTTGGTGGACGGCGACGTACCAGAAGCCCCGATCTCGACGCCGTCCGACCGTGACGCCCACTACGAGCCTCCGGGGTGAGGGGCGAGGGTACGGGGTCGGCTCCAATGACTACCCCGGGAGCCCGTGACGGCGCAAGGCCCGGAGGAGCGCGGGTCGGCCCTGGCTCCGGTACTGCGCCATGTGCTGGTCGAAGTCGCTGCGCTGCACCAGGATCTTGCCGTCGAGCCGATAACACGGGAGCGCCTGCGTCGGCGGAGTGCGCTGGAGGAACTTCCGGAGGGTGCGGACGTACAGCCCGGAGTAGTCGGCCAGCGCGCGCAGAGGCAGGAACGGGTCCGCCGGCGCCGTGAGCATCACGCGCTCCACGAGCGCCAAGTGTGGCCGGTCCTGGCCGATCACGCCGCCGTTGCCAGGCGGGCAGAGGCGGGTTCCGGCAGGCCTCCCCGGGCGATCCGTCACGCCCCGATCCTCGCAACGATCATGCCTCGACCTAAGGCCTGACCGGGCACCGGCAAGAGCCACCTCGCCCAGGCCATCGGCCTCGCCGTCATTCAGCAGGGCCACCGCGTCCTCTATCGCGAAGCCCGGGCTCCTCGAGGAGCTCGCTGATGCCCAGCTGGAAGGCACGCGCAAGGCCTACCTGGCTCACGTCACCACGATCCCGCTCCTCATCATCGACGATCTGGGCATGCGGAAGCTCCCGCAGACCGCGGCGGAGGATCCGCTGGAGATCATCATGCGCCGGGACGAAAGAGCGTCCACGCTGATCACCTCGAATCGGCCGGTCGAGGACTGGGGGAAGCTGCTCGGCGACACCGCGGCCGTCGCCGCCTTCCTCGACCGGCTGCTCCATCACGCCCACGTCCTGACCTGCGGCCCGCGGAGCTGGCGCACCCGCCTGCACGGCGAGCGAGGTGAGGCATGAGCTGCTCCTCCGGGAGCGGCGAGCGCCCCAGAGGCTCCAGGATCGACGAACCGAGCCCTGCACGGCGAGGCCGTCTCGACCCGGCTCCGGAAGGACGGCATCTACGCCATTACGCTGCGCTCGACGGGCGAGCTGACGATACAAGCGACGCCTTAGCGCGATCAGCGCGCGCCTTCGGGGGGCGATGCCCGGCGGATCTGACCGAGGGGCCGTCGCCTCCGGGAGATCGGAGCGCGCTATGCGCGTGCTGGCGCCGCTCGCAGCGGCCTGTCCGGGACGCCGGGCTCGTGGGCGCAGAGCGGGTCCTCCCCGAGCGGATCCCCACTGGCCGCGTGGGCGCGGGCCCGCGAGCCTCCGCAGAGCCGGCGGAACTCACAGCGGCCGCATCGGCCGCCGAACCGCTCCGGCTCCCGGAGCCGCCGGAAGAGCGGGCTCTGCCGATAGACCTCGAGGGGGCTCGAGGTGCGGACGTTCCCCTCGGTGAGCGGGAGAAACCCCGATGGCTGGACCTCGCCGGTGTGCGAGACGAACATGATCCCGTTGCCGTCGCGCAGGCCGAGGCCGGACCGCCGGGTCGGACCGGCGCGCGGGTCGGCGTGGCCGACCCCGGCGGCACGGGCCTGCTGGAGGGCCACCCGTCGGTAGTGCGGAGCCTCGGTCGTCGTGACGACGATCGAGGTCTGCCGGGACCGCTGCCAGAGCCACGCGAGGAGGGCCTCGCACGCGCCGGGCGATAGCTGGCCGAGCGTACGGCCCCGGCCGACCTGGACGAGGAAGAAGAGACTCCAGCGCGCGGCCCCCGTTGCCTCGACCAGGTCCGCGATGGCCGGGAGGTCCGGGAGGGTCTCGGCCGTCGCGAGCGTGTTCACCTGGATCGGGATGCCTTCCTGGACGGCCGCTCCGGCGGCCGTCATCGTCCGCGCGAAGCAGCCCGCGACGCCCCGCAGCCCGTCGTGCCGGACGGCGTCGGAGCCGTCCAGGCTGAGCGACATGGCTTCCACCCCCGCGCGCCGGAGCTGGCGGACGACCTCGGGGGTGAGGGCCGGCGTGCCGCTGGGCGCGACCGAGACGCCGAGGCCGAGCCCGACGCCGTACTCGAGGAGCGCCCAGAAGTCGGGCCGTTTCAACGGGTCGCCGCCCGTCAGCACGACGCGGGGAGGCGCCGTGGCCGACCGCAGCGCATCGAGCAGCCGCCGTCCGTCCGCCGAGCTCAGCTCGCGGGGGTCGCGGCTGGCGCCTGCCTCGGCGCGGCAGTGTCGACAGGCGAGATCACACGCCCGGGTCAGCTCCCAGTAGACGCGCAGCGGGGCCTCGGCGAAGACCAGCCCCTCGGACCGCTGGTCGGCGCTCATCGGAGCGTTCAGTGGCCGGGGCCCCCGTGTCGTCCCTGCTCCTCGGCTGACCGGCCGGCCGACGCGTCCGCGTAGCCGTCGCACCGCCGATACTGCGCGGTGCACCATCGCGCCAGGGTCGACTCGGCCGGGACCCGCACGCGCCGGCCCGGCCGCCGGCAGTACATCCCGATCGGGCGCATCCAGAGCCGATCCGCGACGACGGGGACCAGGAACGGGCAGCATCCACGATCGTCAAGGTCGTTCGACGTGGGCATGGGACTGGTCCTCCTCTCCCCGGTCGAGTCTCTCAGCGGAGCCCGGACAGCTCCTGGAGCCGGCGCCAGTTCGCCAGGCGGTCGGCCCGGGCGGCGAGGAGCGCCGGGGAGGGCCGGCCCTCGGCATCGAACTGCCGCGCGAAGCGACCCTCGGTCCGGGCGAAGGTCACGAAGTCCACCTCCTCGCCGGTCTGCGGCCGGCGGTGCCAGTCCTCCTTCGGGTCGGGATTGCCCTGGAGCGACAGCCGCTCGGCGATCCGCTCCCCCTTCCGGGGGTCGTGGACGAAGAGCGGGAAGGCGCGCGAGTCGACGGCGAGCCGAGCCTGCGCCGCGGCCCGATCGTCGCCCACGCCGTGCTCGGGCTGGCACGTGGTGTAGACGATGACGACCGCGGGGCCGGGGTAGCTGTTGGCATCCATGATGGCGCGGTAGAAGTGGTTGATGTGGGCGGCCGTCGTCTGCGCCACGAATACCTCGGGGTGCATGAGGCAGAGGAGCCCGAGCTCCTTCCGGCGCTCGGTCTTGCCGGGGATCGCGGGGCCGACCGCGGCCATCTTGGCGTCCTGCGCGAGGAACGAGGCGGTGGACACCTGGCCGCCCGTGTTCGAGTACACCTGCGTGTCCAGGACGAGGACCTTGATGTCCATCCCGGACGCGAGCATCCGCGAGAGCGACTGGAAGCCGATGTCGTACATGGCCCCGTCGCCGCCCAGGACCCACAGCCGCTTGTCCTGCCAGCCGCGCTGCTCCCACTTGGCGCGGACGCCCAGCGCGACGGCGGGCGCGTTCTCGAAGAGGGAGTTGGTCCAGGGCACCAGGTAGGGGTTGTAGGGATACGTGGAGGTGTAGACGGTGTTGCAGCCGGTCGCGGCGACGATCGCCATGCCCTCCGGTCCGTGCGCGAAGGCGGTGGCGGCGACCATCATGCGGATGGCGGTGCCCTCACCGCACCCCATGCACGAGCCGGCGCCGCCGACGTAGAGCAGCGACTGGTCGGTCAGCATCATGTCGGCGAGCGCCTTCTCGTTCACGTACTCCCTCGGGGTCGGACCGACCCGGCGGTAGAACTGGAAGGCTTCACGGTACCGGCCGAGGGTCTCCTCGCCCTTGGGGACCATCCGGAGCGCGTGGTAGCCGAGGTCCGCGCAGACCTCGACACACTCCGCGCATCCCTTGCACTTGGT
>DASZOL010000058.1:0-50629 GCA_035550795.1 Candidatus Methylomirabilota bacterium
GAAACGGTCGGATCAAGCCCGTCCTTGCGCTCCGATGGTGCGCGCGCAGCGCGGTTGAAGTCAAGCCTCGGAACCTGGCGGACCGGAGAGCGAGCGGGCTGGCGAGACCCGCTGCGTAGGATGCTGTTCGCCCTGGACGTGTTCCAGTGCCCGCGCGGCGGCGGGCGCGGGCGGATCGGGGGCTGTCCACGCCGGTGGCGAGAGCCTGCGGGGTGTGGCTCGCACGGCTCGAGCGCGACCGCGCGACGCCATCGGCGGCCCCGTCGCGCTCGCCGCCGCGGCGGCGAGCCGAATCGAACACGACACCGCTCTCCGCCCGGTGCGCTCGAACGAGCGGGTCGTGGTCCGCTTCGGCGTGCTCACGGCGGGGGCGGCGTTCATGCCGCAGGACCCCGGCTCCCCACCGGCGCGCGGGCGTTCATGGTCGCCGAGGTCGACGCGGTCCTGCGGCGTGCCCACCCCCTTCGTTCCGGCGCCGGCCGGGCCCGGCTCCTTCTGACCGAGGGCCATGGGCGGGGGCTGCTCTCGCCCGCTCGGCCCGCGCGGACGGTCACCTCCCGGCTCAGGCGCTTGACCTCGGCCTCCCCGGGGCGCGATCGTGGTGCCCCGACAGGGGGCCTTGGGGAGGAGGTCGTCGGGCCGCCAAGAGGGCTCTGGAATTCCTACGCTCCCGAGCGGGGTGGCCGTGACCATCACCGGCCACGAGACCCGCTCGGTCTTCGACCGGTACCACATGCTCAACGAAGCGGACCTCCGGCAGGCCGCCGCGAAGTTCGTCGAGTTCGGGGCGGCCCACCGACGGAGGCGAAGGTGATCCCGCTCGCGCGGGGCTGCCCAGGCGGGGGGCGGACGAGAAGCCGGACAGAACCGGGACAATGCTGGGGCGACGCCGGAGAAGAGCACCACGGAACTGCGCGAAACAGTTGGCGCGCCTGGAGGGACTCGAACCCCCGACCCACGGCTTAGAAGGCCGTTGCTCTATCCGACTGAGCTACAGGCGCGTGCTTATATTCTCGCTACTTAGCGCACACCCCGTCAAGCAATACGACTCGACATGCCCGGGAATTGCCCGCCGCGACCACTGGCCGCCGCCAGCCCTCCGGCTCATCAATGATCGCATGGTGGATACGATGGAGCCTCTCCAGCCGCATCCTGGGCGCGTGCAGTATGCGCCTTTAATTGCGACGGGCCGCTCCGTCAACCACTCTTCTTTCCGGCCCCGATCCGCAATTCACCCGGTAGAAACGGGTCCACCTCCTCGGCGCTGAACGTAAACTCCTCCTCCATCTTCAGCGCCTTCCGCGCGCGCTGATATGCCTTGCTGCCCGTGCGGGGCGCATACACGTATGCCTGCTCGAGCTCCCTCGCAAGCGAATCCCTACTGTCACGGGTCTCTCGTCCAGAAAGCGCCGCGTTCTTGATATCCGCCAAGAGATCCGGCTGAGCCACGGGCGCGTGCAGGAATTCTCGTGGCTTGGCGTGGACGTGTGCACACGTGTCGCGACCTCGACGTCCTCGCTCGTCGCGACCGTGCCCGCCCGCGCGCGGCCATTCACAGTACATCGAGCCCCCGGTGAGCCTTTCGACGTCGGCGCCGATCGACGCGGCAACGATGGCGGACAACCCGGTTCTTCCGCCCGGTGACCGCTGCTATGGTGAGGAGAACTGGCATCGGCCGGGTCTGGATGCCGACGGGCCATGCCGATGCACCTTGAGCGGGGTGCCTGACAACGCCATGTATGCTCCCATCCGGTCTCTGCTGCTCAGATTTCAGATCTTCCGCGATCTGCGCGAAGGGCGCCAGCTTCGAGCCCACCGCGAATCGCGGACGGCGTTTCCGATCCTGGTGGATTACGAGGTCCGGGCGACACCGCGATACGGATACGGACGGCCGCCCCACCCCGAGCTTCTCGCGCTCCTCAACGCGGACCGGCGGAAATACGCCGAGACCCTGTACGGCTTCCTCCCGTTCAGGAGTCCCCTCGGGCAAATTCCCCTCCAGCAGCCGCCCGAGTCGCGTACGCCCTACTGGCTAAACGGCTACGTCGAGGGGCTGGATCCAGTGTCTCTCTACGCGTTCACCAGCCTCCAGAATCCGCGGACCTATCTCGAGATCGGATCCGGCAACTCCACGAAGTTCGTCCGTCGAGCGATCGACGACCACCACCTCCAGACGCGAATCGTCTCGATCGATCCGAATCCGACGGTCGAGATCGACGCCTTGTGCGACGAAGTCCGCCGGGAGCCGCTCGAGGACACCGACCTCGCCGTCTTCGACACGCTCGCGCCGGGCGACATCCTGTTCGTGGACGGTTCCCATCGGGTCTTCATGAACTCGGACGTCGTCGTTTGCTTCCTGGAGGTTCTGCCCCGGCTCAAGCAGGGGGTGCTGGTGTACGTCGACGATGTGTTCTGGCCCCAGGACTATCCTCCGGACTGGATTCCGAGGTACTACTCCGAGCAGTACATGCTGGCAGTCCTCCTGCTGGCCGAGTCGAGCCGATACGAGACCGTCCTCCCGTGCGCATTCGCGGTGAAGGATCCGGAGCTGAGCGCGGTCATGGACCCGCTCTGGGACGGTCCGTTGGCCGCGGTGGGGGGGAGGGGCAACGGGTTCTGGCTGCGGGTGCGCTGAGTGGCGCCCCGTTCGCCGCCGATCGAGCCGCGCCGCTCGGGGATGAAGCCGTCACGGAATCTTCCGGCCCGACGGCCGGAACGGGCGAGAGAGCTCGCGAGCCACCGCGGCATTCGGGGAGGGCGAGCGAAGCGGGCGGGATGGTCGGGGCGAGCCGATTTGAACGGCCGACCTCCTGCTCCCAAGGCAGGCGCGCTACCAGGCTGCGCCACGCCCCGACCCGCTTATCCTACACTACTTTAGCGAGCAGCTTGCCGGCCGCCCGAAAGTCCTGCGGACGTCTGGCGGCCGGTCCGGCCACCCCAGAGTCAGCACCGCATCATACAGGTAGTTCAAGGCTCGGAGGCTCCGCGCTAGTCACCATCGCTGAGCTCCGACCCCCACCTGGCCGTTAGTCCACAAGTTGGACACTGATACTCTGCGACCTCCATGCTCTTCGGATAGATTTGGCGTCCATATGGGTCCACGGGATTAGCCTGCGGTGGCACAACTTCGATGAAGTGTTCGGGTTCCTCCTTAGCATCTCAGACAGTAGAGTCGGTCCTCCTGGTAGCGTTGAATTGTCACCCGTGGAGCTCCCCGCCCCAACTGACGGGCCCGTAGAAGACCGGGCACCGGTACTCCACCACATGGAGCCTCTCGGGTTCGATTGTTGCTCCCTTCCAGGAGCTATCGTCCAGAGATTTGAGAATGCGCTCGACGAGTACGAAGACGTCGACTTTACTCTGGACGCGCCCGTTTCCTCATCCGCGCTTTGATCGCGCTCGGCGCCGGGCAGAGCCGCTTTCGGTACCTCACTGAGTTCTGGAAGAAGCGTGGGCGAGCCGCCGGCTGTCTGTATCGAGCTAACGGGTGCGAGTCCCCGCCGGATCCACCCTCAAGAGCTGCGCTCGTCCGAACGGCTCTCTCTCGAGTCGAATGGATCACTTGGCGGGCACCTCCAACTTCAACAAGAGCCCGTCCGCGTCCCTCACGCTTCCCCGTCACTCAGCCATTGATCCACCGAGCTCCCGACGGACGCGCTCACGGTCAAATCCCGCCCCATCAAGCGACCGAAGAATGAGCGAGACATGCTTCTTTGTCAGATCCTGCGGCCCATGCCCAGGCAGGGTTATCTTGACACCTCGTCTCGCGTACTGCAGGTGTCCGCTCATACCGCCCTTAAGACGGCGGAACCCGTTGTCCAACAGCCATGCCTCCATCTGGCGTCGAGTCACCTGTCCTGCCATTGGGACTCCCCGGATCACTTGGTTCTAGGGACATTCAGGACACTCAAAACACCGCCCTCTGCGGGCGGTCTACTACGCTCCCGATCCGCACGTCTCATCTCGGCCCGGTGCTCTATTCCGGCTACTCCTTGACCTTTCGATCGGCGTGCAGCCGTTGACTCCTCGCGGCTTTGAGCTCGAGCATTACGGTCTCGTGAGCCTTCACCGCGCTGAATTGAGCAGGACTCATCACGAATGCCCAGACCGGCGTTCGGCTCGTTGCGGTTGCGGTCGCTGGATCGAGCTCCATCATGCTGATCTCACCAAAAAAGTCATGCGGGCCCAGCGTACGCCGGTACTTGCCGCCCACCGATACGTCGACCAGGCCCTCCAGGATCACGAAGAAGACATTGTTCCCCGCCCCTTCGGTGATCAGCACGGTACCGGCCGGGACGCTGACCTCGTTCATCTGGCCAGCGAGGAATTGCAGGTCAGCGTGGGCGAGGCCTGAGAAGAGCGGGATCACCTTGAGCTGGTCCACACGTGTCGTCATTTCTATTCTCCGGGTAGGTCTCTCATACTACTCGACGAAGCGCTCGAGAGTCGACGGACGACGTCCGGAATGTTCACGCCATACACGCCATGAGCCCGCTCGCCTCAGCACACTCACGCCAGGCGGAGATCGACGGCAGCCGATGCTGGACGTCAACAGGTGAAGGGCACTCCGCGAGGCCACGTCCGTATCGCAGGGAACCATGCCGCGCGCGCTGACGAGTCTGGGCACCTCTCTCGACCTAGCCGTCATTTCCGTCCAGTTCTTTGTCGCCACCAGCTCGCCGGGCTCGCCTTCCACCTGCGCCATGAAGCCCTGCGGCCGCCGCATCTCCCACCGGCGCAGCACCCTCCGGTTCGCGAGATCCGGCAGCCACTCATCGACCGGCTCGCCGAGCCTCAGCTTGCACTCCTCGACGAGGATCATGGTGGCCGCGGCCGTGATCGGCTTCGTCACCGAGGCCAATCGGAAGATGGTGTCCCGGCGCATCGGCGCCGTGCGGTCGAACGCGAGCGTGCCGATGGCGTCCGCGTGCTCCTCGCCGCGCCGGCTGATGAGAAGGACGAGGCCCGGCAGCCGGCCACTACCCACGTGACGGCGCATGACATCGCGCCTCTGCGCCAGCCGCGAGGGCGACAGCCCACGTGTCGCCGGCCGCGCGGCGGCCGCAGGTGATTCGATGCTCGGCCGCTTCTCGTCAGCCGCTGATCCCATATCACGTACCCCTGGTGTGACCGCTCGGCGCGTATATGGACCGGCCTGTTCCAGGAACGCTCCGCCAATCACTCTCTCCCTGTCAACGCCCCGCGACAGGGTATCGCTTCCAGGTCCCGGCTGTGGCCGTCAGAGAAAGTAGGCGAGCCTGTCCCCGAGCCAGCGGCCGGGTCGTCCGGCGAGCCCGGACGACGGGACCCCCCGCTTCGAGCATGCGATGTCCGGCTCGAAGACACGGCTCTCGAAGAGCTCGACCGCGCGGATGCTCCGCGCGAGCACGCCGATCTCGAAGTTGCGATAGAGCGCCCAGGCGTCCAGGTTGACCGTGCCGAACTGCACCCAGTCGTCCGCGATGATGATCTTCGCGTGGGCGACGCCCGGATACTCCCAGATCTCGACCCCCGCGTCGACGAGGTCGGCATAGTGGCGCCGCAGCGAGGCCGCCGCGAGCCAGTTGTTGGACCGCCCGGACGTGACGAGCCGAACCCGCACGCCGCGCCGCGCCGCCGCGAGGATCCGCTCGCGCATGTCGGGGTCCGTCACGTACGGATTCATGACGTCGAGCCGCTCGCGGGCAGCGTCGAGCCGCTCGCGTAGCGCCTGCGTGGCCGACTGGAATCCGCCCGGGATGACCTGGAGAACCGCCGCCGGGCTCGTGCCCGGATCGGGCTGAGCCGGGAAATGCCCGGCCAGAGCGCCGGGGCCGGGAGACAGCGTCCCGCCGTGGGCGCTGAAGCTCGTCAGGAACACCGCTTGCAACTGGAGCACCACGTTGCCCGTGACGCGCACCATCACATCGTGGAATCGCCCGTCCGCAAAGTGGTCTTCGATACCCGCGCCGCCGAGCCAGGCGACGGAGCCGTCGATCACGAGCAGCTTGCGGTGGTCGGCGTGTCCGACCTCGGCCTGCCGCCAGTCGAGCTTCCGCGCCTGGTACAGTCCGTCCCGGTCGATCGGCAACACATCGTTGACCACGATGGCCGCGCCCGCGTCGGCAAGCCGCCGGTACATCGCCTTCGCCTGGTAGAACGCGCGGCTGCCCAGGGCGTCGACGAGGATGCGCACCTCCACGCCCTCGCGCCGCCTGCGCTCGAGGAGCTCCGCCAACCGCTGCCCGATCGCGCCTTCGCGCCACCCGTACATGAGAACGTGGACGGTGGAGCGTGCGCGGGCGACGTCCTCGAGGATCCGCGGAAAGAAGTTCCGCCCCGCCGCCCAGGGCTCGATGGCCGCCGCGGTCGACCAGGCGTACTCGATCCCGAGCTCGTGCGGGCTGTGCCCTGGCTGCCCGGCGAAGGTCTCGGTCGCCGTCTGGGCGCCGGCGGCGGTCACGGCGCCGGGCCCGGGCGGCCAGCTCGGCCGCTGGACGATGCGGAGAATCCTCCACCAGCCCACCGCGAGCGCCGACGCCACGACGAGGCCGGCGACCCCGGCAATCAGCTGCAATCCGGCGGACCGCCCATCCACCCCTCGTGGTTCCGTGCCCGAGGGCCACCCGGGGCGGACGGCCGGCTCGGGCCGCGGGGCCCCTCGCGCCAGCGCAGGACCTGGACGCCCTCCCACCACCACGGCTGGCCGCGGTCCTTGCCGTCCAGCGTGACGAGCAGCTCTGCCCGTGGCTGGCCGGCCAGGTAGTCGCGCATCGCGCGCGCCACCTGCTTCCAGTCCGTGTCGTCGACGATCAGCAGGGCCTCGTCGGGCAGATGCGGCTCGATCAGCCAGAGCCCCGCGACCTGCGAGTCGTAGTCGTGCGCGGCGTCGTAGTAGAAGACCCCCACGCGCCGGGCCCCCAGGGCTCCGCCGCGCAGGAGCCGGAAGGCGTCGCCCTCGAGCACGGTGTAGCCCGCGAGGCCGTGGCGGCAGAGGTTCGCGTCCAGCCGCCGGCGGCTTCCCTCGCCGAGCGAGAAGTCGTCGATGGCGACGAAGTCGCCCCGGTTGCCCAGCATCGCCGCGATCAGGCTGAGGCCCTTGAACGAGCCGACCTCGACGTAGCTCTCGCCCGGGTCGAGGAGCGACGCGGCGAGGTTCAGGAGCGCGAGATTGTTCTCGCGCGCGAGGCCGCCGACCTCGGCGAGGATGGGCGCGAAGCGCCGGTCCCGCGGGTGCTCCGAGCGTGGAAAGGCGTCGAAGAGCCGCGGCAGCTCGCGGACGAATCGCCCGGCATCCATGTCCGCCAGCGATCCTATCACCGGGCAGCGGGCGATCCCGCCGCCCGGGGCGGCGATCCGAGGCTACACTCGGACCCGGATGGTCGACGGCCGCACGCGCGGGGTGCCGCGCGGCGCGGGCTAGGCTACCCGGGCGCTCGAAGCCGGGCGGCCCAGCGGGCGAGGATCGGCCGCGCCGCCGCGACGGCGCGCGCCCGGTGACTCAGCTGGTCCTTCTCGGCGCCCGCGAGCTCGCCGAACGTGCGCCCGAGCGCGGGGACGAGGAAGATGGGGTCGTACCCGAACCCCTGGATCCCGCGGGGCCGGTCGGTGAGGACGCCCTCCGCGACGCCCTCCACCACGGCCTCCTCCCCCCAGGGCGCGACCAGCGCGAGCACGCACCGGAAGCGGGCCCCGCGGGCGCGGACCGCGCCGACCTCCGCGAGGAGCCGCGCCACGCGCGCGGCGTCGGTCAGGCCCGGCCCTCCGTAGAGGGCCGAGACCACGCCCGGCTGGCCGCCGAGCGCGTCCACCTCGAGCCCCGAGTCGTCCCCGAGCGCGACGGCGCCGGTCGCCGCCGCGGCCGCGCGCGCCTTCCCGAGGGCGTTGTCCCGATAGCTCGTCTCCCCCTCCGGCGGGAGGCGCACGCCGCCGAGATCGCGGAGCGAGACGAGCGTGTAGGCGAGGTCTCCGAGCAGGCCGGCGAGCTCCCGCACCTTGCCGGGGTTCGCCGTGGCCAGGACGAGCCGCGGCGTCACGAGAGCGTGAAGACGGTCGTCCTCCGGTCGGCCAGCACCTCGCGCTGGAAGGCGAGGAGCCGCGCGACTCCCCGGCGGGCAAGCGCCAGGAGCGCGTCGAGCTGCCCCTGGTCGAAGGGCGTCCGCTCGGCGGTCCCCTGGACCTCGACGAAGCGCTCGGTCCCCGTCATGACGACGTTCATGTCCACCTCGGCCGCCGAGTCCTCCACGTAGTCGAGATCGACGACCGCGGTCCCCGCGACCATCCCGACGCTCGTCGCGGCCACGAGATCGCGCAAGGGCTCGCCGAGGAGCCGGCCGCCGTCGCGGAGCTGCTGGACGGCGTCCGCCAGCGCCACGTACCCACCGGTGATCGCCGCCGTCCGGGTCCCGCCGTCGGCCTGGATCACGTCGCAGTCGACCGTGATCGTGCGCTCGCCGAGCTGCGTGAGCTGCGCCACGGCGCGGAGCGAGCGCCCGACCAGCCGCTGGATCTCGTGCGTGCGCCCGCCCGTCCGGCCGGCCTCGCGGCCCGTCCGGGTCGTGGTGGCGCGCGGCAGCATCCCGTACTCGGCGGTGACCCAGCCCTGCCCGCTCCCGCGCAGGAACGGCGGGACCCGGTCCTCGACCGACGCGGTGCAGACCACGCGGGTGTCCCCGACCTCGACCAGCACGGCCCCTTCCGCGTGCCGGGTGTAGCGGCGCGTGAGCCGCACCGGCCGGAGGTCCTCCGGCGCCCGCCCGTCGTGGCGCGTCATCGCTTCGCCACGGCGCCCACTCGCTGGTCGTAGCTCCGCTTGTAGGCGGCGACGCCGGCAGCGAGCGCCCTGGCAATCCGGTCACGGTACCCGTCGTCCCGGAGGCGCTCCTCCTCCTGCGGATTCGAGATGAACCCGATCTCGACGAGGACGGCCGGCATGGCGGCGCCGCCGAGGACGTAGAAGGGGGCCTGCTTGACGCCCCGGCTCGGGCGCCGCAGCGCGCGGTCCAGGCTGTTCTGCAGCGCCTCCGCCATCCGGCTGGACTCCTGCTGGAAATCCGATTGCGCCAGGTCCCACAGGATCGACCGCACGACGTCCGAGCCGCCCCGCGCTCTCGGGTCGCCCGCGATCAAGCGGTTCTCGTACTCCGCCGCGCGGCGCGCGGCTCCGTCCGTCGCCTCGTTCGACAGGAAGTAGGTCTCCGTCCCCGCCGCGGCGCCGACCGGCGCGGCGTTGACGTGGATGGAGACGAACAGGTCCGCGCGCTCGCGATTGGCGAGCGCCGTGCGTTCCCGGAGCCCCACGAACTGGTCCCGCGCGCGCGTGAGCACGACGCGGACCCCGAGCTCCTCCTGGAGCAAGGCCGCGACGCGTCTGGAGATGTCGAGCGCGAGCTCCTTCTCCTGAAGGCCGGCCGGGCCCACCGCGCCCGCGTCGTGCCCGCCGTGCCCGGGGTCGATCACGATCGTCCGGAGGGACTCGGGCCCGGCCTCCGTGGGCGGCGCCGCGGCGGCGCCGACCGCCTGCCGGTGAAAGTCGAGCACGACGCGGGGTGGATCCTCCAGCCGGAAGACCTTCCGCGCGGCGGGCGGGCGCTCGAAGGCCACCCGCAGCGCGGCCCCCCCGCGCGCTTCCCCCAGCTCGGCCGTCGCAACAAGCCCGTCTCGCACCGTGCGCGTGCCCGTCCACCCGCGTGGGCTCACGTCCGGGAACGCGACGGTCAGGGCGCCCTCGCTCTCGACGAGCCGCGGCTCCAGCGGGGCGTCGGCCTCGAGGACCACCCGTGTGTAGGTGGGGTACGAGCGGACCCGCAGATCCACGCGTGCGGCGGGCCGGGCCGCGGGGCGCGCCGGCGCGCGCGGCGCCGCCGGCTCGACGCGGGCGGGCGCGGGCGCCTCGACCGGCGGTGGCGGCGCTGGCGGCGTAGGCGGGGCCGGTGGGGCCGCGGGTGGCGCCTCGGAAAGCACGGGCCGGGGCACCGCGAGCGCCGGCACCGCGACGGGGCGCGGCGGCGCGGCCACGACCGGACGCGCGACCGGCTTCGCCACGCTCGCCGGGGCCGGCCGCGCCTCGCGCAGCTCGCTGGGCGCCACGCGCACTCCGGCGCCGATGAGCGCGGGGAGCCCCCGCACGAGGAGGTCGCCGGGCACCCGCCACACGCCCCGGTCGACGCGGACAGGGGCGGCCAGGGCGAGCGAACGGCCGTCGACGCTGATCTGCCGCTCGCCCTTCACCAGCTGGACGACCCCGTGGCGCGTGACCAGGTTGATCCGGTCGGCGCGCGCGGTTCGGCGCGCGGTCGCGCTCGCCAGGCGGGCCACATCGGTGAGCGGGAAGTAGGTCGTGCGCCCCTGCCACTCCCCGACGAGACGACCCAGGTGGGTCCCGGAGGCCGTGCTGACGTCGACGGCGACGGGCCCGGCCACCGCGCCCGCCGGGAAGGCCAGCAGCAGCCCCAGCAGCACGGTCGGGGCGACCCACCTGCGCATAGAGAGCTCTCATTCTAGCCGGGGCGGGGGCGGGGCCCAAAAGTTTCCCGGGCCCCGCACGGGGCCGCGCGCCATCGGCGATGGTAGAGTGACCGGGATGCCCATCGCGCGCCTGCTGCTCGGCGCCGCCCGGCGACGATCACTAGCGCGTCGGCCAGCCCGATCGGGCTCGCCTGCGCCGGCGCTGCGCCGGCGCGATCGGCCCGCGCCACGACGGGGAGCCTTCATGCTCGTGCCCAGCCTCGCCAGCCCGCGCGCCCCCCGGAGGGCCGGATGACCGCCGCCGCCCACGCCGGCGTGTACGGGCTCTTCCTTGCGCTGACCGCGGCGTACACCTGGCCGCTCGTCATGGATCCCGCGCACCTCTTGCCCCCCAACGGGGACCCGCGCCTCTTCAGCTGGGTCCTCCTCACGATCTTCCGCAACCTCACGAGCCGCCCGGACCTCCTGTTCCACGGCAACGCCTTCTACCCGTTCGGCAACACGCTGTCGTTCGCGGAGCCCCTCCTGGTGCCCGCCCTCGTCGCGGGGCCCCTCGACGCGTGGACGGGCAGTCCCATCCTCGCCTACAACGTCACGCTGCTGCTGTTCTGGGCCCTGTCCGGGTGGGCGATGTACTGGGTCGCGTGGCGCGTGACGGGACGCCATCCGGCGGCTTTCGTCGCCGCGATCGTCTTCACGTTCGCGCCGTACCGGACCGACCACTACATGGAATTCCAGATGGAGATGGCCTTCGGGATCCCGCTCGCCATCTACGCGCTCGTGCGGTTCCTCGAGACCCAGCGCAGCCGCTACCTCGCCGCCCTCGTCGGCGCGTTCTGGATCCAGGCGGTCTCCGTCTGGTACTACGCGATCATCCTCGCCCTCGGCCTCGGCGCGGTCGCCGTCCAGTTCGGCGCGCTCCGCTGGCGCGGATGGCGGCCGCGCGCCCTGCTCGCCGCCGCGCTCGCCGGCCTCGTCCTGGCAGGCGCGCTCGCCCCCGTGGCGGCGCCGTACTTTCGCACCCGCCAGGAGCTCGGCCTCGAGCGCAGCCTCAACGACGCCGTGCCCCGCTCGGCGAACCTCGGCTCGTACGTCGAGGCGCGCGCCAACTGGCTCTACCACGCCTTCACCGCCAAGCGTGCGTGGGAGGCCTCCCTCTTCCTCGGGCTCGCGGGGCTGGCCCTGGCAGGGGCCGCCTTCGGCTGGCTCCGGGCGGGGCCCGTCCGCGGCCGGCCCGAGCGCTGGCTGACGGCCGCCGCCGGGACGTGCCTCGGCGGCCTGCTCGCCGCCGCCCTCCTCCGCGGCGGCGTGCGGGTCGGCGACGTGACGCTGCGCCCGTTCACCGAGCTGGGCGTCGCCTTCCTCGCCGTAGTGCTGCTCCGGCAGGTGGTCGAGGGCTGGCGGCGCTGGCGCGCCGGGAGCGCGGACCGCCGCCTGACGGAGGGGGACTGGGTCCGCCTGCTCCTCGGCCTCGGCGCCCTCGCCTTCTTCCTCTCTCTCGGGCCCGTGGTCTCGCTCGGCCCGTTCGGCGACACGCCGATCGACGAGGGCCTCTACGCGTGGCTCTGGCCCTACGTGGTGCTCTTCCGGGCCATCCGCGGGCCGACGCGGATCGGGATCCTCGCGATCTTCGCGGGGGCGCTGCTGGCCGCCCTCGGCGTGAAGTGGCTGCTCGCGGCGCCGCGCCGGACCTGGGGGCGGGCGGTCGCCGCGGCCCTCGGGCTCCTGCTGGTCGTCGAGTACGCCCGGATGCCGATGCCGTACCGCTTCGAAGCCTCGCCGGGCCGGCCGGTGGACGCGGTGTTGCGGACGGATCGGGCCGACGTCGCGGTCCTGGAGTGGCCGCCGAACGTCGAGGCGGTGGACGTGGACGCGATGTTCCGCTCGCTGGCCCACGGCAAGCGCGTGGTCAACGGGCTCTCGGGCTTCGTCCCCGCCGCGCTCCGCGACCTCTCGGTCGTCCTGAGCGAGCCCGACGCGCCGTTTCCCGCCGAGGCGCAGTCGGCGCTGCTGCGCATCTATCCCCTGCGCTACCTGGTCGTGCGGCTCGCCGACCACCACCTGGTCGGCACCTGGCACCCCACCTGGCAGCGCCTCCGGCGGGTCCATCCGGCGCTGCTGCGCCACCGGGGGACGTACGGCGAGGCGGACCTCTACGAGATCCTGCCGGTGCCCGAGCGCGGGCTCGTCCTCGAGCGCTGGGTCTCCTACGATTTCCTGGCCGCCCACCCCGTGCTCGAGGCCGCCGTGCGCCCGCTCGGCCAGCACCCCGGGCGGGCCGCGTGGGTGGACGTCGCCCTGAACGACCGTCCGCTCACCCGCGTGCCCCTCGACGGCCCCCGCCGGCTCCGGCTCGGGCTTCGTCCGCCGTTCCGCCGCGCCGCCCCCAACATGATCCGGTTGACGTATGGATACGACCGCGTGGGGCCGGGCACCGGCCGCTCCGACATCGGCACGACCGGCGTCCGGAGCCCCGTGGACCTCGTCGTCGTGAGCGGCGGCCAGCCGCACGGGGACGTGGCGTCGGTGCGGGTCAACGCGGTCGAGTGGGCCCGGAACCGCCGCGGCTACAACCTCGTCGCGGTCGACCCGGGCGGCGCCCTCGTGGGCGTCGAGGCCTTCGACACGTTCCTCGACGCCGGCGCCGCGGGCCGGCTGGCGGCCTGGGTCGAGGGATTGCCCGACGGCACCGTGGTCGCGGGCGCGGTGCGAGACGAGGCGTCCGGGCGGCTCGACGAGGCGGCGGTCCGCGCCCTCCGGACGGTCGGCGTGCGCGCGGACCTGCGCGGGCGCTTCCGCGACTCCCATGCGTTCGTCGGCGTGAAGGGGGCGCCGCCGGGGGCGGCGATCGAGGCGGCGGGGCCGCGACCCGTGAGCCTGGCCGTCGGCACGACGCGCCCGGACGAGTTCGAGGACCCCGGCGCGGTGGGGCTCGAGCTGACCACGTTCGCCCTGCGCGGCGAACGCTAGGCGAGCGACCTGCTGCTGCTCCCGGTCCCTTGCCGCTCCAGATCCTAGGGCACCAGCACGATCTTGCCGTGGTGGCCGTTCTCCATGACCGCTTCGTGCGCGCGCGGGGCCTGCGCGAGCGGCAGCTCCTGGTGGATGATCGGCCGCAAGGTGCCGTTTCGCAGGTCCTCGATGAGCGCCGAATGGATGCCGGCCAGCTGGGCCAGTGAGGCGTGAAAGATGGCCACCCCGAGGATCGCGGCGTTCTTGTTCGTGGCCAGGCGCGGGTTGAATTCGATGGCGCCGCGGTTACCGATCACCGCGATGCGTCCGCGCATCGCGGGCGCGTCGAAATCTTTCTGGAGATTCACGTTTGCCAGCATCTCGAGAATGACGTCGACCCCCTGCCCGCCCGTCAACTTGGATCGACGAGACCTCGCCGAACTCTGGCCCGAGCCTGCGCCAGGACCTCGACAGCGTATGGAAGCCGGCGGCGAGCACATCTCCGCCACTGGACTCGTGGTCCACTGTCCGCCTTATCAGCAGTGCGTCCCCTTCACTCCCTGTGCCGCTCCACTGAACCGCTGGATGGCCGCTACTGGATGGACGCTAGATGATGCGCCAAGGGCCCCGGAGGGTCGCTCCGAAGCCCTTGATTTTACTGACTTCTCTATCCAGGAGGATGGTGGAGGCGGTGGGAATTGAACCCACGTCCGAAGACCGTCCGCCCGAGGCCGCTACACCCATAGTCCGCGCTTTAAGTCTCGCCGACCGTCGCTCCCGCGGACGGGATCAAGGCCGGACCAGCCTGTTCGATCTCGCGCCGCGTTGCCCAGGCACGCTCGCGGCGCCAGCCGGCAGAATTATGACGCCCGGCCCCCTCCCCTGCTGGCGCGAGACGGGCGGACGTCGCCGCTAGTTAGGCGGCGAGTGCTAGCTCTTTGTCGGCAGCTATAGCCGACCCACCATTTGACGAGGAGATGGGCGCCCTCGAGGTGCTGCCTCGGACATCGTGATCCCCGTCGAAACCGGTCGCCCCCGTGCCCTCCTTCTCAGCGCGTCCGCTCGCGCAGAGCCCGCGCAACCTCGCGCCGCTCCTCGCGTTCCCGGATCGCGTGCCGCTTGTCCAGGGTCTTCCGGCCCCGGGCGAGCCCCAGCTCGACCTTGGCCCGACCCTGCTTGAAGTATAGGCGGAGGGGCACGAGGGTCAACCCTTTCTCCATGATCTTCCCGAGGAGCCGGTTGATCTCGCCGCGATGGAGCAGAAGCTTTCGCGGCCGGAGCGGGTCGTGGTTGGCCCGGTTCCCCTGGGCGTAGGGGGTGATGTGGAGCCCCAGGAGCCAGGCCTCGGTGCCCTCGACCCGGGCGTAGGATTCCTTCAGGTCGGCGCGGCTGCCCCGTAGCGACTTGACCTCGGTGCCCTGGAGGACCAGCCCCGCTTCGAGGGTCTCCAGGATCTCGAAGTTGTGATGCGCCCGCCGGTTGGAAGCGATGAGCTTCTCGCCGGCGCCGGGCTTGCTCACGTCAGCGGCCCCTCGTCTTGACGGGTTCCGGGCCCGGTGATAGCGTTAGCGCCTGCCCGACGGCGCCGAAGTGGCGGAATTGGCAGACGCGCTAGATTCAGGGTCTAGTGCCCGCAAGGGTGTGGGGGTTCGAGTCCCCCCTTCGGCACCACCGGATTCTCGCATAGTTAGCCCGCACCGGCCACCGGCGCTTTCACGTGGTTGAACCGCTCGGTGCCAGTCATGCTGTCAGTGCGCACCCGCCGGGCCAACGACTCGATCGCATCGATCGAGCTTCTGACCCGCACGTCGTGGCCAGTTCCCCGCGCGTATCGCCGTGTCGGCAGCCGGTACCTTGCACGGGGCCGCGTGGCGTGGGCGCGGACGATCGAGCGGTGATCCAGTGCGGCGCTCCCCCCGGGGTCAATCTCCAGGACGCCAACGGGGATTGTGAGCACAATGCCTGGCAGCACAACGTCTTCCGGACGAAGGATCCGGCCTGCATTCAAGTAGAATCGCGTGCTGACCACCGCCGAGGCCCGCAAAGGCGGGGAACACACAGGCGCCGGCCCGCATGATCCGCCAGAGGTGTCACGTCTGCACCAAGCCGCTCGGCGCCGGCGTCAGTCCCGCCCTGATGGACCGCCATGGCCGATACTACCATCTGCCCTGCTGGTGCCGGCGGATGGACGCGATGATTCAGGAGCAGCGCGCGCCGATTGCCGAGCGGAAGGCGCGGAGCCCGGCCCGGAAGAAGCGGCGGACGTAGCCCGCGCGGCGGGCGCGCGGCCGTACACCGTCCGGCTCGGGGCGCGGCTCAGTCACGCCGCCTGACCTTGCCGGCGGCGCGCGCCGCGTCGGGACGCGCCCTGAAGTAGGCCGCGTTCTCCGCGACGGCGGGCTCCCACGCGCGCGGCACGTCCCCCTCCGAGAAGATCGCGAAGACCGGGCAGACGGGCGCGCACACCCCGCAGTCGATGCACTCGATCGGGTGGATGTAGAGCTGATCCGCCCCCTCGTAGATGCAGTCGACGGGGCAGACGTCGACGCACGCGCGGTCCTTGACGTCGACGCAGGCCTCGGTGATGACGTAGGGCACAGGACCATTCTCACCCCGCCACGCCCCACCCGCCACGGCGTCCGCGCCGGCGGGGCGCGCGCCAGGGGGATCGTTTATCGCCACGCGGTGGCCTCGTGGTTGCGGACCGGCTCCGTCTCGTGCCACGATTCGCCGTGCGTTGCCCGCCTCCGGAGCCTCCGGGTGTGCGCCGACGGGCGTGCCGCCTCACGCCCGCGCGCCGGTTCCGGCCCGGGGACGAGGTCCGCGTCGCGGCAGAGCGTCAGCCGGCTGCGGGGGGGCCCGCGCCGATCCTCGAGGCCCGCGCGGCACGTCCCCGTCGCCTGACGGTGCCAGGCGCATGACGCGCCCCGGCCCGGCGCGCGCGGGCACCGACCAGCCCCTCGTCGTGCGCGACATCCAGCTGCGCCACGAGCCGCCCGGCCTCGTGCTCTCCTGCCGTCTCGACGGCGCGGGCGTCGACGCCCCCTACTGGATTCGCTTCCCGGCCGAGCTCGGTCCCCACGTGGTCGCCGACGGGGATCCCTTCCTGCCGGTGGCCCTCCTCCTGGCGATGCGGCAGCGGCGGCGCCTCGTCCTCGAGACCGGCGTCTCGCCCGCCCTGCTCGAGGCCACGCCGCGGATCATGGAGCTCTATCGCGGCTGGAGCGCCGGCTCGCACACCCCGCTGCACCCGGTGGACATCACGGCGAAACCCTCCGCGCGGCCCCGGGCGGGGACGGCGAGCGGCGCCTTCTTCTCGTGCGGCGTGGACTCCTTCTACACCCTGCTGCGCAACGTCGCCCGCTATCCCGTGACGGACTCCCGCGCCATCCACCACCTGCTCGTGGTGCAAGGGTTCGACATCGCGCTGGACCGGACCGAGCTCTACGCGGTCACGCGGCGGAACGCCGCCGCGGTCGCGGCCGTCTTCGGCCGATCGCTCCTGCCGGTGCAGACCAACGTCCGGACCTTCCTGGACGGTCTCGACTGGGCGGCGCTCGCCCACGGCGCGGCGCTGGCGAGCGTCGGCCACGTCTTCGGCAAGCTCCTCCACACGGTCTACATCCCCGCCACCGACGCGCTCCCCCGCCTGTACGTGCCGGCCCTGGGGTCGCACCCGGCGCTGGATCCCCTGTGGTCGACCGAGGCGGTGGAGCTGGTGCACGAGGGCGCCGAGACCCGCCGCGTCGACAAGATCCGGGCCCTCGCGGCCTCGCCCCTGGCGCTCCGGTACCTCAGGGTGTGCTGGGAGAACCAAGGGGCGCCGTACAACTGCGGCCGCTGCGGGAAGTGCACGCGCACCATGGTCCATCTCACGCTGGCCGGCGCCCTCGAGCGGGCAGGGACGTTCCCGCCCGCCGTCGACCTCTCCGCCATCGAGCGCTTCCACGTCTCGCCGGGGCCCAGCGGGCGCACCGCGTGGCTCCACGTGCTCAGGGACGCCCGACGGCTGGGCCGCCCGGATCTGGTGGCGTCCATCGAGGTGATGCTGGGCCGGAGCGCCTGGGCCGCGTCCCCGGCCGGCCGGGGCGCGGCGGCGGCCGCCCGCGCCCTGGCGCGCGTCGGGGTGACGGCGGAACGCGGGCGAGCGCTCGACCGCCTGGTGCTGCGCGGCGCCGGCCGACGCGGGATCCGCACCCTGCAACGCCGCCTCGGCGCCAAGCGCGGCCCCTGAGGCCCTCGGCGGGGCCGGCCGCCCGGGCGCCCCGGCCGACTACCCGCCGCGCGCCAGTCGCTTCACCGGGTTCCGGAGGGTCCCGATCCCGTCGATCGTGATGCTCACCACGTCCCCCGGCGCCAGCGCCGACCGGTCCGGCACGAGGATGCCGGTCCCGGTGGACAGCACGGTGCCGGGGGGCACCGGGTTGTAGCGCCCGAGCCAGTCGACCAGCTCGTCGCAGCGCCGCTTGAGGTCCGCGGTGGAGGCCTGCCCTTCGAAGAGCGGGCGGCCGCCCCGCTCGATCACGCACCGGATGGTGAGCGCGTGGGGATCGGGAACGGACGCCGGCGTCGCGATCACCGGACCGAACGCGAAGCTCCCCTGGAAGATCTTCGATTGCGGCAAGAAGAGCGGGTTCTCCCGCTCGATGTCCCAGGCGGAGAGGTCGTTGCCCACCGTGTAGCCCACGATGCGGCCGCCCACGCCCACGACGACCGCCAGCTCCGCCTCGACCGCCGTCAGCGTGGAGTCTCCGCGGATCCCGACAGCGCCGTGCGGACCCACCGAGCGCGCGGCCGATCCCTTGTAGAAGAGCTCCGGGCGCTCGGCCTCGTACACGTAGTCGTAGATGCCCTTCCCGCGGTGCGCCTGGCCCGTGTCGTGCTCCGAGTAGTACTCGCGGCTTCGGCGGTAGGTGATGCCGGCCCCCCACACCTCCGGCGGCTCGAGCGGCACCAGCAGCCCGGCGCGACGCCCGCGCGGCGCCCGGTCGAGCGTGGCCCACGCGTGGCGCGGCCGGCGGGGAGCCCGCGCCAGCCGCCGGGCCAGCCGCTCGATCCCCGCGGCCGTGCGTCCCGTCGTGACGAGGTCCATGACCGAGCTCACGCCGGCGCGCGGGGCGGTGATGTCGACGACGGCGTCGCCGTCCACCACGCCGACGCGGCGCCCGCCGCCGGCGACCTGGAACTGGCAGAGCTTCATGCCGTTCTCCTCGGATGGGGCGACGGGGGGAGCCGCGGGGGGCCGGACCGATTCGACGGCCTTCGGTCTCTGGCGGGCGGCGGGCTCACGCCAGGCGGAACCGGCGCCGGAAGACCTCGTCGCGGGTCTTCTGGTAGAGGATCTCCCACTCCGGGCTGCCCTCCGGGGCGGGCCGCGCGTAGCTGCCGAGGATCTTCCGGACCTCGGCGTCGATCGTCTCCTCCACGCGGGTCTCGTCCGAGAGCGTCCGCAGGATCTCGTTCCGGACGTCGTCGGCGCTCTTGAGCGCGACCACGCCCTCCTGCGCCAGCACCTCCTCCGCGAGGCGCGCGGACAGGTGGAACAGTCGCTCGCGGCTCCACTTCATCACAGGACGAACCCCCGGTCCCGGGCGAGCTTCTCCCGCGTCTTCGTGAACAGCTGGCGGTAGTCGAGCCCCTGGTCCCGGATGTCCCGCGCGTAGCCCTGGAGGATCCGCCGCGCCTCGACGTCGAGCTGCTCCTCGGCCACGAGGTTGTCCACGATCACGCGCTGGATCGCCTGCCGCACGCGCGTCTCGTCCTTGGCCTCGATGAAGCGGCGGCCGACGAGGCGCTTGGCGATCACGTCCCCGATGCGGCTGGCGATCTCCTCCCGGCCCCGCACGCTAGTCTCCCCCGCCGATGAGGTGCTCGAACGGCTCCGGCCCCGCCTCGTTCCACCCGATTTGGGGGGCCTGATCGGGCGGCGTGCCCTCGATGAGCCAGGACTCCGCGACCCGATAGGCCACGCGCCGGCGCGTGAAGGCCTCCCCGTCGTGGTAGTAGAGCCAGCCCGCCCGGCGCCAGGCGACGCCTCGCGCCTCCACCCGGATCCGGCGCGCGTCGAGGTCGAACACGGCGCGCCCGTGGACGGCCGCGGCTTCCGTGTACCGGCGGTCGAGACGGGCGCGCCGGAGGGCACCGAAGACCCCCTCGTAGCTGGCGCTCGCGAAGGGGTGCCCGTGGAAGAAGCGCTGAGCGGCCACGAGGAGGTCGGCGATCGTCTCGGGGTCGGCCTCGAGCGCGCCGACGAGGGCGGACACCCGCCACGGACGCGCGAGCCCGCTCACCCGGCGCTGCTTGTCGCGGAGGCAGACCCGCACGAGCCCAGGCTGTCCCATGTCGGCGCCCGCAACCCCCGCTTGAGCCTACCCACCACCCCCGGGGGTGTCAAGGCGTGGGCGTGGGTCCGCCGCCGGGGCGGCGATCGCCTGGATCGGCGCGGGCCGCTCACGTGCCGCCGGCCCGCCGGGCCGCGGTCTGCAGCCGACCCTGCGCCCGCGAGAGCGCGCCGAGCGCGCGCGACACATCGACCTCCTCGCCGGCCTGCACCCGGAGGCGCTGGTCCGCCCGATCGCGCGCGGCGCGCGCCCGGGCCGCGTCGATCTCCTCCGGCCGCTCCGCGCTCTCGGCGAGAATCGTGACGTGATCCGGGCCCACCTCGGCGAACCCGCCGCTCACGGCCAGGTAGTGCTCCTCGCGCCCGGTCCGGTACATGACCTCGCCGGTCCCCACGAGGCTCAGGAGCGGGGCGTGCCCGGCGAGGACGCCGAACGAGCCTTCCACGCCCGGGACCACGACCTCGTCGGCCTCGCCCGACACGACCAGTCGCGTCGGGGTCGCCACCTCGAGCCGGAGCCGGTCCGCCATCGCCGCCGCCCGCGCCTGGCTACTCGCGCAGGCGCTTGGCCTTCTCCACGGCCTCGTCGATTCCGCCGACCATGTAGAAGGCCTGCTCCGGCAGGTCGTCGTGCTTGCCCTCGACCACCTCGCGGAACCCGCGGACCGTCTCGGCGAGCGAGACGTACTTGCCCGGCGCGCCGGTGAACGTCTCAGCGACGAAGAAGGGCTGCGAGAGGAAGCGCTGGATCTTCCGCGCGCGGGCCACCGTGAGCTTGTCCTCCTCCGACAGCTCCTCCATCCCGAGGATGGCGATGATGTCCTGGAGGTCCTTGTACCGCTGGAGCGTGAGCTGCACCGCCCGCGCGGTGCGGTAGTGGTCCTCGCCGAGGATGCGCGGGTCGAGGATCCGGGAGGTCGAGGCCAGCGGGTCCACCGCAGGGTAGATGCCCAGCTCCGAGATCTGGCGCGAGAGCACGGTCGTCGCGTCCAGGTGGGCGAACGCCGTCGCCGGCGCGGGGTCCGTGATGTCGTCGGCCGGCACGTAGATCGCCTGGACCGAGGTGATCGAACCGCGCTTGGTCGAGGTGATCCGCTCCTGGAGCGCACCCATCTCGGTCCCGAGGGTCGGCTGGTAGCCGACGGCCGAGGGCATCCGGCCGAGCAGCGCCGAGACCTCGGAGCCCGCCTGGGTGAACCGGAAGATGTTGTCGATGAAGAGGAGCACGTCCTGCCCCTCCTCGTCGCGGAAGTACTCGGCGACGGTGAGCCCCGTCAGCCCGACGCGGAGCCGCGCGCCGGGAGGCTCCGTCATCTGACCGTAGATCAGGGCCGTCTTCTCGATGATCCCCGACTCCTTGAACTCGAGCCAGAGGTCGTTCCCCTCGCGGGTCCGCTCGCCCACGCCCGCGAAGACGGAGATGCCCCCGTGGTGCTTCGCGATGTTGTGGATGAGTTCCTGGATGAGCACGGTCTTGCCCACGCCCGCGCCCCCGAAGAGCCCCGTCTTGCCGCCCTTCGTGTACGGCTCGAGGAGGTCCACGACCTTGATGCCCGTCTCCAGCATCTGGACCGAGGTCGACTGCTCGTCGAACGGAGGGGCCGGCCGGTGAATGGGATACGTCTTCTCGCCGGCCACGGGGCCGAGCTTGTCCACGGGCTCGCCGACGATGTTGAGGATCCGGCCGAGCGTCCCCTTGCCCACGGGCACGGAGATGGGCCGGCCAGTGTCCTGGACCTTGGCGCCGCGGACCAGGCCGTCCGTGGAGGCCATGGCGACCGTCCGCACCGTCGACTCGCCGAGGTGCTGGGCCACCTCCAGGACGAGCTTCTGGCTGTAGGAGAAGACGTCCTTGACCTCGATGCCCGGCACCTCCAGAGCGTTGTAGATCGCGGGCAGGACGCCCGGCTCGAACTCGACGTCGACGACGGGGCCGATCACCTGGACGATGTGTCCCTCTCGCATCCGCCTCTCCCTCCTCAGCCTTCCGCGCTCGCCCGCAGGGCCTCGGCGCCCCCGACGATGTCGAGCAGCTCCTTGGTGATCCGCTCCTGCCGCGCCTTGTTGTACTGGATGGTCAGGAGGCCGATCATCTCCTGCGCGTTCTTGCTTGCCGCTTCCATCGCCGTCATGCGCGCTCCGTGCTCCCCGGCGGCCGACTCGAGGAGCGCCCGGTAGACCTGCACCTCGACGTGGCGCGGGAGGAGGGCGGCGAGGATGGTCCCCGCGTCGGGCTCGTAGATGTAGTCCGCCGCGGGCCCCTCCGTCCCGGGCTCGGCCGGGCCCGGGGGCTCGATCGGCAGGAGCCGCTGGGCGACCACCCGCTGCACCGCCACCGAGCGGAACTCGTTGAAGACGAGCCAGACCTCGTCGACCTCGTCCTCCAGGTACGCCCGCATGAGCTCGCCCGCGAGGTCACGCACGTCCGCGAAGGCCAGGCGGTCGAGGAAGCCGATCCGCTCGCCCCGCAGTGGCCAGGGCCGGCGCCGGAAGAAGTCGCGCGCCTTGCGGCCCACCGGCAGGAGCGCGGCGTCCCCCTCCGGTCCGCCGCGCAGGAGCTCGAGCGCCCGCCGCGCCACGTTCGAGTTGAAGGCACCGCACAGACCCTTGTCGGCGGTCACGACGACGTAAAGCTTCCGGGCGCCCTCGCGCCGGACCAGGAGCGGGTGCTTGTCCTCGCCGAGCCCGTGCACGAGGGCCCCCACCAGCTCCGCCATCTTGAAGGCGTAGGGCCGGGCCTCGAGGATTCGCTCCTGGGCCCGGCGGAGCTTCGCCGCCGCGACGAGCTTCATCGCGCGGGTGATCTTCTGCGTGGACTGGACGGACCGGATCCGCCGCCGGATGTCCTGGAGCGTCGCCATCGGGTCGGGCCGGGTTCCTTGCCTACGCGGCGGCGGTGACGCCCCGGGACGCCATGAACTCGGCCTTCGCGCCCGCGATCAGCGCGTCGAGCTGCGCGCGGAGCGCATCGGACAGCTCCTTCTTCTCGCGGATCTCGGCGAGCACGGGGCCGCCGCTGGCGTCGGCGTACCGGGCGAGCGTCTCCTCGAACGCCTGCACCGCGTCGATGGGGACGTCGTCCAGGTGGCCCTGAGTGCCCGCGTAGATGATGAGGATCTGCTTCTCCACGGGCAGCGGCGCGTACTGGCCCTGCTTGAGGAGCTCGACCATCCGCTGGCCGCGCGACAGCTGCTGCTGGGTCGCCTTGTCGAGCTCCGAGCCGAACTGGGCGAACGCGGCCAGCTCCCGGTACTGGGCGAGGTCCAGGCGGAGCTTGCCCGCGACCTGGCGCATGGCCTTCACCTGGGCGGAGCCGCCGACCCGCGAGACCGAGAGGCCCACGTTGACCGCGGGCCGGATGCCCGCGTAGAAGAGGTCGGTCTCCAGGTAGATCTGGCCGTCGGTGATCGAGATGACGTTGGTCGGGATGTAGGCGGACACGTCGCCGAGCTGCGTCTCGATGATGGGCAGCGCGGTCAGCGATCCGCCGCCCAGCTCGTCGTTCAGCTTCGCCGCGCGCTCCAGGAGCCGCGAGTGCAGGTAGAAGACGTCGCCCGGATACGCCTCGCGCCCCGGGGGCCGGCGGAGCAGCAGCGAGAGCTGGCGGTACGCCTGGGCGTGCTTCGAGAGGTCGTCGTAGATGCAGAGGGCGTGGCGCTTGGAGTCGCGGAAGTACTCGCCCATCGTGACGCCCGCGTAGGGGGCGATGTACTGGAGAGGCGCCGGGTCGGAGGCGGTGGCCGCGATGACCGTCGTGTACGCCATGGCGTCGTGCTCCTCGAGCACCCGCACGACCTGCGCGACCGTCGAGCGCTTCTGGCCGACCGCGACGTAGAAGCAGTGGACGCCCTGCCCCTTCTGGTTGAGGATCGTGTCGACCGCGATGGCCGTCTTTCCCGTCTGGCGGTCGCCGATGATCAGCTCGCGCTGGCCGCGCCCGATCGGGATCATCGCGTCGATCGCCTTGATCCCGGTCTGCAGCGGCTCCTTCACGGGACGGCGGTCGACGACGCCCGGCGCGTAGCGCTCGATCGGCCGGAACTCCGTGGCGTCGATGGGGCCCTTGCCGTCGATCGGCTGTCCCAGCGCGTTGACGACCCGTCCGACCAGCGGCTCGCCCACCGGCACCTGGGCGATGCGCCCGGTCCGCTTGACGACGTCGCCCTCCCGAATGGCGCGATCCTCGCCGAGGAGGACGGCCCCGACGTTGTCCTCCTCGAGGTTCAGCACCATCCCGATGATGTCCTGGGGAAACGTGAGCAGCTCGCCGGCCATCGCGCGCTCGAGCCCGTAGACGCGGGCGATCCCGTCTCCCACCTCGATCACCCGGCCGATCTCGGTGAGGTCGGTCTCGCCCTCGAACTCCTGGATCTGGCGCCGGATGATCTCGCTGATTTCACCGGCCTTGATCATGCCGCTCCCCCCGCTCCCTTGGTGATTCGCTCTCTGAGGGCCTGCAGCTGGCCCGCGACGCTCATGTCCAGCACCCGGCTCCCGACCTCGGCGACGAAGCCGCCGAGGAGCCCCGGGTCGACCTCCGTGTCCAGCAGCACGGTCTTGCCCAGGCGCCGCCCGAGCCGCTCGCGCAGGGCCGCCCGCTCGTCGTCGACCAGGGGGGCGGCGCTCCGGACCCGCGCCCGGATCCGCCCGGCCGCCTCGTCGACGCTCGCCCGGTAGGCTTGGAGGATCTCCGGGAGGAGCCCGAGGCGCCGGCGCTGCGCGACCAGCGCCAGGAAGTTCCGCGTGAGCGGCGCCACGCCGAGGCGCCCCGCCACCTCCAGCACGATGGCGCGCTTCGTCCCCGCCTTCACCCAGGGCCGGAGGAGCGCCTCCCCCAGCTCCGGCTCGGCCGAGAGCAGCCGGTCGAACGCCGCCAGCTCGTCCGCGACCGCCTCCGCCTGCCGCGCCTCGCTCGCGAGCGCGTGCAGGGCCCGAGCGTAGCGGCGCGCGACCGCCGCGGTCCTCTTCACGCCGGCTCGATCCGGGCGAGCGCCTCGCGGACGAGCCGCTGGTGGTCCTCATCGCTGAGGCTCTTGCGGACCAGCCGCTCCGCGATCTGCGTGGCGAGGGCGCCCACCTCGGCGCGAAGCTCGGTGCGCGCGCGCCGGACCTCCTGGCCGACCTGGGCCTGCGCCGCCTCCACGAGGCGCGTGGCTTCCTGCCGCGCCTCGCCGCTCAGCCGCTCGCGCAGCTCCGCGGCCTCCCGCAGGGCCCGCTCGCGCAGGGCCTGCGCCTCCGCCTGCGCGGTCCGGATCCGCTCCTCCATCGCGCCCAGCGCCCGCTGCGCCTCCTCGCGCGCCCCCTGCGCCTCGGCGAGCTGCTGCTGGATGGCCGCGCTTCGCCCCTCGAGGGCACCGAGCAGCGGCCGGTAGAGAAGCTTGTAGAGCACGGCGAGGAGGAGGAGGAAGCTGATCAGCTGGACGCCGAGCGTCCAGTTCACCTCGATGAGGCTCGCCTCGCCGCCCTCGGCCGCGTGGACCACCGCCGGGAGGGCGAGGGACGCCAGGACGACCGCGTGCCCGGCCAAGGCGACGACGCCGACGGGCAGACCCACTACCGACCGGTTCCGTGTCATGTCAGCCTCGGGGCGGGGTGTTGTGAAAAAAGGGGCAAGCGCCCCCTAGGGGATACCACGCCGTTCGGAAGGGTGTCAAGCGGCGCTCGCGATCACGCCGCCCCCGACGACGACCTCTCCCCGGTAAAGGACGACCGACTGCCCCGGCGTGACCGCGTACTGCGGCGCCTGGAACGCGACCTCGACGCGCGCGGCGTCGACGGGGAGCACGCGCGCCGCCACGCGGGGCGCGCGATGCCGGATCTGGGCCTCGACGTCGAGCGGCGCGTCGAGCCCCGGCACCGCGATCCAGTTCACCCGGTCGGCGACGAGCCGGGTCACCCGGAGGGCTTCGCGCGGGCCCACCACGAGGGCATTGCGCCCGGGCTCCAGCCGCACCACGTAGCTGGGCGCGGCCCCGAGCCGCCCGAGGCCCCGGCGCTGGCCCACGGTGTAGCCGCCGAGCCCCCCGTGCTCTCCGACCTCGCGCCCGGCCTCGTCCAACACGGGCCCGGGACGGAACGCCCCGGGGGCCCGGTCACGCAGGAACGCGCGGTAGTCGCCGGTCACGAAGCAGAGCTCCTGGCTCTCGGGGGTGGCCGCCGTGGCGAGGCCCCGGGCCCGGGCGCGGGCGCGGACCTCGGCCTTGGTGAGGCCGCCCACGGGAAAGCGCGCGCGGGCCAGCTGCGCCTGGGTCAGCGGCCAGAGGAAGTAGCTCTGATCCTTCGCGGCGTCCCGCGCGGTGAGCAGGGACAGCCGGCCCGTCCGCGGATCCGGGACCACGCGGGCATAGTGTCCCGTCGCCACCGCGTCCGCATTCCACGCGAGGGCGCGCGCGAGCAGCGTCCCGAACTTGATCTCGCGATTGCAGACGACGCAGGGGCTCGGGGTGCGGCCCGCCTCGTACTCCCGGGTGAAGTCGGCGATCACGCGGGCCGCGAATTCGCGCTCGTGGTTCAGCAGGTAGTAGGGGATACCCAGGTGACGCGCCACCTGGCGCGCTCCGTCCGCGGTGGCCGGCGAGCAGCAGGAGCCGAACCGGGTACCCGGGTCGGCCGGCTCCTCCCACGGCGCCGTCCGCAGCGTCACCGCGACGACGTCGTGCCCCGCCTCACGCAGCAACGCGGCGGCGACCGAGCTATCGACGCCGCCACTCAATCCGACAATAATGGTGGACATTAGCTGTTACTAGCTACTGCTCCTTCCGCTCGGCGTTCGTCTGGCCGGGGAGGCGCGCGTGGATCCGCTCCAGCTCGCTCGCCGTCGGGCCGCCGGTGAGGCGCCCGTGGATGCGTTCGAGCTCCGCCGGCGAGGTGTAGGGAAGCTCGATGCGCCCGCGGCCCATCGTGCCCACCATCCGCACACGGGTGCCGAGCGTCAGGCGGAGCTCCTCCTCGATGGCCTCGATGTCGGGCGGCCGGCGCTGGGGGCGGCGGCGGCCCGGGCGTCGAGCCTGGACGCCCGCCTCCGTCGCCCGGACGGACCAGTCCTGGGCCAGGATGCGCTCCCGGAGACGCAGCTGCGCGGCGGCGGAGGGCAGCCCCAGCAGGGCGCGGGCATGGCCCATCGTCAGCCACCCCTTCCGCAGGTCCTCCTGGATCGCCTCCGGGAGCCGGAGGAGGCGTAGCGCGTTCGCAATGGAGGAGCGGTCCTTCCCAAGTCGGCCGGCGAGCTCCTCCTGGGTCCATCCGAACTCCGCCAGCAGCCGCTGGTACGCCTGTGCCGCCTCGACCGGATTCAGGTCCTCCCGGAGAAGGTTCTCGACCAGCCCGAGCTCGAGCGCCTCGGCGTCGCTGGCGTCCCGGACGATGGCCGGGACCCGGGCCAGCCCGGCCTGCTGGGCCGCCCGCCAGCGTCGCTCCCCGACGAGGATCTCGTACTGGCTTCCGCGCGGCCGGACGACCAACGGCTGGAGAATCCCGGAGGACCGGATCGAGGCGGCCAGCTCATCGAGCGCTTGGCCATCGAAGGTTCGGCGCGGCTGCTGAGGGTTCGGGATGAGGCTCTCGATGGGGAGGTCTCGCAGCCGCCCCCCCTCCTCGGCCTCAACCGGTGGCAGGAGGGCGCCCAGGCCTCGTCCGAGTGCGCGCTTCATCACGCCCCATGACCTCCTTCGCCAGATCGAGATATGCAATCGCGCCAGGGGAGCGCAGGTCGTACTGGAGGATCGATCGCCCGTGACTGGGCGCCTCCGAGAGCCGGACGTTCCGCGGGATCACGGTGCTGAACACCTGCCCCTTGAAGTACCGCTCGACCTCCGCGCGAACCTGGGCGGTCAGCGTGATCCGCGCGTCGAAGAGCGTGAACACGATCCCCTCGATCTCCAGGGCGGGATTCACCCGCGTGCGGACGGTCTCGAGGGTGCGGACGAGCTGGGCCAGGCCTTCCAGGGCAAAATACTCACACTGGAGCGGAATTAGGACGCCCTCGACCGCGACCAGCGCATTCAGCGTCAGGAGACCCAGGGACGGAGGGCAGTCCACGATCACGTAGCGAAAGCGCCCCCGCACGGGGCTCAGCGCGGCCCGCAGCCGGCCCTCTCGGCCCGGGGCGGTGACGAGTTCGACCTCGGTCCCGACCAGGTCCGGACTGCCCGGCAGGAGCGTGAGCCCCGGGATCCCCGTCCCCCGGAGCGTCTCCGCGACCGGGCGGCCCTCGGCGAGCACGTCGTAGATCGTCCCGCCTTCCGGCTGGATCTCGGCGGACAGGCCAGCGGTCGTGTTGGCCTGGGGATCAAGATCGACTAGCAGGGTCGGCTGATTCGCCAGCGCGAGGGCGCTCGCCAGATTGACGGCCGTCGTCGTCTTCCCGACGCCGCCCTTCTGGTTCACGACCGCGATGCTGCGGCCCCGATGCCCGTCATGTTCCACGTGAAACGTCCGCGTCCAGCTCCGTCTGGCGGATTATAAGAAACTGCCGCCGCCAGGGCAATTCCCCGGCGAGGGCCAGTACAACCTCGCGCCGCGTCCCCCCCGGGCTCGGCCCAGCGCGGGGGCCGAGCGGACGCACTAGCACCCCGCCCGGTGCCAGAAAGGGCGCGGCGAGCGCCCCCGCGGCCTGGCCCGGGGCCACGGCGCGCATCGTGACGGTCCGGAACCGTCCCGCCAGCGCCCCCGCGGCCAGGTCTTCGGCTCGGCCCCACTGGATCGTCACGGCAGTGAGCCCCAGCCTCCGCACGACGTGCCGCAGGAAGTTCGCCCGGCGGCGCGCCGCCTCGATCAGGACCACCTCCCAGGCCGGCCGCGCCAGCTTCAGGATCAAGCCCGGGATCCCGGGGCCGCTCCCGATGTCCAGCAGCGGAGTGGCCGGCTCCGGCAGCACCGCCAGGAGCATGAGCGACTCCAGGAGCAGGTGCCGGATGCGGGACACCCGGTCGCGATACGCGGTCAGGGCGCCGATGCGCTCCCATCGCTCCAGCTCGTCCAGATAGGTGCCGGCCTGTGCGGGGAAGCCGGCAGGGAGGTCCAGCTCCAGGGCGGCCGCGCCGCGCCGGATGACCGCCTCGATGTCGACCTCCGGGGCAGCGGCCTCCCCCCGCGGTCGCCCGCGGGCGACCGCGGGCTCAGGCCCGGTGCGCCTCCCGCTCGACGGCCTTGCCCGGCGCCGCACTGCGATCGATGAGGTACTGCTGGAGAATCGTGAGGCAGTTGTTCACGAGCCAGTACAGGACCAGCCCGGTGGGAAACTCGAGGAACATGAAGGTGAACACCACCGGCATGAGCAGCATGATCTGCGCCTGCCGGGGATCGCCGACGGTGGGCGTCATCTTCTGCTGCACCAGCATCGAGATGCCCATCAGGATGGGTAGGACGTAGTAGGGATCCTTCTTCGAGAGGTCGGTGATCCAGAGCAGGAACGGAGCGCCCTGGAGCTCCACCGAGTACTGGAGCGTCAGGTAAAGTGCATAGAAAATAGGTATTTGCACGACCATGGGGAGGCAACCCCCCATGGGGTTCACCCCGTGCTTCCGGAACAGCTCCATCTGCTCCCGCTGGATTCGCTGGGGATCCGCCTTGTGCTTTGAGCGGAGGGCGTTCACCTGCGGCTGGAGGGCCTGCATGGCCTTCATCGAGCGCATGCTCTTGAGGGAGAGCGGATAGAAGACGACCTTCACGAGCACCGTGAGGAGAATGATCGCCACGCCGTAGTTCTGGCCGGGCAGCCAGGTGCCGAAGAAGTTCATGAGCCAGAGGAGCGGGACGCAGAACCACCACATGGGGAACAGCACCCACATGAAGCGCCCGTAGTTCCGGGCCTGCGCCGCCTCGAGCCCCACGCCCAGCGCGCGGAGGCGCTCCCACTCCTTCGGCCCCACGTAGAGGTCCCCGCCGCCCTCCCAGGTCTGGCCCGCCCCGACCTGGACGTCGCGGAAGACGAGACCTACCTGGGTGACATCCTTGGCCCGGCCCCGGCTCAGGGCGTCCCCTGGCCGGCGGATCAGCGCGGCGATGAAGTAGTCGTCCTCCAGTCCTGCCCAGCGATGCTCGCCTCCCAGGATCGCATCCGGGACGAGGTGGGGATCCTTCAGGCTCGGCCCCTCGGGCTCCGCCGGGTCCCTCAGCGCCGGCGCCGGGGCGTCCAAGGCCTGGGGATCGGCGCCCGGCCGGTCGATCAGGATGCGCCCCAGCAGGTGCCGGCCGTCCGCGCCCTCGCCGAAGGTGTGCCAGGGCTGGTCTGCCGCCGCCCCCGGCTCGGCAGGTGGCGTCGCCCAGTACATCGCGAGATCCACCGGTCCGGAGGCACCCGCTCGGCCTTGCACCTGGAGCGTGGCGGTCACCCGATAGGAGTCGGCGCGGAACTCCAGGGTCCGCCGGATCCGGAGCCCGTCCACCGTCGACCCGCTGAACGTCAACCGCCCTACGGGCTGCGCGCCGCCGATCTCCGTCCGCGCGGCATCCGGGAGGAGCGCCACGAGCTCGGCCGGTTGCCCGGGGCGCTGGACGGCGACCGCCAGCGGGCGGAGCGGCCCCTGGACCACGACCTGCTTCGCGCCGCGGTACTCGATCGTCCAGGCCGTCACGCTCCCGTCGCCCGCAAAGCTCACCCGGTACAGAGGCGCGACGACCTCCGTCACCGCGGCGGGTGTCCCGCTCGCCCGGGGCACCGGGGCCGGCGCCGGCCCCGTCGTGCTCGGCTGGCCCGGGGCCGCGGGGGCGGTGGGCCCCGCCGGCGGGCCCGGACGCGATTGCTCCGGCGGCGAGGGCGGTCCCCCGACCCAGATCTGCCACGCCAGGAGCACGGCGACGGACAGGGCAATCGCTATAAGTGCGCGTTTTTCCATGCTTCTATAGCAATCTTCATCCGGGGCGTCGGGCGGCCTGCCGCAACGCCCCGGCGATCGCGTCCTCCAGCTGATCGAACCGGCTGGTCAGGGTTCCCTGGCGTGCGATGAAGCAGAGGCGGATGCCTTCCCGTGGCAGCAGGCTCCGCTGTCGCCGGTAGGCTTCCCGGAGACGCCGTCGAGCGCGGTTTCTCACCACGCTGCCGCCGAGCCGACGGCCGGCGGCGAAGCCCACGGCTCGCGGCCCGGGCTCTCGCCGCCAGAGCAGCACGAAGGCGGGGCCTTCCACGCGTGCCCCGCGACGGAACAGACGATCGAACTCCGCCCGGGATCGTAACCGCTCCGCCCGCGGCAGCCCTGCCCGCGGGGGCGGCGCTCCCGGCACTCCGCCTAGCCCGTGAGCCGGCGCCGCCCCTTGGCGCGCCGCCGCTTCAGCACCTTCCGGCCGCCTTTCGTCGCCATGCGCGCCCGGAATCCGTGCGTCTTGGCGCGGCGGCGACGGTTCGGTTGGAACGTCCGCTTCACGACTTCCTCCTAGCGCGCGCAATGCGCACAGCCCGCCCATCCTACAGATGCGCCCACGACGGCGTCAAGCGCTCGACCGCTCCTCGCGCCGGCGCCGCCCGGTTGCCGCCCGGAAGTGCCCCGTGCTATGGTGGGCCGCTCGGATCCGGGCACGGGGCGGGAGCAGTGGTCCCGACGCGCTCCGCCGCCACGGGCCGGCCAGGCGGTTCACAGTGTGTCAGGCGACGACACCAGGGCTCCCGTAGTTATCCACCGTCGTGGATAAGTGTGTGTGTAACTCGACTTCGTAGGAAGGCCTTGCCATGCGCGACGATCTACACCAGCGGCTGCTCGATGCGTTGGCCGACAAGCTGCCCCCCGAGGCACTCGACACGTGGATCCGCCCGCTCCGGGTTCTGGACGCCCGAGATACGCGCGTGGAACTCAGCGTCCCTAATAAGTTTTTCCGACAGCACCTCGAACAGCGTTACATCGACGTTCTCCGCGCGGCCGTCGTGGCCGTGGCCGGGCCGCGCGCCCATCTGGTGCTCTCGATCGACCGCTCCACGCCACCACCGGTCCCCTCGCCCCCGCCGCCGCCGGCCTTGCCGCCGCCCGACCTCGATCCCCGCTACAGCTTCGAGACCTTCGTCGTCGGGTCGTCCAACCAGTTCGCCCAGGCGGCCTCCCTAGCGGTCGCGGAGTCGCCCGCGAAGGCCTACAATCCCCTCTTCATCTATGGCGGCGTGGGCCTCGGCAAGACGCACCTGCTCCAGGCCATCGGCCACCGTCTCGCGCAGAGCCACGCGCATCTCCGCATTCAGTACCTGTCGAGCGAGAAGTTCACCAACGACCTGATCGCGGCCATTCGCCACGACAAGACGCCCGAGTTCCGGCAGCGCTACCGGACCATCGATCTGCTCCTCATCGACGACATCCAGTTCCTGTCCGGCAAGGAGCGCACCCAGGAAGAGTTCTTCCACACCTACAACGACCTCTACCCCCATCGCCAGATCGTCCTCTCCAGCGATCGCTCCCCCAAGGAGATCCCGGACATCGAGGAGCGCCTCCGCTCCCGCTTCGAGTCGGCGCTGATCGCCGACATCCAGCCCCCGGAGTTCGAGACGCGCGTCGCCATCCTCAAGCGCAAGGCCGAGCTGGACCGCGTCGCCCTCCCGGACGACGTCGCGTACTTCATCGCCAACCGCGTCAAGTCGAACATCCGCGAGCTGGAAGGCTCGCTCGTGCGCATCCGCGCCTTCTGCAACCTCACCGGGCGCCCGCTCACCCTCGACCTGGCCCAGGAGGTGCTCGCCAACATCTGGGGCGCGGAGGAGCACCTCGTCACCATCGACGACATCCTCCGGCGCGTCGCCGAGGTCTTCCATGTCAAGACTCAGGACCTCCGCGCCAAGACCCGCACCAAGGCCGTCGCCTTCCCCCGCCAGGTGGCCATGTACCTCGCCCGCCAGCTCACGAGCGACTCCTACGCCGACATCGGGCGCGGCTTCGGCGGGAAGGACCACACCACGGTGCTCCACGCCGTGAACAAGATCGACGCCCTCCTCCAGCAGGACCCCAAGTTCCGGCGCACGCTCGACCACATCATCAACACGATCCGCCTCGCGTGAGCCGCGTCGTCCCCGACCGTCCCCACCGCGCCCCGGGCGTGTCCACCCCCGTCCCCCGGCTTATCCCCAGACCGCGACCCGCCGCCCCGCTAACCCGGCTGCGCGCGCGGCCCCCTTCGCGCCGTTGTCCCCAGCCCCTACGACTACGACGACGACTGCCTTGTCTCTTTCAGGAGGGTTACTAAGACCCATGGAATTCCAGGTTGCTCGCGAGCCACTGCTGCGCGCATTGCAGCTCCTGCAGAACATCGTCGAGCCTCGGCAGACGCTGCCGATCCTGGCCAACGTCCTGATCGAGGCTCGTCCCGAGGGGCTGCGGCTCGCGGCGACGGATCTCGACGTCGGCGCCCGGGTCGCCGTGCCGGGGACGGTGTCCCGGCCAGGAGCCATCACCCTCGCGGCGCGCAAGCTCGTGGAGCTTGTGCGGGAGCTCCCGGCCCAGCCGGTGGCGTTCTCGCTGCTCGACAATGGCGGGGTCGAGCTCAAGTGCGGGACCGCTCGTTTCAGGCTCGTCGGGCTCCCGGCCGAGGAGTACCCCCCGCTCGACGTCGACGTGGTCGGGGGAAGCCTCGGCATGGACGCGGGGCTCCTGCGCGCCATGGTGGGCCGGACCAGCTACGCCATGTCGCAGGACGAGAGCCGCCCGTTTCTCAACGGGCTCTATCTCGTCGCTGGCAAGCAGGAGCTCCGGCTGGTGGCGACCGACGGGCACCGGCTCGCCCTGGCGCGAAGCGCGGTGGACGGCGACGTGGAGATGGCCGGCATCGTGCCGCGAAAGGCGGTCCTGGAGCTGACTCGCGTCCTCGGCGGGGCCGAGCGGGTGGACCTCGCCCTCGGCGAGAGCAAGTTCTTCGTGCGGACCGAGGGCTTCGAGCTCGTCTCGAAGCTCGTCGAGGGCCAGTTTCCGAACTACGAGCAGGTCATCCCGAAGGCCTCGCCGCTCCGGCTGGTCGTCGAGCGCGAGGCCCTGTTGGCAGCGATCCGCCGCGTGGCGGTCGTCGCGGACGACCGGACGCGGCCGGTGCGCCTGACGGCCAGCGCGGACCAGCTCCGGCTCTCGGCCCAGAGCCAGGAGCTCGGAGAGGCCGAGGAGACCCTGCCGGCGGAGTTCGGCGGGGAGGAGCTGACGATCGGCTTCAATGCCCGCTACGTCCTCGATGCCCTGGGGCCGATGGATCGCCCGTGGACGGTCATGGGCCTCAAGGACGCGCTGAGTCCTGGCGTCCTGGTGGGCGCGGCGGAGAAGGACGGCGCGCCGGACGACGCGTATCGCTGTGTTATAATGCCGATGCGCATGTGAGGGGAGGCCCGCCCGGGGTGCATGTTCGATGGATCGAGCTGGTCGGGTTTCGCAATCACACGTCCCTCACATTCGCTCCTGAGCCGGGGCTGAACGTTCTCGTCGGCAAGAACGGCCAGGGCAAGACATCGATCCTCGAGGCCATCTACCTCCTGTTGACCGGCCGCTCGTTCCGGACGGCGAAGCTCGTCGAGTGTCTGGGCTGGAACGCGGGCGGCCACACGACGCTGGCGGGTGAGCTGGTCGCGGGGAGCCAGGTGCGGAGCGTGCGCCTCGAGTTGGTCGCACGCGAGGGAGGACCGGAGGTGCGGGGGATGCTCTGTCCGTGGGCGGGAGCCGTGAGCTTCGCGGCGTCCGACCTCGCCCTGCTCGCGGGCGGTCCCCATCTCCGGCGGGCCTACCTGGATGCCGCGGCGGCCAGGCTCGTGCCGGTTCACGCGGAGGCTGGCCGGCGCTATCGCCTGGCGCTCCACCAGCGAACCCGGCTCCTCGGCGACCTGGCGGGCCGGGCCGACGCCGAGCGGCTACTCGCGCCGTGGGACGAGCAGCTGGCCGCGCTGGGAAGCGAGATCGTGCACCGGCGCCTCGAGACCCTCGCGCTCCTGGCAGAGGCGGCCGGCGACGTCCAGCGGGCGCTGGCGCCCGGGGCGGCCGGCGTGGTGCTGAGCTACGAGCCCTCGGTGCCTCCGGGCGCGGACCGGGCCGCCACGCAGGCGGCGCTCCTGGGGGCCCTGGCGGCCGCGCGCACGCGGGAGCTCCGCCGGGGGATGACGCTCGTCGGGCCGCATCGCGACGACGTCGCGGTCCGGCTCGGTCGCGCCGACGCGCGGACCGCGGCCTCGCGCGGCGAGCAGCGGCTGCTGGCGCTCGCTCTGCGGCTGGCGGTGGCGGTCGTCGTCCGCCGGCGACTCGGGCACAACCCCGTCCTGCTGCTGGACGACGTGCTTTCGGAGCTGGACCGCGAGGTCGGCGGGCGAGTGCAGGCGTGGCTGGAGGGGCAGGGCCAGGTGGTCTACACCGCGACGGACGCCCAGCCGGCCGCGGCGGCCGCCGGGGCGGTCTGGCAGCTCACCGGCGGTCGCCTGGAGCCGCTCGGCGCGCTGGCCCCGGGGGCGGCATGAACGGACCCAAGCCGGGGTCGGCGCTGGCGGACACGTACACGGCGAGCGACATCAAGGTCCTCGAGGGCCTGGACGCCGTCCGCAAGCGGCCGGCGATGTACATCGGCGACACGGCCAGCTACGGGCTCCACCACCTCGTGTTCGAGGTCGTGGACAACTCGGTCGACGAGGCGCTGGCCGGGTTCTGCTCGAACATCCGCGTGATCCTGCACGCCGCCGACGAGAGCTGCACCGTCGTGGACGACGGGCGCGGCATCCCGGTGGACGTCCACACCGGCACCGGCAAGTCCGCCGCGGAGGTCGTCCTCACGACGCTCCACGCCGGCGGGAAGTTTGAGAACTCGGTGTACAAGGTGTCGGGCGGGCTCCACGGCGTGGGGGTGTCGGTCGTCAACGCCCTGTCCGAGTGGCTCGAGGTCGAGATCCGGCGGGACGGCCGCGTCTACACGCAGCGCTACGACCGCGGCAAGCCCCAGAGCGACCTCCAGGCGGGGGAGAAGGCGACCAAGCGCGGCACGACCATCCGGTTCAAGCCCGACCCGGAGATCTTCGAGATCACGACGTTCAGCTTCGACATCCTCGCGAACCGGCTCCGCGAGCTCGCCTTTCTGAACAAGGGACTCAAGATCCAGATCGAGGACGAGCGCGACGAGAAGAAGGTGACGTTCCACTACACCGGGGGCATCCGCCAGTTCGTGGAGTACATCAACCAGAACAAGGCGCCGGTGCATCCCAAGGTCCTGTACTTCGAGGGCGGACGGGGCGACATCCAGGTCGAGGTCGCGCTCCAGTACAACGAGGGCTACCAGGAGTACGTCTTCTCCTTCGCGAACAACATCAATACCCGCGAGGGCGGATCGCACCTCACCGGCTTCCGCGCGGCCCTCACCCGGACGATCGGCGCCTACGCGCAGGCGAACGGGTATCTGAAGAGCTTCAAGGGCACGATCACCGGCGACGACGTCCGCGAGGGGCTGACCGCGGTCATCTCGGTGCGGCTGCCGGAGCCGCAGTTCGAGGGCCAGACGAAGGCCAAGCTCGGGAACAGCGAGGTGCGGGGCCTCGTCGAGTCCGTCGTCAACGACAAGCTCGCCCGGGCGTTCGAAGAGGACCCCGCGACCGCGCGGCGGATCGCCGAGAAGTGCGTGCACGCCGCCCAGGCGCGCGAGGCCGCGCGGAAGGCGCGGGAGCTCACGCGCAAGAAGGGATTCGACGGCGACAACCTGCCCGGAAAGCTGGCCGACTGCTCGGAGCGCGATCCCGCCGCGCGGGAGCTCTTCCTCGTGGAGGGCGACTCGGCCGGCGGCTCGGCCAAGCAGGGCCGGGACCGCCGGACCCAGGCGATCCTGCCGCTCCGCGGCAAGGTGATCAACGCCGAGAAGGCGCGCTACGACAAGGTGCTCTCCCATCAGGAGATCCGGCTGCTGATCGCGGCGATGGGCACCGGGATCGGCCCGGAAGAGTTCGACGTCGCGAAGCTCCGGTACCACAAGGTCATCCTGATGACGGACGCCGACGTGGACGGCGCCCACATCCGCACGCTCCTGCTCACGTTCTTCTTCCGCCACATGGTGGCCGTGATCGAGGCGGGGCACCTCTTCATCGGGCAGCCGCCGCTGTTCAAGCTCCGGCGCGGCAAGACTGAGAAGTACCTCCTGAACGAGCGCGAGCTCGAGCAGGAGCTCCTGCTGCTGGGGACCGGGGGAGCCCAGCTCCGCCTCGGGAGCGACAAGGGGAACGGCAAGGGCCTGACCGAGGAGCGCCTCCGGCGCTTCGTCGGAGATCTCCTCGAGTTCCGGCGCCTCCGGGACCGGCTAGCCAAGCGCGGCGTGCCGGCCGAGTGGCTCGAGGCGTTCGCGCGCCACCGGCCGCTCGCCCGGAAGCGGATCTCCCGGGAGAGCCTGCTCCAGGAGATCCCCCGCGCGCTCGGGCGCCCCGACGTCGAGTTCACGGTGCGGAGCGAGATGGAGGACGCGGTCGTGGCGGTGGGCGTCTTCGACGGCGAGGAGCGCGCGCTCAACCTGAACCTCTTCGGGTCCGGGGAGTACGGCCGGCTGATCGAGGTCTACGCCCAGATCGAGGCCGCGGACCGGCCGCCGTTCACGCTGGTCTCCGCGGGCGGCGTCGAGCGGCAGGCCGCCAGCCGCGACGCTCTCGTGGACCAGGTGTTCGCGCTCGCGCGCGAGGGCAGCAGCATCCAGCGGTACAAGGGGCTCGGCGAGATGAACCCGGAGCAGCTCTGGGAGACCACCATGAACCCGGAGACGCGCACGCTCCTCCGGGTCTCGATGGACGATGCGATCGCCGCCGACGAGATCTTCACGAAGCTCATGGGCGATCAGGTGGAGCCCCGCCGCGACTTCATCGAGACCCACGCGCTCGAAGCGACGATCGACGTGTAGTGCCGCGGCGACCCGGCCGCGGCCGCCGCGCGCGGGGCGCCGCAGGAGTGCCTGATGCCTGAGCGGCTGCTGGCGATTCCCATCGAGGACGAGATGCGGCGCTCGTACCTCGACTACGCCATGTCCGTCATCATCGGCCGGGCCCTGCCCGACATCCGCGACGGCCTCAAGCCGGTCCATCGCCGCGTGCTGTACGCGATGCACGAGATGGGCCTCGCGTGGAACCGCGGGTACCGCAAGGCGGCCCGCGTCGTCGGCGACACGCTCGGCAAGTTCCATCCGCACGGCGAGGCGCCCGTCTACGAGGCGCTGGTGCGGATGGCGCAGGAGTTCTCCCTCCGGTACCCCCTCGTGGACGGGCAGGGAAACTTCGGCTCGATCGACGGCGACCCGCCGGCGGCGATGCGCTACACGGAGGTGCGCCTCGCCAAGATCGCCCACGAGATGCTGGCGGACATCGACCGGGAGACGGTCGATTTCGTCCCCAACTACGACGAGACCCAGCAGGAGCCCGTCGTCCTCCCGGCCCGCGTGCCCAACCTCCTGGTCAACGGGTCGTCCGGGATCGCGGTAGGCATGGCGACCAACATCCCGCCGCACAACCTCGGCGAGATCGTCGACGGCCTCGTCCTCGCCCTCGAGAACCCGGCGGTGACGGTGGCCGAGCTGCTGGAGGTCGTGAAGGGGCCGGACTTCCCGACCCGCGGCTACATCTACGGGACCGCGGGCATCCGGGACGCGTTCACGACCGGGCGGGGGATCATCACGATGCGGGCGCGGGCGCACACCGAGAAGCTCCGCGGCGGGCGCGAAGCCATCGTGGTGACGGAGCTGCCCTACCAGGTCAACAAGGCGTCGCTCATCACCAAGATCGCCGAGCTCTCGCGCGAGAACAAGCTCGACGGGCTGTCCGAGATCCGCGACGAGTCGGACCGGCACGGCATCCGGGTGGTGCTGGAGCTGGGCAAGGGGGAGATCGCCCAGATCGTCCTCAACCAGCTCTACAAGCACACCGCGATGCAGTCGACGTTCGGCGTGAACATGCTCGCCCTCGTCGGGCGGCGGCCGCAGGTGGTCACGCTGCGCGAGATGCTCGACCACTTCATCGACTTCCGGCGGGAAGTCGTGGTGCGGCGCACCGGCTACGACCTCGCGCGGGCCGAGGAGCGCGCCCACATCCTCGAGGGCCTGCGAAAGGCGCTGGAGAACCTGGACCTGGTGATCCGCCTGATCCGGGCCGCGGCGAGCGCGGACGCCGCCCGGGTCGCCCTCGTGCAGCAGCTCCAGCTGAGCGAGATCCAGGCGAAGGCCATCCTCGACATGCGGCTCCAGCGCCTGACGCAGCTCGAGCGCGAGAAGGTGGTCCAGGAGCACACCGAGGTGCTGCAGCTCATCGAGCGCCTCCGAGCCATCCTCGCGTCCGACGCGCTCGTGCGGCAGATCATCAAGGAGGAGCTCCTCGCCCTCAAGACCGAGTACGCCGACGAGCGCCGGACCGAGATCGTGGAGGAGACGGTCGAGCTCACGCTCGAGGACCTCATCGCCGACGAGGAGATGGTCGTCACGGTCACCCGCTCGGGCTACATCAAGCGGACGGCGATCGAGGCCTACCGGAGCCAGCGCCGGGGCGGCAAGGGCGTCACCGGCATGGAGACCAAGGAGGAGGACGTCGTCGAGAGCCTCTACATCGCCTCGACGCACGCCTACCTCCTCTTCTTCACGAACGACGGCAAGGTCCACTGGCTCAAGGTGCACGAGATTCCCGAGGCCAAGCGCGACGCGCGGGGCAAGGCGCTCGTCAACCTGCTTCATCTCGCCGAGGGGGAGCGCGTGGCGGCCACCGTCGCGGTGCGCGAGTTCACGACCGGCGGCTACGTGTTCTTCGCCACGCGCCGGGGCCGGGTGAAGAAGACGGAGCTCGCCGCCTACTCGCGGCCCCAGCGGGGGGGCATCCGGGCCATCACCCTGGACGAGGGTGACGAGGTCATGGCGGTGCGGCTCACCGACGGCGCGCGGGAGGTGCTGCTGGCGACGCGGCAGGGGATGGCCATCCGGTTCAGCGAGGACGAGGTGCGCCCGATGGGCCGGGCCGCCGCCGGCGTCAAGGGCCTCGACGTCGAGACGGAGGACGCGGTCATCGCCGCCGAGGTGGTCCAGGAAGGCGCCGCGATCCTGACCGTGACCGAGCGGGGCTACGGCAAGCTGACGCCCCTCGAGGAGTACCGGCTCCAGGGGCGAGGCGGCAAGGGGATCATCGACATCAAGACCGGCGGCCGGAACGGGCTGGTCGTGGGCCTCGTCCAGGTGCGCGAGGGCGACGACATCCTGCTCGTGACGACCAAGGGGAAGCTCATCCGCTTCGCCGCGCAGGACGTCTCCTCGCAGGGGCGCAACACGTGGGGCGTCCGGGTGATCGACGTCGAGGCGGACGACCGCGTCGTGAGCCTGGCGCGCGTGGAGGGCGAGCGGGGGAACGGTGCTTGACCCCCGCCTCCTGCGGGAGCAGCCGGAGGTCGTGCGCGAGGCCCTCCGGGCCCGGGGATCCCGGGCGCCCCTCGACCTCCTCCTCGACCACGATGCGCGCCGGCGCCGGGTCCTGCACGAGAGCGAGGAGCTGAAGGCCCGCCGGAACCGCCTCTCCGAGGACGTCGCCACCGCCAAGCGGCAGCGCCAGGACGCGACGGCGCTGATCGACGAGTCCCGGACGCTGGGGACCCGGATCGGCGCGCTGGAGGGGGATCTCCGGACGCTGGACGGCGCCCTGGCGGAGCTGGCCCTCCAGCTCCCGAACGTGCCGCATCCGAGCGTGCCGCGGGGGGCGGCGGCCGACGAGAACGTCGAGATCCGGCGCTGGGGTGAGCCGCGGGCGTTCCCCTTCACCCCGCGGCCCCACTGGGAGCTCGGGGAGATCCTGGGCATCCTCGACTTCGAGCGCGCGGTCCGGCTCGCGAAGTCGCGCTTCACGGTCCTGTGGGGACTCGGCGCCCGGCTGGAGCGGGCGCTCGCCCATTTCATGCTGGATCTGCACACCAAGGAGCACGGGTACCGGGAGCTCTGGGTGCCGCACCTCGTCAGCATGGAGACCATGCTGGCGACGGCCCAGCTGCCGAAGTTCGAGGACGAGCTGTTCAAGACGGTCGAGCCCGAGGCCGGCCGGCCGCTCTACCTCATCCCCACCGCCGAGGTGCCGCTGACGGCGCTCCACGGGGGCGAGATCCTGCCCGCGGAGACGCTTCCCCGGAAATACACGGCCTTCACGCCGTGCTACCGGCGCGAGGCCGGGTCCTACGGGAAGGACACGCGGGGCTTTCTCCGGCAGCACCAGTTCGACAAGGTCGAGCTGGTCAAGCTCGCGACGCCCGCACAGTCCTACGACGAGCTGGAGGGAATGGTCCAGGACGCCGAGCGGGTCCTCCAGCGCCTGGAGCTGCCGTACCGGACGGTCCTCCTCTGCACGGGGGACATGGGGTTCGCGTCGGCCAAGACCTACGACCTCGAGGTGTGGCTCCCGGCCGAGGGGCGCTACCGGGAGATCTCGTCATGCTCGAACTGCGAGGCGTTCCAGGCGCGTCGCGCCGAGCTGCGCTACCGCGCCGCCGGCGGCGGCAAGGCGGAGCTTCTGCACACGCTGAACGGCTCCGGCCTGGCGGTGGGGCGCACGCTGATCGCGGTCCTCGAAAACTACCAGGAACCTGACGGGACCGTCGCCGTGCCGCGCGCGCTGCGGCCCTATCTGGACGGGCTCGAGCGCCTCACCCCCGCCTGAGCGCGGCCTCCCCCGGGCCCGGCGCCCGCGGCGACGATGCGCAACCGCGATCGCGGTGGTGCCCCGATTGACATTCGGCAGGGCAGCGCCTAGCGTCGGGTCGTGGCGTTTCCCGCGCGGGTATGCCTCGTGCTCCGCGTGGACGATGCGTGCGGTTCATCTCGGTCGACGCGGAGGGTTTCCATGGCAGTGAAGCTCAAGGGGCTGGTGGTGGTGGCCATGTACGTTTCACCCGGCGTGGCGGCGGGCGCCGGAGGATACGTCATCGTCAACGGAAAGCTCAAGCGCGTGCCGCCGCGCGGGCCGGCGTTCAAGCAGCTTCAGGCGGCGGTTCAGGCGGTCGCGAGCAAGCGCGGCGGGCGCTAGCCCGCCGTCGTCCGTCGGGCCTGTCTGCGCCCCCTGCGCGAAGGTTCTCCGGGGGGCGTGAGCGGCGCGGGCCGGCGACGGGCCGGGTGCGCGGCGACCGCGCCGTGATTGGACTATCGCGGGAACTCCTCTTAAGATCGAGCTGGGAGGGGTGGCCGAGCGGTTGAAGGCGCCGGTCTTGAAAACCGGAAGGCGCGAGCCTCGGGGGTTCGAATCCCTCCCCCTCCGCCACCCGCCCCCGGTGGTCGCCGAGTTGACAAAGGTTCCGCCCGCCCGGAAGATGGGACGCTGCGCGCGGAGAGGTGGCCGAGTCGGCCGAAGGCAACCGCCTGCTAAGCGGTTACCGGGTGTTGAGCCTGGTCCCGGGTTCGAATCCCGGCCTCTCCGCCACTCCTCCGGAGCGGCTGGGCGCGCCCATAGCTCAGTTGGATAGAGCGTCGGACTACGAATCCGAAGGTCGCAGGTTCGAATCCTGCTGGGCGCACCATCCGGCTCGCCGCACTGGACGCACAGTTCTGCTTTAGACGCAGTTAGTTGCCGGACAGATCTCGGGCGACCGGTTGGCTTCCTAAGAGTGCCCGCCCGTGCCCGAAGGCGCCCCAGCATGCCGGGCAATGTGGCAAAGACAGAGCAAAGTCGTGCTCTCCCGGTGGCCGCTGTCGGCCCTGGCGGTTCCATGTGTTGGCCGCTCGATCGTGAGGCGCAGGCGGCCCCCCGTTAGACGAGGTGGAGCTGGCCACCGCAACAGTCTGGACGGCACGCCGTCGCGGAGGAGTAGCGAAGACCCTTCGGCCGGACGGCTCGTGATACAACCACGCGTGACGATGGACAGCCAGTTCTTCGAACGGCCCATCCTCAACTCGCCCTGCGAGGCCCCGGCGCGGCACTGGGAGCTGGAGTGGCTGGGGACCCACCTGGGTGCTAGGGAGGACTTCGAGCGGAAGGTCGCGCAGGCCTTCGACGAGAGGCTCGAGCGGGCTGCCGCGGCTCGACCCGTGGCGTCGGAGTGACACCGCCGACCCCTCCCGGATGCGTGACAGGGCGCATCATCTGATGTACGGTTGGTGCATACGAGGAGGCCCGCCATGCGCACCACGTTCAATCTCGACGACCAGCTGCTGGGCGAGGCCCAGCGCCTCACGGGTATGACCGAGCGCACCGCGCTGATCCACGAGGGGCTCCGCGCCCTCATCCAGCGGGAGAGCGCCCGGCGCCTCGGGCGACTCGGCGCCACCGAGCCGGCGCTCCGGGTGGCGCCCCGCCGGCGCGCCGGGCGCGCGAAGAGCCGGTGATCCTGGTCGACACGTCCGTCTGGGTAGACCACCTCCGCTCGGGGAACGCCACGCTGGCCGGCGAGCTCGAGGCCGGTCAGGTGCTGGTGCATCCCTTCGTCATCGGCGAGCTGGCGTGCGGGACGCTGCGGAACCGGCGTGAGGTGCTAACCCTGCTCGACCGGCTCCCGTCGGCGCCGACGGCCACGCAGGCCGAAGCGCTCGAGTTTCTGGAGCGTCGCGCGCTGATGGGCCGCGGCATCGGGTTCGTGGACGTGCACCTCTTGGCCTCCGCGGCGCTCGCCGCGCCGGCCCGCCTGTGGACCCGCGACCGGCGCCTCGCGGCGGTCGCCACCGATCTCGATCTGGCCTGGGAGTAGACGCCACGGCCCGGAAAGCAAAGCCACCAGCCGGCAAGAGCGTCGAGGCCCTCCGCCACGACGAGGCCAGCGGAAGAACATCCGGACCGCTGAGTACCAATCGGTGCTGGAGCGGGAGGCGCAGTACACGGTGCGCACCGCCTACGAGCGGCGCAACCGCGACCTCGACCCCCAGCTCGTCTGGCGTGGCAAGGACGAGCAGGACTGGAGGGACCTGGTCGTCCATGCGGCGCCGCTCTACATCCAGGAGAAGGTCCACCCGAAGGCCCTGATCGACGACCTCCTCCGCCAGACCCACGAGATCCGCTACGAGGCCGGGGGGGGACGGCTGATCTGTTCGCCGACTTCAACGGCATCCCCAAGGGCGTCGACAAGACCGAGTTCTACCAGTACGACCAGAACTGGTCGAACCGGATGATCCTGGGCGACTCGCTCCAGGTGATGGCGAGCCTCGCCGAGCGCGAGGGGCTTCGCGGCAAGGTCCAGTGCACCTACATCGACCCGCCCTACGGCATCAAGTTCAACTCGAGCTTCCAGTGGAGCACGACCAGCCGCGACGTGAAGGATGGGAATCGCCCACATCACCGACGAGAGCGACCTCGGCGAGGTCTACGAGACCGAGCGGCATCTCCTCTACGTCGCCTGCACCCGGGCGCGCGACCATCTCCAGGTGACGGCCGTCAAGCCGGCGTCGGAGTTCCTGCAGGACCTGGGCGGCCCGGCGGCGGAGCGCAGGTCAGCGCAATAGGAATGGCCGGTGGACTGCGGTGCGGAACCAGGTCAACGACGGGACTCCGGAGAAGGTCGCGATGCCGATCACCGGGCACCGGCCGCGCTTGGCGTTCAACCGTGACCACATCGCGGCGCCAGGGGACCTGAGGGCTGCGGTCACTCGGATCGCGGCGCGCGGCATGCGATCCTCCTCCCGGGATCAGCAGCGCGGCGGTGGATCCGCGTCAGCGCGATCTAGGACCAGCCGCGTCCACACCGACGAAGATGTGCGTGACGGAGGTCATCGGATGCCAGCTGGGTACGACTCGGCGTGAGCCGAACCCGGCCACTACACCCATGCGATTGAACTTGGAGATCGTCCCACTGTTACTGAACAGCACTGCGCTGACGTTCTCGGGCCCCGGCAGGTCGAAGAACCCGGACGGAATGACCTTCTGCCCCATCGGTGGGTGTCGACCTTGCTGGGCCTGGCCGCCAGGCGCTCCATCTCGAAGCGGAGGGCCGCCTCAGCGATCTCGGGGGACTCGTTCGCGGGCACGGAAGCCCCTGCGGTATGACCTGGATCATATCCCTCGGAGCCGCCCGACTGATACGTACGAACGAGAGATCACTCTCCACGCTGTCCAGTCCAAGGAGGCCTGCGGTGGCGAAGCGATCTTCCCTGCCCCGGACGCTCGGAGGCGCGTGCCTGGTCCTGGGCGTCGTGATCGGCTACGGGGTGTCCCGTGGGGTGTTCGCAGCGGGACCGGCGCTGCCGACCGGACCTGGGACCGAGCCCCACGGTGCTCAGCCGATCTCCCTGACCCCCACGATCATGCGGCCCGCCTCTCCGGATCTCCTGGCCCGCGGCAAGCGCCTCTACGAGCAGCAATGCGCGGCCTGCCACGGTCCCACCGGGCAAGGCGACGGGGATGCCGCCTATCTCCTCTATCCCAAGCCCCGCGACTTCACGGCAGGCAACTTCGCGCTCTCGTCCACATGGGAGCGGGTGCCGACCGACGAGGACCTCTACCGCACGATCTCGCGCGGCATGCCCGGCTCGGCGATGCCCTCCTGGGGCCACCTCGCCGAGGAGGATCGGTGGGGCCTCGTCCACTACGTCAAGTCCTTCGTCCCGCAGCCCTGGCAGGTGCCCGCCGCCGCAGATCCGCCCCCGAGCGGCGGGAGCGGGAGAGGCCTCATCCGGGTCCCCCCCGAGCCGCCGTTCACCGCCGAGGCCCGGGCCCGCGCCCTCGAACTCTACGACGGGGCCTGCGCGGGGTGCCACGGCAAGACCGGCCGGGGCGACGGCACCGAGGAGCAGAAGGACGACAAGGGCTACCCGACGCGGCCGCGCGACCTGACGCTCGGCGTGTTCAAGGGGAGCCCTGACCCGGCCCACCTGTACCGCCGCATCCTGGCCGGGATGCCAGGGACGCCGATGCCGATGAGCGACTGGGCGTGGGGGAACGACGCCTGGCATCTCGTCCACCTCGTCCGTTCGTGGTCGAGCGACGAGCAGCGGGGCCGGGCGGAGATGCGCCGGTTCCGGGTCGTCGCCCGGCGGGTTCCGCGCGTCCCGACCCACCCGGACGACGGCGCCTGGCGTCTCGCGAGGCCGGTCAACCTCCACATGATGCCGCTCTGGTGGCGGGTGGACCGGCCCGAGGAGCTGACGGTGCGGGCGCTCCACGACGGCAAGGAGCTGGCCCTCCTCCTTGTGTGGTCCGACTCCACGCACGACCACACCGCGATGCGCCCGCAGGACTTCCGGGACGCGGCGGCGGTCGAGTTCGCGCTCGACCCCGATCCCCCGTTCTTCGCGATGGGCGAGACGGGCAAGTACGTGAACATCTGGATGTGGAAATCGGAGCGGCAGGCTGACCTGGAGCCGGCCTTTCAGGATCTCGAAAGAGTCTATCCGAACCTCGGGATCGACTCCTACCCGAACCTGCTCGTCTCGCCCATGGAGCAGCCCAGCGGCCGTGCCCTCACGCTCAAGTCCGATCCCACCTTCGTGACGGGCTGGGGCGCCGGCAACATCGTGTCCGACCCGACGCGGCTGAGCGCGGCCGAGGACCTGGTCGCCCAGGGCTTCGGCACGCTCTCGGGACGTCCCCGCCCCGACCAGGCGGTCGAGGCCTCCGGCGTCTGGAGCACCGGGACCTATCGCGTGGTCTTCCGGCGCACGCTGGCGGGGCGGGGCCCGCAGGCCGCCACGCTCGTCGTCGGGCGCACGGTGCCGGTGGCCTTCGCCGTCTGGAACGGGAGCGCGGGCGACCGCGACGGGAAGAAGTCGGTCACCATCTGGCAGGACCTCGTCCTCGAGCCGTAGGACTCGGAGTGTCAACCCGGGGGAGAGAGTGCCATGACGTCTGACGAAAAGGACGACGGGACCCGGATGGACCGTCGTCACTTCCTGCGCTGGCTCGGGGCCGGAGCGGCCGCGACCGAGCTCGGTCTCCCGCTCAGCCTCCTGGCCGCCGCCCGCCCGGAGGAGAACCCCCTCGCGGGCTCGATCGCCCGGGACTGGGAGAAGATCTACCGGGATCAGTACCGCTACGACGGGACGTTCGACTGGGTCTGCTCGCCCAACGACACCCACGCGTGCCGCGTCCGCGCCTACGTGCGCAACGGCATCGTGACGCGCCTCGGGTCGACCTACGATTACCAGACGTACGCGGACCTCCAGGGCAACCACGCGACGGCCAACTGGAACCCCCGCCAGTGCGCGAAGGGCTACACCTTCCACCGCGTCCTCTACGGACCGTACCGTCTCAAGCACCCGATCGTGCGCAAGGGCTGGAAGGCCTGGGCCGACGCCGGCTTCCCGGAGCTCACCCCCGAGCTCAAGGCCAAGTACCTCTTCGACCGGCGGGGCGAGGACGAGTTCGTCCAGATCTCGTGGGACGACGCCAACCGGGACATCGCCAAGGCGCTCGTCGCGATCGCCGAGCGCTACAGCGGGGAGCAGGGCCAGGAGCGCCTCCTCGCCCAGGGTTACCAGCCAGAGATGGTGGCCGCCACCGGCGGCGCCGGGACGCGCACGATCAAGATGCGCGGGGGCATGGGGCTCCTCGGGGTTATCGGGAAGTACGGGATGTACCGGCTCAACAACTCCCTCGCGCTCCTGGACGCCTGGATCCGCCGGGTCGGCCCCGCCGAGGCCAGGGCAGGGCGGAACTGGGCGAACTACACGTGGCACGGCGATCAGGCGCCGGGCCAGCCCTGGGTGCACGGCCTCCAGGCCTCCGACTGCGACTTCAACGACCTCCGGTTCTCGAAGCTCATCATCATGGACGGCAAGAACCTGGTGGAGAACAAGCTCACGGATTCCCACTGGTTCATCGAGACCATGGAGCGGGGGGCCAAGATCGTCGTCATCGCGCCGGAGTACGGCCCGCCGTCGACCAAGGCCGACTACTGGATCCCGATCCGTCCCCAGACCGACGCCGCCCTCTGGCTCGGCGTCACCCGGCTCATGATGGAGCAGCGGTGGTACGATCCCGCCTTCGTCAAGGCCTTCACCGACTTCCCGCTCCTCGTCCGTACCGACACGCTCAAGCGCCTGCGCGCCCACGAGGTCTTCCCGGGTTACCGGACCACGCTCGCGCCCGACGGCCCGTCGATGACGATCCAGGGCCTCACGTGGGAGCAGCACGCGCGGCTCGGCGACTACGTCGTGTGGGACGAGCCGACCAAGGCGCCGCGCGCCGTCACGCGGGACGACGTGGGGGTGCGGATGGCCCAGAAGGGCATCGCCCCGGCGCTCGACGGGACGTTCCGGGTGACGCTCACGGACGGCACCGAGGTGGAGGTCGCCACCCTCTGGACCCTCTACCAGACCCACCTCCGGGACTACGACCTCGACACGGTCGCCGACATCACCCACGCCCCGAAGGACCTGATCCGCCGGCTCGCCGAGGACATCGGGACCATGAAGCCGGTGGCGATCCACCAGGGCGAGGGGATCAACCACTGGTTCCACGCGACGGAGATGAACCGCGCCGCGTACCTGCCCCTGATGCTCACCGGGAACATCGGCAAGCCCGGCGCCGGCTGTCACACGTGGGCAGGGAACTACAAGGCGGCGCTCTTCCAGGGCTCGCCCTGGACGGGGCCCGGCTTCAAGGGCTGGGTGGCCGAGGACCCGTTCCATCCCACCCTGGACGCCAGCGCCGCCGGCCGCGACGTCAACGCGCACGCCTACACCAAGGACGAAGAGCCGGCGTACTGGAACCATGGCGATCAGGCCTTGATCGTCGACACTCCCAAGTTCGGCCGCCGGAACTTCACCGGCGAGAGCCACATGCCGACGCCCACCAAGGCGATCCTGTTCACGAACGTCAACCTGATCAACAACGCCAAGTGGGCGTACGGGATCATCAAGAACGTCAATCCCAACGTTGAAATGATCGTGGCCATCGACATCCAGATGACGGCGTCGATCGAGTACGCGGACATCGCGCTCCCCGCGAACAGCTGGCTCGAGTTCGAGAGCCTGGAGATCACCGCCAGCTGCTCCAATCCCTTCCTCCAGATCTGGAAGGGCGGCATCCCGCCGGTGTTCGACTCCCGCGACGACGTCATGATCTTGGCCGGCCTCGCCAAGGCGCTCACCGACGTCACGGGCGACCGGCGCTTCGCCGAGTACTTCAAGTTCGCCCTCGAGGGGCGCTCGGACGTCTACATCCAGCGCCTGCTCGACACGTGCACGACGACCCAGGGGTACAAGCTCGCCGAGGTCATGGCCGGGAAGTACGGCCCGCCCGGCGGGGCGCTGATGCTGTTCCGGACGTACCCGCGGATCCCCTTCTACGAGCAGGTCCACGACTCCGAGCCCTTCCACACCGACACGGGGCGGCTCCACGCCTACGCCGACGTGCCGGAGGCGATCGAGTATGGCGAGAACTTCATCGTGCACCGGGAAGGGCCGGAGGCGACGCCGTACCTACCGAACGTGATCGTCAGCACCAACCCGCTCGTCCGCCCCGAGGACTACGGCCTTCCCGTCTCGGCCGAGCACTGGGACGAGCGGACGATCCGCAACGTCAAGATGCCGTGGAGCCAGGTCAAGACGACGACGAATTTCCTCTGGGGGAAGGGCTTCCACTTCTACTGCCTGACCCCGAAGACCCGGCACCGGGTCCACTCAAGCTGGTCGAATGTCGACTGGCACATGCTCTACGACAGTAACTTCGGCGACCCGTACCGACTCGACAAGCGCGCGCCGTCGGTCGGCGAGCACCAGCTCCACATGAACCCGCAGGCGGCACGCGACCTCGGGATAAACGACGGCGACTATGTCTACGTCGACGCGAACCCGGCGGATCGCCCGTACCGCGGCGCCGACCCGAAGGACCCCTTCTACAAGGTGGCGCGATGCATGCTCCGCGTGAAGTACAACCACGCGTATCCCTACAACGTGGTGATGATGAAGCACGCTCCGTTCATCGCCACCGAGAAGAGTGTCCGGGCCCACGAGACGCGGCCCGACGGACGAGCCTTGTCGGAGAACACCGGCTACCAGGCCAATCTCCGCTACGGGTCGCAGCAGTCGCTCACGCGGAACTGGCACATGCCGATGCACCAGACCGACAGCCTGTTTCACAAGGCCAAGGCCTCGATGAGCTTCATCTTCGGAGGAGAGGGGGACAATCACGCGCTGAACACCGTCCCCAAGGAAACGCTCGTCCGGGTCGCCAAGGCAGAGGACGGGGGCCTCGGCGGGCGGGGGCTCTGGAAGCCCGTGACCAGCGGCTACACGCCCGACAACGAGAACGAGTTCATGAAGCGCTACCTCGCCGGCGATCTCCATCGCCAGAGCTGATGACGGCGATGACCGAGCGCTCGGATGTCATCGACGGACGCGGAGCCGAGGACGCCCCCATGAGGGGGAAGCACGCCGAGCCGGACGACCCGATGGAGCTCCGGGGAGTTGCCCTTCCCGCGACCCGGGCGGCGATCGAGGACATGGCGTACGCCTTCGCGGAGGAATTCGCGCGGCTGGGTCGCGACGAGCGGTGGCTCCTCGGGGTCTTCCGGAGCCCGTTCTACGCGGGCCCCCACCAGGCGCACCGGGTGCTCGGCGACGACGCGATCCGCGCGATCGTGCGCGAGTGCCTCCAGGCCTTCGGTCGCGGGCGGTGCGACGAGCCTCGCGCCGCCGAAGGAGCCTAGCGTATGGCGCAGGTTCACAACTGGCAGCTCGGCCGCGACATGGCGTTCCCGTATGAGGGGACCTACCCGGAGCGGCAGTTCGCCTTCGTGTTCAACGTCAACCGCTGCATCGCCTGCCAGAGCTGCACGATGGCCTGCAAGTCCACCTGGACCTTCTCGAAGGGCCAGGAGCACATGTGGTGGGCCAACGTCGAGACCAAGCCGTATGGCGGTTATCCGCAATTTTGGGATATGAAAATTCTCAAACTGCTGGATGAAGCCAATCCCGGCGGGCAGGTGTGGAACAAGTCCAACGGCGAGACGAAATTTGATGGCATGACCATCTTCGAAGCGGCAAAGAAAAAGCTTATGCCAGAAAGTGCGCGCGTCTTGGGTTATTTGCCGGAAGATCACGAGTGGAATTCTCCGAACATTTACGAAGATA